>CAVQZU010000001.1:0-35589 GCA_963718485.1 uncultured Acidobacteriota bacterium
AATTCTAAATTTCCATCGCGTGGTCGGCGGCCTCGAAAGCGTCCAGGTAGGTCAGGCCTACCAGGCTGCGGTGCTGCGGACTGTGAATCAGTTTTACTTTGGCTTCCAGCACCGTCGCACAAGTGCCTTCGCTGCCGACCAGGGCGCGGGCGATGTGGAAGCCGCCTCGGGCAGGAGTTCGTCAAGGTTGTAGCCGGAGACCCGGCGCGGGATTTGAGGGAATTTGGCACAGGATCAGCGGCTCGTAGCGATCGCGGAGGGCGCGGAGCTGGGCATAAATTTCGGCGCGGCGTCCGCCTTGGCGGAGGATGGACGCGAAGTCGGCATCGGGCGCTGCGCCGACGGTCATTTGCGTGCCATCGGCTAGGACGATGCGGAGTTCCTCGACATTGTCAACTGTTTTGCCGCCGAGCAGCGAATGCGTACCACAGGAATTATTGCCGATCATGCCGCCGATGGTGCAGCGGCTGTGAGTGGAAGGATCGGGCGCGAAGGTGAGCTGGTATTTTTCGGCGCGGGCGCGCAGGGTGTCCAGAACCACGCCGGGCTGGACGCGCGCAAATCGCTGCTCGGAATCGATTTCCAGGATTTGGTTCATGTACTTGCTGAAATCGAGGATGACGGCAACGTTGCAGGATTGGCCGGCCAGGCTGGTGCCCGCGCCTCTTGGCAGGATGGGGGCGGCAAATTTTCTACAGGCGGCGATGGCGGCAGTGACGTCGGCGGCGTCGCGCGGGACCACCAAGCCGATGGGAATCTGGCGGTAGTTCGAGCCGTCGGCCGCGTAGAGGGCGCGGCTGCCGCGGTCGAATCGAACTTCGCCCCGAACGGTGCCGCAGAGTTCATACTCAAGCTCCGCGCCTGCGGGAATGAGTCGACAGGTTTGGCGTGGGAGCTTAACGGTAGTGGAGAGTATGAAGGCAACGAGGTTCTGGAACCTGACCTATCCCCGAGAAGGGTGCGCGCCGGCCTGCTACATCGGGCCTAACAACCTGTCCACCCTGGATGTCAGAAAAGAAAAATGCACATCCCTCACCGCGCTCGGGATAACAGCTTAAGAGCACGCGCCTGTCATGCGGCCATCAGTTCCCGGCGGCGGGCTTGGAGGCGGCCGCGGCGGGAGCTGTGACTTTGCGGATCATGCCGTCTGATTTGCTCAGCACATAGAGCTCGCCGTCGCCGCCGAGGGCTAGGCGGACATCGGCGCGGCCGCCGCCGTATGCACCTCCGTAGGGATCCGTTTTGCCTGGCGAGAAGGTTTTGCCTCGCCACCCGCCGGTCATGGCGGCCCAACCGGGGAGCAAGCCCTGTTTTGAATCGACGCCGTCGGGATGACCGATTCCTTCCTTGTGCGCGTAGGCGTCGGCGACGATATCGAACATGCGGCGCTCGACCGGCTGTGCCGCGTTGTCGTAGGGGCTCTTGTACAGGATGGCGAGCTCGCGTACGGTGGCGGTTTTGTTGCGTTCGCGGTGGGTCAGGATCATCTCGCGAAGATCGGCGTAGAAGAGGCGTCCAGTGGTCATGTCGTTGAATACATATTTGCCGTCCAATTGTGGAACCGATTTGCCGCGATACACAAAGCCGCTGCCGAGCGAGTCGCCTTCGTTATGGGTATAGACGGCGACCGGATATACCGGGGCGACCGGCTTGTCGATTCCCACTACGGTGAGCAAATCTTGGTCCGGGAAAGCAACGGCTGGAGAGATCTGGCTGCCGGTTTTTCCGTCATTCGGGCCACCGACGAAAAGCTGCTCGCCGCCTTCACGCTCGGCATATCCAAAATTCGAGCCCTTGGTGACGATGTTGATCTCCTCCCAGGAGTGGAGGCCGATGTCATTGACGAGGAACGTATTGGTGGGCGCGTCCCAGCTGATGCGGTGCGGGTTGCGGAACCCGTAGGCGAAGATTTCCGGGCGCGCGCTGCTGACGGCGATGAACGGGTTCGGATCCGGGCCCATCGAGGGGATGCGATAGCGGCCGTTCGAGCCGAGCATGTCTTTAGGGCGCAGATTGAGGTCCGGAGTGATGCGCAGAATTTTGCCCTGCACGGCGTTGAGGAGTTGGGGGAAGGGATGCGTGTCGCCGGCGGTCTCGCCGCCGCCACCGTCACCGAGGGAAATGTACAGGTTCCGGTAGTCCGGTTGGCCCGGGCGCGCCAGGGGATCAAACACCAGGTCGTCCATCTGATGGCGCGTGAAGGTGGTGCCGGTTCGCAGAATTTCGCGGGCAGTGCCTTCGAAGGTGGCGTTGCCAATATTCTTGTCGGTCCATTCGACCAGGACAGATTCGCAGCACGCAGGCCCGGCGGGGGGATTGAGCGAGGGCGTCGTGGTGTAGCCATTGAGGTCCAGTGCGGGCAAGTGGGCGTTTGTCGGCACCGCCGAGCCTGGCTTCGCGGGGTCTTCGGTGTGCACGGTATAGAACTTGCCGTTCTTGGCGTACTCGGGATCAAAGGCAATGGAGACGATGCCAGCGGCGTTGCCTTTCGCGCTGTCGAACTTCGGGAAAATTTCGGCGAAGTTGAGGTAGGGCGTGAAAGTCTTGGAATCCTTATCCAGAAGGTAGAGGATGGCGCTGGCGTCGATTACAAAGAAGCGCGACGCGGCCTTGGGGGCGTTCGCAGGCTCGGATCGCAACGAGTTCACGCGTCCGATCTGGCCGTGGTAGTTGATGGGCGGCGGGTAGGTTCCTGCCAGCGGGGACGAAAGCGGGACGCTGGCGTAGTCTTCGAGCAGGACGGTGATGGCGTCCTTTTTGTTCACCTGCGAGGAGGAAGGATACTGCGCCCGCACGGCGGGCCAGGCGAGCAGCAGAAGGCCGGCGACCGTTGCGCCGCGCTTCAGCAGCAAACTCGTCCTTTTTTGTGCGCTTGGCATGCCCGTTGCACCTCCGGCTTTGATCAGCAGTGGAGTGATTCTACCCCTGGCGCCAGCTCAGGCGGGACATTTCTTTTCTTTGCTCACGGAAGGTTGGCGATCGCGCGCGCTTCGCCAGACAGTTCGAGAATGTCCATGCCGGTGTTGGCTCGGTCGACGATGTAGATGTAGCCGCGGTCGTCCACTTCCACGTTATTGGTTTGGATTGCGATTTTGCAGTGCTGCTCGGCGCCGGTGCCGACGCAGCGCTTGTCGGTCTTGTCGGTGATCGGCGGGATGAAATAGGCAATTTCCTTCGGGAAAAAAGGATCGCGAACATCGATTGCGCGCACGCCGGCATTGAAGTGGGCGATGAAGAGCACGCGGTCATAATAGATGGGGGTCATATTCTCGTTCGAGGAGTGCGTGCCGAAGCGGCCGCCGTGAGCGCAAAAATCTTCGGCGCCTTCGTGCACGGTCCAAGTGGAAACGCCCAGGGGCATGGCTTCGTCGGTGATGTCAAAGAAGCGCACCATCTGGCGCGGTTGCTGGCATTCGTTGTCGGTTGTTTCGGCGGTGAGGGCGACGAAATTACGCACCTTGCCCACTTTAAAGTTGGCATATTCAGGGGCGCTAATCCCCAGCAAAGGGAATGCGGTGTGCGCGCCCACATCGGGAGGCAGATCGACGCGCGAAATTTGCGGATATCTGAGATTCTCGTCGGTCGGCTCCTTGGGGCCGTTCAGCAGCTTGTCGCGATCGAGGATTTGCAGCACCCCGTTGCGAGTGGTTCCGTATGCCAGATAGAGGCGGTGGCCGGCGGGTCCGGTCGACATAGCGCCGTGAAGATCGCTGGGCGGGGCCCGGTCGAGCCGGGCTGCTGGCCGGGCAAGCCGAAGTTGCGGATAAACACGGGATGGCTGGGATCGCTCAGGTCATAGACCTGCATCATGCGCACGGCGCGCCAATCCGGGCACGCCGGAAACAAGGTAGGCAATCCCGGTGTCGCATTCCCACCAGCTCTTGTGAGTGTCGCGGAGGTCGCCGCCGATTGCCGCGATGCGGGTTGGGGTGGAAGGATTGGTCACATCGTAGATTTCATGGGCGGAGTTACCGTAGCTGCGCAGAAGAAAAAATTTACTCTTGTCCGCGTGCGGCAATCCGGTGCAGACGCGCGTCATTTGGGCGCCCCCGGCCTCACCTCGCGCTTGCGGAGGGGGCGGCTCACCGGGAATATGCGCCAGGTATTTCGGATGGCTGGGATCGGTGACGTCGAGAATCGAAGTGCCATTGATCTCTTCTTTGCCGCTCAGCGGGTTCAGGGTTTTTCCGGCGTGATGGCCGATGTAGGCGATGTAGCGGTTGCCCTGCTTTTCAATGCTGGGCTGATAGGCGCTTCTGCCTTGCAGGTCGCTATAGCCAACGAGTTTCATATCTTTCGCTTCAGGCTGATTGTTGCCCTGGGCTATGCTTCCCGATGGCGCGGCCGATAGTAGAACAGCGGCAAAGATGGCGAGGACAAAGCCGCGCAGCCCGGCAGGGCCCGGCAGTCCCGGGATCGTCCGGAAATCGAAATTCATAATGGCCTCCACTCCATAATTAACATATCCACATACCCAGGGCATCGCACTGCGACGACCCATGCATCGCGGACGGGGACCTTTCTATATCACAAGGGTGCGGGTAGGTTCTAGCTATCTTCGGCCGAGCGCTTCCCCGTTAAAGCTTGCTCCTCGCAAATGACGCTCAAAAAAGGTTGCGGATCGGCCGCGCAGACAGATGGGCAGTGAAGCGCACAGGGGAGGAGTCGCGCCGCCGGGCGCGGCGCACATTAAATCTAAAACGCCAACAACGTCTCGGTTGCCGCGCGCTCACCGCCCGAGCACACCCGCTTTTTGCGCCCACCGGCAACTCCGGATTGTTCCCTGAGGCCGTGTAGAATAAGGTCCGGACAAAAGGGCCACTGATGAAAGTTCCTATCCTGGATTTGAAAGCAGAATATGCCGAGCTCCGCGAGGAGATACTCACGGCACTCGACCGCGTTTGCCAGAAGTCAGCATTCGTTCTGGGAGAAGAAGTGGAGGCCTTCGAGCGGGAGTTCGCGGATTTTTGCGGCACCAAGCATTGCGTGGCCCTGGCAAACGGGACCGCCGCTCTGCACCTAGGGCTGCTCGCGCTCGGCGTACAGGCCGACCATGAAGTGATCACGACGCCAAACACTTTCCTGGCGACCGCCGAAGCGATCACTTACTGTGGAGCACGCCCGGTGCTCGTGGACATCGACCCGGCCACGGCGAATATCGATCCCAAGCTGCTCGAACGCGCCATCACTCCGCGCACTCGCGCCATTCTGCCGGTTCACCTGTATGGGCGGCCGGCGGACATGGAGGCCATCCGGGCGGTGGCGGAGCACTACAAACTTCGCATTCTGGAAGATGCCGCGCAGGCGCACGGCGCGCGCTATCGTGGCGAGCGGGTCGGGGGCCTTGGACACGCCGGGGCCTTCAGCTTCTATCCCACCAAGAACCTGGGCGCCTATGGAGAAGGCGGCGCCCTGACCACCAACGACGACCAGATCGCCAAGTTCGCGCGCGGTGCCCGCTCGCACGGGCAGACCGCCCGCTACGAGCACGAATTCGTCGGCTACAACTACCGCATGCATGGTTTTCAAGGCGCGATACTGCGCATCAAACTTCGGCGCTTGTACGCGTGGACGGCCAAGCGCCAGGAAGTTGCGCGGGAGTATCGCCACCGGCTGGCAGGCATCCGAGCGGAGATCCCCATCGATGATCCGCGAGATGAGTGCGTCTACCACCAATTCGTCATTTACGCGAGCAACCGCAACGCGGTCCTATCGCAGCTCAATGCGCGGGAAATCGAGACCGTGGTTCACTACCCGCGACCGGTCCACTTGCAGCCGGCGTATTCGTCGATCGGCTATCCGCCAGGGACCTTTCCGCATGCCGAACGCGCCTGCGAACGGGTGTTGAGCTTGCCGGTATTTCCAGGGCTTAGCAGCGAACAGATCGCCTACGTCGCAAACTGCGTCCGCGAGGTGGTGGGAGAGAAATAGAAATCCGCCAGCGTCGCGGCAGGATTATTGGGCGGTCGTGTTTTCGGCTGATTCGTGCGCGGCTAGGGGTACGAAGGCGCCCGTTCCGGCCGCATTGGCGCCGCGGTCCCGCATCATTTCGGCGAGATTTTCAAAAACCTTGGAGCAGGAATCGCGCAGGGCCTGGTCGGTCATGCGCATCAGCGATTCCATCGTGTTTTGACCGTGCTCGTTGAGGCGACGCACAGACGATACAATCCAGGAGTCAGCGGCGGTCTGCAGACGCTCGTGGTGTCTTGCGGTTGCGTCCTGGCTCAACTGGTCCAGGCCCTGGGACCACTCCTGCTGGCGGATCTCCCGCTCGGTGGCGAATCGATCGCTCAGCGACGCCAATTCCCCAGCCAAGGCCTGGCGGCCTTGCAAGACGCCGGATTCAACCTCGGCAGCCATTCGATTGCGGAGCTCGCCGACAGAGGCTTCGGCGCTAGCCGAGAAATTCCCCAAAGCCTGCTCGACGGAAAGATCTAATTCGCGGGTACGCTCCTCGACGGTGTTCTGGGAGGCCTGCGCGAACTGCTGGGTTTCGCGGTCAGAAATGCTGCGGAGCACTTCGCCGAACGAGGAGGCCGCAAACTGCGCCGCCTCGTCCAACTGGGAACGGGTGCGCGCGGCAAAATCCGAGGCAGCATGTTCGATCTGATTCTTCGCTTCGGCGACCGAATCAGACGAGCGACGGACAAGGTCATCGGCAAACCGCTGGGCAGACTGTGACCCCAGCTCATCGTAGTTGTTCCCCGCGGCGGCGAGCGATTGCTCAACGACCACTTGCAATCGCGCGCGCGCCTCCTGCTGAAACCATTCGGAAGCTTGGCCGATCGTTTCCGACGCTGTTTGGGAGGCCCGGGCGCCGCTGGCGTTCAGTTCGTCATTCCACCTTGCGAGGACGTCTTTTGCCACGGATTCAAAATTCCCCTGCAGGTTCGAGAGCGCCGCAGCCATTTGCGCCGCCACTTCGCGCTGGTTGTTCTCAGCGACCTGACGCAGGCGTTCGCGATGCAGCCGCAGGCTTTCCTCGGCTTGAATTTCGCGCGAGGAGAGCTCCCGGATCAATTCCGGCACGCGTTCGAGCCGCGGTGCAATCTTCGCTTCCACTTCGGCGATGGTCCGCTCGACCAATTGGTGACCCAGAGTTTCGATGGTGGGCTGCAAGCGCTGCGAGAGGCCATTGACCAGATGTTCGGCGCGGCGATTGAGTTCTTCGCTTTGCGTCTCCAGGATATTTTCAAGGCGGCGGTGAAGTTCGTTCAGGGTATCGTGACCGGAAGACTCCAGCTGCGCCGAATAATCCTTGATCCTTCCGGCGACCTGCTCGATATCTCCCAGGGATTCGCGCGCCTGCGACATTTCTTCCTCGAGCTCCGCGCGCATGCCGTTCAGCACCTGGCGAGCCTCGGAGGTGGTTTCGGCCAAAGGCTGGCGAAGCTCTTCGAAACGTTCCGAGAGCTTCTGTTCGGCGCTTCGCAGAACTTCTCTGGAATGCTCGGATAACTGGGCCGCCAGGCGCTGGATGCCGCCATCAAGCGATGACTGCAGAAGCTCATTCCACTGCGACTGCGCGATGGCCATTTCCAAATCGAGGCGCTCGTTCCAGCGCGCCCTCGAAGCAACTTCTTCCGGTGTGGATTCGACCGGGGGCGGCCAGCCATTCCTGTGCTGGGGCCGAAGCCCGGGTTCGGTGGGAGCAGATTCCTCGGTCACCGATGCCGCTTGGAGACGGACGGTTTGGGCTTTTTGATCTAGTTCCTCAAGCAACTGCCGCGCTTCGCTAAAGCCCTCTTCGAACTTCAGCTTCAAACCGTTCAGGAAACTTTCCTGGCGCGCGGTCAACTGCTCGGAAAAATCATCCTGCGCGCCGCGTTGGGTGCGCTCGAATTCTTCCTTCCAGGTCTGGAAGAACTGTTCGGCGGTCGCCAGCTGTCTCTGATGGACTTCCTCGACGGTGCCGCGGATCTCGTCTGCGACGCTGGCCGCCGCCGCTTCCACCGCCTCCCTGGCCTGGCGGCGAAGGTCCTCGTTCAGATCGCGCCAGAGCGGATCCGGATGGCGCGCCTGCGAGGCTGCGGACGCAAACTGCTGGCCGGAGGAAAACGCGCCGCCCTGTTGCGAGAATTCTTCTGCGGACCCCAGGGAAGAGTTGAAGGAGGAATCAAAAGGTCGGTCGGGCATACTACCCTCGATATCGCCAATGATTGGCGAGCTGTCGTTGGTGGCGAAGTTCTCACCGAACTGCCGCTCCTCGGAAGCCGAAGAGGAGAGGGGAATTTCCAAGCCCCAGTCCCCGGGGGGGAAATCCAGCCCCCAAATATTTGCAGGCCGTTCGAGCTCCACGGCCACCTGGAAGAAATCGCGCACCGACTGCGGCCGCTGGCTCCAGGCGACGCGCGCGCGAACGTTGCGAATTTCACCGCTTTGCGGAACTTCCAGAGTTACCCAAGCGTTTTGCGGCAGATGATGCTTGGAGGAATAGCGGCAGCCGTGAAGACTGTAACTGAGAGTAACGGTGCGTTCTTCAAAGGGCTGGCCCAGAAGATCCATACCGCGAATGACCAAAGGAAGTGACTGCGAAATTCGCTCGCTGCGTCTGCGCTGGCTCTTGAAACGCCCTGATTCTGCTTCATGCACCTGCATTCCCTCGGCTTTCGTGCGCGAGAATAACACTGTCACAGGTTCGGGTCGAGAGCGAAACGCTGCACCGGAAAAAATCTCTGAGGAAAAAGTCTTTCCCCGGTGCAGCCTTCACCGCGCTCCAGGCGGAGCGGTTGTCTTACTTCTTCTTTTTCTTGGCGCTGGGGTCAGAGCCAAGCTGCGTCTGCACGCCGCCGCTCAGCTGCGCGATGTTGTCAAGAGCCGCCTTGGCTTGGGGCGCGTAGGGACCATTCGGATCGGCGTCGATGCACTTCTGATAGGCGTCGGCCGTGCCGGGAGGAACGATGTAGACCACCTTGTCGCCTTCCTGCTTGGTGTCGATCATACCGGTGTAGGCGCTGCCCAGCAGAAACCAGGTTTGGGCATCCTTCGGATTGGCCTGGCTGGCCTTCTGGAAAGGCACCACGGCGTCTTTCAAGTCGCCTTTATTGTTGAGAACGATTCCGATGTTCTTCCAGCAGGTTCCAGCGGTCGTGGGATCAAGGGCGGCAGCTTTGTCGCAAGCCGCACCGGCGTCGGTAACCTTCTGCGAAGTGGCGGCAGGATCATTCTGTGCGGCTCCGGCTTTCGCCAGGGCGGTGCTCAGGCTGACGTAATATGTCGGCTGCGGCTGGAGATCGACGGCCTTCTGATAGGAAGTGGCCGCGTTCGGAAAATCCCCGGCCAGATCATAGGCTTGTCCCAGATTCGCAAGAATCAAGGCGTGGTTCTTGACGTCCTTGGCGTTGGCGCCCTGCTCGGCCTGCGAGAACTCGGTGACCGCCGTTTGGCCGTCCGCCTTGAGCTTGTCCTGCAGAGCCGACTTCTGATCGGCCGAGGCGGATGCCAGCTGCTGGCGCACCTGGTTTGAGTCATTCATGGCCGCGATGCCGGCATCGAAGTGAGCCTTCATGTTTTTGAAGGCGTTGGCCTGCTCTTCAGCCTTCTTGGCGTCTTCGGCGTTGGCGGTCTTCTGAGACTCGACGATTTCCTTGAAATTGATCGTAATGCTGTTGGTCTGGCCATCGTTGATCGAATGCTTCTCGCTGTAATTCAGGTTGGCCTTTTCGTTGGTGAGGATGAGCGTGTAGATTCCTCCGCGCGGCAAAAGCTGACTGAAATGTCCGCCCTTGTCCGTCTTCAGGGTGAACGTCTGGCCGGTGTCAGGATTCTTGATCTCGACGGTAACGTCGATCCAAGGATTGCCTTGGATATCCATGACCTGACCATCGACTCGAGTGGACCCCTGCGCGGCCACGATTTGGGCCGTTGCAAGAACCAGGGCGAGCGCTGCCCAAACGGGAATCAATCGTCGCATGTGGCGTCTCATGTAGTTGTCTCCTCCAGCTATAAGATGCAGTTAAACCATTATCGCGCAACTGGTACCTGCTAGGCGATAGGCCTTCGAACGGCGACCTGAGCCCACTCGCAGCCTGGCGAACCCGCAGGCCTGATCACCCGCCGCCAAACCGCTATCGCGCGCAAAATGATAGTCGCGGCGACTCGATATTACAAACTCCGATTTCGTTCATCCCGTGGCGCGCCTGCGGATCTGCGAAATCGCCGCGCGAGGGGCTTCCCCTCACCGGGCCCTTGGATGGTCTGACGCAGCAGGCATGTCGAAAGTTACCACCAGGCGAACGCCGCTCCGCCTAAGGGCGGTAGGTAGCTGCGGTCACCTCGGATTCCCAAACGGTGACGCTCGCGATGCCCGCGCCATTGGGCGCTTTAGGAAGCTGCTTGGCGGTCTCGTCGTAAATATAGCGCGCGATATTTTCGGCCGACGGGTTTAGGACATCGAACGGGGGAAACTCGTTCAGGTAAACGTGGTCAAGCGACCGGATCACGGCTTGGATGGCGCTGCTTCAGCTGGACGAAATCATAGAGCAGCCCGGTCAGATCGAGTTCCTCGCCGGTCAGGGCGATGCGCACCTTGTAATTGTGGCCGTGCAGGTTCTCGCATTTTCCGTGATAGTTGCGGAGGTTATGCGCGGCTGCAAATGATCTCATCGACGCTGACTTCGTACATGCACGACCCTTATCGAAAAGACACTAGTGGGGATGATTTTCCATGAAGCGCACCACTTCGGCGAGATCCTGCGTGGTCGAGTACTCGGGCAGGGACTCGAGAAAAATTTTACCATATTGCATGCGCTGGATGCGGTTATCGAGGATGGCGAGAATGCCGCGGTCGGTTTTGGTGCGGATCAGGCGGCCGAAGCCCTGTTTCAGAGCCAGAACGGCTTCCGGGATTTGATACTCGGCGAAGGGGTTGCGGCCGTCCTCCTGAAGCGCGCGGACGCGGGCGGCGACGATCGGGTCGCTCGGGACAGCGAAGGGTAGCTTGTCGATGATCACGCAGGAAAGCTGCGCGCCGGGGACATCAACGCCTTGCCAGAAGCTGGAGGTGGCGAACAGGACGGCGTGGGGAGTCGAGCGGAAGCGATCGAGCAGGATCGAGCGCGGAGCGGTTCCCTGCAGCAGCAGCGGGAAAGACACCTTGGCGGCTACGCGCTCAAAGACGTCGCGCATCTGCGCGTAGCTGGTGAACAGGCAGAAGGCCCGGCCTTGGGAAATTGCAAGCAGGCTTGCAATTTCCTGCGCGGCGCTGGCGGAAAAGGACGCCTGGCGCACATCGGGCATGGACCTTGGAATGTAGAGAAGGGCCTGCTCGCGAAAGTCGAATTCCGCAGGCAGCACGACTTCCTTGGCGGGCAGGACGCCCAAGCGCTGCTTCAGGTAATCGAAGCGGCCGGCCACGGCGACCGTCGCGGAGGTCAGCACCACCGTGTCGAAGCGCTCGAAAAGCTGTTCGCGGAGAATCTGGCTCACATCGATGGGAGTCGCCGCGAGAAAAACACCGCGGCCGCGGCGTTCGTACCAGTAGACGTAGCTCTTTTCTTCGCTCTCGAGGAGGAAGGAAAGCTCGCGACGCGCTTCTGACGCCCGGCGCGCCAGCGTGATCACCTCTTCCGGCTTGGGGCTGAGTGCTGAAAGCTCGGCTTCCAGGCGTTTTATGGCGGAGCAGAGCTGATCATAGGCTTCTCGGTTGCGCTCAAGAAACGCTTGGCGCTCGGCGGGCCCAAACGGGAACCGGCCTTCGCGCTCAGCAAACGTTTCAAAGAAGCTGCGGCCGCGCTCGCGCACGCGGGCCAGATGCTTCCGCAACGGCGGCGCCTCGATCCGCAGGACGCGCAGCGCGCTTTCGGTGTCCCGCGCGAGCTCTTCGAAACGGTAGCTGGAAATCTGGCGGCCGAAGTAGTCGCTCGCAACGTCCTCGATTTCGTGGGCTTCGTCAAACACCACCGCGGAGTATTCCGGAAGAATCGAGCCGAAATCGTCCTGGCGGATGGCCAGATCGGCAAAGAACAGATGGTGATTGACGATGATTAGATCGGCTTGCTGGGCGCGCTGGTGCATGGCGGTGACAAAACAGCGCTGAAATTCGGGGCATTTCTGGCCGCCGCAAAGATCGCTGCGGGCGTCGATGCGATTCCAGAGTTCGGCGTCGTCGGGAAGAAAGGTGAGCTCGCTGCGATCGCCCGTTTCGGTGAGCTTGGACCAGTCGCCGATTTGCGCGAACCAGTCCATTTCGTCCATGCCCTTCAGAACCGGCTGGCCTTGCATCTGACCGACTTTCTGGCGGCAGAGAAAATTGGCGCGGCCCTTCATGAGGGCGGCCTTCAGGTTCGGGGCGAAGTACTTCTGCAGAAAGGGAACGTCCTTCTGAAAGAGCTGCTCTTGGAGGGATTTCGTCGCGGTGGAAACGACCACGCGGCGACCGCTGCGGATCGCCGGGATCAGGTAGGCGAGGGTTTTCCCTGTTCCCGTGCCTGCTTCGATTACGGCGTGCTGATGGCGCTCGAAAGCCTGTTCCACGATGCGCGCCATTTCAAGCTGAGAGGGGCGGAATTCGTATCCGGCATGGCTCGATGCCAGTAGGCCTCCGGGGCCGAAGATGCCCTCGACTGTGATTTCCTGGGGTTTGGCGACGGCTGCTTTGGGGGGCATGAATGATGGTGTCTTGGAGCAAAAAACGAAAATCTAAAATAGCACACAAGCAGGAGGCTTGGGTTCTATCGGTTTCCGATAAATCCAGCCGGGGCCGATGGACCGGCCCTAGCGACGCGAGCAGCAGTAGAATTCAGCGATGGGAAACTTCTTCCAGGGCTTTGGTCCAATGGGAGAGGTGATTGAGCGAGGCGGCATGGGTGTGGTCAAGTACCAGGGGCGTGATGGAAATGGCTCCGTCGCGGATGGCGGCGTGGTCGGTGCCTGGTTCGATGCCTTCGGTGAGTTGCTGTTCATGCAGCCAATAGTAGCGGCGGCCCCGAGGATCGGTTCCCGGCTGCAGCAGGTTGCGCGTAATCTTCGAAGACTGGCGCGTGAAGCGCACTTCGCCGTTCCAGGGCTGCGGGACGTTGATATTGAGCAGCACACCTTTTGGCAGGCCTTCTTTTAAGACCACCGGCACTAGGCTGCGGGTAAACCGCGCCGCAGGAGCGAAATCGAAACCTTTTCCGCGGAAAGCCACCGAAACCGCGAGCGAGGGGGTGCGGTTGATGGCCCCTTCCATCGCGGCACCGATGGTTCCGGAATAATACACATTCTCGCCCAAGTTTCCGCCAGGGTTGATTCCCGAAACGACGATATCGGGTTTTTCTTTTAGCAAGGTATGGAACGCCAGAATCATGGCGTCGGCCGGTGTGCCGTCGACCGCAAACTCGCGTTCCGCGATCTGCTCGCAGTAGATTGGCTGGCGAAGCGTCAGCGATTGCGCCGCGGCGCTGCGCTCCTGCGACGGCGCGACGACCGTCACGGTGCCGATTTCGCCCAGTTCGTTCACGAGCGCGCGCAATCCCGGCGCGTGAATCCCGTCATCATTGGTAACCAGAATGTGCGGTGCCATCGATTTCCGTGAAGTTCGACCCTGCTTCTCTAGTCTACATCGGGAAGTGGAATGCGGAACCGCGGCCGCCGCAAAATGGGACCTACTGTTAACTCTGAACCTGGAAGAGGTGGCAGAAATGGTCGGGACGACTGGATTTGAACCAGCGGCCTCACGCACCCCAAGCGTGCGCGCTACCAGGCTGCGCCACGTCCCGACGGTTACGGTGTTACTGAGCGTATCACTCGTGTTTGAGGAGGGTCAAGGCGGCCAGCAGTTCTTCGCGCAAGTCCTCGAGCAGCTTGCGGTTAAGGCGGCTGGCGGGATCGGGCCGCGCCGGTGGGGGCAGGACAGGTCGAGGACCAGGCGAGGCCACGTCGCCCAGAGCGGACTCGACGGCACCCATACTTTGTTTTTCCACCAGGTGCTTGCGCGCACCGGCGATTGTAAAACCTTCTTCATAGAGCAAGCGCTTGATTTCAAAGACGGTCTCGATATCCTCGCGGCGGTAGAGGCGGTGGCCGCTGGGGCTTTTTACGGGCTGGAGCGCGGGGAATTCGCTTTCCCAGAAACGCAAAACGAAAGTTTTGGTCGATGTCAGACGGCTTACTTCGCCGATGCGGAAAAGGGCCTTCTCCGGAATTTCGGAAGCGGGCTGTGCGGCGGTCGCCATGTCTTTTTGGTATCCTAGGCCGATTTCGCGCGGTGTCAACCCCGGGCTGTGAATAAGAGGCAGTTTGGGAGCGCTTTCTGTTCACCTGGTTGTGGTGGGCTATCGAGGACGGAGAATGCACACCGGCAGCCGTGCCGGCGCCTACTTTCAGGGCCCCAGGCTCCCGCCGGCCCCCCCAGACGACCGAGTTTTGAACTGTCAGCGCTTCTTGCGCGCCTTTCGTGCCCGATGCACCACGGGGGCCCTTTGCGGATCACGCATTTCACGGCTTTCGCGCTTCTTCAGGCGCTGGGTGAAACGGATGGGCGTGCCCGCAAAATCGAAGGCGTCGCGAAGGCGGTTCTCAAGGAAACGCTGAAAGCTGAAGTGCAACGGCTTGGTTTGATTGGTGAACAGGACGAAGGTGGGCGGCGCCGTCGCGGCCTGGGTGAGGTAGTAAATCTTTACCTGACGGCTCGCAGGGGACGTTCCGCGATCCAGGTCCACGTTCGCCAGCCAGCGGTTGAGCTCACCGGTTGAGATCCTGCGGTTGCGCGCCTCGGCAACGCGGTCGATCGTCGTGTACAGCTTTTCGACACGCTCGCCTGTGAGCGCCGAGATGAAAACAATCGGAGCATAGGCAAGAAACTTCAATTTGTTCCGCACGATCGGCTCGTAATCGGCGAGCAGCTTGCTTGGATTGCCGCCCGCGCCTTTTCCGCCCGCCTTCTTTTCCCGGGCCGCTTTTTCTTGGGCCGCTTCGAGAGCCAGATCCCATTTGTTCATTGCCACGATCACGGAGCGTCCGGACTGCTCGGCATAACTCGCGATGGTCGCGTCGTGGGAAGTAACGCCCAGGGAAGAATCGACGATGAGCACGGCGATGTCGGCGCGCTCAAGATGCTGGCGCGCCATGATCACGCTCAGCTTTTCGGCGATGAGCTTGGTTTTGCCCTTGCGGCGAATTCCAGCGGTGTCCAGGAAACGGTAGGTTTTCCCGTGGCGTTCGACCACGGTGTCAACCGCGTCGCGCGTCGTGCCCGGCTCGGGCGAGACGATCGATCTTTCGGCGCCCACGAGCTGGTTGAGGAGAGTCGATTTGCCAACGTTCGGGCGGCCGATGATCGCAATGTTGATGTCCGGCCTGGCCTGCACCGTCTGACCGACAGGAAAATCATGGGTCAGCGAATCAAGCAGCGTATCAATGCCAAAACCGTGCTCCGCCGAGATGGGAAAAACTTCATCACCGAGCTCGTAGAACTGCGCCGCAAGCTCCGCCTGCTTGGGCAAGTCCACCTTGTTGACTGCCAGCACGGGCGGCTTGCCTGCCCGGCGCAGCAATTGCGCCAACTCGGCATCGAGCGGCACGGGGCCTGAGCGGCCATCAACGACTTGAACCACGCGCGAGGCGCTATCAATGGCCACCCGGGCCTGGCGCAAAATTTCGCGGGGGATACCAGCTTTGTCTTCAGGGACGATGCCGCCCGTGTCGACCAGTTCGAACTCCCGCCCGTCCCATTCGGCCCGTCCGTAGATGCGGTCTCGTGTGATTCCGGGTTCGTTGGTCACAATGGACCGGCGAGAGCCGGTGAGCCGGTTGAACAGGGTCGACTTGCCCACATTGGGGCGCCCGACAATTACGACCGATGGTAACTTGGAGGTCATTCCCTTGTGCGCCGGAGCTGCAGCGAAGCTACTACCTTACCACGCCCGGACGAGCATGCACCGCCAGGCAGCCCGGGAAGATCGACCCTTGCGGCGCGCAACCGATCAGAGCACTTCTCGGGTAGAAAGCTGTATTCATGTGCGGCAGGCGATCGCCTATAGTGAAATCGCTTCTGCCCGCTGGTGGCGACCCTAACCTTTTGCCGAAAGCGAATATTTTAAGGATGCGACATAAGTGGATTGGCCGCCACGGGCATGGTCTGTCGTCCCTGCTGCTATTTGTGATTGGGGCGATTGCCGTGACTTCGGCCAGCGCTCAAACCACCACCCCGGATCGGGCCGATGACTCGGCGCCATCTAGTCCCGCTTCGATCTTCACTCCGCTGCAGTCCCGCACAGAGAACGCGCGCTATTCACCGATCACGGCCAATCAGCGGCTCCGATGGCTGGTCACCAACACGCTGGGACCGATACATCTGACGGGAGGACTGTTTACCTCGGCTTTCGGCACGGCCGTCGACCGGCCGAAGGAGTATGGGCCGCATTGGGGCGGATTCGCAGACCGCTACGGGATGCGCCTGACCGGAATCGTCACCGGGAATGCCATCGAAACGGGCGCCGGATTTTGCTGCACGAGGATCCGCGCTACTTTCGCGTCCCCGAGCGCCCTTTCAAATCCCGGGTTGGAAACGTGGTCCGGCTGACCTTTATGGCCCGGCGCGATGATGGCAACTTCGGCCCGGCGTACGGGCGTTACCTGGCAATTTCGGGCAACAATTTTCTTTCCAATAGCTGGCGCGTGGATAGCGAAGCGAACACCCACGACGCGATTCTGCGAACGGCGGAAGGCTTTGCGGGACGCATGGCGGCAAATGCCTTCGAGGAATTCTGGCCCGACGTCCGGAAGCGCGTTTTTCACAAACACCCGTAATTTAGGCTGCGCTCTTCCCACGTAAAAAAAAGCACGCCGCCCGGGAATTCTCCCTAGCGGCGCGCTAGGACTGGAAGGCATTGAAAAAGTGAGTCTATGCGGGGGGCTACTTCTCGGCGCCCGCTGTTTTGGTGCCGAGGCTGCGAATGTAGACCACCAGCTGCCAGCGCTCGGTGTCAGACAATTGATCCTCCCACGCGGGCATCGCACCGCGGCCCTTGCTCATCTTCCAAAACAGCGAGCCATCGGTTTCGGCGGCCATCATTTTAGAATCGGTGAAATTAGCAGGCTTAACGGTCAGAGTCTTCGCCGTGGGCCCCGTACCGTCCCCTTTGGGGCCGTGGCAAACTTCGCAGTTTTCCCGGAAGGTTTCCTGGCCGGCTTTCAAGACATCCGGAGTTTTCTTGACCGGATTTTTCACTGCTCGCGCGTCGGCCGGCGCCACCCAGGGCACGCTGGGCTTTTCTTGCGCCTGGAGCTTAACCGCAACCGAGGGCAGCACCGCAAGAGCCGCGAAGGCTCCGGCAACCCACCTGATCCGCCGAGAAATCGTGTTATCGCTTCGAATCATGCTAGAAACTCCCTTTTCTTATAGAAAGTTTAAAAGCTACCGATGCTACCAGAAGCCGCAAATTCGCATTCCACACGAAAGGGTGAATAGCCCACATCCTTCCGCTCGATTCTGAGCGAAAAAAAGACAAAGCGCAACTACCGGCCCGCGATGTTTTGGCCACCCCTTCGCGGTTCTGCAGCGGACATTTCATCTGGCGGCGCATGCCCGCTAAAGGGTCATCAGCAGATCGCTTGGGAAATCACTAGCTCGCCAATCGACGCTTCGAAGGGTGGAAATTTCCTGGTACAGGAAGCTGTCGCGAGACTTACAGCCTTCCTTGGATAGCTGCATCGCTGCGAGGGCGGCTACGCTTCCAGCGGCGCAGTCCAAGAATCGATTCATCCCTTGAAGGAGGAACTATGGCAGGGAAAAATACCGCAGTTTTCGGGATTTATTCGACCTATGAAGCCGTGGAAGGCGCAGTGAAGGCTTTAAAAGCTGCGGGCTTCCGAAACACTGATATTTCCGTACTTTTTCCGGAAAATGTGGGCTCGAAAGATTTCGCTCACGAAAAAGGAACCAAAGCTCCGGAGGGAGCCGCAACCGGAGCGGGCAGCGGCGCGGTTGTCGGAGGCGTTCTCGGCTGGCTTGCCGGAGTTGGCGCTCTGGCCATTCCGGGAATTGGTCCGTTTATCGCGGCGGGGCCGATCATGGCGGCGCTCGCAGGCGTCGGCGTTGGCGGGGCGATCGGCGGAATTGCGGGCGCGCTGATTGGAATGGGAATTCCGGAATACGAAGCGAAACGTTATGAAGGGCGCGTTCGCCAGGGCGGGATTCTTCTCTCGGTGCACTCGGATGATTCGCAGTGGACCAAGCGCGCCAAGGTTGTTCTCGAACAGACCGGAGCGCAGGATATCTCCTCGACCGGCGAGGCTTCGGCGGACTTCGCGAAAAGCGACAAGCCGCTGGCTCGCGAAGCCACCGGCGGCGAACGACGCTAGGGCGGGGGGTTGTTTTGAAACAGCTAGGGTCCCCAGGTGACCGAGAGCGGACCGACACCGTAGAGCAGCACGACGGTCGTGCCCTTGGCCTGGCCAAACTGGTGTGATTGCGCCGGGATGTGCACTACCTGGCCGGGATTCACTGCCTGGAGCTTGGCCGCATCGAAGCTATCGCCAGTGCCCAGTTGGTAGCTTCCGCGGAGATCGACCGAATCAACGTCAACCGATAGCCAGTGCGGCGGGACGGTTTGATCAGGCGCTAGCTTCAAGAGGACCGAAAACAAACCGGGTTTGGCTGGGTCGCCCGAGACAATGGCCATCGTAACGCCTTTCGGAAATCCGAGCGAATCCGGGGGCGTCGTAAACGAGGCCTGATCGGGATCGACAATCATCATCGGCGCCCCTCCGCCCGGTGCCGCTGCCCCGGGAGCGGCTGCGCCCTTGGCAGGGTAATTGGCGACCAGATAATCGACCACGGTCTTGCTCTCATCATCGGTGAGCGAGGCGCCCTGTTCGACCATCAAGCCTATGACGGCCTCCCAATCATCTTTCGTACGATGGGCTGTGACCACGCGCTCAAGCGTGTGACACAACTGGCATTTCGCGACGATAAGCTTTTTCCCGTCGCCCTCCGGCATCTGGTCGGCCCACTTCTTCGCTTGCGGCGGAATTGGAAGCGGTGAGGCCGGGAAAGAAGATGCTGCTCCCATCAGCATGACTACAACAGAACCAAGCAAGAGAAAAGCTGGGGTGATGAGCGCGCGACGGAAAGCCTGGCGCGAGTTAGCAACGTTTTTCTCGCCTCTACTGGACACGTTTTTCTCCTCGGTGTTGTTTGTGCACGCCGGCGGGGAGCGCATCGGCCGCCGAATATTTCTTGAGAGAGTCCGAGCTGGCGGGGCAACGGGACAATAATTCATGCTAAGTGGGGCGCTTTTCTCTGTCAAGCGGGTTCAATTCGAGCTTACCGGAACTCTGCAAGTGAACGAGCGATGCAGCCACCAAGCGCTTCCATCCGGGCATCGGTCGGGGGGATCAAAAACCGCACCGGCCGCAGCGGCTCGGGACAGTAGCCGAGCCTCGGCCATCGCAAGCCTCTTGGTGCAGTATCCCGGGATAGACCAAACTGGGCCCCCGATTATTTACCGGCTACGTAGAGATAGCCGACGCGGTTGTTCATGGGCGAAGCGAACCAAATTTTGCCCTGGGCGTCGAAGAAGAATTCTCGCGACATATTCTCTGAGTGCGGGAAGGGATATTCGATCACCTGACCTGTGGCCGGATTCAGCCGGCCGATGGTGTCCTGATCGGTCGACGCGTACCAGATGTCGCCTTTCTTGTCGACGCCGAGTGCGTAGGGGCTGGCCGATGGCCCGGGCAAATCGTATTCCTTAAAAGTTTCCGTCTGGGGATCGAAACGGCCAAGTTTGTTTCCGGTGCGCTCGCCAAACCAGACGATGCCATCGTCGGTGATCTGCAGGCGTTGCGGGGTTCCCTGGGTGGGCGGAGACCACTGCGTTACTTTGTCAGTCTTGGTGTCCACCCGGCCGATTTTGCCGTCCTTTCTTAGAACGCAGAACCAGACATTTCCTTCCTTATCGACGGTGATCCCGTAGGACGAAGGCACTTCCATGTAATGAGTGAACTTGCCGGTCTGGGGATCGAATTTCGATAGCGGGCTACCGCTGGTCCACAAGTTGCCGTCATGATCCATGCGGATGGTGTGCTTATCGGCGCGGAGGCCGCCGGGCACTTCTACCGAGTCCGCATAGGTGGTGATTTTTTGGGTGGCCGGATCGAACCTGCCGATCTTGTTGAGTGCGAATTCGGTGAACCACACATTGCCATCGGGCATGGGCACGGCGGAGTGCACTCCGGCAGGCTCCTGCTCGGGAACCGGATATTCCTGGACCTCTCCGGTTTGCGGGTCAAGCTTCGCGATCTTGTTCCCGCGCCCGTAGTAGGGCATCCACAAGTCGCCGTTCTTGTCCGGAGCGGCGCTCCAGGCGGCGCGGGTGGGGGCGGGCAGTTCGTATTCGACATAGACGATCTTCATCGCGTCGTCGGTATAGGTTCGCACCAGATCTTTGAAGGCTGGAATGTCGGCCGGCGACTTCGGGACGACCGAGTCGGGGCTGAAGACCGAACTCAGGTAGGTAACCACATCGTTCTCATCCTGGTCGGTAAAGCTGCGGCCGAGCTGAAAGCTCATGGCCTCGCGCATATAGTTCACGCGGTCGCGCCAGCCATCGGCATCGCGGCTAGTGGCGGCCATGCGGGTTTCAAATCCGTGGCAAACGAAACAGCGGGCAGAAAGCACCTCTTTGCCCCGGCCTTCGGGCAAAAGCTGTTTGCCCTGATAAAGGGTCAGGTCACTCCATCGAACGACGCCACGTTGCAAGGCGAAATCCAATGACACTTTTTGGTTCGCTGCCAGGTTCACGCCGGCGTGAGGATCTGCCTTATAGCCGATGGCGCGGATTTTTACTTCATAGCTGCCGGCGGGCAGCTTTTCGATGCGGTACCGTCCGTCCCGATCAGAGAGGACGTCGACGGTCACCTTCGTCTTCGCGTTCTGGGCTTCGACAAACGCCGCTTTGAATGTGGCGCCGTCGGGGCCTTTTACGGTGCCCGAAATCGTCGCGCCATAGGCCAACGATGCCCCCCAAATCAACGCCCCGACCAGACCGGTGAACCTAGTGAGTGGCCGCATGATACCTCCTCATGATTCGCCCTGCAGCAGAGAGTCTGCCGCTAGGACTTCTTCAGGCGTGGGAACAATCGTTCGGAATTGCCGCGGTTGATCGCCCGCCACTCGGCCGGCGAAAAGCCGGCATATTCATCGAGCCCCTCGTCGGTGAGCGGATATTCGCGCAGCGGAACGTCGCTGCCATAGAGGATCTGCGACACCGGAACGATATCCTTTAATGCGTCAAGGGCCGGGGCTTTGGCCGCATGGGCGGTATCGAAGTACAGACGCTTCACTTCGTAATCGACGCCGTGAGGAACGCGGTCCTGGAGCTTCTTTGGAAAGTCGTCATTGATGCGCGCTGCCAGAACGCTGAAGGCACCCCCGGCGTGCGAAAAGATGTAGCTGATGTCCGGGCAGCGCGAAACAGTGCCGTTCAGAAGAAGACTGTCGATGGCGCGCGCGGTGTCGATGTCGTATTCGATGATTCCCGACTGACCGGGAAGATTGCGGCAGCAGTTGGCGCGGGCCGGATGGAAGAACACCACGGCCTTGCGGCGGTTGAGCTCATCAAAGACCGGAGCAAAAAGCGGATCGCCGACCCACTTGTCGACATAATCGGTGAACAGCGAGATGCCATCGGCTTTAAGCGTGTCGAGCGAGTACTCGATTTCCTTTAAGCTGGCGTCCTGATCGGGCAGAGGGAGAGCCGCCAGGCAGCCAAAGCGGCCAGGATAATCCTTCACCAGTTTGGCGTTGTATTCGTTGTTCTGCCGCGCCAAGTCGCGCGCTCGCTGGCTTTTGTCGCTCATCGAGTCCATGACCAGGCGTTGCACCGGTGAGAGCATGGCCGTGGCCACGCCGGCCTTGTCCATTTTTTCGATCGAAGACTCGGGAGTCCACGGCCGCATCGCGAAGCCTTGCGCCTTCAGATCCTGCTCCATGGCTTTCACGTATACCGGCGGATACAGGTGGTGGTGCACATCGATCCGGCCGGGCATGAGGCGATTGCCGGAACCCGAACCAACGGCTTGCGCGAGCAACCCGGTCGCCGGCAGCATCGCACCGACGCTAAGGGCGCCGACCGTCTTGATAAAATCCCGGCGCGATTTTCCGGACTGATGGAGGGCGCTGGGCTCTTGTCCGTTGTGTGTGCAGGCCATCTCGCCGACAACGTTTTTGTTTTGCAAAGTCATCCCCCATTGGTTATGAACGCGGCGTAGACTACCACGTTTTGAGTGGCCGGAGCTAGATAGCTGAGACGAGGAAGCGCTGGGCGGGGTTACCTGGAACAGCTGCGCGGCAGAAACCCCGGTCTGGATTAGTGAGTGCCTCTATGAAAACCGAGGCTGCGCCACAAGACCGCGGCGCTCCCTGCAAATCCTAAGAAAAGGCCCGGCAGGCGATTTGTAGGCCTGCACTCCCTAGGAGGCGGCTACAGAACGAAACGGTAGCCCACGCCTCGAACGGTCAGCAAATGCTTTGGCTTTGCGGGATCGGCCTCGATATACCGTCGGAGCCGCACCACGAAATTATCGATGGCCCGCGTATCGGTATCTTCGTGGAGTCCCCAAACATCTTCGAGAATGGATTTGCGAGAAACGGTGCGACCCTTGCTGCGAATCAGATGGCGAAGCAGTTTCGCTTCCATCAGCGTCATCTGGATCGTGCTGTCACCTGTGCGAATCTCCAGGTTTGCAAAATCGATCGTCTTACCATCGAATGAAACCACCTCGTTTTCTTCGTCGCCGGCGTGCGCTGCCGCGGGCGGTTGATCGGCCGTTGACGGCGCTGGGCCGGGGACCGATGCCATCGCATGCGCGCTCAGCCAGGCGCTTCGGCGCAGCAGTCCCTGCAGCCGGGCCAGGAAGATGGGAAGCTCGAATGGCTTGGGCAGATAATCGTCGGCACCGGCCGCGAACCCTTGCAAAACGTCTTCCGGGCGCCCCCGCGCGGTAAGCATGAGCACCGGCACGTAGTTACGGGCCCGTCTCAACTCAGAGGCCACCGCAAATCCATCCATCCCCGGGAGCATCACATCGAGGACCACGGCGTCGAACTTTTCTTTGGCGCTGCCGGCGAGGCGCTGCATGGCCGATTCGCCGTCGGCGACCACGTCGACGGAATGGCCCTCGGCTTCGAGATTGAACCGCAGTCCCTGCGCCAGGTGCGCTTCGTCTTCGACGACCAGCAGGTGGCTCATCCGGCCCTCGGCAACTCGAAAGTGATGGTCGTGCCGCGCGCCTCGCCGCCGCTTTCGGCAAATACTTTTCCGCCGTGAGCGCGCGCAATCGAGCGCACGATGAACAGACCCAAGCCGGTTCCCTTGACCTGCGATACACTTCTTCCTGGTACGCGATAGAAGCGCTTGAATATGCGCTTAAGGGCGGCGGCCGGAATCCCCACGCCGCGGTCGCGGACTCGCAACACCACCCGCCTCTCATCGGGCAGTTCCACTTGCACCGATACGTTCACGTTGCCAACCGAATACTTGATGGCATTGTCCAGGATGTTTGAGACGGCGGTGCGCAGTTCTTCCGGGTCGGCCTCGACGGTCGCCACGTTGCCGTTGCTTGGGCCTTGATACTGCAGAGCGCTCGGCTCGAGATGGTGCCTGTTGCGGGCCAGGTCCATGCAGTCGCGAACCAGTTTGCTGAAATCGGTCTCCGCGCGGTGCCGCGCGTCACGCTTGTAGCCAACCTCCCCCGCCTTGAGCACCTGATCGACGGTGCCCAACAGGCGGTCAGCGTCTTCGAGCATCAGCTTGTAGAACTGCTGCCGCTGGGGCTCTTCCAGGTCACGGCGTTGCAGGGTTTCCAGATACAGACGGATGGAGGCGATGGGTGTTTTCAGCTCGTGGGTGACGGCGTTGATGAAGCTGTCGTGCTGCTCGTTGCGCCGGATTTCACGCACGAGAAAGCCGGTGTTGAGAATCAGCCCGAGGATAATCGCGGCGAAGAAAATCACCCCGAAGAACAGAAGAACGCCCTTGCGCCAATTCAGGATGATCCAGCTGATGTTCAAGGTCAGGGCCAGCGCCACCAGACAAATGCCCAGGATGACAAAGAAAGCGATCTTTTTCCGCCGACCGGTGATTCGCATGGCAGCTTTTCAAGATTGTACAGCGAATCGCAAAGGCAAGTCGCTTCTCACGTAGCCGCGCTGTTCTAATCAGGGATTCGGATCAGGGCGATCGACCGAATCCCTGGGCGCGGCGGGGGAATCCCTGGATGGACTCCGAGGCTTTTCCTACGCGGAAATCAAATCGCGGGCCGGTTCGGTAGCAGCCATTGCTGCGGCCTGAAGCTGCTCGTCTTTTTCCGCAGCGGGAGTCTTCAGAGCGGAGAGCTTGTAGGCATAGACCTGCCGCGCCAATCCGAGCTTCTGAAGGACCCAGATGCCATACCAGTTCAGGTCAACTTCATACCAAGCCAAGCCGTGGCGCGATGAGCTAGGATGCGCATGATGGTTGTTGTGCCACCCCTCGCCCCAAGTAAACATGGCCACCCACCAACTGTTGGTGGAAAGATCGCGGGTCTCGAAGCGGCGCGAACCCCAGGAATGCGTGGCCGAGTTCACAAGCCAGGTGGAATGCAGCCCGAGCACCGTCCGGAAGAAGATTCCCCACAGCACGCAGGGTATTCCGCCAATTGCCAGGATGATGAGGCCCACGGCGATCATGGGAGCGTAGTGATATTTGGTAATCCAAACGTGAAACTTATCCTTCGCCAAGTCCGGAACGTATTTTGCCAGGGTGGAAGTATCATGATGCATGGACTTGCCCATCAGAATCCAGCCCATATGAGCCCACCACTTCCCATCGATCGGTGAATGCGGGTCGCCCTCTTTGTCCGAATACTGATGGTGAATGCGGTGCGTCGCTACCCAGAAAATAGGCCCGCCTTCGAGTGCGAGAGTCGCACAGAAGGTCAGAAAATACTCCACCCACTTGGGCGTCTTGTAGCCGCGGTGCGTGAGCAAGCGGTGATATCCCATACCGATCCCAAGGCTTCCCGATACCCAGTAGAGAAACATTCCCAGAAGAAAGGCCTTCCAGGTGAAAAAGAAAAGCGCCGCCACCGCGCCTACATGGAACAAGAACATGGCAATGGCCGTAACCCAGTTGATGTGGTCCTGCCCGGCAGGCTGTTTCTCTAAATCATTGATTCGCATGGTTGACCTAACCCTCGGTTCCCTTGGGTTGTTTACAGGCTCTCTCTGCTGCTTGCTTATCGATAGTACAGGAGAGGAAGGGGGGCGTTTGTAATAGTTTTGTAATACCAAAGCTAATGCTCTGTATCAGTTAGCTCGGATGGCAAGGCCCAAGCGGCCGGGACGGGCGGCTTATCACTCAATCTGCACGAGTTCGTCCTCTGGCTTCTGGTCCGGCTCGGTGTGCCAGCGCGGCGGGGTCTCAGAACGCTTTCTGAGACGGTTCATCACCCGGCCAATCCGAACCGAACCCTGAACCAAGTGACCCACCTTGAGCGGACCGGCCAGCCGCACATCGCGAACCCAATGCAAGCCGCTGCTGATGGCGCATCCGCATTGCGAGCAATCGGGCGTGCCCCCGAAAACGCAAGGTTCCACCCGGCTCCGCAAGTCTGCTGAATAGTTCACCGACATTTTCGAGAAGATGCAGTCATCCGGGTTTGCTGGCGGGCGAACGATCGCCCTGGCGATGCCTTCGTTCATTAGCAGTTTCGGATACCGTTGCGCCAAGCCGGGAAGTTCCTCGGCCAGCAATTGGCGATCGGCGGCCGTCAACTTTTCCGGGCTTTCTTCGCCACGTTGAGGGGTGTACACGCTCACCCAGATACGATCGACTTCCGAGCGTCCGCTCCAGAAACAGACGTAATCTTCCAGGTATCCGCGACGCTCGAGCATCGGCCGGGTGATCACCCAGTGGACATTGACGCTGCGGCCCTCGATATTCTTCAGGATTCGGGCGTAGGTGGCGGGCTTGCGGCGAATGTCGTGGTGCTCGGGCAAACCGTCAACCGAAACCGCGGCGCGAAAGCGCTCAATGCTCATCCATTCGGCGGGAATCGGAATCACGCCGCTGGTTACGACCATGGCGAAAACGCCCATGTCGCTCAATACCGGGAGGATGCGGGTCAATTCCCGATGGCGCATGAGCGGTTCGCCCCCGACCAAGGAAACATGAAGAGGTTTGTGCTTGCGGACCAGATCAAGCACTCCTTCGACGAGCGCTTGGTCGCGAAAATCACTGAGATCGCGCAGCGTGACCTCACCACCCAAATGCTCCGCGCCGTAGGCGTAGCAGCCCGGGCAGCTGAGCGGACACTCCCTGGTGATTTCGATTGATAACAGTGGAGCATTGCCGCGCAAAATGCTTCCCCATCCCGCGACGATGTCCCTGGCAGTTAGACTGGCGCGTGGCGTACCTGACCCCATAGCAATGGGATGCCCGCTGCCGAACTCCGGCTGCTTTAATTTTTGACCGGTGCTATCCAATCGCGAACCTTTTCCGGGGTGGGGACCTTCTCATAACCGCAAACTCTCGGGGAATAGAGGGGCAACCTATTTCAAACTCTTGTTGAGGAAGGCAATGCTGCGGCCCCAGGCATCGGCGGCAGCTTCAGGCCGGTAGGTGTCTTTGTTGTCGGAATTTTCAAAACCGTGACCGGCGCCTTCGTAGATTTTGATGTCCACGCGCCGCTGCATATTTTTCATGGCTTTTTCAAACATCTGCACATCCCCCGGCAGAACGCCTTTGTCGAGTGCTCCGAAATTCCCCAGAACAGGGGCCAGGATCTGTTGAATATCGTTCGGATCGGTGGGCGGAGTGCCGTAGTTCACAACGCAGGCCGCCAAGCGGGGCTGATACATGGCCAGTTTCAGCGCGTATCCGCCACCCATGTCCCAGCCAATTGCACCGATATGGTCATGGTCCACGTCCTTGCGCGTATAGAGATAGGCGAAGGCTGCCATCAGGTCGCGGAGAGCAATTCCATCCTTCAATCCCGTGCGCAGATCCTGTGCGGCCGAGGGATCGATCGCGACATGGCCGTCGTAGAGATCGACGGCCACGGCTACAAATCCGAGTTCGGCGAGCTTTTCGGTTTGCTGCTTGACCCAGTCGTTGAGGCCCCACCAGGTGTGAATCACGATGACACCGGGGTGACGCACCGCCGTTGCCGGCTCAGCCACGAACCCGCTTACCATTTCGGTTCCGGTGCCGGAGGGAAACTGCACCATCCCGCTTTTGGGGGCATCCGCACGAGAATCATTTGCCAGCCCGAAAACGCCGAGCAGAACAACGATGGCAGCAACTTTGCTAACGGGAAGTTTGGTCGGCCACATACTCGTCTTGCCTGTTTTGAGATGATCCTTTCGCGTCTTACGATGCCTACTCCGGATGTATGCGGCCCTCCCGGGTCACGCTCAGGTTCCGGGAAAGTTCAACGACACCCGTCACGGGCATACAATTCACTGAGCAATGCCAAGGCTAGCCCCCGCAGGCCAATGTTCGGGCGAGGATATCACACCTGACCGCCCAGTGCAGTGTTTCTCTCGATCGCTTCAAGCTCCGGTTGAACATCCGGTCCGCACGGGAACAGATTGCAAGAGGAGGCCGGAAGATAGTGAGGCGTGGCAGCGTCCCAAGCTGCCGTTGTCCGGCCCGCCTTCCCGCACCGATATTGCCAGAGCTTCACTCCTCAGACCGGCATTCTACATAGACGGGCAGGCGAATTCGTGATGATCATGCCAGGGCGCAGGGGTGAACCTCTCGATGCTTTCAGAGGCCGACATGATTTCCGGTCGGCACGGCAACGATCACGGGAGAAAGGGTTTTGATGCGATCTTCCGTTGCGGCCGTTGCAGGCGAATCGCTCAGGACCTAACACTTGATTTTCTGATGACGCGATCCGGGCCCGGGCCTCGGTGCAATCGTTCTGGCATTTAATTCTAATACATAGTTCATCTTTCGTTAACGTTTTGGCTCTATTCTCCGGTCAGAGGAAGCCGCAACATGTGGCCTTTCAAACGAGAGGATTTGGGCGAACGGGCGCTACTGGTGTCGTTTGTGATCCTATTGATTCTAGCGATTATTGAACACTTCCGGTGATTTCCGCGCTCGCGATCCAGGGTGGCATATCTCGACGAGTTGCCAGGCTTGAAAATCCAAGCGCACCGCCCGTCAGCGCCTTCGCGCGAAGCTTGCTCAAATCAGAAGCTGCCAGCAACTTTTGCCGGACGGCCGGGTTCTAGGGCCTAGAGCGAGGAGCAGTGGACCACTTAGAATTTCGGGAATGGCAGAAACCGTGCGAAGAGGCTTTGCTTGAATCGGATGCGAAGAAAATCTTCCAGCGGATCGTTGTGGCCGAGGCCGCGATCTTTCATCGCTTGCGGGGAGCGACCGGGCGCGTCGACAGCAGCGAACTGGAAGCGATTGAAGCGATGCTCAACAAATTGCGGTCTCTCATCGCAAATTCTTTCGCCTTTCCTGACCGCCATGACCGGAACCGATCGACTGGCCCGCCGCGTGATCCAACCTAGCTCCACTCGCTGTGGCCTGGGCCGTTCGCCCGCGAAAGGTCAAAAAGCCGGACTAATTCCTATCGAAAGCCCCCTAGCAACGCGCCCCCGGAGAGTTCGACAATCCCCGCCGGGCTCTTTCTGATTTGCCCCACCCGATGAAACTCACGGAGATCTGCCGCAGATGCCCCCCGGGGCTTGAAACGGAGGGAAATCTGCTTTGTTCAAACTCAAAAGGGAACGACCGCAGCAGCAAAGCGCCCAAGGCACAGCAGCCGGCCTGGACGCCGCCGACAGCCAGGAACCGGTGGAAACGCTGGTTGACCGGTTGCTTGCGGCTCCAGTAGGATGCCGACGCAGCGAGAAGAATGCAGCAAGCCAGCAGGAGGCCCATTGGTTTGTCCGAAGTGCGGAGCAAGGGTTGCGGAAGGAGCCGAGATTTGCGGTGCGTGCGGGCAGCGAATCGGGGGATGGTCCACCGGGTGGGCCGGCGCCGCGCGGGCCCCCGTTGCCTTTGCCGGCTTTTGGCTGCGGCTGGTTGCGTATGCGATCGATAGCCTGCTGCTCGGGTTCGTGCTGGGGAACCTGCTGCTGCGGCCCTTGATCGGCCGGCCGGGGGGGATTCCGGCCAATGATCCTTGGTTTCTTTTCACCAATAGCAGCCCGCAGGTCACCGCTCTGATTCTGCTTTTCTTGATGGGCAATTGGGTGTACTTCTCGGTGTCAGAAAGTTCGCGGTGGAAGGCCACGATCGGGAAAAAGGTACTCGGCCTGGAAGTGGTGGACCTTGCGGGCAACCGTGTTTCCTTTGCCCGGGCGTCGCTGCGATTCTTCGCTAAAATCTTGTCGTCGATGACCTTTCTCATCGGATTTTTCATGGCCGGGTTTACACAAAAAAAGCAGGCGCTGCACGACCTGATCGCCGGGTGCCTGGTAATCAAGAAAGTGTAGCGGCGAAGCGGCATCGCCGAGGAGCTGAAAACATGTTTTGCACCAAATGCGGGAGTCTGGCACCGGAAGGGGCGCGCTTCTGCAGAACCTGCGGACAGCCGCTCGATGCACCTGCGGGGGCGACAGCAGAGGCCGCGCCGGTAGCCACGCTTGCGCCCATCGCCGAGCCCCTGCCGGCAGCCGCCAGGCCAGAATTCGCCGCGCCGCCGGTGGCCTCCTATACTCCGGAAGCCGCTTCCTACCTCTCGCCGGCTGCACCCGTTACGCTCGCTTCGTCGCTTCCTGCGCCCTATGCGGGCTTCTGGCTGCGCTTGGTCGCTTATCTGATCGATAGCGCCATCGTGACGGTGGCCTTTGGAGCGATCATCGCGATTGTCATTGCCACGGTGGGCGTGAGTTTTCTCCGCGGCTTTGCGCCACAGGCGTATGACCGAGCAGCCAATCCGTTGCTTCCGACCGCGATGCTCGGTGTGATTCTTGTGCTGCTCCCGGTCACGATTGCGGTGACCTGGATTTATTTCGCGGCCATGGAATCGTCCGCGCACCAAGGCACGCTCGGGAAAATGGCACTGGGGCTGTTGGTGACCGATCTGCAGGGACAGCGGGTGAGTTTTGGGCGCGCCACAGGGCGCTTCTTCGCGAAGATCATCACCGGGCTGATTCCGTTTTTCATCGGCTACATCATGGCGGGGTTTACCGAAAAGAGACAGGCGCTGCACGACATGATCGCGGGCTGCCTGGTGCTCAAGAAAATCTAAAAGTGCTAAACGCCCCAGCCGTAGCGTTCGTGGTGGACCAGCACGTCGTGGAGTTCGCTGCGAATCTGCTCGGTGAGCTCGGAGCTGCGCACCGATTTGCCTCCGGGTTCGGCGATGTCCGCTGTGCGGTAGCCGCGTTCGAGCACGCGATCGATTCCCGTTTCGATCCACTGCGCTTCGATTTCCAGCCCGAAGGACTCTCGCAGCATCATGGTCGCCGACAAAATCGCCCCCAAAGGACAGGCCACGTCTTTTCCGGCAATGGTCGGAGCCGAACCATGGATGGGCTCATACAAAGCGGGCTGGTCAGGACCTCCCGGCTCATCGAGGGGATCAGGCCGATCGAGCCGGCCAGGGCGGCGGCCTCGTCGCTGAGGATGTCGCCGAACAGGTTCGAGGTGAGAATCACGTCAAACTGCGCGGGGCGCAGCAGGATTTGCATCGCGGCGTTGTCGACATACATATGCTCGAGCTCGACGTTTGGATATTGCTTCGCTAGCGCGGTGACCGTCTGGCGCCACAGGGTCGAGGTGGCCAACACGTTGGCTTTGTCTACGCTGGTGAGGCGCCGGCTGCGTGCGGCGGCGCGCTCAAAGGCGTAGCGGGCGACGCGCTCGATTTCAGGAACCGAGTAGGTGGCCACGTCGCGCGCCCGGGCTTTGCTTCTCTCGCCTTCAATTTGGTGTTCGCCGAAATAGACATCGCCCGCCAACTCGCGGACCATTTCGAAATCACAATCAACCAAGCGCTCCGGCTTGAGAGGCGAGATGGTGCGCAATGCGGGGCGGAGTTTCGTGGGGCGCAGATTGATGTACAGGCCAAGCTGCTGTCGCAGGCCGAGCAATCCTGCTTCAGGACGCGTGCCGAGAGGCCTGGCCTCCCACTGGGGTCCGCCAATGGCGCCCAGCAGAATGGCGTCGGCCGAACGGCATCCGGCGAGAGTTTCGGGCGGAAGCGGTGAACCACAGCGGTCAATGGCGTCGCCGCCAAAAGGAAGCTCGCGGAACTGGAACTTATGGTTGAAGGCCGTGGCGCAGTCGCCGAGCAGTTGCACTGCGGCACGTGTCACTTCGGGGCCGATTCCATCGCCCGGCAACACGGCGATCGTCTTGCGCAGTTCGGTCATCGGAACATTCTGTTCCTTCGCGAATATTTCAGTTTGCGGGGGCGGGGCTGGCCTGATTGCGGCGCACCTGATGAACAATCGCCAGCAGGTCGCGGTCGGTGACTTCCCTTTCCGCGTCCGCCATCGCAATCGCCATTGTATAGCAGTCGGCGAGTTCGGCGTCAGTGGTCTGATAGCCGAGCTCATCGAGACGCGAGCGGAGAGCGTTCCGGCCGGAGTGTTTTCCCAGCACCAGGCGGCGCGCTGGCACACCGACTTTCTCCGGGAGGATGATTTCGTAGGTCAACGGATTTTTCAAGGGCACGGGTAGCCGCGGAACCCACCATGGCGCTGCGCTGGGAGCCCGGGCGCGACGCCGCGGTCGGGCTGCTGCTGCGCGAGCGAACCGGTGACGAGTTGGTCGACCGGCTGGTCGACCCACTGCTGGGCGGGGTCTACGCTGGGCGCGCCGACGCGCTCGGATTACGCGCCACGCTGCCCGCGGTGGCCACCGCGCTGGACCGCGGCGCCGGATCGCTGCTCGCCGCGGCCGGCATGGCCTTGACCGTCAACCGACTGCGGCCCAGCGGTGGCCCGGTGTTCGGCACGTTGAGCGGCGGGTTCAACGGCCTGGTCGAAGCCGGTCGGGCGCCCGCCAAGATACGCGATGGAATGACCGCTCTCCGACCCAACTCGGCCGGTGCCCGCGCCCGCGGCAAGGTCTCTTAAGGTCTTAAGGGGCAGAACCGGCGGAGGAGGGGAGGTGCCGCTTACGCGGCGGCCCCGATCGCCAGAATGGGATTCGACAGCGCCTCCAGGGCGGCGTCAAATGCGTGGTCGAGTTCGGCCTGTTCGCCGATCGCCTTTTCCAGCTCCGCCTGCACGGCAGCACGCTCGCGGCCGGTGAAGTAGCAGCCGCGCAGCTCGGCCCGCAGCTGCTGGATATGGTCGTAGAGGGTGATCATCGTGTTCTCCTTCCGTCGCAAAGACGGGAGGCGGGCGCCCATACCGGACTGGGCTGGGTCAAGGACGCCGCAGGCGCCGCGCAGCGGGGGCGGAGGCGCCGATTTTGTCGCGTGCGAGGCAAGACAGGCGCGCTGGCGCACTCATTCCGCGCGGTAAAATCGGGGGACCGCGGCCTCCTTGAGCCGGCGCGGGCCGACATGGGATGATCGGGAAATTCGGCGAGACGGCTTCTACGGCTTCTAAAGCGGGAGAGGGATCATTCCGACAAAAGGAGCGGTTGCGCGGAAAAGCCCCGCCGCGGAGAACCCGCGGCGGGGCGCTGGTGATCGCTAGTCGCGCGGTTCCCAGAGGGCGATGTGGGTGGCGCCGTCTTCGGCCGGCTTTTCGAGCTTGACGAGGCGGCAGCGGACCCAGTTCGGGCCGAACTCGGGCCTATGCGGTGCACCGCATTAGCCGGATTATGCGGAGTTGAGCCTTATGCGGAGCAGGGTCGCTTAGGACGAGGATTTCCGCGCCGCACGGCGGGTGCGCGCTCCGCATAATTCCGGGGGTGAAGGGCGGCGGCGCCGCGCCGAGCGCGACGCCCCGGCCGGCGGATCAGCGCGACCAGACCAGCGCATAGCCGGTCTCGACCTCGACGAGGTTGGCGAAGATCGGGGCCGGGAAGGACGGGTCGTCGAGCTTCACCGAGTGATAGACGCTGTTGTCCTTGGACGTACGCTTCCAGGCGGCGCCGATCTCGACGGAGCCGGCGAGCACCCGCAGGGCCGGGGCCTTCTCGTTCGACGACGCCTCGGCCGGGACGAACCGCGCTTTGACGTTGAGCGAGAGGGTGCGGATGGTGCCGCTGAGGATGCCGTCGTCGCCGCGGGTTAAGCTGCCGATCTGAGCCATGGTGACCTCCTTGATGCTGTCTCAGGACCGCGCCCATCGCGGCCTGATGGCGGTCGACAGCGCCACGACGGCCGGCCCGCAGCCGCAGGCCCGCAGCAACGCGGAGGACGGCCGGGCGCGAGTTTCTTGTTTCGCGAGGAATGCGCGCACCGGGGTCCCCATGCGGCCTGGCGCACGGGGTGGTCGGGCAGGGGAAGAAGTCGCAGCCCGGCGGTTGCGGGATCGAGGCCGGCGAGCGACAGCGAGCGCATCGCGGCGCCTGATCCGCCAGCACCAGGCCGCAGGGATTCGCGGTCCCAAGCCTCAAGGAGAGCCTCGGTTCAGGTGCCTTCCCCCCGGCGACGACGCCATCCGCCGCCAAGCCCCACCTGCACGACAAAAGCCCGTTTTCGTAGTCGCGCGATCGAACAAAAGGCTCCGGGTGCAAAGCCAATGACGGAGGTCGAATGCCCCAACGGGCAAAGCAACATCAAGGCATGCGGGTGGCGGCTGATCCATCCGACCCTCGACCAGATGCACCAGCTCGGGCTCGCCGGCATGGCGAGTAGCGGGAGCCGCGGATGTTGGGGGACCAGCGGTGACGGCGTCGCCGTTAGGTCGGGCCGCGACCCATGCACGACGCCGCAAGTCGCAGGGAGTGAGCTCGGATCGGCGCTTTGCAGCGGCGCGCCGCGCTCGGTGACGATGCCGTATCTTCGATATACAGCCTGCACCCGATGAGCGCGGACCGAAATCGGCCCCGACGGTCGCCCTTCCCGCACCGGCGGCGGCGGCGCTCGCGACGCTCGCGCCGCGCCTACCAACGAACCGAACGCGGTGCGCGACTGGTCGAATTCGAGACCATGGTCGACCTGCCGGCGCCGGCGCGACTTCGCCGCGGCCGAAGCCGCCGCCGCCGATTACCGGCGCGCCGCCCGGGCGGAGAACACCCGCCGCGCCTACCGCGCCGCCGTCGCCCGCTTCACCGAGTGGTGTGCCGCGCACCGGCAGACCGTGCTGCCAGCGTCGCCCGACACGGTGGCGGCGTTTCTCGCCGCCGAGGCGGGCAGGGGGATCGCCGTCAACACCTTGCGGCTGCGCCACGCGGCGCTGCGCTACCTGCATCTGCTCGCCGGTTACCCACCGCCGACCGCCTCGCCGCTGGTATCGGCGACCTTTGCCGGCATCCGCCGCGCCGCCACCACCGCCGGCCGTTGCGCAAAAAGACCGCGCTGATGCTCGACCCGCTGCGCGCCGCCATGCAGCAGATCCCCGACACCTTGCCCGGGCTGCGCGACCGCGCCCTGCTGCTCGTCGGTTTCGCCGCGGCGCTGCGGCCCAGCGAACTGGCGGCGCTGACCTGCGAGCACCTGACCCGCCACGAGGACGGCATTGCCCTCTTCCTGCCGTGGCGCAAGAACGACCAGGAGGCGCATGGCACGAATGTCTGGCTGCCGGTCGGCAAGACTGATCTGTGTCCGGTCAAGAGCCCCTCAAGACCTGGCTCGCCGCCGCTGAAATCACCGAGGGGCGCGCTGTTCCGGCGGCTGTGGCGATGTGCCGCCGCCGCGCGTGCGCCGGGGCGCGAAGCGCGAGCCGGTAGCCGACCGCTACCGCATTGGTAGCAACCCGATCGACACCAATTCGATCGCCCTCGTGGTCAAGAAATGGACCGAGCTCGCCGGGCTCGACGGGGCTGCGTTCGCCGGCCACAGCTTGCGGCGAGGTGCGATCTTGAGCGGGGTCGCTCAGGGCGTGCACCATCGCCCGGCTCAAGCAGTTCTCCCGCCACGCCTCGCTCAAGAGCCTCGAGGGTATGTCGAGCTCGACGAATTGCGGCAAAACCATCCGCTGAAGGACGTTCTGTGACGGCGGCGTAACGGCTGCCGCCGCGGGGGGCAAGACATAGCTTCCGCTCGCCCCTTACGCAGATCAGCGAAACGGTGACCGGGTTGGCGCCAACTCGCTTCCATCGAATGGGTCAAGCCGACCCGAACGATCACCCTCAGGCAGGCCAGGATAATCAATCTGCTGGCGGAGTTCGCCTGGTGCTCTCGGCCCAAAGCGATTTTATATCACATCATCTCGCATCGCTCCGCTTCATTGCCGATGCCGTGGCAGCGGTGTATCTCGCCGGCGGCGACGAGATCGCGCCAATCGCGATGCTGTCCGTCACCTGCTGCACCAACACACCCGCGCGCCCTGCTGCTATCCGCCGTTCCTGTGCCCGATCCCAGCGCGCAGCCAGCGCGCGTCGTGCTGCGCGGCGAGCCGCCGAGGGCGCTGCGCGCATTTTCCCGGATCCTGCTTTCCACACCCGCTGTCCCGCGGCGGCCGGCACCGAATGCTGAGCGTCCTGCCGGTACCGATGTCCCGTGGCAATGGCCGGGGGTTTGTGCGAAAATCTATCTTGAAGCAAGGAAACACAGATAAGTCAGGATGGCATCCTTGCGCGGGCT
>CAVQZU010000002.1:0-12068 GCA_963718485.1 uncultured Acidobacteriota bacterium
GGGGCGCGGAGGCCCAACAATATCTGGGACCTGACGCCGTGGATTGCCGGGGCGAAATGATTGTTCGATGAGAACACGGCGCCGGCGGTAGCCCGCTGGAAGAGCCAGAAGGTGACGCCGAGCACGGCGGCGCCGGCGGCGGTGAACAGGGCGCCGTAGAGGACGGTGAGGCGCAGCCGGGCGGTGCGGCGGGGCAGCCGGAGCCAGGAGGCCGGGGTGAGGAGCCGCCGGGCAGCCCGGGTCATGGCAGCCCGGGTGATGGCGGCCCGGGTGATGGCGGAACGGGTCATGGCCAGTCAGATCCGGTAGCCGCCGTCGCGGACGGTCTCGATGACCGGCGGGTCGCCCAGCTTGGCCCGCAGCCGCCCTATGGTGGTCTTGACCGTGGTGGTGAATATGTCCGCGTTCGCGTCCCACACCCGCTCCAGGAGTTCCTCGGCCGAGACCAGCGCGCCCTGCGCGGCCAGCAGGCACTCCAGCACGGCGAATTCCTTGGGAGTGAGCGGCAGGCGGCGCCCGGCGCGGACGGCGAGCCGCCGGGCCGGGTCCAGGCTCAGGTCGCCGCGCTCCAGCGCCAGCGGCAGCGGGACCGCGGCGGGGGTCCAGGGCCCGGATCCGGGCTACCAGTTCGGCGAAGTCGAACGGCTTGGGCAGGTAGTCATCCGCGCCTAGACCCAGGCCCTCGACCCGGTCGGCGATGGTACTCGCGGCGGTCAGCATCAGCACCCGGCTCGGGCGCCGCTCCGCGGCCAGGGCCTGGCACACCTGGTCGCGTCAGCCTGCCATGGCTAGTGCGCCGACTCGGACTCAAGCCACCCGATTTGCGAAGTGAAGAGAACCGGATCCGGCTGCGCGCGGCCCGCGCCGCGTTGGCGTGGCTGGACAACCACCGCGACGGTGACGACAGCGACGACGCCGCCAAATCGGTACGTGCCTTCTACGAGGCCAGGACCCGGCGCCTCCAGTCGACTGGTACGAAGGAGCAGAAATTGGCCGTCGCGGAGGAGATTGACGAGTACATCGCGTTACGGCTGACCCTGCTGCGTGTCGAGCGTTCCGAGGTGTTGGATCAACGACGCGATCGCCGCTTCAACGCGACCCTGTCGCGCACAATCGAACGGGACCTCGACCTCGAAACGTCCAGGCTCGGCGACTTCTGAAGCCTCAGCGGCCTCGCAGCTTATTGCCAGGTTGACACCGCTCAACGTGGGTATCGCTTTCGCTGTGACGGCAGCGGATAGCGGGCGTGCGATACCGGTGCCCTTCGCTCAGGTGTTCAAGCGGATCTTTCTTGGTAAGGCGCTGCTCACCGAGAAGCTGAGGTCGGAGAGATTGTCGAATCCCGTTGCCCTCGGCGCGCTGGCACCCGACTCGATCTCCTCGACCTGCTACGGCAGCGAGCAGATCTTGGTCGAGCTGGTGCCGGCTGCCGGGATGGCCGCCTTCGTGTTGTTGCTTCCTATCACGGGCGCCATCTTGTTTTTGTCCTGGTGCTGGTTGCCGCATCATTTCGCTCGTCGAGGCGATGTATCCACCGGGCTCGACCGGCGCATGAGCTTTGCGACGCAGACCGGGCCGAGCACTTCGATCGCTTTCCCGAAAAACGGCCCCTGCGACCAGCGTCTTGGTTACGCCGAGTTGCCGCAATTCATCTCCGACCTGACCGCAACCGGCTATACGGTCGCCGATCAGGCGCGCTGGACGCCGGACCTTCGACGATTTGTCGGGCGCCGGGCCTTCCCGATCTATCGCGAAAAGAACCGTGCCGGGCTGAGCATCTTCGACCGCCTCGGCGACGAGATTTACCGCGCTCGGTTCCGCAAGCGACCTATCGCGATTTCGCGGATATCCCGCCGCTCGTCGTCAACAGCCTGCTGTTATCGAGGATCGCTATCTGCTCGATCCGCAATACAAAGAGCATAACGCCGCGGTCAAATGGGACCGGTTCGGCTTCGCGGTAGTCGGGCGTGTTGCACACATGTTCGTCCCACGCATTAACGAAGGCGGCGGCAGCACGCTCGCGACGCAGATCGAGAAATTCCATCATTCGCCGGGCGGCCAGACGGGCGGCGTCGGCGACAAGCTGCGGCAGATGCTGACCGCCTCGGCGCGCATCTACATGGATGGCCCCGATACGATGGCGCGCCGCCAGGAAGTGGTGACCACCTATCTCAACGCGACGCCGCTGGCCTCGATGCCGGGCTACGGCGAGGTGATCGGCCTGCCCGAGGCGCTGCGCGTATGGTTCGGCACCGATTACGCCACGGCCGCGCCAATATCAAGCGGGAGCCAGGCAACGCCGCCGAATGGGCGATCAAAGGCCGGGTTTACCGGGAAGCGTTGAGCCTCATCCTCTCCGAGCGGCGGCCCTGAGCCACCATTGCACCATGGCCACGGTGGTGTGGCGCCCGGTGCCCAGCTCTTCGACATCGGCGGTATCGTTGCCGATATGCACCAGACGAAAACGTCCAAGAAACGTGTCGCCTTCGGCGACGACCAAGACGTCGTCACCGCTTGTGAAGAACGCGACGCGGCGTCCAGAAGCCGGTCGCGTAGCGTAACCGAAAAATTCCGCGGGAATCTGCAAGGGGGGAGGAGGCGGCGGCTGCCTGGGGCCGACGAATGGTTCAGGCGGCTTCACTGCTTGCTGCCCGGGCCCCAAGGTGATCGGCGGGGCGGAGGCCACGAAAATATTCCGGTGTGGTCCTGAGATTTCCAGCTTGCGCAATTTTTCCAGGCGATCCAGGTGCAGGCGGGGCTCTTGAATGTCCAAGGGCTGAAAGTTGGCGCTCTCAACACTTCCAGACGCGCCCGGCGCGGCGCCCCGAGTGCTGTAAAAAACGGTGACGACCAGGATCACTCCCAGTCCGAGCAGCACGTAGATTTGCGTCCGCCGTGACATCGACTAAGTCCTGAAAAAAGTGTGCAGGCCGATATTCAACTGAATCCCGCCAGCCGCCGCGGCGTTCAACTGCACTTGGTCCAAAAGGTAGAAATACTTCGAACGCTCGAGTCCGTTGATGAACTCGATCACCGACGGATAATCGGCGGCAACGGTCGTATCGATATCGATTTCGGTGACTCCGCGATCCTTCACTTCTTTCTGCTTAAAGCTGAAGCCGCTCGTCTTGATCCCCGCTTTGGAGGCGATCGAATCAAGGTCAGTCTCGATATCGGAATAACCGGTGACCGGATCAAGGAACGAGTCCTGATAGAAGGAATCGCAATCCTTTCTCACTTCAGGAAGCGAGGCCCGAATTTTTTCACCCCGGGCGATGTCGGCCTTGAGGAGCTTGGCTTGAATCGCCAGCCGCTCGCTCTGTGCGCGCATCTCTTCGGGCGCCTGGCTGGCGGACTGCCAGAGGAAAACCGCCAGTCCCAGGTCAGCGATCAGCAACACCGCGAGCGCCATCCCGGTCCATTTTTTCCAGGCATCCCAGTGGGGTTTCATGTGGTGACGTATTGTACCGTGAGATTTAAAACAATCCGGTCCGGGCCGCTGCCTGTGGTCACCGGCCGCACCTGATCGACCTTAATTCCGGAAAACACCGGAGATTTCTCGACCGCTTGCAGAAACTGAATTTCGCTCTCGGTACTGGCGACGCCCACTTCCATGGCCACTTCAGCCCGGCCGTGGACCAGGCGGGGCGTAATGCTAATCACGCGCACGCCGGGAGGAACCGTTTTTTCCAGATCCATAAAAATTTTGGTCCACGGAAAACTGCGTTCGTCGATCAGAGCGTTCAGAAAGGTGGAACGATCCATGACCTGCTTCGCGGCCGGCGCGTTGAAATAGTTTTCCAGGTTCCGCTGCTTTTGCCCGTCAACGCGAATTTCCTGCTGCCAGTGCGCGATTTCGGAGCGGAGGTCGCGATTGGACTGCCAGGAAGAATACGCCGCGTGCGAAAGAATCAGCAGCGCGATCAGGCCCACGGTGCCGACAGCCAGGGCTCCGGCAATGAAAGGGCGCTGGTTTTGCTGTGGAGTCGTCGAGAGATTCAGCCGCAGCTTCATGGCTGTCTCCCGCGCAGAACACGACTAGAAGCTTTTGGAAGCTTTGACAAAAATTCCCTCAGACGGCCTAAGCCGTGACCGCAGATTTCAAGAACTCACCTGAAGCGGAGCTTCAGGCCCCCTCATTCAGCACCCATCCGACCAGCGCGTCCAGATTCTGGTGAAGCATTTCGTTGGCCGGGGAAATCAGTCCCCGCGCGCCTTCCGAGTCGGCCAAGGAAGCAACTGGCAATCGCAATTCCGTTTCGAGCGCCTCGCGAAATTCCCGCTCGCGCGGCCCGAAACCTGCCAACCGGGCGCGGTCGATCGTGGCGCCCCAAGTGTCCTGATAATACGCGAGAGCCGGAAAGATTTCTTCAAGAACGGTGTGCGTTTCCAGAACGTCGGCCTCGGCGAGCATGTCGGTGGCGCGGTAGACGCAAAGATTCGAGCCATTCACGATGACCGTTGTGAGCGTCTTGCCACTGATGCGGGCCAGCAGGGTGGCGCCCCGCTCCTCGAGAAGCGGTAAAGTGGCCAAAGTCGAGCTCAAAACGATGATGTTCCGGGCGCCCAGGCTTTCGACGATTTCCTCGTATTCGCGAAGGATGACCTTGCGCGCCACCGCCGTAACCACCTCCAGGTTTCCCTGCGGACCTGCCTGGCGCATCCAGGAAACCACTGTTTCATCGACATCAAATGGCACGCTCTTCTTCAAGCGCCAGCGCAGCACGGGCAAGGCTTCATCGCTTCGGCGCGGCAGGCTGTCAAAGGGCAAGATGAAAACGCGCACCACGGGATTGAAACGAGCAGCGCGATCGAACCGCCACGGTCTGGAACGCGAGCAAAGACCGCGCGCAGCGCGGAGCGAACCGCGTCGGGCTGAGTGACATTATTTTCTACCGGCGACGGCATCACCGAACCGACCTGCAGCGGCTCCATCGCGCAGGCTTCGATGGCCCCGCGTGAACCTCCCCAGCGTGCCGCCGCCACATGGTCCGGGGCAATCTCCACCACCACCGGCGGATGGGGCATTACGTTGAGCCAGCGATCGAGCCGGCGCACCAGGCCAATTTGAAAGAAGCGGCTTTCCAGAGTCTGCGGAGGAGTGGCGAAGTTATTCAAGGAATGTCACCTTGTTGATTTCGCGAAGGGTGGTAACTCCGGCGCGAACTTTTCTCAGCCCCGACTCGCGAAGGAACGACATCCCTTCTTCGCGGGCCGCCCGCTTGATTTCCGACGTCGGCCGGCGACTGATGATCATTTCGCGAATGCGGTCGGAAAGATCGAGAAGCTCGGTGATTGCGGAGCGGCCGCGGTATCCGCTGCCAGAGCATTCCAGGCAACCCGGGCCTTCGTAGAAGGTGACCTGGCCCCATTCCGCGGGATCCAGACCAGACTCCAGCAAAACTTCGGCTGCGTAGTTGACCTTACGCTTACAGTTTTCGCAGATCACGCGCACCAAGCGCTGGGCCATGATGCAGTTCAGCGCCGAGACGAAATTATAAGGCTCAACGCCCATGTTGATGAAGCGTCCGATCACGTCAGTGCAGTTGTTGGCGTGGACCGTCGTAAATACCAAGTGGCCGGTGAGAGCGGAATTAATCGCGATCTGCGCGGTCTCTTGGTCGCGGATTTCGCCGACCATGATCTTGTCGGGGTCGTGGCGCAAAATGGAACGCAGACCGCGCGCGAAAGTCAGGCCCTTTTTCTCGTTCACCGGGATCTGCGTAATGCCGCGGACCTGGTATTCGACGGGATCTTCGATCGTGATGATCTTGTCTTCGTCATTCTTGATTTCGTTGATGGCCGCGTACAGGGTGGTCGTTTTTCCCGATCCCGTAGGGCCGGTAACCAGCACCATGCCGTACGGTTCGCGTATATAGCGGCGAAAGCGCGTGGCTTCGTCGTGATCGAAGCCCACCACGTCGAGGGTGAGGTTGCGGAATTTTTCACTGAGCGTCTCTTTGTCGAGAACCCGGAGAACGGCATCCTCGCCATGCACCGAGGGCATGATGGAGACGCGGAAGTCGACGAAACGCCCTTTGTAACGCACGCGGAAGCGGCCATCTTGCGGGATGCGCCGCTCGGCAATATCCAGCTCGCTCATCACCTTGATGCGCGAGAGAATGGTGGCGTGCCAGTCTTTGGCCAGCGGCTGCATGGCGTATTGCAAAACGCCGTCGATGCGGTACTTCACCACCACTTCAGAATTGCGCGTTTCGATGTGGATGTCGCTCGCTCGCCGCTCAAGGGCCGTGAAAATCACCGTATCCACGAGGCGGACGACAGGGCTCACGCCGGTATCGCGCGTGAGCTTCTCCATGGAAATGTTTTCGTCGGTGTCCTCTTCTTCGCCGACGACTTGAAGCGTAAACCCTTCGGTGGCCTGATCGAGCACGCGCTGGGACTGCTCGGTGCGCTTCAGCAGGTCACCGATCTGCGAAACGGTGGCTACCTTGATCTGCAAGCGCTTGCCAAGCAGCAACGAGAGCTCATCGGTGAGCTGCAACTGGCTGGGATCGGCCATGGCAACAACCAAAGTCGATTCCCGCGACTCGAGCGGAACAAAGTTGTAGCGAAACATCAATTCAGCCGGAATGCTGCGGAAAAGCTCGGGGTCGATGCGTTGCTCGCTTAGATCGACGAAGGGGCAGCGATACCTTTCGGCCAGCCGTTGCGCTTGCTCGCGCTCTGACGGTGTCATTCCTTCGCCCCGAGTACGACCGGATTATTTCCCGTGATCGCCATCGAGCTCTATCCCCCGCCTCCCATTTGAAGTGAAAACATGGGCAGGTAGAGAGAGATCAAAATGAAGCCTACCACGACCCCCATGACCGCCAAAATGATGATCGGAATCCAGGCCAGGGTGCGCTGCAAACTGGTGCTGACTTCCTCTTCATAGAATTCCGCAACGCTGACGAGCATGGCAGGCAGCGCGCCCGAGGCTTCCCCCACCTCAATCATTTCCAGGGCCAACTCGGGCACCAGACGCGTTTGCCGCAAGCTCTCGTGCAGCGTCTTGCCTTCCTTGACCCGATCCGCAGCTTGTTCAACCGAAGTGGACATCAGTTTGCTGGCGATCGCCGCAGAGGAGGTACGAAAGTGCTGCCATCAGCGGAGTTCCGCCGCCCAGCAAGGTCGAGAGCGTCCGCACGAATTGCGCCACCTGCGCCTTGAGCCAGATTCACCGAATACCGGTACTTGGGGTTTCAATCGATCAATCGCGAGCGCCCCGCGCTCTGATCGCGTCCAAAGGAAAATCGCCAACCGTAATGAAGCGCCCAGTTGGCGCCAACGAAAACGACGAAATAATTTCTCAACGGCAAGGCAACCGAAAGCAGGATTCGCGTGGGCGTCGGAAGCGGAACACCCAATTCATTGTACAGGCTGGCGAATTGTGGCATCGCGTAGGTGACGACGTAGGTCACGACCAGCGCGGCCACGGCCACGAGCACCGCAGGGGTAGATCAATGCCGTGATCAAACGGCTGCGGAAACCGGTGCTGACGCGCAGGTACGAGATGTATTGATCGAGGACCCCGGTGAGATTTCCGCTGCGCTCACCGGCTGCGATCACGGTCACATACACCGGAGGAAACGACCCTTGCGCCGAGAGGGCTTCTGATAGAAGCGCGCCTTCCCGCACTCTCTGCCGGACGTCGGCCAGGATGGGACGCAGTCGAACTGCGGGCGGCCCGCTCGGCGAGCAAGTCAAGCGCTTTCAAGATCGTAAGCCCGGCCTTGACCAGGGTGTTGAATTGCTGATTGAAGATGAGGAAGTCGTCGGGGCGGATGACGCTATCGCTGCGTCTCTTGGTAAGCTGCGCCACGAAGTCAAGGTTCGAGCGGACAGAGAACACATAGAAGCCCCCGCTCGGCGAGCTTCTGGCGTGCCTCGCCTTCTGACTGCGCCGTCTCCACATGCTGGAGGATTCGTCCGGACGGATCCCCGACTTTACATACAAATTCAGCCATGTTTATGTTTGGGCGGGTGCGCCGCGGGCACCTTTCCAGGCAAAGTCTAGCATACGCCCTCTGAGTCCAGACCAAAGCTGAGAAAACAGCTCGTTACTAGGATGTGACAACACGGAAAAGGCTGTATGAGACCGGGAGTGTTTCTGGGCCCCGCGGCGGCCGATCTACTTCGCTCAAGTGCCTGCCCTTCTAGTGGATCGAGCCGGCTAAGGCTTGCTGATCGACCACCGCTACGCCCGGAGGCGGCGCGAAGTGAAATTTCGCTTCGGAAATGGCAATGCTCTCCTCCCAATTGCCAAAGCGAAACTCCGTAGTCGCGTTCCCTGCCTCCTCGATGAGGATCCGGGTCAAGAACCCCTGCGGATCGATCTCGAGGAGCAGCTCATGGATGCTATCGGTTTCCTGACCTTGGCGAGGAATGCAGCGAAGCACGGTGCTTCCTGGCGTGGGCGTCGGAGCCAAGGAGCCATCTGAGGCCATCGACGAAGCTGCCGCAGGCTCGATGTGACGGCACAGCTTGGAGAGGTCGGTTTTCCCCGCAAGCAACGCAAGCGGTGTCCGCCAGTCAGAACTCTCGGACAGCTTGGCCCGGCTGGCGGTGTGGTCTGCGGGCACATAGAACCAAACATGGGAGCCATCCACGAGGAACAGCTTTTCTTCGGGGGACTCATACTCCCAGCGCATCCTGCCGGGCTTTGAGAAGTAGACCGTTCCCGAATCGGCTGAAATGCCCCCTTTTCCGTCGTGATAGCTTTGGAAAAAGATCGCCTTGAGTGTCCGCGCATGCTGGTAGCGCGACTCGAAGGCCCGAACAGCCGTCTGCGCGGAGGGGTCAGCAGCGCCGAGGGCCAAAGAAACAAACAGAACGAGAAGCCGCATCACATAAACATATCACCGGCAACTTCTCCGGGCTATCCCGAGTGAATGCGCAGTGACACACGGTATGATCGGCCTTCGGCCGGTGAGAGCTTGCCAGCTGCTTGGCGAGGAATAATCGTTTGGAACATACGCGGCCGGAATGTTCGCAGGAAAATGACAGGCTCTGGCAGTATGAGATTTGGACATCATCGTGAAGGATCGAGCGATTATCATCGGAGCGGGTTCCGGCGGGGCTGACCGCAGCCTACGAGCTGTGTAAGAAAAGCGGCATCCTTCCCATTGTGCTTGAAAAGAGCGAGTTTATGGGGGGGATCGCCAGGACCGTCAATTATCGCGGAAACCGGATGGATCTAGGGGGGCATCGCTTTTTTTCGAAGTCGGATCGGGTCATGAACTGGTGGCTTGATGTTTTGCCCCTGGACCCCTTCGCGGCAGCCGAAGAAGATCGGCTATCAGAACCAGGAGCGGCTCCTGAAGGCGTCGCCAACCGGACGGCCGGCAGCGGAAACCGATCGCCTGATGCTGGTTCGGCGACGGAAATCGCGTATCTATTTCTTGAGGCGGTTCTTTGATTACCCGATACAAATGAACGCTCAGACCATCAGGAATCTGGGCCTGTGGCGGGTCACCAAGATTGGCCTCAGCTACCTGCGATCGGCCCGCTTTCCCATTCGAAAGGAGAAGAATCTGGAGCAGTTTCTTATCAACCGATTTGGGCGGCAGCTATATCTGACGTTTTTTAAATCCTATACCGAGAAGGTTTGGGGCGTTCCTTGCAATGAAATCAGCGCCGAATGGGGTGCTCAACGAATCAAAGGGCTTTCGGTCACCAAAGCGATCGCTCACTTCCTGAAGCAAAAATTCGGCCCCCGATCGGATCTGGCGCAAAAAGGCACCGAAACGTCGCTGATCGAGCAGTTCCTGTATCCAAAGTTCGGACCAGGGCAAATGTGGGAAGAAGTTGCAGAGCGCGTCAAGGCCAAGGGCGGACAGATCCTGACCAATCACGAAGTTCTGCGCTTGCGGACCGCTGGCGACCAGATCACCGCCGTCGAAGCGCGGGACCAGAGCACCGGGCAGACGGTTGCTTTCGAAGGCGACTATTTTTTCTCGACCATGCCGGTTTCCGATCTAGTTCGCGGTCTGGATGCGGCGGTACCGGAGAATGTCCGGGAAGTCAGTTCCGGGCTTGTCTACCGCGATTTCATCACCGTTGGTTCTGTTGCTGTCGGAACTGAAAGTCAAGGGCGAGCAGGGCCAAAAGCTGATCGAGGATAATTGGGTCTACGTGCAGGAGCCCGATGTGCGCGTGGGCCGGCTGCAGAATCTTCAACAATTGGAGCCCGTTTCTGGTTCGGGACCCCGATCAGGTCTGGATCGGCCTTGAATATTTCTGCTACGACACAGACGACATATGGAAAAAATCGGATGCCGACATGATCCAATTCGCCATCGGCGAACTTGAGAAGATTGGCATCATCGAGAGTTCCAAGGTCGTCGATGCAACCGTGCTCCATATGGAAAAAACCTATCCCGGTTACTTCGGAACGTATAGCCGCTTCGGCGAATTGCGTGAATACTTGGATCACTTCAGGAACCTCTTCCTGGTCGGCCGAAACGGTATGCACAAGTACAACAATCAGGATCATTCGATGCTCACGGCCATGACCGCGGTTGAAAACATTCTTTCCGGATACGACGGCAAGGAAAACATCTGGTCGATCAACACCGAGCAGGACTATCACGAGGACGGGCGCAACAACCGGACGCCCTCGGCAGGTCGTCCGGCTGGGGACCGGGCGGTGGAGTCTGGGCCATGGAACTCAGAGACCGTGCACAAGTGAACCTCATATTGGAAGCGCCTCTGCGAGCCTCTCCGGCCTTGGGCGATTGCGCCGCCAGGCCACCGAACCGCTGGAGGACGCCGCTGATCGCGGTTCTGCTGGCGGCATTCACCGTTGCCTTGTACTCGCCTTCCCTGCACAACGGATTCGTAGCGCTCGATGATCCTGTCTACATCACCGCAAATCCACTGATCAAAAATGGGCTGGTGTGGAAAAACATGGTGGCGCTCCTCCGACTTGCCGGTGGTCGCGGTGGTCAGTTGCCGCGCCGGGGTTTCCGAATCGCTGCACTTGCCGTGATTGCCGGAAGGAATCGACGCGGTGCTCCTGATCGAGCTGAGCGATCAGGCTGCGCTGCCGGGCCTCAAGCGGCTGTTCGGCCTGGCGCGGCTGCCGGTGATCGGCGCGATCGAGCCGCGCCACTGGCACGGGCCGCTCTGGAGAAAGCCCCCGGGATCGAATGCTGCCGGAGGAGCTGATTTCCGCGCTGGCAGAGGCGTTCTGGAAGCACGCCGATTTAGAAGCCATCAACGGGCTCGCCCGGAGCTGACCGTTTCCTCGGACGGGGAAGCCGGTAACCCTGGCGCGCGGACGACGACGACGCAGGTTTCGAGTGGGTTACTGCGCAGGACGAAGCATTTGGCCGTTACTTCCCCGACACGATGCAGCACTCGAAGCGCTGGGAGCCGAGCTCCTCGAGTTTTCGCCGGTTCGTGACGAGCGGCTTCCGGACGGGGTTGACCTGGTGATGATCGGTTGTGGGATGCCCGACCCCCATGCGGACCAACTCGCTTCCAACGTCAGCATTACGGCGGCTTTACGGCAGCACGTCTGCCACGGCCAACGAATTTATTGCGAAGGGGGCGGGGCGGCGTACCTGGGGCAAAGCATGATTATTTCAGGCCGGCGGTAAGCGCCGGCATTTTTCCGTTTGATGCCGAGCTCCTGTCTGACCCTCTGCCGCCAGCGCCGTTACTCGCACGCTGCTCTACGACACCTGGCTGGGAGTGCGCGGAACGACAGTCCGCGGCTACAAGAGCGGACGTTGGCGGCTGGTGCCCGGGACGGACTCACTGGCCTGTTTTCTCCCGGCGAGGCTCTTGAGCGGATCACGCCGATTTTTCTTCCGCCCTACGCGCCGGACCACAATCCAACCGAGCACGTCTGGAATGCCGCGAAGGGCCACATTTCAAATCTTCAGCGTGACACCCCCGAGGAGACTTTTTCCGCGTTTATAAACTACGTGACCAGTCGAAAATTCGACTATGATTTCGAGCATCTTCCGATTGTGAACTCATAAGGCTAAATACAGGTTTTGTTTAATTACGGCCATACCTAGCCGCATTACGCAAGGGTACGCAGGCGACGCAGACGA
>CAVQZU010000003.1:0-10443 GCA_963718485.1 uncultured Acidobacteriota bacterium
ATCGCTTCCGCATCGACGATCAGCCAGCGCACGGGTGAAGGAGTTGGCCCGACCGAGCCTCGAACCTCTTTGTCAAACAGGCTCGCATTCGCGTAGAAGAGCGCTGCTCCGAAGCTATAGATGATCAAACCTGGTTCCGTCACCGCATCTGGAACTGCCGGCACTAACCGCCACGCATCATGTTGGCTTACGTCCAGGACCCCAGTGTGAGGACGATAGCTGTGCCGCACAATCCGCAGAAGCGACCAGGAGCTGTTCGATCAGATGACGGAGCTATACCCGCACTGGGTAGCCAATCAGTCGTGGTTGATGTTCGGATTCCCGGGGGCATGAGCCACATCAACCGCTGCTGCGAATGTATCGCGAGGGCGCACGGCGTCACGTCGCCACAGAGGGGTTTTGTGTAGCTCGCGTCGCCGGCTCGTGGAGTTGCTGTCCGCAATGCGCGCAATTCGCCCAGGTAGGCTCAACGGGCTTATCACATTTCGGGCACGTTGGGTGCAGCAAAGTGCCGCAGCGCGGACAGAATGGAAATCCTGCCTTTTCGATATGCCCGCAGCCGGGGCAAGGCTTCGGCAGAGGGTCGCGGAGAATGAAGTACAAAATCATCCCAATCGCATTGGGAATGCAGATCGCCAGCAGCGTCCACATTACGTACCGCATCTGCCGCCGCTTCGCGTCGCCGTAGACGTATCCGATGAGCGCAACCCAAGCCAGCACGAACAGGAACATCGCGCACACGCACAACGCTTGTCCCCAGCGCGGCCATTTGCCTACCACCCGATCCGTGGGCGCCGTGAATAAGAACAACGGCAGGGTGAAGCACAAATTGACGAACCCTGCAAAGATCCACGCTGCCTTTGGAATCACGCGCAATTCCTTTGTGAAGCGGCTCATACCAGCCTCCTTTCGCCGCGCTGCCGGATTGCCAGCATTACTGCGGCCACCCCTCCCGCGAGCCACTCCAGGGCGGTGAACGCGGCAAAACTGATCCATGTATGGCTGAACGGGGTATGGCTGAACTGCGGCTCATACTGCGGCACAATCAACCTCTCGAAGCGTCCGCTCACAACGTGGAAAACCGCCCAGGTCGCAATCGTCAGCAGCCACGCAAAAGCCACGACAACAATCATTACGCGCCGGTTCCAATCGTGCTCGGCCTGTTCGGTAAGCTTCGCCTCGGCACGCGCCAGGGTCGACTGCACCAGCCACGAAGAAGGCTGGGGCGTCGGCAATCGGCGGAGTTCGCTCGCAATCGGCCGCCAAGCCTCCAATTCGCTCGAGCAGGCGATGCAAGACCGCACATGCTCCGCAACCTGCTTTTCTTCCGCGCTCGTCAGCGCGTCGGCTGCGGCGAGCGCCAACAGTTCTCGAATCTTGTCGTGCTCGTTCATTGCCATGTACCTCCGGGATACCGCGCTTCGAGCGCGTAACGCAATTGTTCCAGCGAACGTCGCAGCCGCGACTTCGCCGTTGATACAGGAACCGCTGTAACCTGCGCGATTTCCTCAATCTTCATCTCATCCTCAAACCGCAGTGTGAGGACTTCGCGATAGATCATCGGCAGCCCCGCCATCGCTTCGCTGATCTCCGTTCGGCGCTCGGCCGCGAGCGCGTGATCGAGCGGTGTGTGGTCTTTACTTGAAATCCGGTCCGCCACGGTTTCGCCAGGCCAGCTGTTGGCGAGCGGCTCGTCGAGGCTCTGCGGACGAATCCGGCGCAAATGATCGATCGCCAGGTTGCGCGCCAGCGTGAACAGCCAGGCGTCGAAATTGCGGCTTGCATCAAAGGAACGAATCTTCTCGACCACTCTCAACCATGTTTGCTGGAACAGGTCTTCCGCCTCGGCGGGCCGCCGCACGATGCGCAGCAGGTACCGATACAGCCGATTCTGGTACCGGGTAATCAGTTCCGAGAGAGCGTTCAGGTCGCCTCGGCGAAGCCGGACCACATCCGCATCCACTGCCACTGGCCCCTCCAGCGATAGTGCGGTCGTCCCCACCATACTCGTAATACGGATGAGTGCCCAAAAAAGACGCAAGAGATGCAGTTGCTAGATTTATCACAGGATTTTTTTAAAAACTCCCTCGTATCCTGAATCTTTTTAATGTACTCGCCCGTATTCCCAAAGTGACCAAATGCACGGTACAGAGCGCGGGGCAACTCAGATCCTGCATTGCTCTTTCTTAGGAGGCTGACATGCATGACACAAAGGAGCGGTTGTCTCTATTCTGGCTCTTCGCGTTACTGAACTACCTGTATGCGGACTGTACTGCCCTGTTTGCTATTGTTGGCTCGCCGAATCTATCCGAGGCTCCACATTTCCCGCCGTGGGTTCTGCTGGCTTCATCGGTCTTCATGGAAATACCCATCGCCATGATTGTGGCGTCTCGGCTACTTCCGTTTAGGGCGAACCGGCTGGCGAATATCATCGCTGGTATAATTTTGACGCTTGTAAACGCCGGCTTGACCTATGTTCCGCCTCTTGTCGGCGCCCGGACGCCCGCTCTTCCTTGTTACTTGTTCTTTGCGACGATCGAAACTGTATGCACTTCGATCATCGTCTGGCAGGCGTGGACTTGGTCGGGGGTTGAGAGTGCCCGCGCGTCGTAACTGGCCGCTCAAAGAATGAGGTCAATGTGACAAAAAAAAGAGAACGCCTGACACAGATCGTCCTGGTGATCGTGGGGCTGGTCAATGTGGCCCTAATTTATTTTCTGTATATCGACCTGCGGCATTCCAGCTGGCTTTTGGAGCAGCACAACGAGTGCGAGCCGATGTTTCTGAGTTTTTTTATTCCGGTCGGGGTCTTTCTACTCATAGCCGCAAGAAGACCGTCTGAGCATCGCTCGATGATTGCTCTAGCTGCTTGGTGGAACATCTCCCATGCCGCGGTGATGGCGATTCAAAGCGTGGAAGCGCGGATTCACGGCGTCCACCGCGACTTTACTGATGTGATCGTATTCCTTGTGATCGGAGTTGTCCTGTTAGCGCTTCTGCCAGCAAAACGAGAGGCGGTCGCGCCGGGAGTTGCGTGAACGAGCGCAGAAACCCCACACTCTACGCAAGTCAGTGACAGTTGCTGACACGAAAACCCGCTCAAGCTTCCCAGGGGTTGAAAATACCAACTCCCGTGCGCTCAAGGTCGGATACGTTTCTGGTCGCGACGGTCAAACCGTGCACCAGGGCTGTGGCTGCGATGAGGGCGTCACGATCGGAGCGAGGATTTGGCACGTGAAGCACCGGTACGTGAAGCGTCGCGCATCGCCGGGCGACATCGGTGTCAATCGCAAGAATAGGGCCTGAAAATGTGGGCAACACGTGACGATCCATCCACTCGCGAAGGATCGCGCTTTGCTCTTTGTCTCTGCGGTCTTTGTCACGCCGACCGATGAGAAGAATTCCGATCTCCAATTCAAGTATCGAAATGACAGAGATGTAAAGACTCGCCGAGGGCACGCGTTCGGCCCATTTCCTGACGTTTGGATGCGTCTTCTTCGCTTTTCTTAATTCTGAAATCACATTGGTATCGAGGATGTACATCAGGTCAGGTCCGCCGGCTCGTGCAGGTTTGGATCAGGTGCAGAAAGCCGCGATGTCCGACCAGGAGTTTACGACAGCAGGACCACGCCCGTGGTTTTCGCCGCGCGGCGCAATTGCTTATCCAGCGTGGCCAGCGGGAGGCCTTGCCGCAGGGCGAGGTCCAGGTAAGCGGCGTCGTATCCGGATAAAGACTGTTGTCGCGCAACCGGCAGGATGTGGTCGAAGGCGCGCGGCGCATCAATGGGGAGGACCGCGATGGGCAGGGCGGCGATTCTCTGAAGAAGGGCCGTGACCTGCGCCAGGACAATGCGGTTACGGCGCTCTGCGATAAGCAAAGCGTTGGCGACTTCCACCGGCCAAATGGCGGGAACCAGGGCTTCGGCGCCGGCCAAAAGCAGGTCGAGAACGCTCTCGGTGAACTTGGTTGCTTCGTCCTCAAAGCACCAGGCGACGGCCACTGACGCATCGAGCACGAAGCGTTTAGTAGCGGCGGCCTTCATCGATTAGCTCGCGTATGGAAAGTTTCCCCAGAGTGGCTCCGCGACGCAACCGGCGGATGGAGGCGGCTAAAATGTGACCGTCTTCTTCCCGGCTGGGGTCGGGTGGAGAAAGCTTGGCAACCGGTATTCCGCGCCTCGTGATCTGAATGGTCTCGCCTTTCGAGGCTCTCTGGAGCAGCTCATTGAGGTGAGTTTTGGCGTCGAACGCACCTACGGTTTTCATGCGTGCATTATCTCATAGACCAAACTAGTTGATCAACTAGTTGGTTCGTACTATAGCCTGCTCAAGCTTCCCAAGGGTTAAGGATGCCGACGCCCGTAGGCTCAAAGTCGGCTACGTTCCGGGTCGCAACGGTCAGACCGTGTACCAGGGCTGTGGCTGCGATGAGGGCGTCACGATCGGAGCGAGGGTTCGGTACGTGAAGCGTCGCGCATCGCCGGGCGACATCGGTGTCAATCGCAAGGATACGGCCGGAGAATGTGGGCAACACATGACGATCCATCCACGCACGAAGGATCGCGCCTTGCTGGTTGTCGCGACGGTCCTTGTCACGGCGATCAACGAGAAGGATTCCGATCTCCAATTCAAGTACCGAAATAACAGAGATGTAGAGACTCGCCGCGGATACGCGTTCGGCCCATTTCTTGACGTTTGGATGCGCCTTCTTCGCTTTTCTTAATTCTGAAATTACGTTGGTATCAAGGATGTACATCAGGTCAGGTCCGCCGGCCCGTGCAGGTTTCCCCGCAGACGAGGCGGCTCAAATTCAATCTCAGCGGCAGCTAGCATCGCCAGTAAGTCCATAATGCTCTTCTGCCCTCCAGTGATCCTTTGATACTCCTCCACCGTGAGCAGCACATGGGACGGACGACCTCGATCCGTAATGAAAACGGGACCTCGCTTAGCGGCTCTCTTTGCCCTGCTTGTATCCTGATTAAAGTCTCGACTCGAGAGTCTTGTAATGGCCATGCCCAGTCCCTCAATGTAGCAACGTACCTACATTATACCAGAAGAAGCGCTCGTCATCTTATCGAACAGCTCCTGGTCGGAGGTCGTGGTTTTCTGCAACCTATCGCAGGGGCTTTACCCGCATTGGGTACAGTTTCTAGAATCTCTTACATAAGAACTTCCTTAACGATATCTTCCATATAATCGCTGATCTTCACTCTGTCGCCAGACTGCACAAACTCCAGCAGTTTGATGATGTCGCGATGTTCCAGCACCATGATTAACTGTTTGTCGTTGTTGTTCACAATAGCTTGGCATCGCTTAATCATCGATGCAGATCTTCTCGGAACGGAGCATGTCATATGAAAGGATTTGCTTACTTCTTGGTTGCGCTTGTAGCGCTTACTGGCGTCGTCTACATGGCTCACGCCTCTGGACACTCTGATGGAGAGGCTGATCCGGTTTTCGGAATCAAGATTCCTCCCGGATACCGCGACTGGAAGCTGATCTCTGTGGCCCACGAAGAAGGCAACCTCAACGATCTTCGCGCCCTTCTCGGCAACGATATAGCGATCAAAGCCTACCGGGAGGGGAAGTTGCCGTTCCCGGACGGCACAATCATCGCACGCCTCGCCTGGAGTTACGTTCCGTCCGAGGAAAACAACAAAGTCTTTGGCCGCTCCCAATCTTTCGTAGCCGGACCGGCCACGAACGTTCAGTTTATGGTCAAAGACTCGAAAAAATATGCCACGACCGGAGGCTGGGGGTTTGCTCAATTCAAAGACGGCAAACCTGCGGACGCGACGCTGCTCAAAACCTGCTTTCCCTGCCACGAGCCTGTCAAAGCTCGCGACTTTGTCTTCACCCAATACGCACCCTAATTCGGGAAGGCCCCATGGACAAGGAAGAATCGTTTCGCAATTCAACTTACGAAGATCAGATTAACGTGGCGCAGCGCGAGTTATCGGCATTCATCCTTGCGGTGATGGAATTGTTCGGTCCGGAGGAGGCTCGGCTTTCGACAGAGGACTGGCTCGACAAGTCGGAGCTAATGGGTAGGCCGCTGATATCGGCTTTGAAGAAAATGATTTCGCTTGCCGAAGCATTCTTCACTGGAGGAACCATATGAAACGCTTTACGTTTTTCTTGATTGCACTTGCAACAACCGTCGGCCTTGTCGCGCTTACTGGGCCCGTCGCCAGCCACGCGGACGGGCAATCCGCTCCCTACGTTACCGACATCCCTTCCGGGTATCGCGACTGGCAGTGGATCTCTTCGGCCCAGGAAGCAGGCACCCTGAACAGTTTAGGCGCGGTCTTGGGCAACGATGTAGCGATCAAAGCCTTCCGCGCAGGGAAGCTTCCGTTCCCAGACGGCACGATCATTGCCGCTTTGCATTACCGCAACGTCCCGTCGGAGGAGAACAACAAAGTCTTTGGCCAGGCTCAATCTTCCGTTCCCGGCGCTCCCACGAATATTCAATTTATGGTCAAGGACTCAAGCAAGTACGCCGCGACGGGCGGCTGGGGGTTCGGTCACTTCGCGGACGGCAAGCCTGGCGATGCGGCGTTTATGAAAAGCTGCTTCCCCTGCCACGAGAAGACGCAAGCGACCGACCTTGTCTTTACTCGTTATGCACCTTGACGTTGAAAGCCAGCGCAGAAACAAGTGAGGACAATTACGTGGACGCGCGGCAAAAGGCCCATCTGTAAAAGTGGTTTCGGCCTAAGCTTGAACGGAGCGAGTCTCCTTCATGAAGCTGATGGTTTCTATAGTGCTCACATCATTTCAATTGTTCGCCGAAGTCCAGGAAACCCAAGTCCAGAAGCGACGAGAGGAACAAACCATGAAGTATCCGACTTTTTATCGCACCGTAAAGATCGATGGGCTGTCAATTTTCTACCGGGAGGCTGGTCCGAAAGACGCCCCGACGATTCTCCTGCTGCACGGTTTGCCGTCTTCTTCGCGGATGTTCGAGCCTCTCTTCACTCGCCTTTCCGATCGCTATCACCTTATCGCTCCCGATTACCCGGGCTTCGGTCACAGCGACTGGCCGGACCCGAAAAAATTCGCGTACACCTTCGATCACATCGCGGAAATCATGAATCACTTCACCGAAGCGCTCGGACTCTCGCGCTACACGCTCTACATGCAGGATTACGGTGGCCCCGTCGGCTTTCGTATGATCCTGGCTCACCCGGACCGAGTCGAAGCTCTCATCGTCCAGGACGCGGTAGCACACAACACCGGTCTCGGCGAGAACTGGAAAACGCGGCGCGCCTTTTGGGCCGATCGCGCTGCCAACGAAAGCGCGCTGCGCACAAATCTCCTGTCGCTTGCGACCACGAAGGCTCGCCATGCGGCGAACGATCCCCACGTGGAACGCCACAACCCCGATCTCTGGATCGACGAATTTTATTTTCTAAATCAGCCCGGCCAAGCTGAAATTCAAAGCGACCTCTTCTACGACTACCGCACAAACGTCGATTCCTACCCGAAATGGCAAGCATGGATGCGCGAGAAGCAGCCGCGGCTGCTGGTGATCTGGGGTAAGTACGAGTCTTCGTTCGACCCGTCTGAGCCAGAGTCCTATCGCCGCGATGTCCCCAAAGCCGAAGTCCACATCGTCGATGGCGGCCACTTCGCCTTGGACACCGCCGCGGACGAAATCGCCGCACTGGTGCAGGGATTCGTCGGTTCTTCACGCGAGGGCTTCCCGGCGCGGCGAGCAGGGTGAAGCCGCTCTTGAGAGCTGCCGGTGACCCAGCTGTATATTGGGTTCGGACCTTTAGAACGACAGGTTTATTTATGTCGGGCAAGAAAACGGCAATCGTAACCGGAGCAGCAGGCGGTACATCCAGTAGGCGTGGGTGATCGACCGTGGATGATTTTCTCCGATCCAAGTCGTCAGAATTTCACTAAGTTATTTGAGATGATGGTGGCCAGGGACGGAGTTGAACCGCCGACGCCAGCCTTTTCAGGGCTGCGCTCTACCACCTGAGCTACCTGGCCACTTCGCGAAACTCGCCGGTCCGCCGCGCGGGCTACGAGGGTCATTCGCCTGGTCGTTCGCTTCACGCCGATTGTTGCGGGATTGCAACGGAACGGTTCACTGCCGGACGCTTGCGGAACGATTTCGATTATAGCAATGGCGGCGACTTCCCTCAACGTCCCCGCCAACAGGGATGACGTCCTAATTTCGGGAGCAAAAGCTTTTGACCGCAAAGGGCGCAAAGGACTCGCAAAGGTCACGAAGAAACGCTAATCGAAATTAGGACAGCACCGCCAACGGGTTTTTGCGCAACCTGCCGTCTGCCATTTCGGAAACAAATAAAAATGCGTCCGTGTGGCGGCCACAATCGACCGTACCCGGACGCACCGAGTTATTCGTCCGGTCAGTCTCCACCGGCAGAGGTACCGTGTTGCCCCAGCCATGACGCGAGCTGCGGTTCTTGTTGGGACTTCAAATCGATGCAATTGTTAATGCGCTCGATGGACTGATGGTACGTTCGTTCCGCCGCTTCGATCTTATGCGCGGCGTAGAAGTCTACGACCTGATCACGCATGTGGGCATCGCAAAACGAACTGGTTGCACCCACAATTTGGGCGCTGGCAAAGGGTCCGCCAACTTTTTGCACGGCGTCCCAATGGGTGAGAACGAAGTCCCATGCCAACTTTGCTCCAGCGGGATTCTGCATCACGTTTGAGACCACGCCGAGGGCATCCTGCGAGCGAACATCCGGCGACGTCGCATAGTCGAGGGTTCTTTGCAAGAGTTTGGGATCGTTGAAATCCGGAAGACTAAAAAGATACATGTAATACTCTTCCGGCGACTTGACGTTCTTGAGCGCAGCCATCACGCGGTCGTAAAACACCGCATCGCCATTCAAGGCCGCGAGGCGCATTGCGCTGAAGGCCATCTCTCGATCGACAGAGGCTGGATTTTCGAGGATCTGGTCCGCGAGCTTCCGGGCCTGGGCTAGCACTTCAGGATCGCGCGCGTCGTAGCCGAGCGAGTGAAGCACGCGCGACCGCAAAGCTTTCTGCTCGTCGGTGTCACCCGGCTTCGGCTCCCAACCCACGTCATGAAGGATGGGCTTCAGGTACTGACGCAACCACGCCTCATAGGATGAGCGGTCGCCGTCGGTGGCAAGATACTCGCCAATCGTGTGCATGCGGTTTAAAACGTCTTCCATTACGGCACGATTGCGGTCCGCTTCGAGACCTTGCGCGAAGGCAAGATAATCGCCAACCGGCTCGCGGCCTACGCGAACCGAAGCCCAGATATCGGTTTGCAGGGCGATCCGTTCGGCGGGCGTAAGTTTCGTTTCAGCAGCGGCGGCGAGCGCCTTCACTTCCTCCGGCTGGTATCCGTTGCGATAGTAGCCGGTGGCGCCGGCATTCGCCATGACCCACGTCGAGCAGCCCGGCAGCGTGAAGGTTCCCTGCCGCTTGGTAAGCAACTCGCACTTCTGCGCTCCGGACGAGGACTTCATGCAGAGCGGTACTTGCCAGAGTTCGTCGTTTGCCTCTTCAAATTTCTTGCGGTCGTAGTAGTAGCGGCGCTGTTCGAGCGTGACAGTGGTCGTGCTGCCCGAGCATTGCGATTTCACGTCGATGATGGGCACGCCGGCCTGCTTCACGAAAGTCGGCATGATCTGGTCAACAGGCTTCTTGGAAGTTTTGGCTTGCGCATCCCAGAAATCGACGGCGGTGGCGTTCGCGTATTGATGCTTCTGAAGATAGGCATTCACCCCGGCGCGGAACGTCTGCTCGCCGAGGTAGGCTTCCAACATTCGTAATACCGAAGCCGCTTTGCCGTAGGCGATTCCGTCGAACAGTTCCATAATCTGCGACGGGGTGTCGGCGGCCTGATGAATGGGCCGAGTGCTGGCCAGCGAATCGGTGTTCAGAGTTCCGCCGGTACTGCTTACGTCGTCCAGGTTAAAGTTCCATTCGGGCTTCCACGCTTCGATCGGCTTGCTTGACATCCATGTAGCGAAACCTTCGTTCAACCAAATATCGTCCCACCATTTCATGGTGACCAGGTCGCCGAACCATTGATGAGCCATTTCATGCGCAATAACGGAGGCGATTGTCTTCTTCAAGTCGACTGAGCCGTTCTTCTCGTCGATTTGCAACAAGATTTCGCGGAAAGTAATGCAGGCTGTATTCTCCATTGCGCCGGCGGAAAAATCGGGCAGGCCAATTAGATCGAGCTTGCCGTAGGGATATTTAATGTTGAAATAGTTATCGTAATAACTGAGAACATGCTCGGCGGATTCCAGGGCAAATTTCCCCATCTCTTTTTTGCCGGGGGTGCTGTAGACGCGGATCGGAATGCCATCGGCCTCGCCTTCGATGTATTCGAAGTTCCCGACTACCAGCGCGGCGAGGTAGGAGGACATCTTCGGAGACGTGGCGAAACGAACGGTGTGCTTGTCGCCCGGG
>CAVQZU010000004.1:0-24330 GCA_963718485.1 uncultured Acidobacteriota bacterium
CAAGGTTTTGCGCTGGGGCGCAGGCCCTACCGGCGCGCCCTCCGTCCCGGCCCTGCCGGCCGCCACTTTCTCCGCTCATCGGGCTAACGCCCGCCCAGATCCGCTTCGATTCGGATGTTCCTGGTAAGCATGTAGGAGATAAAGCGATCCGAGAATTCGTGCTCGCTGTGAAGAACGCGGATCATCTCATCCTTTTCGATAACCAATACGGTCGTCGCCGTAACCGCAGTCGCCGCGCCGATGCGGAGCGGTTGAGCCGCAAGGCAACCTTCTCCAAAAAAGTCGCCCGGTTTCAGGACCGCCACTACCGCTTCTTTGCCGGTTGCGTTGACAACCGACAGTTTCACGCCCCCTTGCTGAATATACATAACCGTGCGGGCAGGATCACCTTGAGTGTAGATGGTCGCTTTTTTGGAAAACTCAACGATTTTCCTGGCTATGCCGACAGAATCGAGAAACCCCTGCGCATCGAAAGCGGTCTTCTTGTCTGCTCTTGGACGACTGAGGGTGGTGGCCACGTTGACCCAGAGCGTAACACTCCTCTGCGAATATGCAAATAGACAACTGTCCGACAGGATTGCGGTTCGGTTCACGTGGACGGGGAAGCTGTCTCGCTGGGAGGGGCTTTGCGAATCGAGGAACCGCAAAGGCCCCCGGGGATTCCTTGCTATTCCTCGGGAGTAAAGACCTTGCCTTGCTTAAAAGAACCGGCTGGCAGCGGCAAGCGGATCAATTGGCCCGCTTCGAGATGGTTCGGATCCTTCAATTCCGGATTGAGCGCGCAAATTTGCTTGAAGACGTCGTCATCGAAGCGGCCGATATACACGAGGCTGATGGCGCGGAGCGTCTGCTGTGGCATGGCGGCTACGGTGATCACCTGAACCGAGCCACTTTCCTGCGGATCGGCGCTGTAGTTGGCTCCCGGCCGCGCAGCGTCACGAAGATCTGGCAGCATCGATGATGGCCTAGCCGCACCGGGGGCAAGCGCCGGATCGCCATGGGTGACCAACTGGCTCTGCACCGGTGTGCGCGCCTTGCCTGGATCGGCTTCGGTGAGCCGAAGCACAAAAGCGGTCAAGGAAACGCCAGCCAGCAACAAAATCCCGCTCAGGATCAGCGCCCTTGAGGCCCACTTCGGCATGCGAAACCGTCTGGACGGTTGGTAGGTGAGGGCCGAGGAGTCTTTGGGCGCTTTTTCTTCGGCCTTTTCGGACGGTTTGGCGGGGATGGCCGAGCGCGAACTGGCAGGCACGGAGCCAGGCCCGGCGGTGGCGCCGGCAGCGGCAGTTAAAACCTTGGGTTCCGGTGAGACAGGTGTGGCTGCGGGAGCGGCCAGTTTTGCACGGAGGCCGAGCTTCGCTGCAACTTCTCGCACAATGTCGGCGCCAATCGCCTCGCGTGCCTGGGCGTGGCCTGCGGTCAGCGCGCTATAGCAAAGGTGGTTGATCGTCCGCGGCGTGCCTCCGCTCAGCTGGGCCACCAGCGCCACCGCTTCGGGCGTGAACAGTGGGGCTCCGTCGTGGCCTGCGACCTTAAGCCGGTGGTAGATGTAGTTTGCCGTTTCCGCAGCGGAGAGCGGCTCAAGCTCTGCCAGGACAGCCAGCCGTTGCCGGAGCTGCGCCAGTTGCGGCTGCGCCAGCTTGTCAGAGAGCTGCGGCTGCCCGGCCAGGACGATTTGCAGCATTTTGGCATAGGAAGTCTCGAAATTCGAGAGCAGCCGCACCGTTTCGAGCACCGAGTCTGCGAGGTTCTGCGACTCATCCACCACCAGTACGAACCGGCGGCCAGCGATCATCTCGGCAAACAGCAGCTCGTTCAGTTTCGCGTGCATCGACACAAGGTCCATGCCCTTGGCGTCGACGCCCAGTTCGTTGAGCAAGTACTGGAAAAATTCTCGCGAATCGCACTGCGTTTGAAACAGAAATACGGTACGCGCGGAATCGTGCAGCTCGTCAAGCAACTGATATAGCAGCGTCGTTTTACCCATCCCCGGTTCGGCGATGAGCGCGAAGAAGCCCCGCCCTTCCTTGATCCCGGCTAAGAGCGCGGTAAGAGCGTCGCGATGAGTTCGCGTCAGGTAGAGGTATGCGGGATTTGGAGTAACGCCGAAAGGCTGCTGGCGCAAATGATAGAACTCCAGAAACATTCCACTACTCCCGTTCAATCCCAATCCTTGGACTTGGATATCTCGAAGTTTGCTACACCGGGCGCCCGGATGCAAGCGGCCGGTCTCAGGTCATCCGACTGCATTGGAGTTGACCGACTGTGAGCTTTTCCTCCGCTGAAGCAAGACGGTTGCGGGAGGAACCCGCCGAAGCAAGCGGATGAAAAAACGCCGCCTCTGCCGTAGGAAACCCGCCATTTATGGCGCGGGAGGATGTCAATCGGCTGGAAAGCTGCTAGCCTGCCCGATTTATCTTTTCATTGTGGCGCGAAGTTCGTATTCTGCGCGTTATCGGCGCGATTCCCCGTAGGGGGAAGTGTCGCCGGTAAAGGGCGCGGATCTACTTGAAACCAGTAAACCTCCCAGCCGAGCCGCCTTCTGCGAGATGCATCGCGAACCTCACATTGTGGCCGCTCGTGGCGGCGACCTTCTTCATGGTGTCGGGCGGCGCTTATGGCACCGAGGACATCATCCACGGTGCCGGCTACGGGCGCGGAATTTTGATTCTGGTTCTCACGCCGCTCTTGTGGAGCGTCCCTACCGCATTCATGGTGGGCGAGCTCGCGAGCGCTCTTCCTCAGGAAGGCGGCTACTACGCCTGGGTGCGCCGCGCCCTGGGTAATTTCTGGGGGTTTCAGGAGGCGTGGCTGTCGCTGGTGGCCAGCATTTTCGATATGGCGATTTATCCCACGCTGTTCGTGGCCTATCTCACGAGGCTGGTTCCCTGGTTCGCGAGCGGTCACCGAAGCCTTATTGTAGGACTCGCGGTCGTGGTCGTCAGTGTGGTGGCCAATATTGCGGGCGTGCGAGTTGTGGGCATTTCGTCGGTCTGGTTTTTTGTGTTGCTGTCCGCGCCATTCGCAGCGATTGTGCTGTTGGCGCCGTTTAAGATTGGCGCCCTCGCGCACACCGCTGGAGCTCCCAGCGCCTCGACCGTCGGGCTGATCGGCGGGATTCTGGTCGCGATGTGGAACTACATGGGCTGGGACAGCGCTTCGACCATTGCTGCGGAGGTAAAGCGTCCGCAGCAGACCTATCCGCAGGCCATGCTACTGAGCGTGGTGATTGTGGCCATCAGCTACATCTTGCCGGTCTCGGCGATGTGGCTCACAGGCATTTCGAGCTCAGCGTTTGAGACGGGCTCGTGGGCCGATCTGGCGGAATTGGTGGGTGGACCGGCGCTGCGAGTGGCGCTGGTGCTGGGTGGCCTGATCAGCGCCCTAGGAATGCTCAACTCGCTGGTGATGAGTTATTCGCGCCTGCCGCTCGCCATGGCCCAGGACAGGATGCTGCCTCCTGTTTTTTCACGCCTTCACTCCCGCACCCACGCGCCCTGGGTGGCCATCCTAGCCTGTGGGACGGCCTGGGCGTTGTGCCTGGGACTCGGATTCGAGCGGCTCATTACGCTCGACGTGTTGCTGACCGGTGCCAGCGTAGTGCTTGAATTCGCGGCGCTGCTGGTCCTGCGGATCAAGGAGCCGAAACTTGCACGTCCATTTCGTGTGCCGGGCGGAACGCTCGGAGCGGCGCTTGTCGGCGTTTGCCCAACACTGCTTTTGGGGTTCTCGATATTTCACAGCGCAGGAGAACGCATCCTCGGCATCAACGGGCTGACCTTCGGCGCGCTGCTGATTCTAGCCGGGTTTGTGGCCTATTGGGCCGCCAATGGCAACGGAGCCACCGCCCGGCTAGCCGCCGCCCCACCGGGGACTCCGGAAACGTAGCCCTTTACAACTCATTGATAATACAGGTGTTGCTTAGAAACGAATTTGAAATGAGCGCTACGGTCTGCCTGCGCAGCGCACTAGACATCGAGGGTAACGGTTGAGGACGCTTGATCGGCGCGCATCTGTGCGAAAAAGGTACTGGAGCGATCGATTAGAAGCAGGCTAGCCGCCCTGTACGCCACAATTGAACCCCCTGAATCATGGTTCGCTGCCCTGCTCACCGGCAACATGGTGTTCGGAGGCAGTTCCCGATGACTGGAATCATTGAGCGCAGGAGCAGTCCTCGCAACGGCGTCCCAGCAATCGTGCAAGTGCGCATCATGGAAGCGGGCCTGACACGCATGCCGAAGGTCTGCGCCTTAGGGAACTCTTCATCAGATAGCATCTACTTTTTTTTAATGGAGCGGTTGATTATCCGGCAGAGCATGCAGCTAATCGTAAGCTTTCCCAATGTCATCGACCCTTGGGCTGTTCATCATGAATGCCCGGCCGAGGTCGTACGGCACGATTGGCTTCCCGGACGCTTCGGGGTAGCAGCAAAGATTCTAGACAATACCCGACTGCGACTCCAGGACGGCCTCATCGTTCCGGAGACGGGATTCTGGAGCCGCTGGCCCCTTGTGTGCGCCACGCAGTTAAACGTTTACGCCTGACGCGATTTTGCTAAGATGGCCCGGCAGTTCGTCCCTCGGTAGGGTTCAAACGGAACAGGAGCTGGTTTCCTCGCAAGGAGGCCGCTTTCCTTGCGAAACTAATGGCCGCACGAACCGGCGTAGCGCCCGCTGCTGGCGCTCAGAGCAGGCGCCGAGTGGCGTTCGGGGGGATCCATGAAGAAACTCGGCGTTGTTTTCACTGCTGCCTTTGGCCTGCTCATTTCTTCGATTCCCGCGACTGCGCATCACGGCACCTCCGGATACGATCTCGAGAAAATCACCGCAGTAAAGGGAACCGTTTCGTCGTTTGAATGGGCGAATCCTCACTGCGTGGTGGTGGTCGCGTCGAAAGATGATAAGGGCCAAGCTGTCGAATGGATCATTGAGCTGGGCGCGCCAGGAATCATGGCGCGCAATGGGTGGTCGAAAAATTCGATGAAGCCCGGCGACGAAGTGATTGCCGAAACTCATCCTGCAAAAAACGGGGCGACTTCCGGGCTGAGCGGCACCTCGACCATCCTGCTCAAGTTCATTGTCAATGGGCAGCCGCTTCCGTCCTTATAGGAGTGGGGAAATCCGGAAGCCGGTGGTGGAGGAGCCATCCCGTGATGAAAAACTTATTAAAGGACCTCAGCCTGGTTCTGGCGCTGGCCGCGCTGACGGCGCTCCTTTCAGGCGACGTTTTGCGCGCTCAGAATACCACTGCATCCAGGACCCGCGTGCCGGATCTCTCCGGCTACTGGAACGTAAGGGGTGGTTCGCCTAGCTGGGACCCGGCCGACCTGCAAGGCAAAAACCCCGGCGGCCTCGCCATGACTCCCTGGGCGAGGCAAAAATTGGAGGCGGCGAGGCCTCCTTTCGGCGCCCATGCGACCTATGACAGCGTCACCGACCCAGTGCAAAAATATTGCGACCCGCCCGGCATCACACGCCTCTATCAATACCCTTACGAGTTTATGTTCATCCAGACGCCGGAAACCGTGTACATCCTGTACGAGTTCACCCGCGTCTGGCGGGCGATTCCGCTCAATAGGGAGCATCCCCAGGACCCAGATGCGACTTGGATGGGCGATTCGGTCGGCAAATATGAGGGCGACACGCTTGTGATCGACACGGTCGGATTTAATGATAAGACCTGGATCGACCAGCTTGGCCATCCGCACAGCGATGCACTGCATCTGGTGGAACGGCTGCGCCGCCTAGACCACGATACGCTCGAGGTGGAAGTTACCATCGACGATCCCCAAGCCTACGAGAAGCCGTTTTCGGCAAAAAGAATCTTCACCAGAACTGCTTCGCCGCCGACCGAAGCGCTCTGCTCGCTCTCCGAGATGCAAGCCTTTCAAGACCGGGTGATGAACCCGACGGTGAAAGCCCCCCAAGTAGCCGGCCTACGTCGCACGAAAGGCGCTTCATCGATGCGTTGCGGGCATCGGCGACCGGAATTCTGCTATGCTTTTCGCCGTGCGGAATTTCGTTCTTCTTCTAACCTTCCTGCTCCTATCGATCACAAACATCGCAACGCCCTTACCACAGGCGGTGCCCGCCGTGGCCTCTCCGCAAGCGTCAGCCGCGCCTTCCCAATCATCAAGCCCAGCGCTACCGGCTCCGGTTCAGCAAACCTATACCGGTCCTGTGATCGTGATCGATCCGGCTCACGGCGGAACCGACACCGGCGCAAGAGGGCAGGGCGGGGTCATCGAGAAAGACCTGGTGCTGCAGTTTGCGCGTGTGACTCGTGGGGAGCTGGTGCGCCAAGGCTATAGGGCGGTATTGACTCGTGACGACGATTCGAATCCTTCTTACGACGACCGCGCCGCCATGGCCAACTCCTATCGCGACGCGATCTTCGTAAGCCTCCATATTTCGTCCACCGGAGCGCCGGGAACCTCCCGCACGTATTACTACCAGTTCTGGAAACCTCTTCCGCCTGCCTCGCAAGCGGAGGCTTCGGCGGACGGCCAGTCTCCCTCGCCTGCCGCGCTCGGGCTATCAGCGCCCTCACCCACCGGCCTGGTTCCATGGAATGAAGCACAGCGTTCCTATGTGGACCAAAGCCAACGCCTTGCCGATCAACTGCAGGGTCAGTTCGCGTTGGTCTTCTCCGGCTCGCCGCAGGCATCCGCCGGAGTGGAAGTACGCGGCCTGCGTTCGGTCGCGGCGCCGGCGGTCGATATCGAAGTCTCCAGCGTCTTGGTGGCAGATGCTCGATCGCTCACCGTTCTGGCCGGTCCGCTCGCGGCTTCGATCGCGAAGGGAATTCAGCTCTTTCGTCCGGCAAACTCGACGGGTGCCAAATAATGGCCCGCAAATGGAAGGTCGCGATCGGAATTCTGGCCGTGGCGGTTGTAATCGGGCTCTTCAATTTTCGCGGTTTGCGCGAGCGAGTTCGCCGGCTTTCGCAGGCGCAGAGCGTGGAGGAGCAGTCTCGCCGCGAAGTTCTGGCGCCGCCGATTACCACGCCGTCGGATGTCAATGCGACCGCGAAAGTGTTTTGGGCGGCAGGCCCGGACAAGCTTGCCCCGGTCGATGTGCAGTTGCCGCTCTCCGCCGATCCCGCGCAGCGTTCCAAGCAAGTTTTACATGCGCTTATTGTCTCGCCTCCTTCGGCTGAGCAACGCACCCTTCCGGCCGACGCCGAGTTGCTGGCCTTTTACATTCTCCCCGATGGGACCGCCGTCGCGGATTTCTCCGACGCGCTCGTCTCCGAAATTCCCTCCGGAATCCTAAGCGAGCAGCTGGCCGTCGTATCGATTACTCAGACGCTGGAAAGTAATGTGCCGTCCCTGCGCCGTTTGAAAATTCTGATTCATGGTCAAGAACTTGAAACCCTTGCCGGGCATGTGGATTTGAGTGGATTCTTCGATCTGAATTCCTCCGCACCGGTGCAGAGGAGTGTCGACGGGACCGCTCCGGCATCAACGCCTCCCGCCGCGGCTCCGAAACGCCCCGAGGGAATCTCGGACGCCCAGCCGTGAGTGTTTGATTCCCGGCCCAATCCCTCAGCAAGTGCACCTGATAGGTTGACAGTTCACGCGGCTGTGGTCACACTGGGCGTCCGAAATTTTGTGCAATTCAGTTGCTTGCGGCAACGGTAACCATCCAGAGGGAGACGTAATTTTGCGAATTGACGGACGTGCGCACAACGATTTACGCCCGGTAAAAATCATTCCGGACTTCATTCATAACGCCGAAGGGAGCGTGCTGATCGAGACCGGCAACACCCGCGTAATCGTTACCGCCACCGTCGACGGCGGCGTGCCGTCTTTTCTGAAAGGCACCGGCAAGGGTTGGGTGACCGGCGAATATGGGATGTTGCCGCGCTCGACCGAGGAGCGCACGCCGCGCGAATCGACCCGCGGCCGGCAGTCGGGACGCACGCTCGAAATTCAGCGCATGATCGGCCGCGTGCTGCGGGCGGTCACCGATCTGAAAGCTCTGGGAGAGCGTACGGTTTGGCTCGATTGCGACGTGATCCAGGCCGACGGTGGAACGCGCACGGCGTCGGTCACCGGTGCATTTGTTGCGCTGGCGCTTGGGCTTGAGCGCATGGTCGCGGCGGGCATGCTCCGCTCGGTTCCGCTGATCGATTCGATCGCCGCTACGAGCGTCGGAATCGTGGACGATGAACTGCTGCTCGACCTCGCCTATGAAGAAGATTCCCGCGCCCAAGTCGATATGAACGTGGTCATGACCGGCAGCGGACAATTCGTGGAAGTGCAGGCCAGCGCCGAAGGGCGCCCCTACACCAACCAGGAGTTGCAAGGACTTCTCGATCTCGCCGCCGGCGGCATTCGATACCTCACCGAGTGCAGCAGGAGCTCTTGCACATGGATTTCAGTGCCCGCGCGCGATAGCTTGCTCGATCACGGAAGAATCGGCTCCTGCTGCTGGCGTCGTCGAACCAAGGAAAGCTTCGGGAATACCGGCAAATGGCCGAGGGCGCGGCAATAGAACTCGAACTGCTGCCCGATTATCAAGAACTTCCGCCATTCGACGAATCGGCACCCACCTTTGCCGAAAACAGTGCCGGAAAAGCGCTGCACTATAGCCAATTCGCGAAGGCATTGGTTTTGGCGGACGATTCGGGCCTGGTGGTTGCGGCACTGGGGGGCGCACCCGGTGTGCAATCGGCGCGATATGCAGGCCCGCATGCGCACCGACGCGGATCGCACGCGAAAACTGTTGAAGGAAATGGAAGGGATACAAGGCGACCAGCGTCACGCACGATTCGTTTGCGTCATTTCGCTGGCGCGGCGAAGGACGCGCCCTTGCCGTCATATCGGATTTCGCCGAGGGCCTGGTCGGCTTCGAACCGCAAGGGAAGCAGCGGTTTTGGCTACGATCCCATTTTCTTCTCGCCCGAATTGGGCCGCACATTCGCTGAGAGTTCCGAGGATGGCAAGAACGCATCAGCCATCGCGGCAAGGCCTTTCGCAAGATGCTGGATTTCCTCGAAAGGGCGAAATTTCTCTGACTCCTTTCCGAATCTACAGCATCTAAGGTATGTATTTGGAAATCCTTGCGCCCGTAAACTGTGCGGACGTGGAGGAAGCGGTCTCATCCTTCGAGGTGACCTGTGGCAGGTTCCCAAGCGGCAGTGAAACAGCGAGTCTGCTCTTCTTTCCCGGTTGGATGAGGCCCGCGCGCGCACCGATGATCTTTTCAAGCTGCTGCCGCCAAATTCGTTCTACGACCGCCCCATTGCGGAGCGCCACCGCATGATCTTCTATCTGGGCCATCTGGAGGCGTTTGACTGGAATTTGCTCGGACCCAAGCTAGATCTCCCTCCGCAGGACGCGGAATTCGACAAACTGTTCGCCTTCGGAATCGATCCGGTCGATGGCGGTCTGCCGACAGACGTGCCGGCCGACTGGCCAACGATCGCGCAAGTGGAAAATTACAGTCGCAAGCTCCGCGCCCGTTGGATCAGGCGCTCAGCGATCCCGATGCGTGGCGCTGGCATGATCGCGGAATTTGGAGACACCTTGCTGCACGTGGCCATCGAGCACCGCTTGATGCACGCCGAAACGCTCGCGTACCTGCTGCACAACTTGCCGGTTGACCGGAAGATTCTCGCAGCCCGTCGTCGCTCACGATCCAGCGCCCGCGCCGCGGCAATATCAGGTCACCATTCCGCGAAGGCCTTGCCACACTTGGACAGGCGCGCGGGATCGGGGGAGTTTCGGCTGGGACAACGAGTTCGAAGTTCATCGCGTCAACGTGGTCTGGTTTTTCGATCGATGTTTTTCCGGTGACCAATGGCGAATACCTCAAGTTCGTGCAAGCCGGCGGATACGAAAACTCGAAGTACTGGTCGCCGGGGGATTGGGAGTGGAAACAGCCAGCAGCAGCTCGATCATCCACATTTCTGGTTGCGCCATCGAGCTCGCCTGTAGCGGATCCTGAAACGCAGTGGGAATACCAGGGAATGTTCGGCACGATTCCGCTGCCGCCATCCTGGCCAGTTTACGTGAGCCATGCGGAAGCATCGGCATTCACTCGCTGGGCTGGTAAAGAAATTGCCCACGGAAGCGCAATGGCATCGCGCCGCCTACGGAACGCCCCGAGGCACCGAGACGCGATATCCCTGGGGCAAACAAGCGCCGGACGCCAGCCGCGGCAATTTCCATCACCAGAGATGGGAACCGACGGCAGTGGACGCTCACCCGGCGGGCGCCAGCGCGTTCGGCGTATTCGATCTGCTCGGAAACGGTTGGGAATGGACGTCCACCACTTTCGACCCGCTTCCCGGTTTCAAGCCTTTTCCGTTCTACAGGGTTATTCGGCCGATTTTTTCGACGCAAAACACTTCGTCATAAAGGGCGGATCGCATCGCGACCGACGCCTGCATGCTGCGGCGATCCTTCCGCAACTGGTTCCAGCCACATTATCCCTACATTTACACGACGTTCCGCTGCGTGGAGGAATAGGTCATGTCGACCGCTTCGCGAATGGTTTCTGCAAGTCTGTCCAGACCAATTCCTTTCTGAATTTTGCTCCGATGTGGTCGTCGGCTTGAGCCACCCGGGGCAAAAGGAGCTTCCTTCAAAATATTTGTATGATGAAGTAGGTTCGGCGTTGTTCGATGTGATTTGCGTCTTGCCGGAATACGGCTTGAGCCGTGCGGGAATGCGAACCTTGCAAAATTATGCCAGCGAGATCGTGGACCGGGTGCCGGGCCCAGTGGTGGTGGCGGAGTTGGGCAGCGGAAGCGGCCAGAAAACGCGCTGGCTGCTCGAAGCGCTCGCCCGCCGCCAGCGCGTCAACTACTACCCCATCGATATATCCAGCAGCGCGCTGTTCCGCTGTCAGCAGGAGTTGGGGCAAATGGAGATGGTCAGCCTGGTCGGTTTCGAGAGCGCGTATCTCGATGGATTGCACAAAGTGGCCGTGCGGCGCCGCGAAGGCGAGACGCTTTTTGTGCTTTTCCTCGGCAGCACGATCGGCAATTTCGACCGGCCGGCGGGTGATCAATTCCTGCGTGAAGTGCGCGCGGTTTTGCGCGAGGGTGATGCGCTTTTGCTGGCCACCGATTTGCTAAAGCCTATGCCGGTTCTGAAACTCGCCTACGATGATCCCGCCGGTGTGACGGCAGCATTCAATATGAATCTGCTGGCACGGATTAACCGCGAGCTCGACGCGGATTTCGACCTGTCGAACTTCCGCCATGTGGTGCGTTACGATGCAACCGAGCGCCGAGTAGAAATGCATCTTCGTTCGCTGGTCTGGCAGCGCATCAGCATTCGCAAGGCTGGTTTTCGCTTCTACATGGACGAGGGTGAAACCATCTGGACAGAGAGTTCCCACAAATATGATCGCGACGAAGTGGTCCGTATGGGCGAGCGCACCGGCTATCGCTGCGAAAAGCAATGGGTCGATTCCGAGTGGCCCTTTGCGCAGAGTCTTTTCTTTGCTGTCTAGCAGCGGGAGAATCTGAAATGGCGAAGGCGATTTGGAATGATACCGTGCTCGCTGAAAGCGACAGCACGATTGTGGTGGAAGGGAACCACTATTTCCCTCCCGAATCGGTCGATGCAAAGTTCCTGCGTCCCAGCGCTACCCACACACAATGCCCCTGGAAGGGAACTGCGAGTTATCACCACATTGAAGTGAATGGAAAGCGCAACCCTGACGCTGCTTGGTTTTATCCTGAGCCGCTCCCCGCCGCAAAGCAAGTCAAGGATCGAATCGCGTTTTGGAAGGGCGTTCGGATCGAGCGGTAGCCTGCTGTGCTATAGTTTTTGGGTCTCATGGCCCCGAAAAAAACGCCTGTTGCCAAGCCGCGCGCCACAGCCGCGCCGGAAGCGCCCCGCAATCGCGAGAAAAAGCCCCGACGCGGTCTGGCGGTAGGGCGAGGAACCAACCCCGCTCGCGTTCAGGCAATCCTTGAAAAGCTGGACGAAACCTATCCGGACGTCACCTGTGCCCTGGTACACGCCAATCCATTTCAGCTCCTAATTTCGACCATTCTTTCCGCGCAGTGCACCGATGTGCGCGTCAATGAAGTGACCGCCACGCTCTACCAGAACTACTCCAGCCCCGAAGCCTTTGCCTACGCCAATCCCGGCGAACTGGAGGCCCACATCCGCCCCACGGGATTCTTTCGCAACAAGACGAAAGCGATCATGGGCGCGAGCAAGAAAATCATCGACGAGTTCGACGGCAAAGTCCCGCAGACGATGGAGCAACTGCTTACCTTACCCGGCGTCGCGCGGAAGACAGCGAACGTGGTGCTGGGAACGGCGTTCGGCGTGGCCTCCGGAGTGGTTGTCGACACGCACGTGCAACGAGTGGCAGGCCGGTTAGATCTGACGAAAAACACGGATCCCAAAAAAATCGAGCAGGACTTGATCAAGGTGATCCCCAAGGAGAAATGGATTCTTTTTTCGCACCAGTTGATCTGGCATGGCCGGCGGGTCTGCCAGGCGCGCAAGCCCCGCTGCATCGAATGCAATCTCGAGCCACTTTGCTACTCCAAAGACAAAACAGTCCGACGAATAGCTGCCCGCAATCGTGTCCCGGTTTGAATTGCTGGCGCCGGGTTTCAGCGGGGCGGCGCTCGAGCGCCGACATAACGCTTGCGCCTGTGCTGGTTCTTTCCCGCGAGACTTCGAGGTTCGGTATCAACTTTCCGTATCGGCTTTCAGTATCAGCCGCAATACCGCACCCTCAGCCCTGGCAATTGACTTGGGCCACAGTTCGATGGCATATTCCCGTCGTTGCCGTTGCTTGCGAGGAGAAGACAAATGCTCGTGAAACGCTTTTTCGCAACTGCCGCCGCGCTGGTTCTGTTGTCGGTCACCGCTTCTGGACAAGGGGCGAACGATCAGAAGCTAATCAAGATGACCGATGACCTTGCGGCTGCTTTCGCAAGCAATGACGCCGTCACGTTGGATAAAGTGCTGACTGACGATTTCGTGAAGACGGCCGCGTCGGTGAACCGCGCGCAACCCAAAGCGCAATTCGTTGGCGGGCTCAAGAGCGGCCGGCAAAAGTATCTTTCCTACCAGTTGAGTGGCGAGAAGGCACAGTCCTACGAGGCTTCCGGCGTGGTTACTGCCAATGCCGACTTCAACGTGATCAACGGGTCCAATCCGCCGGCTGAAAATCATGAAGTCATCACCGCGATTTGGGTGCAGCAGCAGGGCACCTGGCGCTGCGCGGCCTGGATTTCCTGGAAGAATTTACCCGCGAATCCTCCGGCGGCTGCTGCGGCTCCATCGAACTAAAATACGACATTACGTTCCAACGTGCCGCCCGTGCTATGATTAAGTTGTAAGTCAAAATAACGCGGGTGATTCTTCCGTTCTTCGCCACGTAACAGGCGCAATCAGCAGTTCCGGTTTTTCCGGCAGACTGAGTTGAGAACTGAGCCGCCCCGAAACTAAACAGCACAATAGGCAACTTTGCTCTCCGTTAACAACATCACCATGCGGTATGGCCCCCGAATTTTGTTCGAAGACGTCACCTGCACGTTCTTCGCCGGGCGCCGTTATGCGATCACTGGCCCGAACGGCGCCGGAAAATCCACCTTGATGAAAATTTTGACGGGCGAGATCGAGCCGTCCAAGGGCACGGTACGCCGGCCCAAGAAGCTCGGCGTGCTCAGCCAGGATCAGTTCGCCTTCGACGAATATCCGCGTGATCGATACTGTCGTCATGGGCAATAAGGCCTTGTGGAAGGCGCTGCAGGAGCGCGACGCGCTTTATTCCAAACCCCACGAGCAGCTGACCGACGCGGACGGTATGCGCCTCGGCGAACTGGAAGGAATCGTAGGCGAAGAGGGCGGCTATTCCGCCGAGGCCGATGCCGCGCTGTTGCTGGACGGCTGGACGTGGAAAGCTCGCTTCACGAGCGCCGGATGAGCGAACTGCAGGGCGGGCAGAAAGTCCGCGTGCTGCTGGCGCAGGCGCTTTTCGGAAGCCCGCCCGCGCTGCTGCTCGATGAGCCGACCAACTACCTGGACCTGGATTCCGTTCACTGGCTGCAGGATTATCTCTGCGAGTATGAAGGCGTGCTGATCGTCATTTCGCATGATCGGCATTTCCTGAACAGCGTGTGCACGCACACCGCGGACATCGATTATCAGACGGTGATCATGTACAACGGCGGCTACGACGACATGGTGCTGGCGAAAACGCCCATCCGCTCGCGGATCGAATCCGAAAACGCCCAGCGCGAAAAGAAAATCGCACAGCTGAACGAATTTATCGCGCGCTTCTCGGCCGGCACTCGTTCCGCGCAAGCCACTTCTCGCAAAAAGGAAGTAGAGCGACTGCAAACCGCGGATCTGGCGAGATCGAACATCGCGCGGCCGTACATCCGCTTTCAGATGGACCAGCATTCGGGCAAGCATCCCATCGAAATCCGGAGCATCGCGAAGTCGTACGATGGCGTGCGGTGGTGCAGCCGGTTCTCCGCAGGTGTTTCGCGCGGGGAAAAGATCGCCTTGATGGGCCGCAACGGGGCAGGGAAGACCACGCTGCTCAAATCGCTGATTCGCAGCGCGCCCGGATTCATCGACGAGTCTGACCGTCAATTCCCCATCGATGGCGGCGCGGTGGCATGGGGACACAACGTGGCCGTAGGCTATTTCGCGCAGGACCACGCGGACTCGATCACCAAAGGCACCACGGTGATCGAGTGGCTGCACCAGTTCAATCCAAAGCCTCACAAGAAGAGCTGCGCGGCTTGCTAGGGCAAATGCTTTTCAGCGGCGACGATGCCCTTAAACCCACGAAGGCGCTTTCTGGAGGCGAGTCGGCGCGGGTGATTTTTTGCCGTCTGATGCTGCAAAAGCCCAACGTACTCGTGCTCGATGAGCCCACGAACCACCTCGACCTGGAATCGATCAACGCCCTTAACATCGCGCTGCAGAAGTACGACGGCACCGTGCTCTTTGTCACGCACGACTACGACGTGATCGATGAAGTCGCCACCCGCCTCTGGCATTTCAAGGGCGGCAAAATCGAAGACTTCAAAGGGCCGTACTCCGACTATCTGGCGCATGCCGCGCAGTCGCAGGAAAAAGGCCCACAGCAAGCCGTCGGCGGCCGCTAGCCCGACCGAACCCCTGCCCTCTTCTCGGAATGAAGTTGATCTTGGGACCGCTCCTCTCAGAAAGCAGCTGATGGGCCTCTCTGTATCATTCGCTTCCTGCCTAGGTACGCTCGGTATTTCAGCTTTCTGTAGGTGCGCTCTTATTGGAGAGAGTTCGAATCGGGGGTTTCGAACTTGCCTGACGCGTCGAATGCGTGGCGCAACGGGCACCCGTCTAAGCCACCTGGCCCCCTCAAAATCCTGGCTACGCGGTGCGCAGACGATCGTGTTGACAAACCCGCACGCGTTAGGCTCCAATTCGCAGCTACGGGAGGAGTGACATGTTCCGATGGATGCTTGCTTTGTTCGCTCTTGCGGCGCTGCCGATCCCGGCGCACAGCCAGACCGTGCGCGTCGAGGGTGGTGAAGTTTCCGGAGTCGCTACGAAGACGCCGCGCGTGGTGGCCTACAAAGGCGTACCCTATGCGGCACCGCCGGTTGGCAATTGGCGCTGGCGCGCGCCGCAGGCGCTGGTCGCATGGCAGGGCGTGCGAAAAGCGGATCAGCTCCCGCCGATGTGCATGCAGAACGAGCAGGATCCCAAGGGCGCCTTTTACTGGGGACCTGAGCCCGCAAGCGAAGACTGCTTGTATCTGAACGTCTGGACTCCGGCGAAATCAGCGAGCGATCAGCTTCCGGTGATGGTCTGGATTCACGGAGGAGCCTTCCGCGTCGGCTGGGGCGGCTCGAGATTTATCGACGGAGAAGGTCTCGCGGCGCAAGGCGTTGTTCTCGTAACCATCAATTATCGTGTGGATGTTTTCGGTTTTCTCGCGCATCCTGCGCTCAGCGCAGAATCCGATCATCACGTTTCTGGTAATTATGGCACGCTCGATCAGATCGCCGCGCTGCAGTGGGTGCAGAAGAATATTTCCGCGTTCGGCGGCGATCCGAAGAAGGTCACGCTCTTCGGCCAATCGGCCGGCGCCGCCTCTGTTTGCGACGTGATGGCCTCGCCGCTCGCCAAGGGACTTCTCGTTCGCGCGATCGGCGAAAGCATGGGCTGCTTTGGCGGAATGCCGAAAATGGCGAACGCCGAACAGGCCGGAGCGAAATTTCTTATGGCAGCGAACGCCGCTTCTTTGGCCGATCTGCGCGCGAAGCCAGCGGAAGAATTGTTGCATGTGAAGGGCCAGTTTCCGTTCCGCCCGATCGTCGACGGCTACGTCTGGCTCAAGGACACATCCGCGATCTTCCGCGACGCCGAGCAAAACCGCGTGCCGGTCCTGGTAGGCTCGAATTCGGATGAAGGCACCGTACTCGGCGTGCCGCCCGAGTCAGCGGCCGATTTTGTGCAGATGGCGAAACGGCAATACCAGGATCAGGCCGACGAATTTCTGAGGCTTTTCCCGGCCAACACCAACGCGGAAGCGCTCACTTCCTTCTACGCGTTTTCGCGTGACACGATGGCTTTTCAGGAACGCATGTGGGCGCGGGCGGTGGCTCGCTCGGGCCAGCCCGCGTATCGATACTACTTTACGCACGCGTCGCCGATTCCGAGTGGAATGTACACCGAGCAGTCCAGAAATCCGCTGGGTGCTTTCCACACCGCGGAAATCGTCTACGTCTTTCGCAACTTGGACGCGCGCCCCTGGACCTGGACCGACACGGAGCGCAAGCTTTCCCAGACGATGTCAGCCTATTGGGTGAATTTCGCGAAGAAGGGCAACCCGAACGGCCCTGGCCTGCCGAAATGGCCCCCGGCGACTGGAATCAATGACGACCTGCTCGAGTTCGGCAAGAGCGCCAAGCCGACGGTTCGCCATGGCCTCGACGAACCGCAGCTGGATTTTTTCGAGTCCTTCGAAGCAAAGCGCCTGGCAGCAAACTGATTTCCCCGGGCTCGGTGCGATGCGCGCCTTCAGGCCTTCGCTGCGACTGCTTTGGCCAGCACGCGTGGTGGCTCTGGGCGCGGCGCTTTGGCTGCGGCTGCTACCGAATCGCCCCCAGCTGATAGCGCGAGAAGCAGCGCCTCGAATCTCTTCTTGCTTGCCTCCGGCGCGGACAGAGAAACACCAACTCCAAGCCCCGGGACTACACGGCGGACGATGCAGTTCAATTTGAGCGGCACATTCAGCGCCAGCGAAACCGAGAAATGCTGGCCCGGCTCGGGGGCGCCGTCCATCTCAATGAACAGCCCGCTCTTGCTCACGTCTGTGATCCGCCCCCACATTTTACGCGACGGCCATGCCACTTCTGCTTTCACCTCAAACTGAAAACGCTCGAACTGGCGGCGCAGACGGCGACACAATTCGTTGCGGGGAATGGCACTCAACGGGCATCTCCTTTGAGAAAAGTGTGCTAAATCGGAACGCCCGCGCCAATAGTACAGTCGTACAGCGAACACCCCGCGAAGAGGGCCCTCCGTGGCGACGGCCTTGTCGGAGTCCGCGCGCCATCGCTCGCTTTCAAGCTCAGCGCTGCACATAAGTGTGAGTGACACAGGATCTCCTGCTTATGCCAGTTTTCACGCGATGTTAGCTAGCACCGCGCGTCAACTCGCCGCATGCTCTGTCAACTCTCGAGCGCAGCGAGGGATCTGCAGTTTCTTTTTGGGGAGCGATGCAGGCTGAAAGACCACCCTGGGGCTATGTTTCGACGGCATTCCTTCCCACCTAGCAACGGGCAAACGTGTTGTGTGGGGCTCAAGCCACGGCAAAAACGATGTATGCAAGTTCCTCAGGCTTGCGGTGTTGTTCCCGCGGGTGAGTTTTGGTGCTTGGCAGTTCTTGACGGGCGAGACGTTACGGCGACGGAGGAGGACCGAGCGGGTTCGCCTTCAGAACTTTTCCGTCCGCCAGCACGACATTGCGCAGAAATCCCACCGGCGTGCCCTTCTTGGACGGATCGATGCTCACGGTGATCACATCCCCCGCCTTGATCACATCGCGCGTCCAGCCCCCGCGCACAAGCTTGCCCGGACTAAGCGTCTCCGACGCCCAGTGCACCACGTTCCCCTGGGCGTCCCGCACGTCAAAATAAATCTGCACGTGTGGATTGGCCCATACGAATTCGGTAACCGTCCCCTTCAGTGTCAGCGGGTGCTCCGCATCGTACTCAATCCCAGTCCCATGATGCGCGAAGATGGGCTCTGAATGAGACAAGAGAATGGCGAGGAGTACCGTGGCCACCGGCGTTTTCTTCATACTCGATCTCACAGCTACCTAGAAGATTTTCTACCACGCGTCTCGGTGCCGCACAAGCGCTCCCGAGCGTCGCCCTGACTACCTTGTGAAGGAAGGGAGACTCGAGGACCGAGCCCGGGATCAACGAGCGAAGATTCGCCGCCTAGCGCTCCACGCGTTTTTTCCGGAAGGGCTTTTCCTTGCAATCGTGGTGCTCGAATTTCAACTCCACCTCGGCAACATTTTTTTCGTACAGCACATTCGCAACCCATAGACACGAGTCGCATTCATACACTTTCATCAAAGCGTTTGATCTTCCTGCCGCTTCCCTCAGCTTTCGCACCGCCATCATTTTCAATTCTCCAGCCTTTTGCCGTTCTGTTCTCGAAGCGCAATACGCTAGCGATCGTATCACGGGGCTCCGCGAAGGTCTCGTTGCGGCGCCCATCTCGCGATGCTTCGGGGAACCTTAGTTCGCGGCGCCGGAGCCGAGGCCACGGGCTGGGGAGATCAGGCACGGTAAGCTAAATGCTATCTCGCGGGTTGTGGAACGCCCTGTTTAATAACTTCTTGGGAAACCACAGTTCAGCGCTCCGTCAAAAAGCAGCGCTGCGGTGCATTTCGCCAACATCCTGGTTGTTTTGTCAGCCTTGAGAAGGTAAGCCCGCATTGCAGTGACACACTCGAGGGTGCCATCGGAGGAACTCCGCTTTATACACGTTGAAAGTTGGTCCCCCTGTTCGATAAGCGTCGGGCCTAGGTTTTCTTGACGGACATGGGGCGACTTTGCAGGAACGCGGTGACCAGTGCGTCATTGACCTGCAAGCCTCCGTTGTAACTTACCAAGCCCTTCTTCTTGAACGCGTTCATGAATTTATTTACCCTTGCGCGGGTAGTACCCACCATTTCCGCAAGGGTTGATTGGCTCACCTTCAGGGGAGATTCCGGTTTGGATTCCTTAGATATCTGCCCAAACAGCATGAGAACCCGCGCCAGCCGTCTTTCGCTGAAATTGAAGAATTGGTCTATCAGGTCTTCTTCGATTCGAACAACCCGTGAAAGTAAATATCCAACAAACAGCGTTGCAAACTGCAGGTCTGTCTTGAGCGTGCGAACCATGCTCTCCTTTTGGAGTCGAATGATATCGGATTGTCCGATCGCGCTCGCCGTGCAAATCCGCAGAGATTGCCCCGCCAGACAGCCTTCGCCAAAAAAGCTACCCTGCTGCAGGATCGCAATGATCGCCTTTTTGCGCGTGGTGACCGCCGTTAGTTTGACCGTGCCGCTCTCGATGTAGAAAACAGAATCAGCCGAATCCCCTTGTGAAAAGACGACCTCTTTGTCTCGGTAGTTCCGAAAAGTCATCCCGGCACGGAACTTTTTGCGGAAAACCGCGTGACCGACATCGAGACGACGTTTAACCGCCATTCAGGCCTGCTCCTTCAATCAACTCAGAAAACTCGGTCCGAGCGACCAACCATCGTAGACTCATAGGACCAACCCGTCTAGGTGAGCAAATTTGAGCACGTGCGGTGTGCACAATTGAACATCAAGGAGTGAAAAACATCAGACTGGCAGCCCTGCTTAGGGTCGCCGCGATAAGTTCGGCGTCTTACCCACCGTAGACCGAGGTGCTCAATACCGGCAAATTGAGTTTGTCTCTCTTCAGAGCCCGCAAGCTCTTCATCGCGTCTGATAATGCCAACCGCTCTTCAACACCATCAGGCAAGATTTCCAGTTCTCCCTTTTATGGGCTATTTCATGGTGGAGGCGGGGGGAGTTGAACCCCCGTCCGAGAAGCCTTGCAACTCGAAGACTACATGCTTATCCCGTTCCGTTGGTTTCGCCAGAAGCGCTCAGAGCGGGCAAGACGCGCCGCCGGCTAGTCCGATAATCTCGCCCTCGCGTTACGGACCGAAACGCGCCGGCCAGCCTACTGTGTGACGCCTCATCTCCAGGCGCGTAGGCGACGCTGGAGGAGACGCGCTACTTAATTTTAATTAAGCAGCGAGAGGCAACTGCGTATTGGCAGTTGTATTGTTCCACCCGATTGCGGGCAGGTGGCGCCCGGCATGCCTTCGGAGCCGCGACAGCTTCCGTCGAAACCGTTTCGCCCCCGTGGATGAATCTAGGATACCACTCCGTCGGGACGCCTCCAAATCGCCAGCCCGGGTGCAGTGCTCCTGTCTGATGCTTGGCTCGCGCCGTGAGTTGTCGAAGCGTCGGGAGTTGCTGCTATCGCGTAAGCGACGTTATGCGTGCGGAATGCTGCGGATAGAGCGTGATCAATTGGTCGCGCAAGCCCGTTTCATAGTCGGCATAGTCAAAGCCGGGCGACATCGTGGTGCCAAGCAGCGCGTATTCGCCGCCCGGGATCAGGCCTGAGCCTTGCCATACTCCGCCCGGGACTACGTGCTGCGGGCGCATGCCTCTGGCGAAATCGTGGCCGAGGATGATGGTCTCCCCGCTGCCGTCTGGAGGCAACTGCAGCATTTCGACTGGGTCGCCCAAATAGAAATGGAAAATTTCATCACCCGGCAGGCGGTGCATTGCGGAAAAGGTTTCGGGCGTGAGGAGATAGTAGATGGCAGTGCCGACGGCGCGAGCGCCCGAGTACCCTGGCGGCAGCGCGTGGCGCGGTAGCTGGTGCGCGGCGCGGTAGGTTTGGACGAAGTAGCCGCCCTCGATTGGGTGCGGCTCCAGATTCAAGCGCTGCCGGATTTCCAGGGCCGTCAATTTTGCCATTCCGCCGAACCCCTCCGGAAGCCTTTTTCGCCAGCTGAGTATATCGAGCGAACCCGCTCAGATTCTAGACACTTCGTGGCGCGGCTGAACAGCTTGCGGGAAAGCCTGTCTTCCCCGAACGGCGCCAAATCGCCGGGTGCCTAGCTCCCCGTCGGCGAATTGGCCTTCGCTCTGGCTCTTGCCATTGCTTCTCGCACGGGCGCGCAGAAGAAGCAAAATGCGCCAGCGCGCGAAGAACAGGAGGCGGTTGCGAGAGACCCAAAGCATCGACAACGCAGCGCTTGCTTGCGTTTTTGTGAACAGCAGGGGAGGTTGAAAAGAATCGCCAACATTTGAGGCTGGCGAATCGGAAACCTGCGCCTGAATGTCAGTTGACACTCCTAAGTCCTGTTTCGATAATCGCAAAGAGGCGAAGATCCTTGACAGAAGGCCGGGAATTCCCCGAGCGCTCCCTGGAAGAAGCTATTTCCCGGGCCCTGCGCGACAATCTGGCTCCTCTTGAGCGCACCGCGACCGAGCTCCAGCAAGCACTCGCCGACCTCCTGGCTGCGTGCTCGTCGAGCAAACCGGCCGAGGCGCTCCCGGCGATGCTACGCGCGCAGGCCTTTTCCGCATCTCTTTCCGCTAGCCTTTCGGTTCTTTCGAATTTCGTTGCCATGAGGTTGAATCCGCCGGACCACCGCGTCAGCCCGACGGCGAGCGCATCCAGCACAGCCACCGCCGTCGCTCAGCCAGGCGAGCAAGCGGCTCCAACGCCCCGCGGAGTTGTCCGCGAAACGCACGAATTGGCTCTCGAACCCGAACCGGTCGTCGATCCTATGCACGCCCAGGAACTGGCCGCAGGGCCCGCCGTGGATGGCCAGCCCGCGCTCGGCGGACCTGAAGCTGCTGTTCACGACCATATCTCAGAGCCAGCCGCGCCCTCCGAACCCGCGTTCGATCTTTCCAACTTTCCTGCGGACGTTCAGGATTTGCATCGCCGCGCCAACCGCGTAGCCAAAGTGGCGATGCAGGACATCAAACTTTTGCGTCCCGACGACGTCCAATTGGGGCGTGAACACAAAGACATTTGCGAACGGTTGCGGAGTGATCTCGATAAAGCACGCAAAGAATACGACCGCCGTTTTCGCGCGATCCAGGACCATCCGGTGGATTACTTCCATCGCTGGATGGTGGAAATTCTCGCCGAAGGCAACCTCGAAGCGCTCGGCGAGTATCCCTATCCCTCACCTGTACTGCGCCACTAGGGAAGTCGCGATGAACGCAGTAGGCCGGCTGATTCTCTCGACCGGAATTCTGCTCGCATTGGTCTCTCACGCCACCTTCGCGCAGCAGAAAACCCATAATGCAGCCGCAGCCAAAAAGACGCGGGCGGCCAAGAGCGCTCCGGGCACGTCTGCCGTGGCCCCCTCCGCCGCTGCTTCTATCACCGCGGAAAAGCAGCTCCAAAGCCTCACCCAACAACTCAAGGAGAAAAACTCGACCTCGGCCTACGCAGCTCTGAACATGATCGCTCTCGGAAAGTCCTCGAGCGCACTCCGTACGCGCGCGGCGCTGGCGCTCGGGTTCTATGACTATTCGCGGAATAACTACGCGGAGGCGGGTAAATGGCTCGAGCGCGCCAAAAAAGATCCACTGCTCGCCGATTACGCCCTCTATTGGGCCGCCGAGAATGACTTGGCCCAACACCAGGAAGCCGCCGCTCTCGCCGAGCTTCAACAGGTTCGCAACGACTATGCTGATTCGGTCATCACCGAACAGACGCTCCAGTCGCTCGCCGTCGCAGCCACCGCTTTGAATCAACCGGCGGAGGCGGTGAAGGCGCTCGACGCCTATGCGATGACCGACCAGCGCCCCGGCCTGCTGCTTCTCCGCGCGGAAGCCCGTGAGAAGGCGGGGCAGCCGCTTGAGGCTGCCTCTGATTACCAGGCCCTCTACACGCGCTTCGCTGTGAGCGAGCAGGCACGCGAGGCCGCTGTGAAGCTCGATCTTCTTCGCGGCAGCTCCGGCGTACAAATTCCGCCGATCCCGTTTGACCTGCGCCTCGCGCACGCGGCCATTCTGTTCAATGCCAAGGACTGGGGCGGTGCGCGGACCGAATACGCGGCGATTTTGCAGCAGCTTTCCGGCGCGGCCGTTGAGCGCACCGAGCTGCGCATCCTCGAATGCGGCGTCGCGCTCGGCGCGTCGCCCACGGAGATGATCGCGCTAAAGGTAACCGATGCGGATGTCGACGCCGAGCGCTCCTACACGCTGGCCGACTATTACCGCTCGCATCAGCAGGAAACCGACATGGTAGCCGCCGTGGAGAATGCCGCCTCGCGTGCGCCTACCAGCCGCTGGGCCGCGTCCGCTCTGTTCCTTGCGGGGAATTTTTACTGGGTGCGGCTCGACCGCGACCGTGCTTCCGCTTTCTACAAGCGAGTCGCCGAGCAATTCCCGAATTCAGCCGATGCCGTGAATGCGCAATGGCGCGTGGCGTGGACGGCGGTGCTCCAGCGCGCGCCTGAGGCGGCCGAAGAATTGCAGGAGCATCTCCGCCGCTTTCCGGGCTCGGTGTATACCCCCGATGCGCTGTATTGGCTCGGCCGCTTGGCCGAGGAAGCCGGCGTGTCGGGACTCGCGCGCAGCTACTACGACAAGTTGATCGAGCGCTTCCCGCAAAATTATTTCGAGAATCTGGCTCTGACCCGCGTGCGGGCTCTCGACCCCGGCTCCAAACAGGTTCCCGATGTGCTGGCGACGATTCCTCCCGTCCCGGCTTCGCAGAAATTGGGCGACACGATTCCATCGGCCGCCGCGAAACGCCATGCGCGAGCCCTCGCCCTGCAATCCATCTCGTTTGATGCTTCCGCCGAGCTTGAGCTGCGCGCCGCCTATGCCGCGACCGGTGAGCCGCGTCTGCTGCTCGAAGCTGCGCAGGCTGCTGTGGACGCCGGCCACTGCGGCTCGGCGATTGTTACCGTTCGCCAGATTTATCCACAGCTTGAGGCGCATTCGCTAGCCGACGTGCCGCGGCCCGTCTGGCTTGCGGCCTACGCCATGCCTTTTGAATCCTCTATACGGCGCTGGTCGGAAAATGCGGGAGTCGATCCGATGCTCGTTGCGGGGCTTGTTCGCCAGGAATCCGCATTTTCTCCGGAGGCTCATTCGCCTGCCAACGCCTTCGGCCTGATGCAGCTTCTTCCGTCGACGGCGCGCCGCCTCGCCAAACAAGCGAAACTCCGCTATGCCCACGCGCGGCTGCTCGACCCTGATTACAACGTGCACCAGCAACATGTAACTGAACGAGGCGCCGCCCGCAAAACAATAA
>CAVQZU010000005.1:0-5467 GCA_963718485.1 uncultured Acidobacteriota bacterium
GAATCGTGAGCGACGTCGACGACGCGCGCGCGAAATACGTTGGCAAGCTCGAGCACGTGCGAACGAGCTTCGGGGGACGCTTCGACCTTGATGAGGGCGAGGTCGCGGACAATCGCGGGCGATGAGGTGACGTCGTCAACAAGCAGGACGTTCACAAGCTTATAGACGTTGGCGACAATGCGGCGCGCTTGGTCCTCGTCCGCGTCAACGACGATGGTCATGCGGGATACCTCGGGCTTCTCGGTGCGGCCGACGGTAAGCGAGTCAATATTGAAAGCGCGGCGGCGGAACAGCGAAACGACGCGCGAAAGCACGCCCGGCTTATTTTCGACGTAGACAATAAATGTATGGAGCATGATTTTTCCTATTCGTCTCCCGCAGTTTCGACAATCGGGCTTGGCCGCCGGATCATTTCGTGGAGGGCTGCGCCGGCCGCCACCATCGGATAGACGGAATCCTCCTGCTCAACCTGAAAATCAATCAGCACTGGGCCTTTGTGCTCTCGGGCTGCGCGGATGGTAGGGACAACTTCGCCGCGCTTGCTGCAGACGATGCTGCGGATGCCATAAGCCTCGCCAAGTTTGGCGAAGTTGGGGCTGAGCAGCGGAGTGGCTTCGTAATTCCGATCGTAAAAAAACTCTTGCCACTGGCGGACCATTCCGAGATAGCCATTGTTGATGATGGCGATATTCACCTTTAAATTTTCCTGCACGATGGTGGCGAGCTCGGCCATGGTCATTTGAAAGCCGCCATCGCCGGCAATCACCCAAACATCCGAAGGGGGCAACCCACCTTGGCGCCGACGGCCGCAGGTAGGGCGAACCCCATGGTGCCGAGGCCACCCGAGGTGATAAGCGAGCGGGGGCGCTCGTGCTTGTAATACTGTGCTTCCCACATCTGGTGCTGGCCCACATCGGTAACGACGATCGTTTCACTGTCGCGCGTCTCATGCCACAAGTCGTTGATCACGTGCGCGGCGTACAAGTGGCCATTGTCAGGAAGATTCTGGATGTCGCGAACGGCTGAATCGCCCTTGAGGCGGCGGATGAATTCGAGCCACTTGTGGCGGTCGCGCATTTCGAGGCGCGGCTGCAATTCGCGGAGGATCTTGCGCAGATCGCCAACCAGGGCCACATCCACCTTGACGTTCTTGTTGACCTCGGTGGGATCGATTTCCACGTGAATCTTTTTGGCGTTGGGCGCATACGTTTTTAGATTGCCGGTAACGCGATCGTCGAAGCGCATGCCCAGCGCGATCAGCAGGTCCGCTTCCTGGATGGTCGTGTTGACCCAAGCCTCGCCGTGCATTCCCATCATGCCGAGATTCAAAACGTGGGAAGCGGGAAAGTGGCCGAGGCCGAGAAGCGTCATGGCCACAGGAATCGATCCTCGCTCGGCGAACATGCAGCTTCATGCTCCGCTCCGGAGACGGAAACACCGTGGCCGGCAAGAATCAACGGGCGCTTGGCGGCGTGAATCATCTCGAGTGCTTTTTCGTAGGATTGTTGGGCAGGAGAAAGATCGGGGCGATAGCCGCGCATTTTGGGCTCGGCCGCTTCCCAATCGAACTCGCAGGATGTTTGCTGAGCGTCCTTGGTGATATCGATCAGGACGGGGCCGGGACGGCCTGATTTTGCGACATAGAATGCCTCGCGGACGGTGGGAGCAATTTCGTCGGCGCGAGTGACAAGGTAATTGTGCTTGGTAATGGGAAGAGTGACGCCAGTAATGTCAGTCTCCTGAAAGGCGTCGGAACCGAGCAGTTTGCTGCCAACCTGCCCCGTAATGCAAACGATGGGGGAAGAATCGAGCATTGCCGTGGCGATGCCGGTGACCATGTTGGTGGCGCCTGGGCCGGAAGTGGCGACGGCGACCCCGACATCACCCGTGGCGCGCGCGTAGCCGTCAGCCATATGAGTGGCGCCTTGCTCGTGGCGAACCAGAATGTGGTGAATGGAGCTATGGCGAAGCGCGTCATATACCGGAAGAATCGCGCCGCCAGGGTAGCCAAACACATGCTTGACCCCTTCGCGCTCCAAACATTCCCACAGGATTCTTGCGCCCGGCATCATCGTTTTCTGCGCGCTCATTCGAGCCTCCTTCGTGTGCTTATAAACCAAAAAACCCACCTAACCAGTTCTCTGGTCGGTGGGTTCAGGAGCCTTTAAAACTCGCTTGTTTCAGCTGGCTCTTGCACCCCAGACCGAGACGGGTACGCCTACGACTACCCCAAGGCCTACTACACTAAGTTGGCCAAGCACGCTCTCGTATCCGGAGAATGGAGCCACTATTATAAGCCCTCTTCCTGCGACTCGCGTTACAGCAACTCACTCTATTATTCGCGCCGCAAGATGTCAAGCCACACTTGGCGTGGAAAGCCGCAATAGCGTCAACATCTGCGCACCCCGGGCGCGCTCGCGAATTCTCCGCCGCTGCTTGCGAATTCCCTAAATCGTGAACGGCTGCTCAACCCCTCAGACGCCACCGGCATCGGAACCGCGATATTCCAGCGCCAAAATTAGATTCAATCATCACTAAATTGTTTACTGAAGAAACTGTAAGTCCCGATTATTCCGAGCCTTACCGGCCACTTTAATCGAACTTTAACACGAGTGTAACCGCTCGCCTCACTTTCACAGGGTTCCATGTTGAGCGGTCAATTTATTCCAAAGAGGGGAGAACATAACTGAGATGATTCGAAACGTAGTCAGAGTTTTCATTTTCGTCGTAGCGTGCGCACTCATGGCCTATGCCCAAGGTACCGGCGTTATTACAGGGAAGGTCGTGGATTCTGCAGGAGCCGCGATTCCTGACGCAGCGATCTCCCTGACGGATCTGGCAACGCAAAAAGTAGCCCGAACGACGACCGGCCAAGACGGCCAATACACCCTACGTGGTCTGTCTTCCAACCCGCAGCTCGTCTTGATTGAGAAATCGGGTTTCCAGTCGTTCACCCAAAGGGTTTCTCTGGCGACACAAGCGTCGGCGACCGTTAACGCCACCTTGACCGTGGCGACGCTGCAGGAGAGCGTGGTGGTTCGCGGAACGGTTGTGCCCGAGGCCGAGCCGGTACCGACTAGGGAAGACGTAATGATGTCTGACCAGACGCTTCGGGTGCTTGATAGAAAACAATTGGATGCCGCCGGACCCGTAGCAGGCGGTGCGCAGATGATTCAGTCCACGCCGGGAGCCAACGTGGTCGGTTACGGAGAAACCGGCGCCACGAAATATTCGATCTTATTAAACGGAATCCAACAAGGTTGGGCGGGCGAGGCCACCAGCTTTACGGCTCCCGGCTCTCTCGGGATCACGTATGACGGCGTTCCAGTTGTCGATCCGGCCACCGGCTTGTGGCAGTCGGCGACGGTGCCGCAGAACCTGCTGATGCAAAACCTGGATGTCACCTACGGCCCCGGCACGGCGGATTCCCGCTGGTACAGCGACGTCGGCGGACGTGTGGAATTTACGCCCGTTCAACCCACCGAGACGATTCACGCCAGCCTCGCGGCCACATATGGCGCGTTCAGCCAAAGAAACATAGCCTTCGTCATGAGCACCGGTAGCTACCACGGCTGGTCAACAGTTCTTGGCGGCGGCGTCGGTGACGGCGAAGATTTTCGTGTGGCGCCGGATGGATTCTCGAACTCCACCAAGGACGGGTCAGCCTACGGTAAAACCGTCAAATCCTTTGCTGCTGGGAGCTTCGCCTTTGGCGCTTACTACGCCAAAGGGGGCGGATACCGTCCAACCGTGATTCCGACTACCGACCAAGGCGTCATCGAGCCGAACGGCTCGCATTTCAGCCAGGCGACCACCGGCTTTTATAGCGCCTTGCCTTTCGACGCCTACAACAAATACGACACGAACGAATTGGCCATGGTCTATGCGCGCGAGCATCTTCTGTTGAGCGATACCACCACCCTCCAGAACTCCACTTGGTTTGTCCATATCCGTCGGTTGCATCGGCGCAACAACGATTTTCTCCCCAGCAGCGGGGGCGTTGGACAGGTCGACGAGTACAACAATCCGCATAGCAACATCTTCGGAGATGATTTAAGTCTGTCCAAAGTCTTCCCTCTGAACACCGCTACAATCGGCGGCTATCTCATTCACGAGGTCTACAATCCCCATAACAATTTCTTTGATTACTCACAAGGAGGGGACGGCGCTATCGGCTTGGCGAACATAGGAGGGAAGATTCGATCCGGCTACTTCCAGCAGGATGACTTTTCTTTCGTCGCCCAGGACGATTTTCATCCCATCCCGCAAATTCATATCACCCCTAGTCTGCGCGAGGTTGCGTTCTCGACCAGCTATAGCGACCAGGCTCAGCGCGACTTCACGTTCACCCCTGGCGTCGTGTTGCGCACCCATTGTTCGCTGTACCCGGTGCCTCCGAGCAGCGATACGCCCGCTCAAGGCCAGCAAATTGATCCTTTCTTCGATCTCTTCGGCGCCCCTAACGTAAACGACCAGGGATCTATCTGCGGGGCGCATGAGAGTCGGTCAAAAGTGGAACCGAACATCAATGTCGCGGTGATGCCGTTTCCGTGGCTGACCATCTACGGCGGCTATGATGTCACGTACCGCTCTCCAGCTCTCGGCGGCGGCGGTGGAATGTTCCAAAGCGTCGACCCGAATTTCTACACACTCGCCAAGGGCGCATACAGTCAAGGTGGCGTCAAAGTTCACTTGACCAACGCCCGCGTACTGAAGGATTTCATCGCGGGAGTGAATTATTTCCATCTCGACTACACCAACCAGGAGATCGATTTCGAAACGGCGGCAGGCTTGGAGGTTTCCGGCGGAGGCAACTCCACCTACCACGGCGTGAATGCTTTCTTCGACGACGATCCCTATCGCAACGTTCACATTTTCTTTAACTTTGCCGGCGAAGCGGCAAATTTTTCAAATTACATCGTGGGAGGTCCGAGCCTTGCGGAGTGTGCCGCGCAACAACTCACGTGCACGCCCTACAATAATCTCCCTGTTTCTTACGTCCCCGATGTCACGCTCAATACCGGGCTTTATTACGGATTCGAGCACAACGCACGCGTGCTGTTCGAGCCCCGTTTCTGGCTCCAATATAATGGCTCCCAACACCTGTTCTCGAACCTTCTTGGCGCGCCCAGCACCCAGACCATGCCGTCTTACGCGACGGCGAACCTATCTGTCACTGTGCCGCTGACAATCCATGAACAACATTCGGTCAATCTGCGGTTGGATGTCATGAATCTCTTTAACTCGCAGTACAACGAATGGGAGTACATCTCCAGCGGCGGCTACTTCGGAACGACCACGAACGGGTACATAAACGCATATCCGGGGGCTCCGCGAACTGTCTACGGCACGATTACCTATCAGTTCTGAGCAACCCAAATGGGGGGAAGTGCGAAGTTTGAGCGCTTCCCCCGCCATTCCTCACGAGCGGCTACAGCAAACACCAACTGAAACCAACATATACACA
>CAVQZU010000006.1:0-12764 GCA_963718485.1 uncultured Acidobacteriota bacterium
CCTCAAATGCGACCGCACGTCTCCGACCGTGCTCTCCGCCAGTGCGTCGCGCAACGTAACGGCCGCTATCCAAAAGACAGAAGTGTGACTGCCCAGAATGCTCTGGTCTGATGGCCGCACCGCTTCTGGCAAGGATTCTAGTTCGGTTGAATCCAGCGCGGCAAATTCCAGGTCCATTGGTATGGCCTTTACATGCGGTCTCATGTGACTCGGTCGTGCCAATACAACAACCGTCTTGGTCCCGATGGCTTCACCCCAAGCCATACGATTCAGCCATCGTACATAGGCGTCACGCATCTGAAAGCAACTTCTGATGTTATTTGCCATCTAACACAGTTACGAGCAGCTGATCCGTCTTAAACGTGTGGGAATGATCGCACCTCTGGAATTCAAGAGTCGAGAGTTCGCCTACTAGCGCGCAGACTGAAGCGAGTTCGAATATGGCTTGACCGTGAGTGTCGACTACCCAATTGTTCGGCGACTTCTGCCACGAATCAGGATTGTATCGTCCGGGTCTCGCAGCATCGATGTACGAACTCAAAACAACGTTATCGCATCTTCGAGTCGATCATTGGTAGAATCAGCTATCAGATTGTTAAATCTGTTAAGAGAGAGTTTAATTTCAGAAGTTACGTCATGGTTTAGGCCCATAAAACGAGCGTCCCGTTCTGAGGAGCAATTGCCAGCCAATCCCCAACAACCTTTTTCAGTGCAGCAACGGCTTGCCCTGGGGTAAGCTCCCATCACTCTCAACCTTATGAAATCGCGCATCCTGAATTGGATGTTTGGATTCTCCAGAGCTCGGGCCGAGGAGTGACGGAATGAAGTATGTGAACCTGTGAACTGCGGGGCCGTCCTCGCGAAAGCGAACTCTGACAAGCGTGTTCCCAGCATTCTCTAGTGCGAAGGTCGAGGGAATGAGGGTGAGTGGTCCACTAGCATCGGAGCACTCCAATTCCCGCGCCGGTAGTAACAGATGCTTGATCTCCCGTAATCCTCGGAAACAGTTCGCCCGGCTTTGGAGTGCGCCGAATTGACAAACGCAACGGCAGCGTCCAGTCCTGTGTGCAGTTTCATATTACCGCTCACAATAAGGTGCTCCGCAAACGTCAGAAACTCGACCTTTTCTGGGCGATGCTGTGCTCAAGCACTGCCAGTAGGTGAAGATTCTTGCTGTCGCCGTCTCTGACCTCATGAGTGACCGCGTTGATGAACTCTGTCAACCTGATTCCGATGCAGTCAAAGCAAATGAGGAATGCGAAGTTCAATAGGTCAGACCGAAACAAATAGACATTAGCACCCTCGTGCATGCCCTGCGTCGCCTGTTCAGGCCTGCTCGGTTTTAGTTTTGTTTGGAGGACTTTTCTTACGGCACCGTCCGAACTCTTGAGCCACACACAACAGCAGTTCACAAACTTCCGGAGTTGTATCAGCCGGAATGGCATCGGCGGCGATCACGTTTCCTTGTGCGGCCAGGCTCTTATACTCCTCAACCGACGCGGGAGCCAAGCCGCTAGCAAATACCGAATTCCGGCCATTCTGCCGAAGACACCGCATCATCCGTTTCTGAGACCATCTCGATTGGCAAGCTGAACTCTGGAAAAACTACAAACTGACTGGCGGCCGATTTCGCGATGTCGAAGACATTCCTCAAGATTCGTTTTTGCCGGTCTATACACTCCATTGTGAGCCGAAAAGACGTACCCGTTCCCTGCAACTGGAGATAAGGATGCCCCCAGAGCATGCGAAGCCGCTCGGCCGGGGCAAAAGTGATTCCAGTCGCAATTTCGAACACTCTAACCATTTGCCATGTGCCTCTTCGAGGGCGGGACCGCTGGACCCCCAACCTGGCCGCTATCCAGATAGGTGGTCGGTACTCGTTGAGCAACAGCAGTTCGCACCTAAAATACTATCATCACCAGTTATCTACCGATATGCGGACACACCCAAGATCGAGTCACTAATTGGCCCACTCCGCTTTGCGGCCAAGATACGCGGATAGCCTCATCGAGACTGCTCAAAGCGTTCGGCGCAGATCAAAGCGACCGAACAAGAAGCGAACAGCAACAGAGATTACGGAGTACGAAAGTACTACAGGTATTAGAACAATTACGTGGATTCACAACAAACCCCAACCGTCCGGCTACATCCAAATCAGCATGTTCGCAGCGGCAAAGAGATGGGTCCCCATGCGCCCGAGGCGAGAAACGAAGCCCGGTCCTCCGTTCTTGTTGAACTCGGTTGACCGCTTCGGCAGGCAAATCGCTCCTGCGGTGTTGTCTGTCTCGATGGAAATTGGCCCCCGCGCCCTCGCGTACGCCCAATACCTGATCGGTGATCCCGCCCTGGCTATGAATTACTTTGAGGAGGCAGCGGCCTCCGTGTCTGCCGCAATCGAGGAGAAGAAGGCTTCTGGCGCACCCGCTGTACGGAACGTCGCAGCATATTTGTTCCGCACATTCATCCGCATGGTGGATGACGCCAAGCACAAAGAGAAGAGTCTTGAGGAATCTCTGAAGGAATCTGGCGAAGCGCGATTCCCTTCACTGAAGAGGCCCAAGCGGAAACCGCCGTGCTTCTCAACGAAGTGATGGAAACCTGCAACAGGGCGTCGCGAGAGGTTGTCGTCCTTCGCCTGGAGGGTTTCACCTGGAAAGAAATCGGGAAACAATTTGACATTTCAAGCCATGCGGCAGAGGCTCGATTTAGCAAAGCTCTTGACCACGCCAGAAAAGTGTTCAAAATACGGAGGCGAAAGGGTTGAGGAGGGCGTTACCCTTGCCGTCTGCCAGCCGCAAGTCGAAGGACCACAAGCGGAAGCCATCCGTGGACAAAGCCTTTCTTGAACTTGGTAGAAGACATTTGGCCGAGGATTTCCCCAACCCCACCCGTCAAGGATGCCCCCAGGACGATGTATTAAGACTTTTGGCCGAACAACCAACACAAGTCGAAGATTCAGTTCTGGATCACATCACCTTGTGTTCACCGTGTTACACAGACCTACAGTGGCTTCCTCCAGCAGATGAAAGCAAAACACTCCAACCGAAGGTCACAAACCCGATCCCCCAAACCACCAAGAGTGTAAAAACCAAAAAAGTTGCATTTTGTTGGTGAGGTTTTTCCGTTTTTTCCCCTCTGTATAGATGAGGGGAGTTCTCGCCGGTTAACTCCCGCGGACAGGGCGCAACCGATTCCTTCGGTGTTTCGCTCTGTGTCGCGTACGGCCCGCTAGAGGGGACGGACGCGATTGTGGGACAACGCTGTACACGGAGCGCACGCTCCAAATGTGCCTGGACGGGGAAGTCCAGGAACCGGCGCATACAGCCGTCCCATCAATCGCCATCCGCTTTCCTTCCTGCAGCCGCAGCCAACGGGGACTCCCTCTCAACGGCCCATTTCTGAGACTCGGAAGAGTCAGGGAGAACACGAACATGAAGCGATTTATTTGCAGATACCTGCGCAGCTCTTGGCTGCGTTCACCTCTCGTCACCCTCGGTTTCGCACTTCTCCTCGCCGCTCCGGCCTTCGCTCAAGGGAACTTCCCCATGGGAAAACGCCGTCAGCGTGTTGCAGACAGGCTTTCACCAGCACCATCGCTCGCGGCCTTTCGCTCGTTGCCATTGTCGTGGCCGGCCTCACATTCGCCTTCGGTGAAGGCGGCTCGAAGCGTGTGCTTGCCGGCGTGCTCTTCGGCGTCGGCATGGCCATCGCCGCAGTGAATTTTCTGTCGTGGCTTTTTCCTGGCAACTGAATCACGCACGTCCCGAAGGAGAAGCACATGGCGGAAACAAGACGAATCAACAGGGTGCATCGGACGCTATCCCGGCCACTGACGATCCTCGGGGCCGAGCGAAAGCTTTTCTTCTTCGCCATGTGCCTGGGCGCGGCCACCTTCAACCTTCTCAACAGCTTGTTCGGCGGGTTGCTGATGTTTTTGTTGCTCTACTTCCTGGCCCGCTGGGCCACCCAGACCGATCCGCAGATTCTGCGATTTCTGCTCACCGCTGCACGACTTCGTGCGCAATACGATCCGATGAAGTTCAGCCCCATTCGAATCCGAAGGGATGGCCATGCTCAGACTTAGCCGAATCTTCAAGAATTACAACGAGACCGGCTCTCTCAGTGAGCTGATCAACCTCTACGGCTTTATCGGTCCGCACGTTTTTCTCACCAAGAGCGGGGATGTCGGCATCATCCTCGAAGTTCGCGGCGTCGATTACGAGTGTCTCGACGACGCTTCGATTGACGGTTTCACGAAGCGGCTTGAATCGGCGCTGAAACTGTTCGATGAAAACTACCGCGTCTACCAATACCTCTTCAAGCGGAACAACGAGACCATCCCCTACAAGCTCTACGCTAACCCCATCGTAGACACCGCGATCAAAAATCGCATCGCCTACCTCGCAAGCAAGGCCGACACGCTCTTTTCCCTGTCGGTTTATTACGTGGTGCTGTACCAGGGATTTCAGACTTCAGCCAAACTCGGAAGCGCGCTCGCCGAGTTTCCGAAGAATCCGAAAAAAGCCGTTGCCGATCTGCGGGCGCATTTTTCCGGTCAGAAGCAGGTCGTCGTTCTTGGACGGCACGTCAGCAATGCCCAGGCGGCGCTGCTTCAAAAAGCCCGCAGCTTTATCCTCCAAGTCAGCGACTTCCTCGCTGTTCGGATGCTCGACAAACAGGAAGCCTTCCGCGTTCTCAAGAGAACGCTCAACTTCCATCCCGACAAACTCGATCTCGCCAAACTCAAGTACGACACCTTCCTCGACTACTACCTTCCCGAATCTCCTGTTGAATGCCATCGCGGACATCTGCGCGTGGACGACTATCACGTCAAGGTCTTGACGCTCAAGGAGCCTTCCGCCCAGAGCTTCCCCCTTATCTTCAAACGACTGCTTGAAGTGGAAGCGAACTATTACGTCGTCACGGAATGGAAAAAAGAAGATTCCGGCAAAATGCGCCGGGTCATCCAGACCAAGCGCCGCCACTTTCACAACACCAAGCGTTCGTTCGTAAGCCAAGTCAACATGAACGACGCGGCTCCGCAGGATGTGTTGCTCGACGATTCCAAGGAATCCCAGGTCAGGGAACTCGGCGAAGGCATCAAGGAGATCGAGCTGCACGGGAATTACTTTGGTCAGTTTTCGCTGACCGTCGTGATTTACGACCTCGACATGGCCAAGGTGGACCGGGCGTGCGCCGACTTCTATAAAGTGTTCAGCGTCCATGACGCCCAGCTCTACGAAGAAAAATACAACCTCCTGAACGCTTTTCTCGCGGCGGTTCCGGGCAACCACGTCTTCAACTTGCGTTCCCTGTATCTGCTCAACACCAATTACGCGGATTTCTCGTTCCTCTTCACCCTTCACTGTGGCGAGCCTCGGAATAGCCATCTCCGGCAGGAATATCTCGCGGTTCTGGAGACCAACCACCATACCCCCTACTTCCTAAATCTCCATTACCGCGATGTGGCCCACACCATGATTCTTGGGCGAACGGGAGCCGGGAAATCGTTCCTGCTGAATTTCCTCATCACCAATCTCCAGAAATACGATCCGCACACGTTCATCTTCGATCTGGGCGGCAGTTTTGAAAGCCTCACACAGCTTTTCGGCGGCTCGTATGTTCGCGTCGGCCTTGAATCCGAGGATTTCAAGATCAATCCGTTCTCGCTGCCACCGACCAAGGAAAACCTCGATTTCCTCGCGCTCTTCCTGAAAGTGTTGATTCAGGGACAGAGGGCGGGCGAGCTCGACCCCGCCACCGAGCGCGACCTCTTCCACCAGGTCGAAAACCTGTATGCGGTGGACCCGGCGCTGCGCACGCTGGGCGTGCTGGCGAACACGCTCGGTCACGACATTTCGAGCCGCCTCGCCAAATGGACCCGAGGCGGCCAGTTCGGATTCCTCTTCGACAACGCCGAGGACACGATTTCGTTCTCCCGCTTTCAGTGCTTCGACTTCCAGCGCATGAGCCAGTACCCGGAACTCTTGGAGCCGCTGCTCTTCTACATCCTGCATCGCGCCAATGCCGTTATCGCGGACCGTCAGATTTCATCCGTTTTCAAAGCCTTCTTCATCGATGAAGCGTGGGTGTTTTTGAAGAACCCGCAGCATTCAACGGTACGTCGTCGAAGCCCTCAAGACCTGGCGGAAGCACAACGCCGCGATGGTCCTCTCGACGCAATCCCTCGACGAACTCAAGCGCTCGGACATCCTCGACGTAATCATCGAAAGTTGCGCCACCAAAATCTTCCTCGCGAACCCCGACATGGACCGCGATCTCTACCGCCGCCAGTTTCACTTGAACGAAAACGAAGTCGAGCTCATCTCGGGCCTCATCCCCAAGCAGCAATTCCTGATTAAGACGCCGGAGTTGGCGAAGGTCGCCAATCTCACCGTGGACGCCAAGAGCTATTGGCTCTACACGAACGACCCCTACGACAACAAGAAACGGAAAGAAGCATTCGAGACCTACGGCTTCGAACGAGGCCTGGAAGTTCTCGCGGGAGGACAGCCGTGATTGCTCATTGCTCTCTCGAATCGTGGATGGCGGAGGGCGACCCGCTTTACGTATTCCTGCCCCTCGCGCTCGCGGGATTCGCGACCGCAATCATTTTCGGTGTCCAGTTGTTACTCGGGGGCTTTTCCCGTCGCGGCCAAGGTTCCCAGCAACACCAATCACTCTCAAAAGGAGCAAGTCAATGAAACAAATGTTCCACATTCAGTCACGCAGGTTTTTTCTTTCGGGTGTTCGCCATCCTGGCTTTGGGCGCAGTCGTCTTCCACGCTTCGCCCACGCACGCCGCAACGGAAGCAGCGGCGCGTGTCGTGAAGTATTCGAAGGAAGACATTGTTCCCGTTCGCGCCAAGCTCCGGTTTTCAACGCTCATCGTCCTACCCGAGGACGAGGAGATTCTCGATTTCACCACCGGCGATAAGGAATTCTGGGTCATCAACGGGGCGCACAACCTCTGCTACGTCCACCCGGCCCAGGCCGGCATCCGCAGCAATCTGAATCTCATCACCGCGAGCGGCCACGTCTATTCGTTTCTGCTGACCGAAATCAGCAACCAGCCGAATGCCGAACCCGATCTGAAAATCTTCATCGAACCCAAGGAAGGCTCCGGGATCGCGGTGAGCACCGGGCTGCGCGGATATGTAAGCGCTGGCGAAGCGGAAGCATACAAGAAGGAACTCGAAACGCTCCGCTCCCAGACGGCAGATCAAATCCACGCGGCGCAAGCCCAGTCCGCCGAGCAGCTCAACCTGTTCCGCTCCAGTTACGCAACCAAACTCCAATTCGACTACCCGCTCGACTCGAAAGCTGGCCGCGAGCCGTTCCTGGTGTCCGCCATCTACCACGACGACTCGTTCACTTACATCAAGTGCGGCGCGCGGGAAAAGCCCGCTCTGTATGAAATCAAGGATGGCAAGCCGAACTTGATCTCTTTTCAGTTTGAGAACGGCGTTTACATCGCGCCCAAGATCATCGACACCGGCTACCTCGCCATCGGCAAAAAGAAACTGCCGTTTGCGCGCCGCGTTTCCGCGAACTGAGGAGCCGACGATGAACCAATCGAACCAACCCGCACAGGTTCAGGACAAAGCGCAGAAACCCCAAGGCCTTCTGCCGAAGAACGTCCAGTCCTGGCTTCTCATCGGACTGGCGTTTCTCATGGTCGCCATCATGTGGCTGACCGGGGGCAAGAAGCCGCAACCGCCAGCCAAAGCAGCGTCGCCCGCAACTCTGGTCCAGGCACCCCTCGAAGTCAACGAAACCAAGATTGCCGAAATGCAGAACCGCATTCAGGATTTGCAGCGCCAGCAACTTGTCGCACAGACCGCTCTTACCCAGCAAACTCGCTTGCTCGGTGCCACCCCGCAGGATTCACAACAATCCCAGCAGCAAAGCGCGTCCGGTATCCCAACCGGACCAGCGAGCGGAGGACCCCATTCAGGCGGAGCGGAAGAGACGTGCCTACGTGTCGCTGTTTGCTTCGAATGTCGCTCTGACCTACCGCAAAACTCCGCCAGCTCCGCCAGCCGCTCCAGCGCCTGAACCCGAAGTAGATCCTGCCGCCCAGAGCCTCGTCCCCGTGGGACCCGACTCCCCTCAGGTCGCTCAACTCTTGAAACAGATGCAGCCCAACCCGATTTCTACCGCGTCGCCAGCCCGCAACGATTCCGCGGAAACAACCAAGGATCGAAAGGAGGAAACCAGAAATCCTGCCGCCGTACCGGCTGGCTCCGCCAATGCGGCGGCAGGAAAAACCTACGTACTCTTTGAAGGAACCATTCTCGAAACCGTTCTCATCAACCGCCTCGACGGAGGCTTTGCAGGTCCCGTCGAGTGCCTACTTTCAACCGACGTTTACTCGAACGACCGCCAGCACCTGCTGATTCCGGCAGGCTCAAAGTTGCTGGGTGAAACGAAGAAGGTGGACACCTTCGGCCAGACACGTCTGGCCGTCGTGTTCCATCGCGTGCTCATGCCCGACGGGTATTCCGTCAGCCTCGATCAATTCAAGGGGCTCAACCAAATCGGCGACACCGGGTTGCGGGATCAGGTCAACAACCACTATCTCCGCATCTTCGGAGTATCGCTCGCGGTCGGCGCTCTCGGAGCCGTTGCCGAGGCCGGAACAGCGGGTCTCTCAACGCATCCAGCTCTGACCTCATGCGCCAGGGATTCGCGCAAAGCACCGCCCAGTCTTCGGCGCAGATCCTCGACAAGTTCCTCAACATCATGCCCACGGTGACCATCCGCGAAGGCCACCGAGTCAAGGTCTATCTCTCGGGCGATCTCGCGTTGCCCGATTACAACAACCACAAAATGCCTTCCGATTTCTGAAGGCAAAAAGGAGAGCAGTCCAATGAAAAGAAAGATTCTGATTTGCTTGCTCGTGTTGGGATTGGGAGTCGGCACCGCCACCGCGCAACTCGGGAGCGGCATCGTCTACGACCCAACCAACTACCAGAACGCGTTGCTGCGCTACTACCAGCTCCAGCAGCATCTTCTTCAATTGCAGAAGAGCTACGCAAAAATCACCGGGCAACTCAATCTCGCTCTGCAGATGGCGCAGTTCGTCAAAAACATGCCTGCTCGTTACCGCGCGATATTTTCGCAATGGCGAAATGTGACCTCGCTCAACACCTTCGGGAACACAGTCTCGTGGATTAACGGCATCAACACCGGCGTGCTTCCCAACATCAACACCGGCTACCTGAAGGCCACAACCCCGCTGTCCCAGTACGACCCGTACGAACTGTCGGGAATGGACGCCTCGGAACTCGGGCGCGTGCAGTCGCAATACGCGTCCATCCAACTCGTGGACGGCGCAAACATGAATGCGATGGCCACCATCGGTTCGATTCGCGGCACCGCCGACAGACATCCAGACTCAGATCGCAAACCTCGAACAAGATTCATTTTCGGGCGACTCAAGTCTCAACACCGAAGTCTCCGTCCTGAACAAGATCAATGCGGCAGGCGTGTTGACTCTCCGCACCGTCCAGGACTCGAACAAACTCCTCGCGTCGCTTCTCGAACAGCAAACCATCCTCGCGAAGCAACAGCGCGACGCCACCACCAACGCCATTAACACTGATATCGGTCGCCAAGCGAGCATGGCCAGCAACATGTCCCAGGTGACCGGCACGATCACCGATTCACTTCAAAACTTCCGCATGCCGTAGGCGTGCGCTTAGAGATGCCCGGCGTCGAAGGAGCTGACGGCAATGCAAACCGATTTCCTGCAGTACATCTTTCAGGCGATCAACAACTTGCTTACCCAAAACCTCGGCTTCTTCGACGCAATGGGCCAGAATCTTTTCCGCTCGTTCGCCACGATCCTCGTGGCTTGGTTTGGAATCAAGTCCGCTCTCGCCTCCGCCAGCGGCAGGCCTTCCTTCCAGTTCGATCATTTTGCCAGCTTGCTTCTGACCATCAGCTTTGGCTTTGCGATGGTCAATTACTACAGCACGCCCATCCCCGGCGTCGGCGTCAGCTTCCATAACCTCGTCACGAACGAAGCACAGTTTCTCTCGACTCAGATCGATCAGGCGCAACTCCAGACAGTGGTCACGCAGGTTGCCGACTTCGAAACCCGCATGGATTCTCCAGGATGGGGAGACATTCTCGGAACCGCGATCTACGTCATCGTGACCATCCTGCTCGCCGCGGCTCAAGCCATAGCGATTGTGGTCATCGCCTACGGGTTCATTGCCACTGCTGTTTGCGTGCTGGTAGGACCAGTCTTCGTTCCATTTTTTATCGTTCCAAAGATGGAGTGGCTCTTCTGGGGCTGGTTCCGTTGCTTCATCCAATATGCCTTCTACCAGGTCGTCGCCGCAGCCGTGGTGTATGTCATCGGAAACCTCATGCTTGGCGCTCTCCGCCTCCCGCCTGCGGGAACGCTTTCCACCGTGCAGCTCATTGCCTGGTTTCCTGTCCTTTTTATTACGTTTCTCGCTTCGATCTATGTCCTGCTGAAAATCCCATCGCTTACCAATCACATCTTCAGCGGCACGGCTGGAGGCTCATCCGCAGGCCTTCTGGATGCACCCGCCGCAGTCCTCAACAGGGTGATGTGATGGACCGAGATTCCACATTCCAAGATGCCAAGCGGCTCTACCTCGAACAGTACGGTGATCCCATGGTGACCAACACCTATCTCAAGATTGCCCTCGCACTGCTGTCAATCGTTTGTGTGGCGCTCGCGCTCATCGACCTCAGGACCATCCGCACCTTCCAGAACTTCCGCCCGCTAGTGATCCGCATAGACGATCTGGGCCGCGCTGAGGCTATCAACTACCACAACCTTGAATACAAGCCGCAGGATGCTGAAGCGAAGTATTTCCTCTCCGAGTTTTGCAACCTCTATTACCGCCGCAACCGCTACACGATTCAGGACGATTTCTCGAAGTCCTTGTACTTCCTCGACGGCAAGCTCGCGAACGGCATTCTCGATGCCTACCGCAAGGACGACATCATCAAGAAATTCATCACGAACACCGCCGCGCCTGAAATCGATGTGGACGTGCAAGAAAGTCTCTCTCGAAGAGATGCAAACGCCGCCCTTCCGCGCGCGCGTGGACTTCTACATGGTCTATTACTCGCCCGCCGACCACAGCGAGTTGAAACGCGACCTCTACACCGCGAACTTTGTCTTCCTTTTCAAGTCCCAGGTACCCAACGAATTGATTCCGATCAACCCACTCGGAATGACCATCACCTACTTCCGCGAGGACGAGGCGTTCAAATGAGAATCCCAGTCCACGCGCAAACCGAAGAGGTCGCGGGCGGACGCAGCGCAACATCGGCCCAACCTCCGCACGCCACGCTAGTCCCCGCAACGAAAATTTCCTCCCCACCCACGCCACATCCCATCGGCTCGTCCTCGTTCTTGGATACCCCAGGCGCGCTTCTGGAGGGCCTCCGTTGCTACCCGCTTTCCGCCCGCTCCCGGAAACGCAAAAGGTTTCTAGGAAAACCCTCAAAGAAACCGTGGAATTCACGATGATTGCCAACGCACTGCTCTTCACCATCGTCATCTTGCTTGGCTACGGATTTTGGTTGCTCGACCAGTTAAAGTTCATGGCCCGCTACAAAGTGGTCCTGTACCACGCCTACGGAACAACGATTCTGATTTTCCTCGTGGTTCTCTTCGTGAACCTGTTTGGCGCTGCGCTCGCCATCAGCCGCCGCTTCTTCCTCAAGAATACCGGGCGCAAACTCTCGCACCTCGACAAGCAGTTCAACGTCAGCCATGCGGACATGCCCGCTCCCGTAAACGAGGAGGATTTCAACTAGTGTCGCGCGACGCCTTTTCCCACGATCCGCAGGACACCTGGAGACCCGCGACTCGTCCACGCGCCGCTCCGTCCGTCAGCAGAGAGCAACACCTCCCGATACACGAGACGGTAGGAATTCCACGCCGGAGGCCCCTGGCCGTGACGACAGCACCGAAGCTCGGGAACAGCATTCCACCCGCGACGAACGGAGTGCTTCCCCACGCGCGTATTACGTCCGTGATCGCGCGTATCTCCTCCGCGATTCCGAGATGCACTCCCTGAAGGAAATCGGCAAGTTCCGCGTGATTGCAGTTTCGGACCTCGCAAAGCATGCCTACGGAGGGGATCGCGAACGGATGGAGAAGGATATTCGCGAACTCGCACGGCAATCTCTGGTCAGAGATAAGACCGTTGAAATCTCGCAGAGGAAGACACTACGAGTTGCGACGCTCACGAAGGCTGGACATCGCCTTCTCACGAAGACGAACCAACTCCCCGACGATCAGCCCATCTACCACGGATTGGTGAAGCCGCGCGAAGTCAAACACGACGCAGATCTCTACCGGCTCTATCAGAAAGAGGCCGCACGCATCGAGCGCGCGGAGGCAGGCCGGTCCGCGTGCTCCTCGACTATGAACTCAAGCGGAATCTGAATCGCGATCTGGCCCTGCTGGGACCGGAAAAAGACGACCCGGACCGTAGGAGCCAAGTCGCCGAAAAGCACCACCTCCAGGTTGTGAACGGAAAGATTCCCGTGCCCGATCTCCGCGTCGAGTACGAGACCCCGGAACTCGAACTCCGTCACGTGGACCTGGAATTGGCCACGCGTGATTACAGGCCGCGTGCTATGGCGGAGAAAGCCGCCGCAGGCTTCTCGCTCTATGGGCGTTCGGAAGACGCATCACGTTTGCGCCGCGTCCTCGACGAACGCGAAATCAGCAATACGTAAAACGGAACCAGTAGAGGACAACC
>CAVQZU010000007.1:0-8521 GCA_963718485.1 uncultured Acidobacteriota bacterium
GGCCGCGACGAAGGCTGACCGCGACCCCGAGCATGTCGACGCGCGCGGAATCCATGGACCCTCGAGGGGCCGGTAGCTCGCCGCGACGCATGCCGCCCCGAGGACCGCGAGCAGCGCCCCCTGACGTCTCGACGGCGCCGCCTGCACGACCACGGCGGCGAGCACTCCAGTTGGTTAATTTCCATTTTTCTGATATCCGACCGGATGCTCTTATGGCGCAACAGTTTCTTGTCGACTTGTAAATCGGCTTCGCCGGTGATCCAGGCCGGAATAAGGACACAACGTTCCGAATTCAGATGCCGGAGATGTGCCTGATGAATTTCGGCGAAAATTGCGTGCGCATCGTTTGATTCTGCAGGTAGTTTCCTGAAAGCGTTCCAGATCCAACTGCGTCCCAAACACCGCTCGCGAAAGCGGTCCCCATAAATTAGGTCTGTTAAATAGCGCCTATATTGTCTTGTGAGCACATAAATAACCGTGTTGAAAGGCAGGTTGCTGCTGCGCTCTTCACCACTAACCAGCCAAACTTCGGGCCGCAGCCTCCAGAACCGGTCGTACCAAGTGGCGGCCGGAGTTGCGATATTGCGGACGGGTGCGGGAATAGAGCGGTATAGCGTCTTCGCAGACGAATGGACCCAACCGAAGATATCCATCATCATGCCCGCACGATAAATTGCTCTGTTCAGTGACCAAGAGCCTGCTTTGGCCGACTGATGTTAGCAGATCATTTGCCAGCCCATATAAACGCGCGTGTTGGCAGTTTGCTGCCCCAAGTGTGCAGGTCTTTTCCGCGATACCCTTCCCCAGCCCGGCTCCAGTACTCCGCTGATGCTGATTGCAAGGCGCTTACGTGAGAACCGATTTTGAGAACAAGCGGCAAACGATGTGCCGTATTTCGCCCCTTTAAGCGAAGTAGGGGGTGTGTCTTTGAATGTGGACCAGTCTTAGCGAGGCATTGTGTCGCCCTTTAGGGTTTGGATACGAAGATTATCCGTCACTTGTGCAGCAGTACGCCTATCCGGGTGTTCACAACGGGCGAACTCCTGATCTAGGTACGAGCCTAGCGGTACTTCGACAAGCTGGCGTGTCCGCTGCCGTCGATTTGAGCCTGGGCGAAAACCCATGTTGCCTGATCCAGGGCATCAGCTGCCCTCTAAACGGAACGGTGCTGCGAGAGTTCCTCGAAACCCAAGGCGTCGTTGCGCCCAACATTCTTGCCATCGACATCGCCAACATCGCCGCCGTGTTGGCTGCCATGAACATCTCACTGCCCGACGTGGAGTTCTCGGTTGCCGACGCCTCCCGACTCAGTTCCTTTCCAAACGGTTCCGTCCAAGTACTCGTTCAGGATCATCTGTTAAATTGCGCACCGCACGCGATGCACGAAGGTATCATTCGCGAGGCGGCCAGGGTGCTAGATTCCAGTGGTTTTTTGATTTTGAACTTCTCGGTTGATCCGTCGGGCCCAGAGAAACGCGTCTACAAACTCCCGGAATTCGAAACACTCGCCTGCACTCCACTCGTTGAGCGTGCTTATTGCCTGAGTGATTTGGGTTTGAGCAAATTGAGCCGGGATCGTCTTGCTTTGATCGAAACGGGTGCGATCGTCAGGCTAGATAAAGATCGCAGCATTGTTGTGACCCCTCCCAGCGGCAATTTTGAATTTTATTTTTCTAAATCAGAACTACAAGACCTGCTTTTGCGCTATGGCCTTAAGTTCATTTTCGTTACAAGCGAAACAGGAATTGACCGAAACGGTTTCAGCTGTATCCGCTATCGCACGATTGTTCGCCACGCTAAGTAGATGAATGCTATCCGTGTTTCGAATATAGGGATTTCTTCAACGTCTCATGTCGAAGTCTCGGCGCAAATCGAAGGACTGCAATTTGTCCCTAAGGACCATCGGCTGTGGTTTCGTTTTCCGATCGAGTGTGCAGCCACGATTTCGGATGGAGGAGAGCCCTTTGTCGCGGCGCTACTTCCGGTCGCGATGTCGCTCGGGCGGGACCTAGTGGTCGAGGCCGCGGTCTCCGAGCAGTTCCTTAATGGGTGCCGACGGATCATGGAGCTCTACAATGCGTGGGACCGACGTCTCCACCGAATTGAATTGCACGCATCGACGACATCGAGAACCTATAAAGACGCTCATTTGACTGGTTGCTTTTTCACTGCAGGAGTGGATTCTTTTTACACTGTTCTGAAAAACCTGAAGCACGAACCTGAAGGCAGCAAAATATCGCGTTTGATTTTCGTTCGAGGTTATACAAATTGTCCATCGGGCAATGATGGCCTTTACGATCGACTCCACGCTAACATGCAGGCCTGTGCTGGCGTGCTGAACTGCCGGTTGCTCGTAATCTCAACCAATTTGAAACTGTTTATTCCTGCGGCTGCCGCGGACTGGGACTGGTATGCCGGATCACTTTTGGCTGCGCCCGGTCTCTGCCTGACGCGTGAATTCCGGCGAATCATGATTCCCTCTGGAGATACATATTGGACGCTATCCCCTTGGGGAAGTCATCCACTGATTGACCCATTGTGGTCAACCGAAGGCCTCGAGTTTGTTCATGATGGATGTGAAGCTCCGCGATCGCAGAAGCTCCAACGGTACATCGCCCAGTCGAGTCTCGCCTTGGCTCGTTTGAGAGTATGCGACTACGACCAAACTGGCCTTCAGAATTGTGGAACTTGCGAGAAATGTCTGCGGACGCTTATCGGATTACGGGCATTAGATGTTGAAGCCCCCGCTATCTTCGCAGAGCCACTTGACCTGACAAGAGTTCGTGCGCTCGATGGCGGGAACAAAGTGGTTGGCTATTATCTGCGGGACAACCTTGAACTGCTGAAGCGGTACGGTTCAGATCCGGAACTCGAGGCAGCAATTCAACATGCCTTGCGGGCCGATCCGGTTCGTTGGACATCCCGAAAGTTTCGATTTGCCGTGCAAGAATTCGATCGCCGATTGCTCAATGGACGCCTTCGAACGTGGGCACTGTCAGAGGCGGCAGGTAAAGCTCAGGATTCCGAACTGCGCGAATCACCACTTCGATGGATGGCCTCGCATCTATGGGGACAGTACAAAAGGCCTGAGCGGCAGGCACAAATATCTCGAGGACGAGATTCTTGTCTCGACTGACACCAGCGATCGTTCTCGGCGAAGGTTATGGCGGCGCCACAATGATGGGCGTTGTCCGCAGCCTAGGGCGCGCAAAGGTTCCCGTGTCGGTTTTTTCGGCCCACCCGCATTCACCTGCAAGGTTTTCACGGTACTGTGATCATCACCTTGTACCCGATGCAGCACGAAATCCCAAAAAGCTCGAAGCTGTTCTGCTCGAGCACGCACAAAACATAAATGAACGGCCCATTCTTTTTCCTATCGGCGACGCGGAAGTCGCGTTTCTTGCGGATCATTCAGAGCAACTCGGACCTCGTTATCAATTCCATGTGAGTCATACGGAGCTGATTCGCCGTCTGATCAATAAGGAAACGCAGTATGAACTTGCCCGGAATTGCAGCATCCAGATTCCGCACACCTATTTCGGGATCAACTCCAAGAACATGGCTTCCCACGACATTCAATTTCCGGTGGTAATCAAACCTTCTCTTTCGCACGTTTGGCCGTGGCACGGCGTAACAAAAGCGGTGTCGGCGGACAACCCAGTTCAGCTCGAAAGCCGTCTTCGTGATCTAGAAAGCCATAACATTGATGTGGTGGTTCAATCAATCATTCCGGGCCCTCCTTCGGATTTGTACACGGTGGTTGCCTACATAAACAAGGCTGGTTCGGCTGCGGTAGTCGCCAGTCTGCGCAAGCTGAGACATTTTCCCCTCGATTTTGGTTTTGGTTCACTCAATGAAACGGTGAGCGCCAAGCCGCTTGAAGCACTAGTGATTCGTTTTCTTCGCGATTTAGAGTTTACAGGTGTGTGCGGACTTGAATTCAAGTTCGACCCGCGCGATGGGCAGTTCAAATTCATTGAAATAAACCCGCGCTTCGAACTGGCCCATCACTTGTTCGCTACAGCAGGTGCTGATGTCGCCAGAGCGATGTATGCGGATATCAGCGGCCATCCTGCTAGCGGCAGTCAAACTTATCGGCTGGGGATGCGTTGGATCTCGCTGACCCTCGATCTGAAAGCTAGCGGCACGTTGTTGCGTAGGGGCGAATTGAAGTTTGGCTCATGGATTCGATCACTGCAAAATCTTCGAACTGAAGCCTTACTGACGTGGGATGACCCGCTACCGGGACTTTGCTCATATGGACGGACGCTTCGGTGCGCACTAATGCCTGAACAGTCTTCCGGACCGGCTAGGTTGGGTCTGCACACCAACGAAGAGGCGCAAGGATGAGGAAGCTACGAACCGCAGCAAACTTGTTCAAGTATCGCGCCCTTCTCTTGGTCGCATTCTGTTGGCGCCGGTTGCTGTTCCGAACACGTTTTATTGCGATCACCGGAAGCGTCGGAAAGACGACTACGAAAGATTTTCTTGCAGCAATCCTAAGGGAAATGCCAGCTCGAACCTTGGCCACGAGAAGATCGTCAAACGGGGCCAAACATATTGCCCGTGCCATTCTCCGCGCCCGACCATGGCATCGGTTCGTCGTTCTTGAGGCGGGTACAGATCAGGCTGGATGGATACGGCGTAGCGCGTGGCTTATTGGTCCCGACATCGCAATTATTCTGTCGGTGGCTCGCACTCATACGAACAATTTCCCGACCCTGGAAGAGACGGCGAAGGAAAAAGCTGCTCTTCTGACGGGCCTTCGTCGCAGCGGCGTGGCGATTCTAAACGCTGATGACCCGCGTGTCGCAGCCATGGCGACAACCTGCAAGGCTCGAATTGTACGTTTCGGTTCTTCTCCGGGCGCAGATTTCCGCGCAAGCGAAATATCGAGTCAATGGCCGAACCGGCTGTCGCTCTCGATAACGGCCAAGGGCAAAACTGAGCAAGTGAGTACCCAGCTAGTAGGAACTCATTGGACTCCGGCCGTCCTGGCCGCGATTTCTGCAGCACTTGAGTGCGGCACGACACTCCCCAAAGCAGCTCAGTCGATATCGCGCGTGCCGCCAACCACAGGCCGCATGGAACCGTGTACGTTGCCCAACGGAGCAGTCGTGCTGCGGGATGATTTCAACGGATCTCTCGACACATTCATTGTGGCTTTTGAAGCATTGAAAGCAGCAAAGGCCGCGCGGAAGATCCTGGTGATCACGACGGTGGGTGATAGCCCTGAAAGCTGGGATCACCGGACGATGCGCGTCGCTCGCGAAGCCGCGAGCGTCGTGCAGATGCTTGTTTTGGTCGGAAAAACCAAAGATACCAAACGTGCAGGAAAGGCAGCACTCAATGAGGGGTTATCCGCGGAAAACCTTTTCACGTTTGAAGATTTGCGTGAGCTCGCGGCGTTTCTTAAATCGACCCTACGCCTTGGCGATTTGATGTTGCTGCGAGGCCGAACGACCGACCACATCACGCGCGTATTTCACGCACAGACTCGAGAGGTCTCCTGCTGGAAAACGCACTGTACGGAAAGAAACCTTTGCGACCACTGCTCAGAGCTATTCGGAAAAGATCGACCGCGAGAGGCTCCAGAACCGAGGAGTGCTTAAATGTGCTGCGGCTGGCGTTTACGGACGGATTCACGCCCTACTTCCTGCCCAATTCCGCCCACAGGCTCTCCGCACTTTAAACATCGGTATTCATAAGCTAGGATTCAGTTCAAAGTCACCATTGTGGGCCACTCCTCCATTTTGACCCGGGCCACGAGAACCGCGCCGCCCTTACTGTCCGGACCAAATATCAGCGCTTCACCATCCGCCAAGCCGGACGCCAGCTGCGGAAAAGCACCAGCGATGTTGGGCAAGTGAGTCACGATGATTGTGCTCTTGTCCCTTGGAAACTGCGCCACTTGCTCCCGGAGCCAGGCAGCTTGATCAGCCTTTGCTGCTTGCATGCTTGCGCCGTTGTCACCAAGTTCGGGCAGGGTCTGCGCGGTGCCGAATTGAGCGAGCCGCACTGTTTCAAGAGCCCGATACGTGGGGCTGGAGAGCACCTTTCCGACGGAAATCCTTAAATCACGAAACGCCTTTCCCATGGCGATCGCGTTGTTCCTTCCGCCCTCATCCAGTTGGCGCTCAAGCTTGGTGTTGTCGGGATCCGCAGTCTTTTTGTCAGGCAGCTCACGCGGTGAACTTGCATGCCGCATGAGGATAACGTATCCGCCTTTTTGCAAGGCTTTAACGAGTGCTTTGCCATGTAGCGCTTGGGCCTGTGCAGTTCCTGCCATCGATATCATTGCTGCGGCGCTTACCCATAAAATGAGAGGCCGTATCGCTCGGGTGTAAGAAGTCATGCGGAGCTCCTTTCAAATACGCTGGAGGCAGACCACCAGCAGTAATATCTGGCTCATTGTAATGCCATGAAGCGTTTGCGATAAAACGACTTCATGTCCCTTCGCGACTTCCGGAAGGCCTTTTCGCTGGAACTGTCCCAAAGGGTGAACGCCTCCTCTTTCGATCCCTATCGAGCCCCCATCGTCAAGATTTTGCAGTCGATGTTCTGTGTATCGTCTGTCCGGCGAGAGCTTGGAGATAGCGGTGAGCGGACTCTTTCACCGCTGCATCGGCACTGCCGGAGACAATCCAGCCGGGCACGGCTGCGTACAGCCGGTCAAAAGAAAATCCTTCGAGGCGCTGTACAATTCCGTAAATGGCCTGCGGGCCAAGCGGTATGAAATTGGGATAGCTGAACATAAAAGTAAGCCACCGACGGTCCATGCAAGGACGTGGTTGGTCACCGGAAAAAACTAGCGCCACGTCCTCCCCATGGACAGGTGAATGTAGCACTTGAGAACCGCTGTGAAGTGGCCAGGCGTGTTGATCAGCATCAGATTTCCGAAGAGCTGTTTTCGCTCTCCGCCCCAAAACCGAATATTCTCATCTGGACGCATGACCCACTTGCGGACGCTTCATGCAAGTAAATCGGGGCATTGTCGAATGCGTGGCTCCAATCGACCATGGTGGTGTGGTAATGGGGGTGAGAAATCGCGATGGCGGCAAGACCGCCCAAAGATTTCACGCGCTGGATGGTGAGCTCGTCAAGAAGGCTGATGCAGTCCCAGAGGATATTTCCTTCCGGCGTCTGAATGGCATACGCTCTCTGGCCGATGGCAATTTGGGCTCGGTGATAATCGACGTGACGCCGGGTTCCTGTTCTTCAAATTTGTTCTCCGTATTTTCGCGCATCTCTTCGAGTGTGGTCCACTGCTGCCCTTCCCATCCGACGAATTGCCTGGGATCTTCGCAAATCGCACACTGCTCCACAGCATCAGCAAATTGCGTTCCGCAAGTGATACAAATTCGATTCATAATTTTTGCGCTGGCGCCCATACTAGCATCTCGATCAATGTTGAGCCTTTGATCAGCCTGCCCGGGCCGTCCCCGTCTAAATAGGGCTAACAACTCGCATTTGCCAAGTCAACGACAAGCTGATACTAAGGGACTTAGGGAGTTCGTTTCGTCAATTCCCTATTTGTTGATGTCGACGGTCAGCCTGGGACCTACCAGTTCCCCACGACGCCTTGCCATAGCAACCTGATTTTTCTCGCAATGTGCATGCTGGACGTTTTTCCGTTGCACTCCAAACGCACTCACGCAATTATGTTTGCAGTTTTCTCACGTGGCTTGTGCAGGTCGTCAGAGCGATTAGCAAGTGCCATTCAACTCCGGGCCGCCTGCGATCCATTTTCCGGCAAACTTGCGGGCATCGATTCGGTCGTTCTTGTTCCCTGCTTTCAGCAGAGCATTCTTCCGTGGATCGCAGACGAGCACCCGGCTCAGATGTGGCTTCAGCAGATCGTGCAGCGAATGGCCGCAGGTGCCTTCCTCAAAGGTGATACGCAAGCTTCCGAGGCAGTCCTTTCCTAAGCCACCGTTGCTCGCATCCCCTCGCTGACCGTAGTACAGGCGGCATCAAACACATTGATGGTAGAGCGATCAGTAGGTAATGACACGTATTGGGAAACGCCCTCAATCAGGCGACCGTAGTTTTAGGTGCGGGCATGAGCGGGGTGTTTTTGGTGCTGCTCGGGCTGGGTCTCGTGTTGATTGTCATAGGGATCGCCCTGTTCAAACAAATGGCGGCACGCAACACCGGAACCAGCAACGTTGGCCGGAAGGGTCTTGGCAAGGATTTAAGTGAGGAGTAGCATTTCCCGCCCGCGCAGGTGAGTATAGACCGATAGCCGATGACCACGATCTCAATTTTCACGGGAAGCGGTTGACTTTGCAAACCGTTGACTCGGGATATAGAATTTCATCTGTCATCTTCTTTCGTGAGACAGCAGCCTGTTTGGAGGTTGCGATGCAAACGCGCTTGCAGCTATGCGAACGTTGTCTCAAAGAAGTCGAAGGGAAATTGATCAAGCTCCGCGCATCGAGTGGTCTGGCAGAGGGTGAAGAACAAACAATTGATGAGTCTTTGCAATTTGTCCGCAAAGCTCTGGACGCCGTATTTGAGA
>CAVQZU010000008.1:0-6564 GCA_963718485.1 uncultured Acidobacteriota bacterium
TCATCGCTCTCTGCCATGACAACGGTTTGGGTGATGCCAGACCCGGCGCCGGTGGGCAATTCCCAAACGGTGGATTTGGCATCGGTCCGGCAAAAATCTCGAAGGCCAGAAATTTCCGGGAGTAGACCGTGACGGCAAGCGAAGAAAAGAAGACAGCGCTGGTTGTGAGCGCGCATTCAGCCGATTTCGTCTGGCGAGCGGGAGGGGCCATGGCGCTGTACGCAGACCGTGGCTGGGAAGTTACCGTGGTGTGCCTTTCGTTCGGAGAGCGGGGCGAATCATCCAAACTGTGGCGAGAGCCAGGCATGACCATTGACAAAGTGAAGGTTGCGAGAAGAGAAGAAGCCCTTCGAGCGGCAGAGATTCTCGGTGCGCAAACGGTCTTTCTCGATCTTGGCGACTACCCGCTGCGAATCGGAGACCACGCTCTCGACGAGCTCGTGAACATCTATCGAAAGATTCAACCGCAGTTCCTGCTCACGCATTCCCTCCACGATCCCTACAATTTCGATCATCCCTTGGCCTCGCATTTCGCGCAGGAGGCCCGCGTCGTGGCTCAGGCGCACGGTCACGATCCAGGGAACAATATCCTCGGCGCGCCGCCCGTCTTCCTGTTCGAGCCGCACCAGCCCGAACAGTGCGACTGGAAGCCCCAAGTTCTGCTGGATATCACTTCGGTCTGGGAGAAGAAATATCGAGCATTCAAGGTACTGGCGGCGCAGGAGCATCTTTGGGAGTATTACGAGCGGGTCGCGCTGCAACGAGGCGCCCAAGGCGCCCGTAACTCGAGCCGCAAAATGAAATATGGCGAAGCCTATCAACGCGTTTTTCCTCAGGTGGGTGAGGTGCTGGAATGAATTCTCCGGTGGTGGTTCGAAATATCGATCGCGCTTCCGCCGACGCGATCGCGATGCTCGAAAGGCACGGCGTCTCAACGGTGCACGAGGCCCAGGGCCGCAGCGGACTGCTGTTCGCCTACATGCGTCCGATTTATGCGGGCGCGAGCATAGCCGGGTCGGCAGTCACGGTTTCTTTGCCTCCGGCGACAATCTCATGATTCATGCAGCCGTGGAGGTTTGCCAACCAGGCGATGTTCTGGTGGTGGTTCCTACCTCTGCTTGCACCGACGGTTATTTTGGGAGAGCTGCTGGCGACCTCGCTGCGCGCCCGCGGGGTGAACGGTCTGGTCATCGAAGCGGGTTGCCGGGATGTGCGCAGTCTTCGCGAAATGAAGTTCCCGGTCTGGAGCCGGACCATTAGCTCGCAAGGGACGGTCAAAGCCACCTTGGGCTCGGTGAACGTTCCGGTGGTCTGCGCCGGAGTGTGCATCGCGCCAGGCGACGTCGTGGTCGCCGATGATGACGGAGTGTGCATCGTAGCTCGCGAGCGGCTGGAAGACGTTGCGCAGGCCTCGGTAACGCGCGCCCAAAAGGAAGCCCTCACGCGGGAGCGGCTCGCGCGTGGCGAGCTAGGCGTCGACATTTACAATCTGAGGAAACAGCTGGCTGATCTGGGGTTGAAGTATATCTGAGAGGTTGACCGTGATCTGCCCCAAAAGACCGGGCCAAGGTTCGACAGGGGAACTCCAAATGAATCCCAGACCCATCCAGCGGATCGCCATCATCGGATTCGGCGAGGCCGGCAGTATCTTCGGAGCAGACTTTGCCGCGCAGGGCCTCGAAGTGAGGATTACCGACATACTCCTGCGCCAGAGCGAATCGCGGGAAAGGATGTTTGAGAAGGCGCGAAACGCGAAGGTCACGGCTCACATTGCTCCCCGAGATGCCATCGTGGATGCCGACCTGGTGATCAGCGCGGTGACCTCCTCGGCGTCCACCGATGCGGCGAGGGAAGCCGCCCGCTTTCTCGGCGGGGGGCAAGTCTACCTGGACATTAATTCCGTTTCGCCCGACAAGAAACGTGAGATCGCTTGCGTGATTGAAACATCGCATGCCCAGTTCGTGGAAGCGGCGGTGATGGCGCCGGTTCCTCCACAGCGACTAAAGGTTCCCACGCTGCTGGGGGGACACACGCCCCGGAAACGGCGGAACGGCTACGCTCGATAGGGATGAAAGCGACGCCGGTCAGCGATCGAATCGGAGTGGCCTCGGCCATTAAAATGTGCCGCAGCGTACTCGTCAAGGGTCTCGAGGCCCTGGCTGTTGAATGTTTGTTCGCGGCGCGTCGCTATGGCGCCGAGCAAGAGGTTCTCGCCTCTCTCGCCTCAAGCTATCCCGGAAATGGGATGGCACGAACGATCTCCCGAATTACCTGGTCGGCCGGGTCGCGGAGCACGGCCGGCGTCGAGCCGCTGAAATGAGGGAAGTCGCCGAGACCTTAAGGATGTCCAACTCGATCCATATATGGCGCTGGCCGCGGCTCGAGCGGCAAGACTGGCTAGTGGACCAGATGAGCAAAGCGAACATCCCATACCAGGACCAGTCCGATTTTCCTGGACTGCGCTGGCAGATGGCATCCAGGCCATTGGAACGGGCGTCCCCTGCAACCGAAACAAGCAGTGATCCATCCATGACCAGAGGCAACCTCATTGGCGACTGAACCGGTCTTCGATCTAGCCCACTCGGGCATGTGGAACTGCTGACACCAAAACCAGACGAGAGCCTGCGCTTTTCCGCGAGGTGCTGGGCATGACGGAAACGGCGCGGAGAGGAGAATCGGTTTACCTGCGCGCCTGGGACGACTACAACACCACACCCTGAAACTCACCGAATCGAAGACGACTGGAATGCGGCACATGGCGTTTCGAACGCGAAGTCCGCAAGCGCTGGAGCGGCGCGTGGTCGGATTGCAAGGGTCGGGCTATGAAGTCGGCTGGACCGAAAGGCGACCTTGGACATGGGCCCGCGTTTGCGTTTCACGATCCGGACGGACACTTGGTTGAAATCTACTATGAGACGGAGTGGTATACGCCGCCGCGCGGAGTTGCGTCCGGCACTGAAAAACCAGGCGCAGCGTTTCCCGGCACGCGGAGCGAACGTGCGTCGCCTGGATCACCTCAACTGCCTCGCGGTTGACGTCAAAGCGAACCGCATTTTTTTCGAGGAATATCTTGGCTGTCGGCTCACCGAACAGATCGTTCTGAACGACGGAACCGAAGCGGGAATGTGGATGACGGTCACCAACAAGAGCTACGATTTCGCCTACACTGTCGACCACACCGGAGCGCGCGGTCGTTTTCACCATCTCACCTATGCGGTTGACAGCCGCGAAGAAGTGCTTCGCGCAGCCGATATCTGCCTGGAAAACGGCGTGTTCATCGAAACGGGTCCTCACAAGCACGCGATCCAGCAGACCTTCTTTTCTACGTCTACGAGCCCGGCGGCAATCGGGTGGAGGTTGCCAACGCGGGAGCGCGGCTGATTCTGGCGCCCGACTGGAAAGCGGTTCGATGGTCGGAAGAGGAACGCCAGAGGGGCCAAGCCTGGGGGCTAAAGACCGTCGAGTCCTTCCATACCTACGGAACGCCGCCGGCTACGGGAATCTCGCGGCAGGCGCTTTAAGAGTTTCCGTTGTATTATTTCCAGTGATGCTGAGCGACGAAAAGCCGCTGAATCGTCCTGTCACCTATTGGATCGGCGAAGGCGCTGGCTGGCTGCTCCGGCACGTCGTCAGCGGGCTCGCGGCCACGGGCATGACGCCCAACATGTTCACGTTTTTCGGGCTGGCGGTCAATTCGTGGGCGGCGGCGCTATTCGCCTACGGACGATTCCGGCACGCGGCTGCGGCTTTGTTCTTTGCGGCCTTCCTCGATATGGCCGATGGGCAAGTGGCGCGTCGCGTGGGCCGGGTCACGGCCTTCGGCGCCTTCCTTGATTCGACGCTGGACCGCTACTCCGACCTGGCGCTCTACATGGGTCTCGTCGTGTACTACACCTTGGCTGGTCGGGCGTTCTACATGACCCTGGCGGCTGTGGCCATGGCGAGTTCTTTCATGGTGAGCTACTCGCGGGCACGGGCTGAATCGCTTATACCGTCGTGCAAGGTCGGATTCATGGAGAGACCCGAGCGGCTGGTGCTGTTGATTTTAGGCGGAATGTTCAACCGCATGGCTCAGGTTCTGTGGGTCATTGCGGCCATTTCCACGATCACCGTGATTCACCGGGTGGTGCACACCTGGCAGGAACTTCGTGCCGGACGCTCGCTTCCTGACGCGAGCGTTCCTCAGCCGTTCTGACGCTGCCAGCCTTTCATAGATTCCTCGACCGGCCCGCCACGATGTCCTGTACGCGTTTGCGCAATGTGTCTACTTCGGCTCGGCCTATCTTCGAAGTGTCAATCGTGTCGTGCAGATACACGGTGATCTTTCCCGGGTAGAGCATCCAGTTGCCGGTCTGAAAAAACTGGTAAGAGCCGACGATGCTTACCGGCACGATGGGCACGCCGAATTTCTGGGCGAGGTTGAAAATCCCCTTTTTGAATTCCCGCACATGGCCATCGCGCGTACGGGAACCCTTCGGCGAAAGCGATCAGGCTGATGCCGGAATCAAGGGCCTGCTTCGAACGCTCGGTCATGATCTCGAGGCTCGCACGCGTCGGCGCGTCCGGGACGGCCACATTCCCGAAGCGGCCCATCAACCAACCGTAGATCGGAATTCGGAAATGAGACTCGAGCTCGAAGCCCCGAAGGAATTGTGGAATTGCAGAGTAGACGACAAAAGGATCGAAGATATTTACATGATTGCCGATAAAAATACTGGTCCGCTCAGGATCGAAGCCGGGCGCCCGCCGAACTTCCAACCGTATTCCCGCCAGCCTCAGGATATTCCGAAAGAATGCGCGTTGCGGCCAGTCGTTCTTCCGCGGGTCTACGAAGATTCCAAGAAGCAGTAGGAAACATGCAGACCACGGCGAAATGGACTCCACTCATGGTCCACAGCAGGAGGGAGCGTACGTTCCAGCCAGGCGTTCTTCATACGATCACGTCCAGCGCGCCGGGAAGGATTTCAATCGACTGGCACTGCAAGCGCAGAATTTCGCCGTCCACCATGACGTTGACGGGTTCGCCGAGGTCAAGGTCCACTCTGCGGACGGCGGCGCGGCTTGCGAGCGGATGATCGATGTGCGTGCCCGTGAACAGGCGGGGAAAAAGCAAGAGGAGCTGAAGACGGCCGACAGCAGACCAGCGCACGTACTCGATCATCCCGTCGGTTGCGTCGGCCTTCGGCGCAATCATCATCTTTCCACCGGTAAATTTGCTGTTACTGAAGGAAAGAAATAGGCAGGGGCGGCGATCCCATTCGTTGGAACTCCATGACGATGTGGGAACGCCAGGTGTTTTAATCCAGCCAAGCGCGTGAAAACCCCCAGAATATAGCCAAGTTCTCCCCACCGCTTGAACCGGCGATTCGCCAACTCGCCCACATCTGCCGGAAAGCCCAGGCTCAGCAGGTTCATAAAGAAGAGCTCGCCGCTTCTGTGGCGCACCCGAATCACGTCGCAGTTACGATGGTTGTGGGTTCGAAGCGCTTCGATTGTGTGTTCCATGCCGCGTGAGCTGAAATCCCGCAGAAAAGAATTTCCCGTGCCGAGCGGAAGGAATCCCAGCGCCGGCCGACCGCCTGTTTGGGCCTCCGGAAATAGCCCGTTGATAATTTCGTAGGAGGTGCCGTCTCCACCGACAGCAAGAAAATTCCGAATGCCGAGCGCATAAGCGCTGCGAGCCAAAACCGTTGCTTCTCCCTGGCGGCCGGCGTGCGCGATTTGGAGATCAATTCCGGCCTCCTGTACGCGCTGCAGCGCCGCCGGGGCAAGCTTGCCGCAGCGTCCGCCGCCGGCGGCGGGATTGACGATCGCGAGAAATGTCGGATTCAAGTTGAGAATCCTTGGGAGTGGAGGTCGTCGGCACGCATTGACAAGGCGGTGACGTCCTCGCGATGGGCCGCCTGCCGAATTTGTTCGGCTAGGTCGCCGCGTTTCACTTTCAAAGATGCCGTGAGTGGGAAGTCGCGATCCCAAATGAGATAACCACTGATGCGCTGGTAATTGAGCAGCCGTCGATTGCGTTCCGCGACGGCCTTCTTCCAAATCGTCCGTGGAATGGCTTACCGGTTCGAGATGAACAACCAGGATAGGCTTCTCCCCGACCGATGGTGCGCGCGGGCCAAAGATAGTTGGCGGCAAAGACGCAGTATTCCTTCACGGCCAAGCCTTCAAAGGCGTTTTCAATGTCCTCCGGGTAGATATTCTTGCCTTCTTCGGTGACGATCAGGTTCTTTTTTCCGGCCGAAGAGCTGCAAGTGCCCGGTCCGGTCCAGGCGCTCCAAGGTCCCCCGTCATCAGCCATCCGTCGACGATGGTCTCGGCCGTCATTTCGGGATCGTCGAGATAGTGAGACATGATCATTTTACTGCGCACGGTTACTTCGCCAATCCCTCGGGCGTCAGGACTCGAGATCCCTACTTCAATGCCCGGGAGCGGTTTTCCTACCGTGTCCGAGCGAAACGGTTTCAGATCGTTTACGGTAATCACGGTGCCGGCTTCGGTGCACCCGTAACCGTTGCTCACGGCGATGTCCAGATGGTAGAAGAACTCCAGCGTTTTGGG
>CAVQZU010000009.1:0-7249 GCA_963718485.1 uncultured Acidobacteriota bacterium
GGTCCTCGGCGGACGGTGTCAGTTCAAATTCCTGTTCGATGCGCTTTTTCTTGAGCGCGTTCTCCCAGCATGAGCGTTTGGCACAGAGATAGGCTCCACGTCCAGATTTTTTGCCGGTTGCATCCATCATGATGTGACCATCAGGTGTGCGCACGATCCGCAGCAATTCGCGCTTGGGTTTTGTCTCTTTACAGGAGATGCAGGAACGCAAGGGAATATGCTTCGGCTTTTTGGGCTGTTTCGATTGTGGGCTTGTTGCGTTTGCCATAAGCTGCGCCCCCGTTATTCTTCATCATATCCAGATGATGATTGATGTCTGCCACTGCCGCTGCGATGTCCGCCGGAGCGTCGATTGCCGTCACTGCGTTCACCACCGCCGCCACTGCCACGCTCTCCGCGATCGTGACGGCGATCGCCCCGATCGCGGCGTGCTGCATAGGTAGTGGCGGGTTCGCGTCCGTTATCGGACGGTTCCTCAAAGACCTCGCCCTCGGCTGGTTTGGTGACATCTACGCGCCAGCCAGTCAATTTTGCGGCGAGCCGCGCATTCTGTCCATCTTTGCCAATGGCAAGCGAGAGTTGCCGTTCCTGCACCGTGACCAGCGCGGTATGGTCGGAATCACGCAGTTCCACCTTTAATGGTTTGACCGGACTGAGCGCGTTAGCAACGTAGGTTGCAGGATCGGCGTTCCACTGGATGATGTCTATCTTCTCGTCGTTGAGTTCATGCACGATATTATTGATACGCGAACCGCGCACACCCACGCAGGAGCCAATAGGGTCCAAACCTTCCTGTCGCGCTACTACGGCAACCTTTGAACGGCTGCCTGGTTCACGGGCGATGCCTTTAATTTCGACGGTGCCTTCGTAAATTTCAGGAACTTCGGACTCGAAGAGCCGGCGCACAAGGTCACGATGAGTACGCGAGACGAGGATTTGCAACATGCGCCCCGGCGTGCGCCGGACGTCGTACACGTAGACGCGCAGACGCTGACCCACACGGTAACGCTCAGTGAGAACTTCCTCGCTGGGTGGCATCAAGCCCTCTATTTTATCGGCTTTGTCGAGGTCAAAATCTATAGACCAGCCGCGAGTGGGTTCTTTGCGTGTCAGGGTGCCGAGGCGAATTTCGCCCATCCAGTGCTTAATCTGGTCGTAGAGATGCTCGTGTTCCGCTTCACGAATGCGCTGCAAGATAACTTGTTTCGCAGTCTGTGTCGGAATACGATTAAAAATGATGGATGAATCGACATCAATGAACTGACCCAGGGCTGCGTTGGGAATCAGACGCTGAGCCTCAGCCAACGAGATTTCATCATTGGGTTCTTCGACCTGGGCAACGACCCGTTTTGATGCCCAGACATGAACTTCGCCGTTCTTATCTACCTCAATGCGAATATTCTCGCCGTCTCCGAAACTCTTTCGGTAGGCCGCGAGCAGGGCGGTAGCCACGGTTTCCATGACCACTTCGCGGGGTAGTCCCTTTTCGGCAATTAATTGTGCGATAGCCGCTTGAAATTCGCTCCTCATATGCCATGCTCCTCCCGCTGCGCTGACGCTGGGTAGATACTGCAATCATTTTTTCTAGTGCAAAGAAAAGAAAAAGTTCCTGGCAAACAGAAAAGTGGGGGAATCCCCACTTTTCGCAAAAGGTTTCCTCTATTCTGTGCTTATTATATCACGTAGATTGTCACTTGGCTAGTAGGCAAGCAGGAAAAATGGGAAATCGTGGTGGAAAATATTTCTATTATGGTAAACATAATTGCCATGTGATATATTCCTTATAGTATAAGCAGTAAACCCTTCACAGACGAATAAAAAGGAGTATGCTCATGGCTGTTGCCCATGTCATTGACGACGAACAGGAACTGATTGCAGCGATTTACGAGCTGGCGGTAGAGCGAGTCGCGCCACGCGCCGCGGAGATTGACCACACAGGGCAATTCCCCTGGGATATGCAAGAGCTGCTGGCGCAGCAAGATATCCTGGCGATGCCTTTCCCTACCGAGTATGGCGGCCTCGGCTCAACCGAACTGGCAGTCGTAATGGCGGTTGAAGAACTTTCTCGCTATTGTGCGACAACAGGCTTGCTGTTAGCAGTACATCAATTGGGCGCGATGCCGATTTTGCTGGCGGGCACCGAGGAGCAGAAACGTAAATATATTACACGGCTGGCAAGCGGCGAATGGATGGCCGCGTTTGGTCTGACGGAAGCTGGTTCTGGCTCCGATGCGGCTGGTATGAAGACGATAGGTGTGCGCAAAGGCGACAAATACATCATCAATGGCGCGAAACGCTTCATCACCAATGGTGGCCTTGCGCAAGTAAACTCCGTATTCGTGAATACCGACCCCGCAAAAGGTACTCGCGGTGTCAGCGCCTTCATCATCCAGAAGGACTTTCCGGGCTTCTCAGTTGGGCGTATCGAAGAGAAGATGGGTATCAAAGGGTCACAGACAGCTGAACTCATTTTCACCGATTGCGAGGTTCCAGTCGAAAATATGCTTGGGCGCGAAGGCGATGGCTTCAAAATTGCGATGGCGACACTCGACCGCACACGCATCGGCATTGGTGCGCAAGCGGTTGGTATCGCACAGGGTGCGCTTGATCTCGCCGTTTCTTACTCGAAAGAGCGTGTCCAGTTTGGCAAACCAATAGCGGAGAATCAAGGTATCCAGTTCATGCTCGCTGACATGGCGACAAAAGTTGAGGCGTCGCGCTTGCTGGTCTACAACGCGGCTGAGATGGTTGACCGCGAAGACAAGAACTTCGGCAAATATTCCGCCATGGCAAAAATGTTTGCCTCCGATTCCGCTATGGCTGTCACCAACGATGCCATCCAAATTCTTGGCGGCTACGGGTACATGAAAGAGTATCCCGCCGAGCGTATGATGCGCGACGCCAAAATCACGCAAATTTACGAGGGTACGAATCAGATTCAACGATTGGTGATCGCCCGCGAATTGTTGAAGTAATCAACACGAACAGAAAAACATAGCAGTGACGTTTGACGCATAAATTGGTTTTTGTCCACTTTAGGGGCTTTCTGCTTGCTTGCTGAGTACAAAGGGTATCCGATCAAGAGAAATATCTTGCTCGATACGTGAAACAAGCAACCTGTAAGCCCCCAAAGTGGACAAAGGCCGCTATAGGCCAGAAACACTCCGATCTGTTGATTCTCCTGACTATTGGCCGTCCCACTGTACTGGTTGGCGACCTCGGCCGATTTTCTCCCTTTCTTCACGAAGCCGTTTCATCCACAATCAGGATGCCGCCCTGCTGGCCCAGGTGATCCACCACGTACCGCCGCACCTCGAGCAAGTCGAAGGTCTCGCCGCTGGTTTCCCCCTTTTCCCAGAGCTCATTACGCGAGGTACTCCAGAAGATGGCCGCTCTCGCCTCGGACGACTCTAAAGGCCTATTCCTCCTGGTAGTCCTGGTAGTACTCCAGGCCGAGGTGCGTGATCTGCTCTTCGCCCATCATCCAGCGCAGGGTGTTCTTGAGCTTCGCCTGCTGGATGAAGAAGTCGTGCTCCGGGTACACAGTGGCAGCGTGCTGGGGACTCTTGAAGTAGAAGGACAACCATTCCTGGATGCCCTTCATGCCGGCTCGCTTGGCGAGGTCGAGGAAAAGAGCGAGGTCAAGAAGAAGGGGCGCGGCGAGAATCGAATCGCGGCAGAGGAAGTCGATCTTTACCTGCATTGGGTAGCCGAGCCAACCGAAGATGTCGATGTTGTCCCATCCCTCTTTGTTGTCGCCGCGGGGCGGGTAGTAGTTGATCCGCACCTTGTGATAGACGTCGCCATAGAGTTCGGGGTAGAGCTGGGGCTGGAGGATGGACTCGAGGACGCCGAGCTTCGACTCCTCCTTAGTCTTGAAGCTCTCTGGGTCGTCGAGTACCTCGCCGTCGCGGTTGCCGAGGATGTTCGTCGAGTACCAGCCGTTGAGGCCGAGCATGCGTGCCTTCAGCATCGGCGCGAGTACCGTCTTGATCAGGGTCTGGCCGGTCTTGAAGTCTTTGCCGCAGATCGGAACACCCTGGTCGATCGCGAGCTTAACCAGCGCCGGGATGTCAGCAGTCAGGTTGGGGGCACCGTTGGCGAAAGGGATCTCTTCCATCAGGGCGGCATAAGCATAGAGCATCGAGGGGGCGATAGTTTCGTCATTGGCGTCGAGCGCAGCCTCGAAGCTTTCGAGGTTGAGGTGGCCTGGTCTCTCCTCCATGTAGATCTCGGTCGAGGCGCACCAAACCATGACCAGGCGGTCGCAATTGTGTGCGGACTTGAAGGTGCGAATGTCCGCGCGAATCTGCTCGGTCATCTCCATCTTCGTGCCGCGCTTGACGTTGGGCCCGTTGAGGCGCTTGACGTAGTACTGGTCGAAGGCAGCCGGCATTGGGTTGATGGATTGAAGGAAGTCGGCGATAGGCTCGATGTGGGCGTTTCGGTCGAGGACGCCGCACTTCACCGCTGCCTCGTAGGCGTTGTCGGGGAAGGGGTCCCAGGCACCGAAGACGATGTCGTCGAGGTTTGCGAGCGGGACGAACTCGCGGATGAGGGGCGAGTGGTTTTCCGTTCGCTTGCCAAGGCGGATGGTGCCCATCTGGGTGAGCGAGCCTACGGGCCGACCGCTGCCGCGACGGGCGTGTTCGACGCCGCTGATGAACGTCGTGGCGACGGCGCCGAGGCCGACGAGAAGGATGCCCGAGGCGACCCTCTGCCGGCTGGATCGGATTGGGCTTGAGTTCGACGAAGTCTTTTGCTTCCAAGATCACACCTCTCTGGCGGGCGAGCGACATGAGTGGCATGTGCCATTGCGCGGGCACCCGCCCTGTCCTCGCCCAGTGTTCGATCGTGCTCTGCCTCTTGCCGAGCAGGGCAGCAAGCGCGCTCTGGCCGCCGAAGCGCCTGATTATCCGCTCGGCGGCGTTCGTTTTTTCTTCCATGGTAGATATGATAACGAATTTTTCGTTAAAATGCAAGTCGTGGCAGAAAGGGTCAGGACGACAGAGACACCTGTGCAGGGTTTTGATCGCATGAGTCGAGGGCACAGTAAACACATACGCCTGCTTCTGTTGGTAAATGCCCTAATGAACTTTGACAACCAAAACCGGTAATAGTATGAAGCGGTCGCAACCCTTGTAAGGGTCCGCTTCAGCGCACCCAGGGCACGAGCGCCACAATGTGCCCGTCCTGTTGCTGTCATTCCCCCGTTCAGTTGTCAAAGTTCATCAGGCTCTTGTCCACTTTAAGGGCTTATAGGTTGCTTGTTTCACTTTACGCATCTTGTTTGAGTCAGGTTGCCGAGTTTCAGAAGCAGTTGGGCTAACGCAACTCGTCATGCTGAGATCCAGGATACAATCCATCAGAGAATGGACGAGATGCTCAGGAAGGGCTTGGAAGAACGGAAGCGGAACAAGCCACAGACCCAACAAGAAATGGCATCAAGGGAAGGTTGAGCAAGCGTGAGATTCTCCTACAGGAGACGTGGCGGGGCATACTTTCTCCGGTTTTTCCCACAGCGAACAGAATACCGTAGCAGCACAGGTGTTTGAGAAAGGATGCGTTGGGGTGGAAGCCCATGATGCCTTCGCTCATGGGAAGCAGACTGCTCGTCTTCCGTCCAGAACTGGGCCGCTTGGTCCGAAACCCTGACCATCCTCGATATGCAGATCGGAGAACATGAACATGGAAATGAGTCAACAGCCGGTGGTATTTACAGAAGGCCATCCCATTTTGAACGTCAAAAACGTGACCGTGAGTCTTGACTACTACTGTAACACGCTCGGTTTTCAGGATGTGTTTCATTGGTCACAGGAAGACGCTCCCCCCTGGACGTTTGCTCAAGTGCGCCAACGGGAACTTCTGTGTGTATCTGTCCCAGCAGGCGCAGGGAGGTCCAGGCATGTGGATATACCTCAATCTCGCGTTACTGGAAGATCTGGCTGCTCTGTATCAAGAGTACCAGGCACATGCAGCGAAGATCATTGAGCCGCCCACCGACAAATCGTGGGCGATGCGTGAGATGCTGATTGAAGATGTGGGCGGGCATATCCTGAGAATTGGTGCCCCGCGACGAGCGTAGCGTAGGTCGGAGAGGTCTACTGGCTCCTGGGTGCTTTCGCTTTGCCTTGTCCCTGGTGTGGGAGTTCTTTCAGAGAGAGAACAGGAAGGATACAAACCACCATTTTCTAAAAAGAAACGGCTTGTTGTGTCTTTCCATCCCACATTAATGTACTATGGTTAAAACAGCAAGGGAAGACATGGGTCAAATTTCAAGCATATTTTCAAAAAGGAGCCTAACACCGAAAGTGATGGGCTCCTTTTTCATCATTGCCCAATAATCGCCCACCCACCGGTATAGCAGTGGGATATCATACCGGACGACACTCGACAGCAAAGCGGCCAGATGCTAGCTGCCCGGCGGCCTGAACACGGAGCTTGGCCTGTGAGGCTAGCTCTCGAAACTCCGTGAGCGTGCGGTCCTTGCCTCCGAGCAAGACCATCTCCGGAGAGAGAGAAGGCGCACTGTCATCAGGGGACACTCCACCCAGGATCACCACACGGCCATCGGGACGTGCTGCCTCAGCACATCGGCTCAAGATCAGCAGGGCCTCTCGGTTGGGCCAGTCATTGAGAATAGACTTGAGGAGATAGAGGTCCGCCCCGACTGGCAGTGGGTCGAAGAAGCTTTGCCCGACCGTTCGGACACGTTCTCTTACGCCGTCCGCCTGCAAGAGCGCCTCTGCACGGGCCACCGTTCCGGGGAAATCGACCAGTATGCCCTCGATTTTGGGGTGAGTACGTAGGATCTCAGTGAGCAATGCTCCCGTCCCGCCACCAACGTCCACGACTGTCTTGACATCCTCCCAATCTCCCATGAGGAGTATCTCAGGGTCGGGAGTGCCGTGGCCTGGCGGCCCCATCAGCGCGTCAAAGCTCGCCGCGATATCGGGATGCGCTTGCAGGTCCTCCCAGAAAGGCAAGCCAAAAATCTCGCGATAGGCAGGAGCGCCTGTCCGAACGGCGTTGAGAAGGCTGCCCCAGGCATAGGCTATGCGGCCGCCGATCCCGTTAAGATCAAGGAATTGCCGTGCGGGTCCGAGCAATCCCTGTGCGGCTTCATTGAGCGCGAACTGACCGGGTGCTGGCTCGGCAAAAACGCCTTTGCCGACCAGATGTCTGAGTACCCGCTGCAGAAAATCTGCATTGCATGTTGCCTTCTCGGCAATGGTCTTGATATCGGTGG
>CAVQZU010000010.1:0-5345 GCA_963718485.1 uncultured Acidobacteriota bacterium
GCGCGACTCCGGGAACTCGGCGTGTTTCTGATTGCGCGCCGCTCGTGAGTGCGACCGCGTTGTTTTAACCGGATAGAAGCTTGAAAAAGCGCTGCGCGCAAACGCCTTCGGAGAAGGCCGCTCGAAACGCCCCGGCTCCCAAGCTGCGCATTGACGTTTTGCTGGTCGAGCGCGGCCTCGCACCCTCGCGCGAACGCGCGCAAGCGCTGCTGATGGCAGGCCATGTATGCGTCAGCGGCCAAAGGATCGACAAGCCCGGCGTCAAAATCGCCGCAGATGCGGGCATCGAACTCACTGGCCCGCTGCCGCGCTACGCCAGCCGCGGCGGGTTGAAGCTCGAAGGCGCATTGCGGGACTTCGGCGTCACCGCACAGGACAAAGTCTGCGTCGATATCGGAAGCTCAACAGGCGGCTTCACCGATTGCCTTCTCCAGAACGGCGCAACTAAAGTGTATGCGGTCGATGTAACCATTGGGCAGCTCGATTGGAAGCTGCGGAACGACAATCGCGTGACAACCATTGAGAAAAACGCGCGATATCTGCGCCCGGACGACCTGGCCGACCGCCCCTCACTCGTGGTGATGGATGTGTCGTTCATCTCGGTGACCAAAGTTCTTCCTGCCGTTATTCCTTTCGCCGGGCCAGTGTGCGATTTCCTGATCTTGATCAAGCCGCAATTCGAGCTTGAAAAACGGGAAATCGGCAAGGGAGGAATCGTTCGGGACGCGTCTCTGCACTCGAAGGCAATTGAAAAAGTAACCGCAGCAGCAGAGAAGATTGGGCTGGGGGCAATCGCAGTCCAGCCGAGCCGATTGCCAGGTGTGGAAGGAAACCAGGAGTTTTTTCTTCACGCGCGACCGCGTCGCCTAGAATAAAATGCAACGCACACCAAAATGATTCGCTCCGTTGGCATCGTCTGCAAACCACTGAAAGAAGTCGTCTCGGCCATGGTTCCGCCGCTGGTGGACTGGCTTCGGCAGCGAAAAATTGAAGTTTTCGTCGACCGGGAAACAACCGCCTGCGTTGAGGTGGGGATTCCCGTCGTGGCTCGCGAGGAGCTGGCCGACCAGATCGAACTTCTGATTGTTCTGGGCGGAGACGGGACATTGCTTTCCGCCGCACGAGCGCTCCAGGGGCACAAAGTGCCCATCTTGGCTGTAAATCTGGGCGGACTTGGTTTCCTCACCAGCGTTACGCGAGATGAACTCTACCCGCTGCTCGAGCAGGTTCTCTCCGGCTATCATCGCATCAGCGAACGGATGATGCTCAATGCCGAGACCATTCGCGACGGGAAGCCTGCCGAACAACAGATTGCTTTAAACGATGCCGTCATCAACAAGGCGGCGCTGGCGCGAATGCTCGATTTCGACGTCTATATCGACCACGCTCAGGTGGGCAGATACCGCGCCGACGGCCTGATTGTCGCAACCCCCACGGGTTCGACGGCCTATTCCCTTGCGGCCGGCGGTCCGATCGTCCATCCGCACCTTGACGCCTTCGTGATTACGCCCATTTGTCCTCATATGCTGACCAACCGTCCGCTCGTCATCCCGGATACTGCGCACGTTGAAATCGATATTGCGGCCGCCGAAGAGCCGCTGTACCTAACCCTTGACGGGCAGGTCGGATTTCGACTCCAACCAAGGGATCGTGTGGCCATTACGAAATCGTCCAGCCGGGTATTCTTTGTGCAGTCACCTCAGAAGACGTATTTCGAAGTGCTTCGAAACAAGCTGCGATGGAGCGAACGCTAGTCGATTTCGGGCGGCCGAAAATTTTTAAATGGCGCCGCAACAACGCTCTAGGTCACCTTCAGTACCACCAGGGTCCTGTCGTCAGTAGGATGCCTGCCACCTGAAAACCTATCGATCTCTTCCAAAATGCGGTCGGCGAGGCCATCGGAGGACAACTGGTAGTTTGCCAGAATCAGTTTGGTCAGGCCCGCATGGCCGAAGAAATCCCCGGTGGCATTTTGCGCATCGCCGATACCGTCGGAGAAGAGCACGACGATATCGCCGCTTTCCAAAATGTAACTCCGCTCTTCGTAAGTGACCTCTTCGAACATCCCGAGGGGAAACCCAGCCAGCAGGATCTTCTCGCAGCGCCCTCCATGAAAAAGTAGCGGCTGTTCCTGTCCGGCGTTGGCGATCCGCAGGCGGCGACGCCGCCGATGCCAGGTAGCAAAGCAGAGCGTCATGAAACGTCCCTCGATCAGGCGCTCGCCAAGAAAGCCATTGATCGCGCGGAGCATATTCGCTGGCCGAGGTTTCTGCGATCCAAGGCTGCGGAGCGTGCCCACCGCGACCGCACCGTAAAGTGCAGCCGCGCTTCCCTTCCCACTGACGTCCCCCAAGGCGATGCCCAAATCCTGCGGACCATAGCGCAGAAAGTCGTATATATCCCCGCTCAGTTCGCGCGAGGAAACAACGCGCGCAGCGATTTCCAGGCCAAACTCCGAACCGGGCAAGCGCGGCAACAGCGCGCCCTGGATTCGCCGCGCGGCATTCAAATCGCGCTCCATACGAGCCTCATCGCGGGCCACCTGCTCATACAGCCTTGCGTTCTCAATCGAAACAGCCAGGTGCGCGGCAAGGATCGAAAGAACCTGCACGTGATCCGCAGTGAAGTAATTCAATTGCGGGCTCTCCAGATCCATCACTCCCACTACGCGGTTTTTGAAGATCATCGGAACGGCCAGTTCCGAGCGCGTCTCCGCATTGACCATGCGATAGCGCGGATCAAGGGTGACGTCTGGCACCACAACCGGCCGCCGCAGCGACGCCGCAGCGCCGATAATGCCTTCGTAGACCGGCACGGCGGCCTTTTCCTGCACGCGCTGCCCAAATTTCACCGTGACATGATGCCGAAACACGCCTTCGAGGTCATCCTTGAGCAGAATGCTGAAGATCTGATAATCGATCAGGCGCTTCGCAAGCTCCGCCGAGCGTCGCAGCACTTCCTCGACTTGCAGGCTGGAATTCGCTTCGCGTCCGATTTCGTTGAGCAGCAACAACGTCTCGGCCTGTTTTTGGGCGCTTTCGTAAAGCTGCGCGTTCACGATCGCGGTGCCGATGCGGCTGGCGACCAGGGTCAGGATTTTCTGCTGGGCCGGAGTGAAATAGTCGGGCTGCCGACTCTCGATGTCCATGACGCCGATAACCCGGCCGCGCGCGACCAACGGTACCGCCAGCTCGGAGCGCACCGCTTCGACAGCGGCCAGGTAGCGCGAATCGGTCTGGACATCGCCGACGCGAATCGCCTGGCCGGTGCTGGCAGCGGCGCCGATGATCCCATCGCCCAGCGGGATGCGCCAATGCTCGACGACTTCGAGGCGATGGCCGATGGCGAATCGAAAATAGAGATTGTCGGAAGTGTCGTCGATCAGCAAAACGGCAAAAATCTCGAAATCGATCAGGCGCTTCACCTGAGATGACGCGCTCGCAAGCACTTCGTCGAGATTCAGTGTGGAGTTGATCTCCCGGCTGATCTCGGTCAGGACCGCCAGTACATCAGCCGGTATCTCCAGCGTCGGATTGAGGTCGATCGAGTCCATGCGATTCAGTGCTTTTCCCGGCCCCTGCCGCAGAGATCGCGGTCAGGGCGAACAAGCCGCCACAAACGTTTTTCACTCGGGCAAGAGAGTATGAGGCAAATATTATAACAGGCGAAGAATGCCAGACTACGAACAGATGTGGTTAATCGAGCAAGAAAATCACCTGGGGAGAGCCTACGGCGCAGCGGGAGGGTTCAACACGCAAACGTCCTTCAGATTCCGATACCGCTCGCCGAAATCAAGGCCATAACCGACCACGAATTCGTTCGGAATCCTAAAATCCGACATAGTTACCTTCCACTTGTTTTAGGCGTCTCGACGGCTTGTCAAGCAACGCCGCCACGCGAAGGACCTTGGGCTTTCGCTGCTGCAGTACGCGCAGCAAGTAGCTCAGAGTGAGGCCCGTGTCCAGAATGTCCTCCACCAGAATGACGTTTAGGCCCTCGATACTGCTATCCAGGTCCTTCAGCACCCTCACCTGCCCGGAAGACTCTTTTCCTTTGCCGTAGCTCGAAACGGCGATGAAATCGATCGATGTCTCGAGATTGATCTCTCGCACCAGATCGGACAGGAAAATGCAGGCGCCCTTGAGGACTCCGATCAAGTGCACGCGCTCCCCTTTGAAGTCCTTTGTGATCTGCTGTGCCACTTCGCGCACTCGCCTTTCAATCGCGGATCGGCGAATCAATACTTTCAGTTTTTGTTCTGTCCCGATGGTCGATGGCATTCCTTCGCCTTTCTGAGGATCGGTTACTGTAGCGCAGGTCGATTCGGTTCACAACGCAAAGCCAGCAGATCGTCAGAAATAGCTGCTTGCCCGGCAATCAATCCGGTTCATACTGGCACGAGCGCGGGATCACCAAGGTTCCCCCAGCCCCAAGTCATCAGCGCAGGGCATGGACAAAGCCACCGCGCGGCGCTCCTGAACCTTCGTGGGGGTGAATTCGACTCGATGGCCATCACAACCGTAGATAATCACGCTCCAGGAGCTTCAACCGCAACCCCAGGCGCCAAGCCCGCCATGGCCGTGATCACCGCCCTGTTCTTTATGTGGGGATTCCTTACCGCCTTGAACGACATCCTCGTGCCGCATCTGAAATCGATTTTTGACCTAAGCTACGCCGAGGTCATGCTGATCCAGTTCAGCTTCTTTTCGGCATACTTCGTTTTTGCTATTCCGTCGGGCAAGGTCGTCGAGTGGATCGGATACAAGCGGACCATCGTCGCCGGCCTGGTGGTGATGGGGTGCGGCGCGCTCCTGTTCATCCCGGCCGCAAGTGCCTCCTCCTCTTCCTCACGGCTCTTGATCGTGCTCGCCGCCGGCATTACGGCGCTACAGGTGGCGGCCAATCCGTACGTGGCCGTCCTGGGCCCTGCTAAACGGCCTCCAGCCGACTGAACCTGACGCAGGCGTTTAATTCCCTGGGAACCACGATCGCTCCCACTTGGCAGCCTTCTTATTCTCAGCGGCGCTCCGCTTGCTATGGAAGTCGTGCGCCAACTGCCGGTGGCTCAATTGCAGGCATATCGATTGCAGCAGGCGTCTTCTGTAAAACTTCCCTATCTAGGGCTCGCGATCACCCTCTTGGTTCTCGCGATTTTGATTGCACGATTCCAATTGCCATCGATCTCCACGGAAAACTCGGCGCCCCAGCAGCAGGACTCCCTTCGGTCTGGAAGCAGCGTCATCTCGTGCTCGGCGCGCTTGCGATCTTTGTGTACGTGGGGGCGGAGGTCTCTATCGGAAGCTTCCTTGTAAATTATCTGAGTCAGCCCTATATCGCGAATATTC
>CAVQZU010000011.1:0-18371 GCA_963718485.1 uncultured Acidobacteriota bacterium
CAGCGCTTCCCAAAAGTGGTGGCGTTTACATTTCTCAAATTAGGAGAGTCTGAACCGGTTCTGGCCAGTTCCCGTATTGTCATAGCGATAGGAATAGGCACCAGCCAGAGGACTTGTAGTTGAAACCACGGTTAGACGAGTAGCCGTCTGGATTTTCCCCAGTGGAGTCATCAACTCTGCACCAATTGTGGAGCCACCTTGCGCTTGACCATGCGCCAAGCCCGAGAGCGCAATTGTCGCGACCGTGGAATTGGAGGAGGTCCAGTTCACCTGACTTGTCACGTCTTCCACGCTATCGTCCGAACGCGTTGCCAAGACCTTGAACTGCGAATTTCCTTTGACGTCGATGGCTGGGTCCGCGGGGGAAATCGCAAGAGCTACTGGAGCCACGGGAACGACCAACACGGTAGTGGTTGCACTCGTATGCTGGAAAGTGACCTGCAAGGTTGCAGTTCCCTCGTTTGCTGCCGTAGCGATGCCTTCTTCATCGATCGGCGCAACTCCCGGATTCGATGAAGTCCAAGTGCCTTCGGAAACCAATTCGGCCTCACTGCCATCACGGTAGTGGGCGATCGCGGTGAACTTCTTGCGGGAACCCTTGGGCATGGATGACGACGATGGTGAAATGTTGATAGCTTCCAGAGTCCGGAATCGGATATGCAGACGAAAATGTTCGATGGGGTGTCTGAATTTGTATAACAGGCCAAAAAAGCCTAGGCCAATCACTGCCAGGACGGTGAGTTTCTTCATATACCCGATTAATTCTCGCTCGTCAGAACATCCTGACGCAAACCCCTAAAATCTGGCGAAGTACCGGTCTACGAATCAGCGCTATTTGACGCACAGGTCGCTGGGAAGCAACAATTCGCAAAATTAGCGATTAAGTTCGCGAATTCTACACGCGCCCGCACCGTACAGCACCGCAATTCTCCCGTTTGCACGAAGCAGAGTAATAAGTGGTTTGACCTGTCCTCAAAGCCCAGTACTTAACTTGTCCGGCCGGCCAGTTGTTCGCGGGGAAAGCGCCGCTCATAGTAGAGAACAGAGTGATACCTGACAGCCTCGACAGAACCCTACGATGTTGGTTTCACGCTAAGCCACAGATACGTAGTGGAGGCTTTGATTTGGATAACCCGAGCAATGACAGCAACTTGAGTCAACATTCCTTTGATAGAGCGCCGGTATCTCTTTTTCTGCCTGTTCTTCGCAAAAGAGAATACCGGAGCCCAAGGAACAGATTGACGACCGCATGTTTTGTAGCTCAATTGGTTCTTTTGGCGCTGCTTGCGGCGTGCGCGGGGTACACTGGTTCACACCAAGCGCAGTCTTCGGTCAGTCTGAATCTCGATGTGGCTCCGGCCACCTTGAATCTTGGTAACGTGATGGTCAGCCATCCTAGCCCTGCGCAAACCATATTGGTTTCGAACAACAGCGCGGCATCGGTCACAGTTAGCGACATTGCCGTTTCGGGCCCGTTCGCATCTAGCGGCAATTCGTTGCCGATGGCGTTGAATGCCGGCCAGAGCATGCCGCTTAATGTCACGTTCACGCCCAATAGCCCTGGGACGGCCAGCGGGAGTTTGACAATCACGAGCACCGCCGCGAACTCACCCTCAGTCGTAAGCCTCAAGGGAACCGGCATGTCGACTTCGGGTCCGCTGGATTTGACCTTTGCGCCTACCAGCTTGAATTTTGGAAGCGTGGCGGTCAGCCATCCGAGCCCTGTACAAACCATATTGGTTTCGAACACCAGCGCGGGATCGGTCACAGTCAGCAACATTGCCGTTTCGGGCCCGTTCGCGTTTACCAGCAATTCCTTGCCGTTGACCTTGAATGCGGGCCAGAACATGCCACTCAATGTCACGTTCACACCCAATAGCCCTGGGACGGCCAACGGGAGCTTAACAATCACCAGCACCGCCGCTAACTCGCCCTCGGTGATAAGCCTCACGGGCACCGGTACTTCGACCTCGGATCCTCTGGATTTGACCTTTGCGCCCGCCAGCCTGAATTTTGGAATCGTGGCGGCCAGCGATCCGGGCCCTGCACAAACCCTATTTGTTTCGAACAACAGCGCGGGACCGGTCACCGTTAGCAACATTGCCATCTCGGGCCCGTTTGTTTCTGCCGGCAACACTTTGCCGACCACGTTGAGCGTCGGACAGAGCATGATGCTCAAAGTGACGTTCACACCCACCGCGTCTGGCGCTGCCAGCGGGACCTGACGGTTACGAGCAACGCCGGCAACTCACCGACGAAGGTAGCCCTCGCCGGAAACGAAGCAACCTGCAAAGTCACGTTTAATGCCGGAGACGATTTGCCGGGGATAGTTAACGCCTATCCTCCAGATACGACCTTTTGTTTTAGCTCGGGAACTTACCGGATGACGTCGTACGTAACGCCCAAGAGCAATGACGCGTTCATTGGCTTATCGTCAGGAGCAATCCTCAACGGATCCCAATTGGTGACTTCCTGGGCGCAATCTGGCAACTATTGGGTCGCCTCGAATCAACCAAAGCTAATCCCTCAGACCCGTGACGTCTGCGCGACTAGCACTTCTCCTGCGTGTCAATTCCCGGAGCCCTCTTCCTCGATAACACACCCTTGAGCCGGGTAATGAGCCTGTCCGCGGTTGTGCCGGGGACATTTTACCGCGACTATGCGAGCAAGCGGATCTACGTCGCGGACAACCCCACCGGCCATACGATGGAGGTGATTGTTTCCTCCCTGCCCTTCCTTGCGGTGGGCACCGGGGCAGATGGTGTAACCATAGAAGGATTGACGATTGAGAAATTTGCCGGAAACGCCCAAGGCGCCGTACAGGGAAGCGCGACATGGACTATTCAAAATAACGAAGTGCGCCTCAATCACGGGGATGGGATCGAGGCGAACGGGAAGATCCTGGGGAATTATCTTCACGACAATGGCGATTTTGGACTGGAAGGCGGGTACGCCACCACAGCAATGGATGTAGAGAACAATGAGTTCGCCTTCAACAACTGGGCGAATTTTGCAAATGGCGGCGGCGCCAAGTTTGAATACGCGACCAACCTGGTTGTTCGCAACAACTATGCGCACGACAACAACGGCGCTGGGATGCACACTGATGGAGACTCTGCAAACGTTCTTTATGAGTATAACCACACAAAGAATAACTTAAATTTCGGGATCGAACATGAGATCAGCTGGGAGGCGATTATCCGGTACAATCTCCTGGAGAACGAAACCGCCGTGTCCGCACCACATCTGAACAACACTATTTGGGCTCGTCCGGCGATCGGTATTTTCAACTCATCGAATGTTCAGGTTTACGGGAATACCATCACCAACAGTGCGAATGGGATTGGCGCGGTGTTGGTGAACCGAGGTAACAGTAACCACGCACCTAATACGGGGCAGCCGTATCTGCTCAAGAACCTAGATGTGCACGACAACACCTTCAATGAAATTACATACGAGGCCGCTGGTCTTGTCAGAACATCGGATTTCGATACGTCGGTGTACACGAGCTGGAACAATCACTTTACGAACAACACGTATAACCTCGCCGATTTAAGCGGATTGTATTTCGTGTGGATGGATAGTTCCGGCAAAAATTCCTATGCCCCGCATACGTGGGTGGAATGGCAAAGTTTTGGCAACGACGTCGGGGGCGCCTTTCAACCGAGCAACCCGTAGTCCTCGCCGGGTTTCAGTAATGCAGCCAACACCAGGCTAATCACTCGTGCGGAAGGATCCTATTCAGGAGCGACGACGACCCTTGCCGGAAGCCTGGAGAGGATTCTTCGCAAGTACTTATCGATCTCATCCACACCGAACAATTTTGCGAGGAAAATGATGGATGGGAACCCCACGGCTGTTACAATCACCAGCAACTTGAGAGCACCCAGCGTTCTTTGCCACGCGAGACGTGCTTCGAGCCATGCGGTCAGCTTGTAGCAAGCTAGAGCTACCAAAACGGAAGAAGCCAAAACCTTCACGAGGCACGAGATCAAATCTCCCGCTTCCTGGTTGCGCGTGCGCCGGACCAAGAGCCCGAACGACACCGCGGCGAACGCAATCGCAATGAAGGAACTGGCGATCGCCAGACCCAAGAAATTCCATTGCTGCGCACAAAACCAGTACAGCGGCAAGCTCAGCAAGGTCATGCCCGTGCCTACCACAGCGGGTGTAATTGTATCTCGCACGGCATAAAACGTGCGGCCGATGACGTTCTGGGCCGCCCTGGCAAAAATTCCAATTGAGAAAAGACCGAGCGCCGCGCCGGTGGCCTGAAAATCTGCCGCACTTAAGCGTGTATGGGAGAATGCGAAATAGATGACTGGTTTGCTTAGCACGATGGCCAGCGCAGAGAGTGGAACAAGAAGTAGAATAAGGCCCTTCAAAGTCGAATTCAGGGTGCGGTTGAGCGAGTCGGATTCGCCCTGCGAATGCAGTTGCGCGAGCAACGGGAAGGATACAATCCCTGCGGCACTACCGATCAAAACCTGCGGGAGCCTCATTATTGTTCTTGCATAAGTAAGCCAGGTGATGGAAGCCGGCGTCAGATACGATCCGAACCAGCGGATGATCCATTCGTCGGTGATGTCAAAAGAGAGAGCGAGCATGATTGGAATGCTCAACTTCACAAACAGCCGGAAGCCGGGATGATTCAAGTCCAGATTAGGAGTGAAACGCGCCCCGACGCTCCGAGCTCCGAATAGCTGAAGCACAAAGAATCCGCAGAAAGCGCCCACGAGCACTCCGATGGCAAATCCGGCAACTCCTATCCGCGGTGAAAGCAACCATCCGCCCAGGATGATGCCGAGGTTGTAGACACCAGAACCGAGCGCAGGAACCAAGAACTTTGATTTCAGGTTTTGGACAGAGCCCATCATGCTGGCAAGGAACAGGAAGAGTTGCGAGGGAAGCATTAAGCGGGTGAGGAACACGACGCGCGCCTGCTGCGCGGCGTCAAATCCGGGCGCGAGGAGGCGAACGATGTGGGGAGCAAAGATTTCGCCGATGACAATCAGAGCAAGGAGGATCAATCCCATACAGGTGATGATCGTCGAGTATACGTGCCAGCCTTCCTCCTCATTCTTTTCCGCCGAGTACTTTGCAAAGACGGGAATGAAAAACATCCCCAGAGTGCCTCCAGCAACGAGATAACTAAGTAGATCGGGGAGGGTGAACGCCGCATAGTACGTATCCGTGACGGCGCTCGAACCGAGTTGATGAGCGACCGTCCACTCGCGCAGAAAACCGAAAAGCCTGCTAAGCAACATCACGGCAATCAAGATGCCGGTGGTTTGTAGTAGGCCGCGACTGCGCGTGGAAGGTTTCGTCACGTGGGGTATCTCGACGAAGAAGTCGAGCTATCAGCAGCTGCCAACTTTCGTACGCCCTTTTGTTCACTGCGACTGCATCGCTAAGTGAGTATCTTATCGAGCTGGGCGGAAAACTGCGCGCGAAAGAGTCGAAGCGTACCAATCGAGCATCGGCGCGGCCCTTCTATTGGCTTTACCTGCGACACCTGGCCGAGCGGTTTCTTGGCCGGGGAACGGACTTATTCGAACTTCCTGATGTGAAAAAGCTCCAATGAAATGCTCCACATTGATTGCGGAATCGTCACCAGATAGCGTTTCCATAAGCGACGTGGCTCGCTAAGGAGGCGGTAAAGCCACTCTAGCCCGCTATCACGCATCCACGCGGGAGCTCTCTTGAGCCTGCCGGAGTTCATGTCGAACGCCGCACCCACTCCCAATATGACAGGAACTTTCAGTTTTAAATGATGGTCAAACATCCAGCGCTCCTGTTTCGGAGTACTGAGGCCCACCCAGAGAACATCGGGAGCGGCGGCGTGTACCTGAGCTGTGAGATCTGCTTCCTCGGCCTCTACGAGCGGGCGAAAGGGAGGCGTGTACGTGCCGGCCACGGTAATGTTGAATCGTTCGTGGAGCTGGCGCGCCAGGTCCTCCGCGACACCTGGGGCGCCGCCGTAGAAGAAATGTCGCGGCCGAGGGCCTGTCTCGCGGCAAAATGCGAGCATCAGCTCTGATCCGGTTACGCGCCGGCGTAGAGAATGTCCGTGCCACCGCCCTAGCCAAACGAGGGGCATGCCGTCCGGAACCACCAGCGCAGCCTGATTGAGGATTTCGCGAAAGCGCGGATCCTGCCGCGATTCCGCCACGCCGTGCATACCCGTGACGGCCACGTACTTGCCGTTCTCGCGATTGTCGATCCACCGTTGGATGCGCGCCACGGCCTCAGGCAGTTGCACGGCATCAACTCGTACGCCGACGACGCGGAATGCAGGCACCATTGCGTTCGTCTCACAGGTGCCGGATTCAAGCATAGGTGGCCACCGTTTCCTCGTAAATGGTCATCAGTTGAGCGTAGGCGCTCTCCGAGGTGAAGCGAGCTTCGTATTCCTGGCGAGCCGCGCGGCCCATCGTCGCAATTTCTGATGGGTGTGCGAAAGCCCACTCGATTTTTCGTGCGAGATCCTCGGAGTCGCCCGGAGTAAAATGCAAACCGGTGCGGGAGTCGTCGATGATTTCTTCCATGGCGCCTAGCCTCGAGCATATGACCGGGGTTCCGCACGCGAAGGACTCGGCGATGGTCATCGGAAAGCCCTCATACCATTCGCTCGGCAAGATTAAGAAACCCGCGCTCTTCATCGCCGCGAGCGATCCTCGGTGCGATAGTCGGCCGCGAAACTGAATCGAAGACAGGCCACTCCGTTGCGCTTCCTCCTCCAGTTCTTTTCTCTCGGGTCCATCACCGACGATATCGAGCGACCAATTCCTCGGGAGCCGCTTCCAGGCGTCGAGCAAAGTGTGCAAGCCCTTTTCTTTAGACAGGCGTCCAATGTAAAGCGCGCCTGTGCCGGGGCTCTGTTTCGCACCTGGGTCGGGATCGACGAAATTCGGCTTGACGACAATCTTGTCTGGCGCAAACCCGGAAGCGATGAACTTGTTGCGCGCAAAATCGGTGAGCGCGATGTAACGGTCCACGAGTTCGTCCCATGTACCCGACTGCCTGTGCCAAGCAAGCATGAGCGCCACCGAAGCCGTGGCCGGCCGCGAATCGCGGTAGCAGCCATGCCAGACGCTGCGCAGGAGGCTATGATCGACGCAATCCTCGCAGATTTTTCCGTCACGCAGGAACTGAGCGCCGGGGCAGAGGAGCCGAAAATTGTGAAGCGTTTGCACCACCGGGATTCCTCGCTTGCGGCACGCGCTGTAAATGGACGGCGAAATCATGACAAACGTGTTATGAACGTGCACAACATCCGGTTTTTCCCGCTCGAGAAGAGCCCGGAAGTCATGGTGCGTGTCACTGGCCCAGACGGTTCGCGTCATCAGGGCGACCCGGCCAATCACAGAGAGTTTCTCGATCTCATGATTGCTCCGCCTGTATGTCACCACCTCGTGGCCGCCCCGCTCTAGGATTCGCTGCTCCTGCTCGAATACTACATCTTCGCCGCCTGGCTGCTGATATTCGTTATGGACCAACAATATTTTCATGATCGGGTATGCGGCCAAATGACTTCTGGGATCCAGACTCTAATCGAAAGCAAACGACTGCTCTTCCTTTCCAACCACGCGCTGCTCTGGCCCAGCCATCGTCCTGCTGATGAGGGCTTCCAAGGCGCGCGCGGCTTCTTCCACTGTGTACGGGGCGATAGCCTTCGACGATCGTTCTCCGAACTCTGAGATCAGTTGCGGGTTCGCAATGAATCTCTCCATGTAGCCAGCCAACTCCGAAGGCTTTCGAGGGTCGAAAATAAAACCAGTTCGACTGTGCTCGACCAGCTCTTTCGCGCCCGCATATTGGGAGCACAAAACTGGTTTGCCGAAAGCCATTGCCTCGAGTAGAACGAGGCCCCAAACGTCTTCCAATGTGGGAAAAACAAAAACGTCGGAGGCCTTGAAGTAGGCGCCCAATTTTTCGTAGGCGACTGGGCCCAAAGGATGAACCAGCTCCCGAAGCCCTTTTGATGAGATTTGCTTATTTAGTTCTGCCGCTTCATCTCCTTCGCCCACGATGGCGACGGAAAAGGATCTGATTCCGCGCTGGACGAGGAGGTCCACGGCATCAATCAAACGTTGCCAGCCTTTCCTGGGTATCAGCGAGCCGACGAACAAAAAGACGGGGTGAATCATCGAGTCCAAGGTTGCGGGAAGGTCTGCGGAAGCGAAAACGCTCGGTTCAGGAACCTCGTAGGGGTGGTGTACAAGTTTTGAGCCTGGGATGGAAAGAACATCTCTAAGATATTCGCAACCTTCGCGCGCGTTGCTGATTCCACCATCAACATAGCGAGCCATGATGCGGCGCAGCCTGAGCAAGATCGGACGGTCGAGGTATGTAACGTAGGGTGAGTGGCCCTCCCACGCGATGAGGACGCGGGTGCCATGAACTGCTTTCAAAAGCAACGCGCACAAAGTCCAGACGCTGAATCCGGACGTGAAGATCACATCCGGACGATATTGAAAAAGCTCACGCAGGATGGAGAGAGGGGCCTTTACTAATCCGCGATCGTAGCCTTCCGGGGAATGCTTCAGAGTCAGTAGCTTGACACCCGGCAGAACCCGAAGCTTGAATGTTCCCTCATATCCGGGGAGGAATCCTGGCCAGAGTCCGACGAAGACAAGCGAATTTGGGAAGCGTTCTGTGAACGCTTTAAAAACTGGCTGCCAGTAGAATCCCCGGTTCAAAGATGGAAAGAGCCACGCCACGCGTAGGGAACGAAGGCCAGGCTCAAGAGGTCCCGCTTGATCCTCCCGCGACAGATTTCTAAGTCGCAACCGGTAGCGGTAAATCGCGGTAATGAGAAAACAAAACGAAGCCGCAGCCATACCAACGACAGCTCCCGCCAGCCCCCAATAGTGAGTCAAACTGAAGCCTGTCGCAATTGTGAAGCATGCGGCGACGGTGTAGCCGATGAAGACATCGGAGGGCACTTGCATCGCGCGCAAAGCGATGCACGGTCCTTGGGCGGCGGCGACAAATGCTCCCGAGAGAGCCAGCCAAGGAAGCAGCGTGGCGAACTGAACGTATTTTCCTTTGTAGACGAACCCCACGAGCGGAGGTCCGGCAAGAGACAGAACAACGAAATAAACGATGCCGGCAGCGACGAATAGCAAACTGATCCTGAAGATCGCGAGGCGGAACGCTTTCCGGTCATTACTCGCAAACTTTCCCGAAGCCGCGGGAATGGCGAGAAGGCTGAGCGAGGTGACGAATTGCGAGAGAGGCAAGACGAAATTTTGAAGGGCTCGGAGTGCCGCCACATCTGCAAATCCGAGCTCAGCCGCAACAATGAACGTGTATGCTTGCCAGGAAAGCCAGTACACCAGCGCCGTAACGATTACCCATCTCCCATACACCCAGTGCTGCGAGAGAATGGTCCGCATTCGAGCGGTTGCCGCGGGAGCACCGAACTCCGGCCGAATCAAGACCATCATGACGAACCCGGCAATGGTCCCAGCCGCCGCAATCGTTATGAAAGCAGTGAATGGATTGAGAGAGCGTGTGAAATAAAGAATGAAGAGACTTAGAACGACTACTGCTGCATAGGTGGCGCCGCCGCGTGCCGCCAGGGCAGGCCGATGGTCAAGATAAGCGGATTGCCGCAAAAGCCACGACAGTAGTACGCAGGGAATCGCGATACTGGCGCCGCACAGCGCGGCTGCAAGCGTCGTGTTTCGTGAAAAAATAAAAACGCCCCCGGCCGCTACCATCATCAGAAACGCAAGACCGAGAGCGACGTAACCATGCAGGTGGACGAGCTTGGCAATATAAGCGGGGAGATTCTGCTTATACGACGCGGGCCCGATGACGCCCATCGGCTCGAGGATCAAAGAATTATGGAAGCTCGATGCAAAGAGAAAAACCGCGAAGGCCAATGCGTATGCGCCGTATTGTGCAGGTGTTAGCCAGCGCCCCAGAAGCAAGCTGAGCAGAAAGCCAGCTCCGGAAAACAAAGCTTGATCCGTCAGCGCGAGTGCGCCTCTTCCAATCCAGACTCGGTTCTTGATCATTCGATTAACTATTTCCAAAGAGCACTTTGGCAGTATCGGAACCCATAATCTACGGAGACTCACACAGCGTCGCCGGGTCCGTCGTCGGCGGCTCGAATTTCGAATTCTTGTCTTGGCCGGTGCTCGAACGCCATTTATCGAAATCGACTTCCCGGTTTAGATGTCCAGTTCCGCCTGGGTCATACTGAAAAACCTTCTTGTTCCCTGGGCTGTACCAAGTATTTTCATCGGAGTCCAATGTCGAATAGAAAATATCTCCGGTGTCTCTTGCCGTGATGGAAGTCTCGAGCAACAACTGGCCTGGATCGGCTGCGACGACGGTATTGTGAAGAACGGTTAAATCACGCCCATCTGCACTGAACGGGGCGCCGGATTCCCAGTCGGTGAATTCTCGTGCTCTGGTTCTCCAATCCACAGAAATTTGGGCGATGTTATTCCCGTAAATCAAATTGCCTTTTAAGGTCGTCCGCTGAGAATTGTTCGAAAAGAAACCCTGCGAACCATTCTCGCAAATCCGAGAATTCTCTACGGTGATTGGCCCTTGGTTGGCCTCGAGAAAGATACCGAATTTCTGATTGTGTGAAAAATACGAGTCCTCGACGACGACGTTTCTGGTGTCAGTGTCGAACCAAAAACCCAGCGTCTGGTTGTTGAAAGATCGAATTCGCCTGAAAATGCTGTCGTGCACCCGCCCGAACCTGCCGCCTGCATCGTCAAACTGGTAGAAGTTTCCCAAAGCTCCTCGCCAGTTGTTGGAGGTAGCTACGTCGTCCTCGTAAAGCACGTCGTTAAGACCGTGGCCGCGCAGGCCAGAAGCGCCGTTATGACTTGCCACAACCCGTCGCACGGTACTGTTCCTAACATTATTAAGTAGCATTCCAGCCCAGTTGCTCCACAGAAACTTCGAGTCCTCTACCAAGACATACGAGCAGTGGAAAACGGCGAACGCCGCTTCCGACAGATATGGATTTGCCTTATCGAAAATCAATCCACGAATAGTCAGTCCAGAAACCCCGTGGCTTTCAAACCATCTTGGGCGAACGCAAACTTCGATGACCGCCTTGGCCGGGTCGATCCCCGCGTCCGGACGGATCATTAGAACCCCACGCTCGTCATCGACATAAAAGCTGCCGTCTTTCATATCGCCCGCGGAAAGCACTGGGGCGAGCGGCTTTCCGTTTACAAAGACCATTTCTCGACGCCTGACAATTTCAGGAAGAGACGCGGGCCATCTCGCTGGAATAGGGGTTACGCCCCATCGGAACGGCCAGTCGTGCAAATAGCGTCGTTCGTCCACTGGATCCGCTTGCCAGCCAGTCCACACGTCAGCTCCAGAGATTGTGACAGTTCCGGGTTTTACCGCCTCAAACGTGATTTTCGTGCTCGTCGCTCGAGGCGGATAATCAAGCGAAATGAATTCGCGATATGTTCCAGCCTCAATAAGGACCTTGCTGGAGATATTCATCTTGTAGTCTGAAATGGCTCTCCGACCCGCCGCGCTGATGGTCTTCAGCGGTCTGGACTCGCTCCCCGGGTTCGCATCCGAACCCGATGATCCATCGACATAAATCTCGCGCGTGGAATCCGGATTACGTGGCGGCGTCCAGGCAATCGAGACCATCACAACCAACGAGACTACCGAGGTGCGTCTCGCACCTTCTTTTATGAGGCCCAAGGCGGGGCACCATATTTCAGCCGGCGTCGCATGAACTCAGCACAGCATAAAAGAGTCAAGAAGGCGAACGCCGGATGAGAAGTAATGTTGCCGCTCACCGCGCAGCGCACCGTTATAATCGCTAGAATTGCGAGCGATTCGATCGCCAGACGCTGCTCATGCAAATTGAGGAGCGGGCTGTGCGACGCCTTACGCATGAACCACCACATCGAGATCAAGGCGATTATGATCAGAAGCGGTCCCCAAATCCCGACATCAACGAGGCTTTCAACAAGACTGCTGTGAACGTCCGGGATCTCGTAGTGACCCAACGCCGGAAGAATAACGAATCTACCTCCCGCGAACCCCCCGAAGCCTGTCCAGGGCCTCTCCTGGAACTTTTGGAATGCGTATTGCCAGAATCCAATTCGACCGGACAGCCCCTCAACTTCACTGACCTGTTCTCCTCGCAACACAAAATCCCAAACGAGGCTACCGAACTTTGTAAATGCGAGCAAGATAATCACGGCGAAGGCCGAGCCTATAGCGATCGCCGCACCCAACAAGACCCGCCGGGTGAGAATTAGCAGAAGGATGACAGCCAGGAAGAGGGCCGCGATTGCCGCGCGCGTCTGTGAGAAAATCAAGGTGGCGACAGAGAAGAGAAATAAGAACGAGTACCATGCACGATCAAATCTCCGCTCCGGATCATACATTAACCGGCACAAGGCTAAGATCGCTAGAACCGCGCTGAATTCTCCCACGGAGTTGGCCGAAAGGGCGGGAACGACACCGTTTAATCGCACTCCGAGCGGCCCAAAGTGTTGGCCAGCCTCAAATGCGTCCACCGGATCTATGATGGCTCCGATCCAGGTGGTCACGAGCATCAAGCCAAGGAGAGTCCAAGCCCAATTCATAAATCTTTCGAACTCCTCCGAGGATTTCACCGTTACCAACACAGCACAGAGAACCGACAGGTCAAGCATGTACTCCATGGACTTGTAGAGGGTCCACGCGGGACGAACAGACCACATCGTCGATACAAGGCATATCGCCGCGTACACTGCCATAATTCCGATCGACCCTCGAAATAGCCAGCGAAGCCAGTGAGTCCTTTTCGAAAGCAACCGCCCAATCAGAACCAGTCCGACGAGACCGGCCACCCCAATTCGAAAATACGCCCAACCGTCGATGGCTTCCTCATTAATGTCTTGAAACTCCCGGACACGAAACACCAAACCGCTCACCAGAACCAGCAGCCACAGGCCCTGATACCACGTGAAGTGTTTGGCGATGCTTCGAGCGCCAACCAACAGCGCTCGCATCGCACCGGGCAGAACGAAAACGAGAAGAGAGGAGCCACCAGCACTGCGGCGATTTTCAAAGGGCTGCGAAAGGGATTTGCAACGCCCAGCACGACGAAGCTCAACAATGCAAAAGCCATGACTATGCCCAACGGGCGCAGGTCCGTCCCGAAGCCGTGGTGTCGACGTGGAAAAACTGTGCGTGTTCTTGAAATATCAGATTCCATATTCTCCACTCCCTGGTATCTCCTTGGGCAATGCTGTCTCGCCGCGGCCTGATACAACAATCCGTGCCGGAGCATTGACTAACCTCTGGTAGAGACGAGCCAACTGCTCACCCTTTCGCTCCCAGTTGAATTCCCGATCAATGCGCAGACGTCCGGCTTCACCCAACTTTGCTCGGCGCGATGGATCATTGGCCAGCTGCGCAATGGCTGACGCTAGATCGGTCACTGCTTGCTCTGCGGAAGTGGCAGGAACTTTGATGCCTGTAGCTTCAGTCACTTGCAACGCCGGACCGCCGAGATCAAGACATATTACCGGGCGTCCCGCAGCCATTGCTTCCACGCTCACGCAGCCGCCAGATTCGTGGAGGGCGGGAAACAGCAAGATATCGCACTGGGCCGAAGTGGCGATTGCCCGTTCACGCGACATCATTCCCCAAAATACTGTCGCTTGGCGCACACCCAACTGTATTGCCAATTGCTCCAGGCGTTTGCGTTCGGGGCCGTCGCCAATCAGCCAATACTCGCTTTCTGGAAAGCGAGCGTGAAATCGCGCGAAGGCGCGCAGGCCCAAATCGAAACCTTTGAGATGCACGAGCCGGCCCATACTGAACACGCGAAACGGAGGGTCATGGCGCGGAGGGATTTCTGCATACTGCCGAATCTCTTCCGCCGGCAAACTCGCCTGGGTGAATACGGACACATTTCTGCATCCCAGCTCTCGGAGCCGCCGTTCGGTCTCATGCGTTGTCGCCAGCGCCATTGCGGCCCGACGGGCAGTGAAACGGATGAATGGGTTCAGTTCGCCGACAGCTCGAGCGAGCTCGCGCGTAGTCTCATACATCCTTCCGCGCAGACTTAAGAAGCTACGAAAACTGCGCGGCGTCGACTCCCCTCCTCCGACCGGCCCCCAAACAAATGGGATCGGGAGGAGCGGCAGAAACGTCGGAAGCCAGTAGTTGACGAAAGTGACGTGATGCGCCAGATCAAAACCAATATCACGGTGAAGCTTTCGTGCTTTCCGGTACGCGAGAATCTGCCACAGTGAATAGTAAGAGCGGACGCCACGCTGGCCCTTCTTCCAGAAACTCGCCCAGCGGGGAAGATCCAAGTAGATCCAGTGCACGTTCGGCATGGGCTGCGCGGCGAGCGCTGCCTCGATCAACGCGCGATTGTTGGATCGCGTCATCACCCAGACGTCATGGAACCGGGCCGCCTGCTCGACGTTGTTCCACCCGACGCCTGGCTCCGAACCTTTGCCGGGCTCGCACGAGTACGCCGAGATGAGAATTCTGAGCGGGCCATCGCGCTGAGCCATTTGCTCCGATGAATTCACTACCTGGTCGCGGAGATGGGCTAACTGTCCACCTCTTCGCTCCCAATTGAATTCCTGTTCGATGCGCTGGCGACCGGCCTGAGCGAGTGACGCAAGGTGCGGTTGATCGGTTGCCAGCCGCTCGAGCGCCGCCGTGATATCCGCGGTTGCCTGCTCAGGATTGATTGCTGGAATCTTGATTCCTGTGGCTTCGGTGACTCGTAGTGCCGGGCCGCCGAGATCGAGGCAAATCACGGGCCGACCCGCAGCCATCGCTTCAAGAGTCACCCAGCCGCCGGAGTCATGCAGACTCGGAAAAAGTAGCACGTCGCACGCCGCCAATTTCTCAAGGGCACGATCCCGCGAGAGGAATCCCCAGAAAACGACTTTATTCTGGATTCCCAACTCACGCGACAACCGCTCCAGAGAGCGCTGCTCCGGGCCGTCACCGATGAACCAGTACTCCGCCTTCGGAACGCGGGCTTGAAATCGCGCAAAGGCGCGCAGGCCCAGTTCAAAGGCCTTCCAGTGCAAGAATCTCCCTATACTCAATACGCGGAACGTGCCACTCCCGCAGGAAGGGATCGCTCGAAGTTCGTTGATTTCGCTGCTCGGCAACGCGGCTTCCGGCAGAATGGAAACGCTCTTGCAACCGAGGGCTTCCAAACGCGTCGCGGTTTCCTTCGTCGTCGCTAATGCAATTGCGGCGCGCCGCGCGGCAATGCGTACGAATGGGCTCAGTTCGGCTAGAGTCCGTGCCAACTCGCGCGTAGTCTCATATATCCTTCCGCGCAGACTTAAGAAGCTGCGAAAACTGCGCGGCGTCGATTCCCCACCCCCGACAGGCCCCCAAACAAATGGAATCGGGAGGAGCGGCAAAAACGTCGGAAGCCAGTAGTTCACGAATGTGACGTGATGCGCCAGATCAAAACCAACATCACGGTGAAGCTTTCGTGCTTTCCGGTACGCGAGAATCTGCCATAGTGAATAGTAGAGGTGAATGCCGCGCTGGCCCTTCTTCCAGAAACTCGCCCAGCGGGGAAGATCCAAGTAGATCCAGTGCACGTTCGGCATGGGCTGCGCGGCGAGCGCTGCCTCGATCAACGCGCGATTGTTGGATCGCGTCATCACCCAGACGTCATGGAACCGGGCCGCCTGCTCGACGTTGTTCCACCCGACGCCTGGCTCCGAACCTTTGCCGGGCTCGCAAGCGTATGCAGAGGTCAGAATTTTTAGCGGACGATTCATTTAGTCCGCCACCGCGGTCTGAGCTAGCTCCGATACATGCTTTCGGAGTTGCTGTTCGCGGTAATTAAACGTGAAAGCTCTGGATTCCTCATCCGTCAGTTGAGCTGCGGAGTTCAACAAATACAGCAGGTAGAGCGCGCGATTCTCGCCGCGCACGTCTGTCCGCTCCGTATGCCGTAGATTTAAATGGCACTCCGTCTGCGCCAAGAAATGGAACCGGTCCCAAAGCGCGGGGGTCTCCCACGCGGCCGATTCCCAGTCGAACAGGATCAAGCCCTTCGGCTGCATCCGCGTATTCCATGGAGCAAAATCGCCGTGCTGAATGCCGCACGGTATCGGAACCGAATCCAACTCGCGAGACGCGATTCGGACCGCTTCGCGCCCCAACCCCTGCCAGTGCGATTCCAGCCGGGGCGCAATTTTCTCCCACCGCTGAGCGATTCTGTGCACCAGCCTTCGACCGGGCAGCATCGAAGGTTCGCAGTCTTGGAGAATCTTGAGGAACTCCTCGTGGCGCTCCATCATGCGCACCGGGCCTGCCTCGCCCTCGATTGCGGACTGGAAGACGACGAAACGTCCTTGCCATGAACCTGCAAAAAGCAGCCGGGGTATATGGGCGCGCATTTTCGCGAAGCTCTGAAGCTTTTCGATGGTGTCCGCTTCATGGCGCAGGCGCTGCTCTGCGCCAGATTTAAGCGGCATTTTCAGGTAGCCTAGAATTTTGCCGTCGGCGCGCATGACCTGGACCGTTAATTTCTGAACCGGCCCCGGTGTGCCCAGGGAAACCGCGAACGTCAAGTGTCTTTCGCCGGTGACTTCCGTTGCGAGGTTTTCAATTGGCAGAGGAGCCCGCGCCGCCATGAGCACGCTGTGCCGCACCCATCCTTCCCATCCGGTAGCCCGGACGCGAACCACAAGGGCTTTCATTAGACGCGTGGCACGCGAATACGGTGTGTAGAGTTCGAAGCCGTCGATGGTCCTGCGAGCCTTCGTGAGAGGCAGAAGCCAGCGTGGTTGTGTTCGCGAAGGGAGTATGGCAAAGCGATGCTGGCGCGTATAGCCCTGGCGAGCCAATTGTTGGCAGACGCCGGACGCGAGGCTTAGGGACACAACCGCGTCCGGGAGCGCGGCTCTATTCCTGGAAAGGTCTTCAGCCCGTGGCAGAGGATCCTCCCGGTTCCATCCGAGAAACAGTCGCAATACGTCGTCGATTGTGTCCGCGGACCCGCGGTAGCGGGAAGCTGACGCGATCGCTACGGTTGCACTCCTCACTAGGCCACCTTCATCCAATGTTCGATCCTCTTGTCGAATCGCAGTTGCATGAATTCCGCCACGGCCGTAGCGGATGCCTCGAGCGTTGACGCAATTCCGGCGTCCGTCCGGACGCAAACTTCCTTCGCTCGCTGGAATCGCAATTCGGCGTATGCCTGGCGCTGGCGTTGAATCTCGGTGCGCGTCAGTTCAGTCTTTCGCGAAAGAATCAAATCCTCGTTCGCGTCCAGAAGAATCACTAGGTCCGGCTCGGGAAGAAGCCGGCAAAGAAGCTTCGCGAACCATTTGGGACCGCCATACCGATAGCGTCGCGGATCGACCAGTACATCATGAAAGTAGCGATCGAACTGGACGAAGCCGGCTCTCACTAGCCGAGGCCTGATTACAAACAGGTAGCCCGCCCAGCAATCAGCGAAGAACACGGAGATGTACGCCATCGAAGCCAGGGATCCGCGCGGCGACTGGCCATGGGGATCGGTGACCGCGCGATTGTCTTTGCGCTTGGCAAGCACTTGTGGACGCCAGTGAAAAAGAGAGCGGCGGCGCAGGGGAACGCTGAATTCCGCGGCGAGACCTTCCAACACCGTGCTCTTTCCCACTCCGTCGGGTCCTAACACCGAGACCAGGATTCCACTGGGATGAGAGGTTCGCCAGATGGCTCGCCGGAATTGACCCGCCCAATATCGGATCGTTTTCAGCAGACGCTTGGATGGGGCCGTCTGCCACGCTTCCCCCTTCAAGTCGGCGAATACCCCGTCGATCGAGCCGTCCAGACAGGCTTCGACGATCCTAGTCTTTAAGTCTGCCCGGAACACGTTGCTCACAATCTTTTCGGCCGACTCGCGCCCAAGGCTCTCTGCGAGGCACTTCAGTCTAAGTGTTTGAGCAGGCGATACTTTCCCCTTGTTAGCCTTCTTCACCAACAGGTAGGAAAACTCCATCGCGGGCGACGCAACCCAGAAGTCGCCGTGCCGGACGCGCCCGCCAACGAAGTCTTCGCCGGAGGCCATGATCATTCCCGACCGCCGGTCTTCAAAAATAATGTCGACGGGGACAGTATTTACCTTACCGCCAGCAACCCAGTAAAAGTAGAAACTGTGGCCGTGCGTGATGTAGTTACTCCACTGATACGCACTGTAGTTGTAACTCTTCAATGCCTCGATGATTGAAGTAAGTCGCTTCTTGTCGGCCGGGTGCACCGCCAGATCCAAATCGCTGCCGAGGTGCTCCGGAAGCCGCTCCCACGAGTGGATCACGCAATACCGCACTCCACACTCGCTCAACAACTGAAACAGTTTGCGCAAAAAATCCGCTGTACTCTGCGTC
>CAVQZU010000012.1:0-15538 GCA_963718485.1 uncultured Acidobacteriota bacterium
TGTAACTACCGGAACTGCTGCCGCTTTGAGTACCTGGTGAACCACCCGTGCTGCCCGCTGTGCCGGCAGCTCCGCTGGACGAGGCGTTGCTGGCGCAGGTCGAGCAGTTACAGCTCGTCCATGCATTGAAGCCGTGGATGAGATGAGGCAAGCGGAATCAACGCCAGATTGGAGGTGATGGTGCTCATACCGCTCAACACTGGATGCCGTGGGCGGGTTTTATAACCTTGCAAACTGCCTGCTTTTTGCAGAAGGGGCGGGCTATTGCACAGCCGGAGGGTTGGCCTGCGCCAGCGCGGAAGTAATTCGCTTCACATAGTTCCGGGTTTCGGCAAAAGGGGGAACCCCGCGGTAGCGCTCAACGGTGTCCGGCCCGGCATTATAAGCAGCGAGAGCCAGTGCCAGATTGCCGCTGTACTTTTCAAGAAGGTCCTTCAGATAATGCACGCCGCCCTCGATGTTTTGCGCAGGATCGAAAGCGTTGAGGACCGCGTATTGCGCGGCCGTTCGCGGCAGAAGCTGCATCAAGCCGAGCGCTTGCTTTCGGGACACGGCTTTCGGATTGAAATTCGATTCGCTGGCGATCAGGCGGGTGATGAGTTTTTCATCGAGCCCATGCTTTTGAGCGGCGGCGCGGATTAACTCGCCATAGGGACCGGAGGGGGGCTCAAGAGAGGGCCGCGCTTGAAAGGTGTCCTCGGGCTCGACCGAAACCAGATCGGCGGCCGGTATTTCAACTCCGCCACCGGGCATGGAGAGCTTTACGCGATCTCCTAAGCTTTCATAGCCGGTAATGTGCAAGCGCTGCCCGGAGCGAAGGACTGCGTAATCCGCTCGGGCAACGGGCGCCGCGGCAATCGTAGCCGCGAGCATCCCCAGGGCGATGAGTCCGCGTTGTTTCATCGAGTCCTAGCCGCTCCGTTTAGCGCGTAGGTCCGAATCGCTTCGGCTACGCCATTTTCGTCATTCGAGAGGGTAACCATCCAGCCGAGCGATTTCAACTCCGGAACGGCGTTACCCATCACCACCGGAAGGCCGGCAAATTCGAGCATTTCCCGGTCGTTCCAATTATCTCCGATGGCCATGATCTCCTCGCGAGCAATCCCACGGCGTTGTGCCCATTCGGCTAGGGCGAAACCTTTCGTCACCCCGCGGCGCATCACGTCAAGTATGGAAAGGTCGCGGGCGAGATATTCGGTGAGCGCCAGGGTAAATTCACCGGAGAAGGGAAGTTCGCCCAGCGCCCGTTTCACGGCGCGAATCGACTCCACTCGGCCGACGAACCCTACTTGAATGGGATCTTCGCCGTTGAAGCAATCGGTTAGAGGCACGATCTGGCCGATATGATGGCTGTTTCTTCGGAAGTATCGCCCGCGGTAGGGGTCATCGTAGTCGATGCGTTCAAGAAACACCTGCTTCTCTCCGGGCCGGTCAAACACCACCGCCGCTTCCGCGCGATATTGCGGCAGCACCTCGACTATCCTTCGAGCCACCGAGCCGGGCAGCAGCCGCCGCTGGTGGGTCTCTCCGGACTTCGACTTGATCAGCGCACCGTTGCTCACGATGAGATGCAAATCGCACGGAAGCAGATCGGAGACCGATCGCGCGAAATCAAAACGCCGCCCGGTAACCAACAGAATCTCAATACCGCGTTCCACAGCCTCCGTGATGGCGGCGATGTTCTCGGCAGGAAGCCGGGTGCTGCTGTCCAGAAGCGTCCCGTCAATGTCCATGGCGATGAGTTTTATTGGCACCTGAGCATTGTAGCCGATCCGCGATCGCCAAATGATGGCCGAGGTCAGCTTTGCTGCTTCCCGGCACGCCTTCAGCTTGCTTTCAGGTCTGGTAAATAGAGTTCCACTGAGCATCGGGGGGTTGGCCCATGGCAAATGAAGTTGCTTTCCGGCGTCGTTTCACCTGGCTGGCGGGCGCGGCAATTGTTCTGGTGATCGTCGCCGCTTTCGGCACGCGTCCGGGACGAAGTCTTGCCGGGCGGCTCTTATCCTCACTGCGCATGCAAAATGTACAGGCAGTCAACGTCAATTTTTCCCCGTTTGTCGACGCCAGCGCCAACCCGACCCTGCACCAGATGGTCACGCAGATGATCTCCGACAAGGTCCAGGTGGAGGTCAACGAACCCGATGAGCCCGTAACGGATGCCGCAGCAGCCGCACAAACCGCGGGGTTCCACGTGCTCTTACTCGGAGCCCGAAAGGATTTGCCGAAGTTGATCGTCGGGGGCGCCCATAGAGTCGACGTGTCCGTCGATCGCGCCCGATTGCAGGCCATCGCTGCAGAGGCAGGCCATCCGGAACTCCTCTTGCCGCAATCGCTCGATGGCGCCAATCTTGGGGTGCAAATTCCGCGCTCGGTGAACGCGCAGTACGGAACCTGCCCAGGGCCCACCAACGCAACGAGCGCCATTGCCAGCAACATCACCGGGCCCAGCCCCACCACCACGCAGTATAGTGACTGCGTGCGCTTGCGCGAAGGCCCGCTTGCGGAGGTCAAAGTGCCTTCCGGTCTGGATGTCGCCAACCTCGCGGAAATCGGCCTGGAAACAGCCGGGATGACGCCGGCTCAGGCACGGGACTTCCTGCAAACCGTCGACTGGAAGGCGGTGCTCAGTCTGAACGTGCCACGCTTTCTGCGCTCCTACGAAGAGGTCAAGGTGAATGGCGCACGCGGCACGTTGCTCAGCATGGCCGGTCGCCGCGGCCCCGGTTACGCGCTGATCTGGACCAAAGACGGTATAGCTTACTCACTCACCGGTTTCGGGGACTCCAGCCAGGGGGTAACTTTGGCGGACTCGCTGCGCTAGTCCGACAAGAGGAGGCATTCCTGGCCCACCCCGATCACTGCGCCATCCGAACGCAGCATTTGCGCAAAACTTTTGGGGACAAGCTCGCCGTCCGCGACCTTTCCCTCGAAGTGCGCCGCGGCGAAATCTTCGGTTTTCTTGGACCCAATGGTGCGGGCAAGAGCACCTCGATCAAAATGCTTCTCGGTCTGGCCCGGCCAACCGCTGGCGAGGCCTTCGTGTTGGGTGTGCCTGCCGGAAACGTGGAAGTTCGCCGGAAGATCGGCTTCCTGCCCGAAGACTTCCGATTTTATGAATGGCTTACGCCGGTCGAACTCCTCCATCTGCACGGCCGTTTGTGCGGTGTCCCCGAGGACAAGCTGCGCCAAAGCGTTCCTGCTTTGATTGAGCTAGTTGGCCTGAGCGCCCATCGTGACAAGCGCCTGGAGAAGTTCTCCAAGGGCATGCTGCAGCGAATCGGTCTGGCGCAGGCTCTGATTCACGAACCGGAACTGATCTTCCTCGATGAGCCCACCTCGGGGCTCGATCCCATGGGCCGGCGCATGGTGCGCGACATCATTCGCACCCGGCGCGAAGGCGGCGCCACCGTTTTTCTGAATTCGCACCTGTTAAGCGAGATCGAGATCACCTGCGATCAGGTCGTGTTCATTCGCGAAGGGGAAGTTGTCACCAGCCGTGATATGCGCCGACCGAACGAAGAAGAAGTGCACATCGATGTGCGCGGGCGCAAGCTCACCAAGGAATGCATAGCCGGTCTCGCCAAGTGGGGCACGGCTGCGGCTTTCGATGACGAGCACCTCACGATCGTGGCCCAGTCCCGCGATGCTCTGCCCGATATCCTGCGGTATCTGGTCGCCGCCGGGGCCGACGTCTATCAGTTCACGCCACAGCGCGTGTCGCTGGAAGAGCTTTTTCTGAGCGTCATGGGCGAGGACCGGGGCCTGTGATGGGAACTCTCTGATGGGCACCTGGATCATGGCTGGCGTGACCTTCCGCGAAGCGGCGCGCAAGAAGATTCTTTGGACGGCGCTCATTGCCGGCGGCGGTTTTCTTCTGGTATTCGGCATCGGCTTGCATGTCCAGGTCGGTGATTTTCGCTCCAGCGCCGTGCCACCTTTCTTACGCTATCAGATCATCAGCGCCATGCTAATGGTCGGCCTTTACACCGTAGACCTGCTGGCGGTGGTAATGACTACGCTCACTTCGGTCGATACGATCGCCGGAGAAATTACTTCCGGAACTATTTACGCCATCGCGACCAAGCCCCTGGCGAGATGGGAAATCCTCATCGGTAAATGGATTGGTTTCGCAGGCATGGTTGCTGTCTACGTGGCCCTCATGTTTGGCGGGGCGATTGCCGAAGGATACTGGATCGGAGGCGTCATGGCCCAGCATCCGCTGCGCGGAGGCCTGCTCATCTTTCTGGAATGCCTGATCGCGCTCTCGGTGACCTTCCTTTTCGGCACCTGGTTTTCGACGCTAACCAACGGCGTAGTCGTTCTCGGCCTGCTGGGCCTGGCGTTCATGGGCGGTTGGCTTGAACAGATGAGCGGATTCACGGAGGGTTCGCGGCTGGCGATGGTCGGCATCGTATCGAGCCTGATCATGCCGAGCGAAGCGGTCTGGCGGCGCGCGGCATTCGAAATGGAGTCTCCCCTGGCGGGGTCCATCCAATTTTCGCCGTTCGCGGACGTTTCCGTGCCGAGCAGGTCAATGATTGTCTACGCGGCGGCTTACTTACTTGTGGCGCTGGTCGTTGCCATGCTCCACTTTCGGCAACGTGATCTGTAGAGGGCCGGCACGGGCCTCCGGTTTTTTTAGTTTGGCGGTGGCTTTCGATAAGGCATAGAATACGCTCGGCAATTGTCGAGCTCGTGTCCTTAAGGGAGATTCTCTGTGCACCGAATGAAGGCGCTTTGCTGGCTGGCTGCGGGGGCTTGGTTCCTGGCAGCGGCCGGCTTATCCATTGCCAGAGCGCAAGGAGAGGCCGCCCAGACCGACCCTTCGGCGGCCACGGCCCTCAATTACGAATTCTTCAAGGATAAAGTCCAGCCCATTTTTCTGAAGAAGCGCCCGGGGCACGCGCGTTGCGTCACTTGCCATGCGGTCAACAACGTCAGGCTGCACTTGGTGCCGCTTTCGCCAGACGCGGTTAAGTGGGATGAAGAGCAGTCGCGCGCAAACTTCGAATTGATCAAGCGCGTGGCGTATCCCGGTAATCCCGAAAGCCCGCTTTTGATCCATCCGCTTGCCGAAGAGGCGGGCGGCGATTTCTTTCATAGCGGGGGCAAGCATTTTGAGTCGCAAAACGATCCCGAATGGCTCACGCTAAAGGCGTTCGTGCTTGGCAAGACCGAGCAACAGGGACAATAGTTCCTATTCGCAATGAGGAGTCGATGATGACCAGGAAATTGACGGGGGAGAAACAACTGGTTGCCGGGCTGGTTGGCATGGCGGGGATCGCCCTGCTCGCGGCGTCACTGCCTTCTCTGGCCGCGCCGAAACTGAAAGTTCGGATCATCCAGACCAACAGCGCCGGCGACAGCGTCGACGTGATCGACCCGGTGACCAACAAAGTGGTGGGCGAAATCCCGGGAATCGAAGTGAACCACGGCGTCGCCGTCGCCCCCGACGGCAGCCGCATCTACATCAGCGACGAAGCCCAATCCACGCTCGATGTCGCCGACGGAAAGACGCTGAAAGTCACCAAGCGAATTCCCTTGAGTGGACACCCGAATAACATCGCGCTTGTTCCGGACGGTAGCCGGCTTTACGTGGCGATCATCGGTGCAAACGGCGGGCTTGACGTAATCGATACGGCCGCACTGGCGCGCGTCGCAACGGTCCCGATCAAGGGCGGCATTCACAATCCCTACGTCACGCCTGACGGCAAATATGCCGTCGCCGGCTCCATCATGGGAAAAACAGTGAACGTCGTCGATACGCAGACAAACGAGCTGGCTTGGTCAGTCGACATGGGAGACGGTGTGCGCCCCATGGCCATCTCGAAGAATCCCGACGGTTCAACCAAGTGGATTTTCGTCCAGCTTACCGACCTGAATGGATTCGCGGTCGTCGACTTCGCCACCCACAAAGATATCCGGCACGTTGAGCACGCCGCATTGCCGCCGGGCAAAAAGACGGTCCCTGCGGGAGCCGACCTGTCGCACGGTATCGCAGTCACCTCCGATCAGAAGACCCTGGTCGTGAACAGCCGCCTGAATAATTCTCTGTACACCTATTCGCTGCCCGACCTGAAGCCCATCGGCAGTGTCTATCTTGGCGGAATGGGCGCCGCATGGCTCACGCTGACGCCCGACGGCAAAACCGCCTACGTGGCAAACGCCGTAACCAACGACGTTTCGGCCGTGGATATCGCCTCGATGAAGGAAATCGCGCGCATCCCGGTGGGTTTCGTCCCCAAGCGCAATACCACCGGCATGCTCCCGTAGCTGCTCTCGGTTTGTTTCTGTTCTTAGCGTGTAACCGGGCTACTCAAGAAGGCCTTCGACTGCGCTTCGCTTTTTAGCGGAACCACTTTGTCTGGGTCGATGCGCACCATCAGGTAGGTGATGTGGTCGTCGATTCGCGTGAACCAGTGTCCGACACCCGCCGGGATGATGATTACGTCGCCGGCCGTCAGCTCATGAGTTTCGGGGTTGTTGATCGAGCTCGCGCTGAACCCGGGGCCATTCTGCTCGCGGACGGTCTTCATCGTGCTGGGCCTCTGCTTGGCATCGACCAAATCTGGCCCCGTCAGAAGCGTCGCCGAGCCCTCGATTACGTGATAGACCTCGCTGATCTGATCGTGCTCGGCAACCGCTTCGCCGCCGTTGGCGGCACCAGGTAACAGTTTCCCGCGCGTTACCATGCCGATTCCCATTTGTACTTTTCCAATGTCGACCGAGCGCACCTGCTGGTCGACGATATTGTTTGCAATCGCTCGTTTCGTATAGGCATCGAGTTCACTGTTAGGAATGTAGGTGGCTTGGCAGTGATTGCAGGTCGGCTTGGGCTCCTGCCCTAGCAGCGGAAACGTCGAACTGAGGAGCGTGAGAACAGCCAGTTTTGAAACGATTCTCTGCCTGTGCATGAAACCTTCCCTCCGGTGCGGTGTCGGGAACCCAGAAAATTAGTTTTCAGAAGGTCTCAAGCGGCGGTCGAACATCCAAGAATGCTGGTGGGCCGAGGCTTCCGCTTCGGCCCCGACCAAAAGTCGGCCGCAAAGCACCTTCCTCTCGCGGCGCATCTGCCGCGAGAGTCCCTCTTTCGTATGTTTCAATTCGACGCCGGCAGCTTGTAGGCCACCAATTCGCCCGGGAATCCCGCACCACTTACCGCGACCACGATGTATTGCTGACCATCGAGCATGTAGGTCATCGGTGAACCGCTTTGCGGTGCTGGCATATACACGGCTCCGACTTCCTTCCCGGTTGCTTTGTCATAGGCGCGCAGCATCGCTCCACGCATTCCGGTTGAGGTAGTTGTAAACAGCGGCTCGCCCGCGACGACTAGTGTCTTGGTGGCCAGCACGCCAACCAGTCCATTTTGCCCGGTTCGCGGAATGGTCAGGCCCTTCAGAGCCGGATTGTTGCGCACGTTGTCCGGAGTCTCGCCGTGCGCCACTTGCCAGGCGATTTCGCCCTTGTCCATGTCGTACGCGGTGATTCGCCCGTAGGGCGGTTTCAATAACGGCAAACCGCCGATGGTGAGAGTTGGGCCGCCGCCTTCGCCAGCCGGCGCCCCCGCCGCACCCGGCTTCACAGCTGCCGGAGCAGCGCCCGCCGGACTGCTCGGGCGGGGCTCCATCCCCGCCGTGCCCTGGACGTACTCCATATCTGAAAACGTCGGGCCGGGTGTAGGGACCAGGCCGAGAATGGCGATCGCGCTTTGCGAAAAGACGTACAGCTTATGGGTCTCCGGATCGTATGATCCACCCGGCCAGTTGGCGCCGCCGAGCGAACCCGGAGAGGTAATGGTTCCAAGCGTGCCGTCCGCTCTGCTGACCGACGGCGGCGTAAAAAGCGGGCCGATGCGGTATTTTGAAACGGCCTGTACAGCCTCGGCGCGCAGCTCGGGGGTGAAATCGATCAGGCTTTCAAGGGACACGCCCTGATTGTCATAAGCCGGCGGCTTGGTCGGGAATCGCTGGGTGGGCGAATACCATTCGCCCGGAACGTCGCCTTTCGCAACGGGACGCTCTTCGATCGGCCAGATCGGCTCGCCGGTCTCGCGGTTAAAGACGTACAGAAAAGCTTGCTTGGTGGGCTGAGCCACGGCTTTCACGGTTCGCCCGTTGACCATGATGTCGACCAGAATGGGGGCACAAGGAATGTCCATGTCCCACAGGCCGTGATGAACGAACTGGTAATGCCACTTGCGCTTGCCCGTTTGCAAATCTACCGCCACGAGGCTCTCCCCGAAGAGTCCCGGCCCAGGACGGTCGCCTCCGTAGTAGTCGCCTGTGGGCAATTCAACCGGGAGGTACACCAGCCCCAAATCTTCGTCGACCGAGATTTGCCCCCACACGCCTGTGTTTCCCGTGTAGGACCAGGAGTCCCTTTCCCAGGTTTCAATTCCGTATTCGCCAGGGCGGGGAATCGTGTGGAAGATCCAGAGGCGCTTGCCGGTGCGCACGTCGAAGCCACGCACGTAGCCCTTCACATTCTTTCGGCTGTGCGGATCGCTTCCCGTGAGATGCGCCGCCCCCACGATCACCACGTTTTTTGCAACGACCGGCGTCGAGTGCAGACCTACTTCGCCGGTGACCAGATCGATGTCCTGATCATCGTCCTGCTTGAGGTCGACCACACCATTTTTGCCGAAACCGGGAACGAGGGCGCCGGTTTTGGCCTCGAGCGCGATCAACCGGTAGCCCGGCGTGACGTACAGAATCCGTTCTTCCTTGCCGTCGGTCCAATAAGCCAAGCCGTGCCCTGAAAGCTGCCGTGGCGCATTTGCTCCGCGGGCGCCTTCCTCCTCCCGATGAATCCAGAGAAGCTCGCCGGTTGCGGCGTCCAGGGCCACGACCGCGCGCCGCGAGCCGCCCGTGGAATACAGAACTCCGTGGACCATCAGCGGCGTCGCTTCCAATTTGTATTCCGGCCGGGGCCCAAGCGAATCAGTTTTGAATCGCCAGGCCACGGTGAGCTTGCTGAAATTGTCCGCGCGGATCTGGTCAAGTGGAGCATAGCGCGTGCTTCCCAGGTCGCCCCCGTAGGTGCGCCACTCGCCATTCTGGGTGCCCGACTGGGCGCGTGCGGTCGTTGCCGCACCGAGCACGCACGCCGCCGCCATCCAGGGAATCAATCGTCGCATGAATGTCCTCCCGTGCAGCGATCATCCCAGACCGCATGCCTGCTGCCAGAATTGCGCGCTATTCTGTTCCGACTTTCAGCCCTACACAAGCAGATTTGATGCTGATTTGACATCGCAAGGAGCAGGTTCAGCGAAGAGCAACTGCCAAATTTCAGCGGCCGTTTTCGGTTCCGGCCGGCGCGCCGGGGACCTCCGGGTGTTTGGTCAGCTCTGATCCTGTAACGATGGCGTTGCGGATCTGGCCAAACAGATCGGTAAGCGAGTTCGGCGTGTGTGGTATCAAAATGGTATTGCTGTGATCGTTTGCCGCAATGTCCTTGAGCGTGTCGAAGTACTGCGTCATCAGCACCAGCTGCATCACATCCTGCGGAGTCGAACCCGGCACGGTCTTGGCAAAATCCTCGACTGAATCTTTCAGCCCCGAAATGATCGCCTTCCTTTGATTGGCGATGCCCTCTCCCTGCAGGCGCTTGGACTCGGCTTCGGCCTCGGCCTGTTTGACCAGGAGCAGTTTGTTCGTCTCTGCCCGTGAAACAGTGGCCTCCCGCTCACGCTGCGCGGCGTTGATATCGTTCATCGCCGCCTTCACTTTTGGATCGGGCACAATGTCTGAGATCAGCACCTTGACGATCGAATAGCCATATTCCTTCATGGAAGCATCGAGGCTGTCGCGCAGATCACTGGCAATGTCGGCCTGGTTCAAAAACGTGTCGTCTAACTTCATTTTCGGCACGTGGCCGAGAACGACGTTGTAGACCATCGATTCGATTTGCTTCACCGGGTCGGATAACTTATAGTAGGCGGCCTCGACCGCTTCTGGGATCACCTTGTATTGGATCGAAACCGGGATTTGCACAAACACGTTATCTTGCGTCTTGGTCTCGACCTGCACGTCGAACTGCTGCACCTTCATGCTCATCCGCTGGACGACGTTTTCGATGTAGGGCGTCTTCCAGTTCAGCCCCGGGCCGGCCACGCGCGCGAATTTGCCGAGCCGCTGGACGACGGCCACCTGCGACGTTTCAACCGTAAAGAACGATCCAAAGACGACGCTCAAGCCAAGAATTAACACCATAGCGCCAAAGAGCAGCAGCGATGTTGTGACCACGTCCATGAGTGCCCTCCAGAGGGACTGGGGCTCCGGGAATCGAGCCACATTCTGCCTTAAATTGGCCTCGGGCGGAACTGGCTCGGGGGTCAGTGGTGCCTGGCTAATACCGTGACGCTTTGGGCTGAGACTCTACTGCACGGGCGGATCGTACTGCTTTTTCTTGGCGAGGCGGCGGTGAATGTCGGGCCAGAATTCCTTGAGCTCGTTGCCGAAAGCATCGATCGACAACTGCGTCGCCCAATTGCTCAGGCTGGTGCTAGCTCCTCGGTCTGCGGCAGGGTAATAGAAATTCGAGATACCTATCGCGATCCCATTGCCAACAAATTCACTAAAGTTAAAGGTGTGACCGCCAGAGTCCTTCAGCGTGACAAAAATCCGGCTGATAGCATAACCGAACCGGTGTATGAAACTGCTCTTTCCCAGTTGGAAATAGCGCGGGTCTGTCTTGAGTACCGTTGGAAACACCGCGCCCACCATCATGTTCCCGTCCACCTGGTCGGCAAACGCCGTGCCGTAGCGCTTGCCGTATCCTTCAAAGCCCTGCCCAAATGAGGGATAGGCGTTGTCAGCCTGTCGAATCCCCGAAAGCACCCCGACGATGACGAATTCGTAGGGATCAAACGTACCTTTCGCGGTGATCGAAAATTTCTCTTTCCAGGTGAGCGGCGCCACCTTGGTTTCGTTGTCCACGGTGAGGAAATTCGGCATGACGAAGAACATGCGATCGGACTTGTTCTTCGGCCCCGGAGCCGGTTGTGGATGGTCGTCAGCTTGGTCGGTCGCGGTCGCACTTGGCAGAAACGGAAATTGGTCGGCGAACAGCTCGGCGGCCTGCTGCGGCACGTCTTGGCTTTCGTCCAAGCCGGCATCTTGTGCCCATAGCGGAGCGTCGACAGAGAACGCCACAATGGCGGCGAGCACCAAAGTCCACAGAAACGAAGTTCGGGCCGCGCGACAAGGGACGTTCATAATCTCCGATTATGCCCTGTATTGGTCACTTGCACCAATCCTCCGAGGTCGACACGTTCTGTACACATCGTATGGCGCGTCGTATATCCGTTGTTGACGCGAGCAGACCGGTGCATATAATCCGGCCCCATGAGCGACCTTCACGATCAACACCTGGAATTTCCCAGGCCCGCCCGCACCGCGATGGGCGCACGTCCCCGTATTTCTCCCGGCGCGCATTTCTTCCGGCCTTCATTCCCGGGCTGATTCTGGCGCCCTAGGCGTTTGCGCAACGGTCGCCCGAGCGCCGCAAGCCGAAGAATTCCTCCGTGGCGCGTTTGCCAAGAGCCAGGTGCCTTGCCTCCCATCGGCGGTGAATTATAGGCAAGCGGCGGGCAAAAGCATGGTCCTACTCACGGGCAATTTGCGGGTCTCCGCTCGAAGCTCGGGCCACATCTCCGCCCCCCTCGCGAGCAATGTCGACCAGCAAACGGTGCGTCTTGGCCGAATAGGGCTCTTGTTTTGTTATGTCTTTCTGGGAGACGTACTGGTCGCGATGCTTGATCAACAGCCAGGAGGATTTTCCGGACTTTCCGCCGAATCCGCGCGTGCGGACGAGAACCCAGGAGCCTTTGAGCTTCTTGCCGTGCAAGGTAAACTTGAGTTCACCTTTAGCAAGCGCTGCTTCCACGTCAGGCTGCTCGGGCTCCCAAGTTCCGCTATCCCAGACCATCACCGTCCCACCGCCATATTCACCGGTGGGAATCACTCCTTCGAAGTCGGCATAATCGATGGGATGGTCCTCCACTTGCATCGCTAATCGCTTCACGGATGGATCAAGCGACGGCCCTTTGGGAACAGCCCACGACAGCAGCACGCCATTCCATTCCAGCCGGAAATCGTAGTGCAGGTGCGAGGCCCGGTGCTTCTGGATGACGTAGAGCAGTGACACCACCTTTTTGCGCTTCTTTTCCTTCCCCGAAGGCTCAGGGGTCACCTCAAACCGGCGCTTTTCCCTATATTTCTTCAGAGTCACGATGGCTCTGCTCCGGCGCTGTTGTGTTTCGCTTCGGCCTTCTTCAGCTGCAGCTGTAAGATATCCCGGACGGCGTTCTGCTCCTGCTCGCTTTCATATTTCCGCCGCGGCCAGAAGAATCCTTTCAGCCCGTCCTTCTTGCGCCGGGGCACAATATGAATGTGAAAGTGCGGGACGCTCTGACTCACCGCATTATTCATGGCCACAAAGGTTCCCTCGGCGTTCATCGCATTTCTCACTTCGGCCGCCAGGTGCTGGGCATTGGAAAAAACAGGACCCGCCAACTCGTGCGGAAGATCGACAAGCGTTTCATAGTGATCCTTAGGGATAAGAAGGCAATGCCCGGCGAAAAGCGGTCGCGCATCAAGAAAGGCGATCGACAACTCATCCTCAAAAACAATCGCCGCTTGCACTCTCCCCGCGACGATCTGGCAAAATCGGCAATTTTCGTCGCGGTTGACAGCCCGGTGTAGGCTCACATCCCTTAGATTACTTCGTCCCGCCGGTAAACCCCAACCTGTTTGCATCTCGGAGCTCGGCGCCCCGGGGAACTAAATTCCACCTGAGTTGCCACCCTGGCTGTGCGCGATCCAATTTCGCGATCAATATTTTCGGAGGTCCAGAGGCGGGAGATGCAAAACTTCGCTGCGGGCGATGGTCCAGAGCCGATGCGTGGCGCCATGGAAGGCGATTGCGGACGTGGCGAGATAGCGGACGCAGCAACCGGAGTGCGCGAGGAGGCTCGCGCCGCCGAAAATTCCGGGAAGGGACTGGATTTCCGAGCGGAGGGCGGAGAGGACCGGCCGCCAGTCAGGGAATTGGTCGGCGACGATGAGCAACGTGCCGAAGTAGGAATAGCCGGACATGCGGCCAAGGGCCAACGGGAGCGAGTGAGTCGTGGAGGAGAGATCCCTCGACCCGCGGTGCGAGTTTGGGACTACAACCGGAAACGAAGGCGACGATGCGGCGGTGCCCGCTATTTTTGTGCGATTCGCGTAGAGGGGCGTGCTGCGCAGAAAAACCTCCATGCGGGAGTCGAGGTCGCGGAATTGCCAGTATTCATTGAGAGCGGCACGTCCGGCAGCAAAATTGTCCAGGAAGATGCCCCGGGCGCCTTTGGCCAATTTGATGTGCAGCGACTGACGAAGGCTTGAGCCGGGGTGGGGAATTAAATGGTCGGGGAGATATTCGATCGTAGCCTGACTTGCGACGCTGAGAATGGTTTCCACTTCGGCACGCACTGTGGCGGTGCGATGGACGCGCGTAGCCGAAGGAGTTGAGAGGCAGACGCACGCGCCCTGTTCGATGCACATCTCGGTCCGGAGGTGGTCGCCACCGAGAACGCCTCCGGTAGGGTTCAGCAGCAGGAGATAACAAGTGCCGTCATCCAGAGTGAGTGGAGAAAGGACCTGCAGCGGAAGTTTGTAGCGGCATTGGCGCAGAATTGTCTTGTCCGCGCGGCGCGCGAATGTGAGGCGCAGCAGGCCGTCACGGCCAGGCCGGTCGGGCTCAAACAGGAGATCGCGCCGAATCCAGTCGATGATGGCATCGACGCCATTGCCGGTTTTGAGGTTGGTGAAGACGTAGGGGCGTTCTCCTCGGACGCGCTTGGTATCGCGATCCATGATATCGAGGTTCGCGCCGAATCGCCCCCGCTTTCAATGAAGAGTATGTCCATATTGGGAAAGCGCTTTTGGAGCAGTGCGGCGGCTTCGAGGTTGACCGAGGCGTCCTCGCGGATGGCCGTGTGCGGGCACCCGCCGGTCTCTACGCCGATAATGCGTTCGGGCGGAAGCACCGCGCGGCGGGTCAGGAATTCGGCGTCTTCGCGCGTGTAAATGTCATTGGTGATCACCCCAAGATCGTATCTGGCCTTCAGGCGCGTACAGAGTGATTCGACGAGCGCGGTCTTGCCAGAGCCGACCGGTCCACCGATGCCGATTTTTAGGGGCTTGGCGGCTGCCTTGCGGTTCATCGTTCCGCGCGCGGTTTCGTGATCATTGTTGGAAATCATGATCGGAAGAGCCTGGCGTCGAGCGATTCGTGGCGCATGGCGGCAATTTCAATTTCCGGCGTGAAGCTCCACATACCTTCTCCGCTGTTCGATTCGATGCCTTCTGCGAGCGCGGGGATCGCTGCGCCCGCGCTCCACAGGATGCGCTGGCCCGCCAGCTGGCCTAGTGGAAGAAGGCGCAGCGCTGCACCGACGATCATCGCGCTCGTCGAGTACAGGAAAGCGCTCGCCGTTTCGCGCGGCGGCCAGGCCAAAACAGCAGCGGCGATGCCGAAGACGATCGGGTGATGGCTGGGTGTCACCTCGGATTCGACCGCTGCGGCGAATCGCGAGACGAACGCGTCAGGGGATAATGCCCTCAGGGCACGAAGGGTTTGCCGTCCCATCTGGCGGCTCGCTTCGCGCAGCTCGGATGCGGACTTGAGCGCATCGAGCAGCTGGTCGAGATGCAAGCAGGCGTCGAGGTCGCCTGCAATCGCGTGGCCGCGCGCGTGCAACACCGCGAGCGCGTCGGTCGGCGCGGCAGAGGCTGCCAAATAGGTGTGCAGGAAAGCGCCTACGTCCTCGGCGCTCTTTACCTGGCCCGATTGCACGCAGGTTTCCAGCCCAAAAGAATGCGCGTAGCCTCCCGCAGGGAAGAGCCCGTCAGAAAATTGCAGCAGATTCACGAAAGCCTTGAGCGCTTTCATAGGGCCATCACTTTGCTCGCAGCGCGACAAAGAGCCAACCTCCCCATCACCGCGCATGAGTAAGTCCGCTTCCGATCGGAGAGAAGATAGCGCAGCGGCGTTCCCACCTGACATTGAGGCGGTCAAATAGCTGGGTCATGGCGGCGTCGTCGGGGACGAGGATGCTTTCACCATCGAGCGCGAGCGGGAAATGGCGATTGCCGATCTCAAAAGCGAGTTTGACGGCCTGCTGGAAATTGCTGGGCGTGACCACGACGAGAAGTTCGGCCTGTGCTTCCACGCGGACGTACCATTCGGGCTCGACAAGAATGATGGCGCCAGGCTTGAGCAGAGTCCCGGTCGGAAGAGCGAGCGCGATCTGGCGGCCTTTCCTGGTGGTGAATTTTCCGCGGACCCAGCGGCGCTGCTCCCAGGCCAAAGCGAGCGTGTCTTCTTCCCGGCCGCGGACTTCTTCCTCGGTGAAGGATGCCACGGGCTCGTAGACAATCAGCATGGAGTCATCATCGTTTCCATCGGTGTTCAGAACAGGAAGTAGCGCTGCGCCATGGGCAGAACTTTGGCCGGTTCGCAGGTCAGCGTGACGCCGTCGGCGCGCACTTTT
>CAVQZU010000013.1:0-11968 GCA_963718485.1 uncultured Acidobacteriota bacterium
TTCTGGCCCGCAACTTTGGGACATTCGGAGCTGAACTTACCTATGACCTTTTTGACGGGGGCAGGAGGCGAGCGGCCGTCAGAGGAAGCGACACCAAGCTGGCCCAAGCCAAGGAGAATCTGGCGCGAGTTACCGATGACGTAGAACTCCGGGTCGAGACGGCGCTGAATAGGCTCGACCGTACGAAAGAAATGATAAATGTTTCCGAACAGCTATTGGCGCTTCGAACCGAATCCAGTCGTGTGACAGTGCAACAAGCTTCAAGAGGTGAAGTGCTCCAGTCAGAAGCTGACGCGGGCGTTGCTCAAGAGCTTGAGGCCAAGACGATGCTTCTTGCGGCGCAGCTTGATTACCTTCAGGCGCACGACGAACTGCTGCAGGCGATGGGACTGGTCCCACAGTAATCTGGCAGACCGGGAAACACGTAAACGAGTGCGACTAGAAAGAAGATGAGCGACCTACGGACCACTGGCAGACTGAGGCCGCGTTTTCCGCAGCGCATATCCGAACGACGGAAAGCGAGAGCACTGGGGACATCGGTTTCAAAGGACGCACATCGAGTCGTGGGGTCCCAAGAATTCTTGAACGCGAGCATGAAGGCGTCCGGACCGGACTGGCAGCAGAGCGCCAGACGACTCGTGGATATTCTCATCGTAGGTTGCTGCCCCATCCGGCAACTGCAAAATCCAGGTTGGTCTCCTTGCGCAGGAAGCAGAGCCACGTCGGGGCGTCCGCCGAAATTCGCGGATCCGGCGGACCTATGTGACGTCTACTATTTCCAGTTTCATGTCCCGAGATCGGAGCGCCTACGATCCGTTCTTCCAAGAGCGAGCCATGAATCGGGCGTTCTCGCCGGAAAGCACGCGCAGAGCCGTCGCGAGGTTCCGGGCACGAGCAGAGGATGATTTGAGGCGTGAGAAGTAACGAAGGATCTCTTTTTTGCGACTCGGAATCAGGGCCGTCCAATTCTTTCTGGCTTTTGGATTCGTGGCGAGTGCCTGCATGAACCACCTCGGCATCGTATGTTGCGGGCCGTTTCGATAGCTCGCGTCGAAATCGATCTCCACGCGCACGCGATCGCCAACTGCTGTAGCAGATGCCTTTCGAATATCACCGTGCAGGTATAAGTAGAAGCTTCCGTTGCCCACCGGCATCATGTTGATGCGCCAGCCGTCTTCCGGTTTGCCATTGACGCGCACTAACACCGGAAGCGGCTTGCGCCAGCCCGGCCTGATGGCATTCGCTCGGGAGACACTGACGAGTATGAAGGGATTGACGCCTCGAATTTTTATGACCGCGCTGAAGCCGATTCGTTGTGCCCGGACTGGGCTATCCGCCGCGGAACTCCCTTCGCTCGTCTGCCCGCCGCCGGAAGCGTGTATGCGATTGGAACCGCGATTCATTCTCTACTGCTCGTAGTTCTCGACAATCTTGGCTGGACGCACTTTTGCCGCATCAGGGTCCTTCCCAAACTCTCGAAGCGCCCGGCGCTGTCGTAAAAGGTCCCAGCACTGGTCGAGATGAACCTTCAATTCGGACAAGCGCGCTCGATCTTCAGTTGTGATTTCGCTCTTGCCGTAGAGGTGTTCTTCTTCCTTCACTAAACGATCGATGTTGGTGAGTATGGACTCGTCGTTTTTGTCAAGGGCCACGTACGTCTCCTTTGAAATTCGAGCGCCTGCGTTCCTTGCGGGGAGTGTTTCTTCCTGCAGGTCGAATATAGCAAAGTGATGCGTCATCCGCAGAATCAGCACCGAGGGGGAAGGGATCACTGCGCTGGGGGATCCGGTGGAACCGCAATTGGAACGTCGGTGGTCATCTTTCACCCAGGCGGCGTTTTGATCCGGAGCAAGACCATCACGAACGGTTTTGGAACGGGATTCTGGCCTCCGTAGGCTGTAACGGATCAGAAACCACCGGTACTCGCCGTCTTTTCGCCGTACGCACAGCTCGTTGGACCCAGAGGGTCCCTCGTGAACAACCTTTCCGCCGTGTCTCGCGCAATTTCTCCATATCCTCCGGATGGAAAACCCGCTCGCGAAAATCCGCCCCTCTCAAATCGTCCGTCGAGAGACCCCTGTAATCGAGTACAGTCCGATTCACATACACAACACTGCCATCCGGCCCCAGTACAACAATAGTCTGAGGTATCGCATCGACCATCTGCCGGAGTTGTCCTACCGACTTCTTAATGTCCTCGAAGGCCGCATTCAGCGCCGTCTGCGAACGCTCGCGCTCGATCGTGATTCCGGCGATGCGACCCGCATACTCAATCAACTGGATTTCGCTCTCAGTCGGACTGCGAACTTCGCGGAAATACATACCGAAGGTTCCCAACATCTGCCCTTCCTGCGAAATGATCGGGCTTGACCAAACCAGCGAGCAGTCCCGCCGACACCGGCTGGTCCTTAAAATTCACACAATTGGGGTCGGACATGAAGTCAGAGACGAAGACAGCTTGTCGACGGTAAGCGGCCGTACTGCATGGTCCGCCATTAGGACCAATGCTTGCTCCGTCGGTCGCCTTTCGATACGACTCGGGAAGATTTGGCGCGGTCGCGTATCGCAAGTGCAAGCCGTCTTTCTCAACCAGAGAAATCGAGCACAACATCCCCTCGCGGTGAGCCTCGATTAACCGCATGATGCTTGTGAGAACTTCGGTCAGGGACGTGCCGATGAGGATCATCTTCAAAGCATCAAGCACGGTCTTGCTGGATAGAGTTCGTGGAGTGGCTAGTGATGCTTGATCCGGGAGGCGCGCGCACCGGCTTGGGCGCATCTGCCATAAAAGGCCGCCTATCAAGAAGGGGTGCCAAAGTATCGCACACAATTCATAAACACGCTCCTGACCAGGGTCCGGTAGATCCGATACCGTATACGGATTGACTTTGCCACTGAGGAATCTGTCCCAGTGGGCGGTGCGGGCCGGGACGGGATTTCAGGATTCGCTAGCGACTATTCAACGCCGTCCAGGCAGCCAGAGAATCCATGTAGTCTCTCCAATGGATGATCTTTCTGTTCTCAATCGTGATGACCGAGATGAACCTGTTGTCATAGGGTGCGCCACTTGAAAGAATCGTGCCGTGCACTTCGTACTCCAGAATCACGACGCGACGATCCCGGGAGCGGTGCACAACGAGTGCGTCTCCGGAGTGAAGCTTGATCGTCTTGCCGTATCCGGTGAAGCTTGCCATCAGATTGGCGCGTCCTCGTATCGTCGGAGGCCAGCCGGGAAAGTGATAGCGAGATTCGAAGAGTGCGTCTTCGGCAACCGTATCGAAATAGTGTTTGCCGTCAACAAGTCCCCGCAAGCCTTTCAGGACGACTCCGAAAAAGGGATTGAGAGCTTCAAACACTTCGTACTGGGCTTTTCTCATAAACAACTCCTCTGCGCCTGCATTCGCTACGCTGCGAGCCCGATCCGTTCCAGTCTAAACGAGAGGACCAATAAATTCGGATCAAGCCCCTGCAACCACATTTTAGGTTTGAAGGCCCGACGCCCGATGTCGCCTCTTCTATAAAAATTTGACAGCGGTCGCAATATTCCGCAATGTAAATAGGGAACCATATGGTTCCCTATTTTTAAAAATGAAAACGGATACGGTTTTTCGAGCGTTAGCGGACCCAAGTCGTCGGAAGCTTCTCGACAGGCTTCACCAGAAGAACGGACAAACGCTGGGAGATCTTTGCCGGGGCTTGAACATGACTCGGCAAGCAGTGGCAAAACACCTGGTGATTCTCAGGAAAGCCAATCTGGTGTCATGGAAACGTGAGGGAAGGGAGAGACTCCACTCCATCAATCCCGTACCGATCAACGAGATCGTCGAACGATGGATTAATAAATTTGAATATCCGCGTCTCAGCGCGCTGTCAAATCTCAAGAAGAGCTTGGAAGCGAGACCAACAAGATGAGTAAATCAGAAAGCAGTTTTGTCTACGTGACCTTCATTCGTACAACGCCCGAGCGGTTATGGTCTGCGCTGACCACCGCTGATTTTATGAAGGAATATTGGTTTGGTGTGCATTTCAAGACCGAATGGAAGGTTGGCGCCCACTGGGAACTTGTCTATCCCGATGGACGAGTAACAGACCAGGGCGAGATTATGGAAATCGACCCACCCAAGCGGCTGGTACTCACGTGGCGCCACGAACTCATGAAGGAATTGAAGGATGAGGGGACTGAGGCGCTTTGTGTGATGGAACTTGAACGCGTTTCCGACGTTACAAAACTCACGATCACACACACCGCGGATCGCGCGGAATCAAAGCTCATCAGGGCTGTGTCGGGTGGTTGGCCACGTATTCTCTCCAACCTGAAATCACTCCTCGAGACGGGCCAGATTATTATGAAGGTAAAGGATTGAGGAAAATGCGATGTCGACGGGTGGTCCAGGCTTGGTGTTCGAGAAGATCTTGAGGGTGCCTCATCTGTCGCCACACGACAGGTGGGACTTTGGAAAGATTGTGGGGAATGTCGATCTGGTGGGCCCTCGTTCGACGTCTAAGTGAAGAGCAGGATCAAGGGTCTGAGGCGCCGGGATCCGGCTCTTGCCTTAGATGAGGACGCCCAGGCGATGCAGGGGATAGGGATGACAGACGGTAGGGGGAGGCCCTGGGCAAACCTGGGATCTCCCGGTTCCCGTGCGAGGTGTCTGCGTACGTGGACGGGGGTGCACCCGATGGGGCCTTCCGCTTTCTCCTACAGCGTCGGCGTCCCGGAGGAAGGTTCTTACGCGGCTCAATACCCGGCCCGCACGTTCCCCTGTCAACGCTTCGACGTCGGCGTTGCGGGCGTCTCCGCATGACTCGGGGCCCGCGTGGGTCGCTACATCGCATTCGTATGACTTTTGCATTCACTACACCTCGCCGGTTTAACCGGCGCACAGGAGAACAACCATGAAATTCCTCTGCATCTACAAGCCCGGCAAGCCCGAGGGAACACCCCCATCGCCGGAAATGATGACCACAATGGGAAAGCTGATCGAAGACGGCTTCAAGTCCGGCTGGCTCCTCGCCACCGAAGGCTGCCTTCCCAGCGCGCTCGGCGCCCGCGTACGCCGCACCGGCGGAGACATCACCGTCACCGACGGCCCCTTCACCGAATCGAAAGAAATCATCGGCGGCTTCGCGCTCATCCGCGCCAATTCCAAACAGGAAGCGATCGAACTCACCAAGCGCTTCCTTGATGTCGCGGGCGACGGCGAATCCGAAATCCGCCAAATCTTCGAACAACCAGAAGCCGCTGCAGGCGGCCGCTAAACTGCTAAACAGACCCAAAGCTCAGCGCAATCCAAACCGGCGGTGCGAGGCTCCTCAAGCGATCTCGCATCGCCAGCACAATCCTGAAAGAGATCGGAGCAACAGACCAATACCGAAAATCACGCCATTCTTGTGGTTTGACAATCAGTCCGAGGAAGCCGCCAACTTTTATGCCTCGATTTCCCCGAATTCCAAAAAAGTGGTCACTCGCTATAGCGATGCCGGCCCGGGCCCTAAAGGCTCATCCCAGCGCTTGGCTCATGGCCGCGGCCAAATATCGCGCCATCGATTACTTCCGGCGCGGCGCAATGCTCGAACGCAAGCATGAAAAGCTGGGCCGCGACGATCATGATGCCTGTGGGCAACGGAAGTTTCTATCTCTACCTGCACGCTGTTATTTCGAGGGGCGTCCGGTACGGCCGTCGGTGATCGCGTGCCCGGGGGAAATCCGGTTCGATACTATCGAAACGGCTCTCAACATCCGATGCCCTCATGGTTTCGAATCCCGCTCTTGAAAAACAGGAGAGCAAAGACAGCCTCGCACGCAGTTCCCGCGAGCCGCAAAAAAGATCCTTCGCTACTTCTCACGGCTGAAGTCAAAAGAAGCGCGGTCGCGAAACGTCGCAAGGCGCGGCCGGTTGATGGCTCGCGCTTGGAAGAACGGATCGCAGTTTGGCCCGTGCCTGCGACGCAGACGTAGTGGCACTCAAGAGCCGGCCGATGCGGCGGCGGCTTGGCCGGGCATTTGCTCCTTCATCTTCTGTTTCATTTCCTGTGGGGTAGGTTCGGCGACGTGAGTGGCAACCATCCAATTGTATCCGTCAGGATCGACAACCGTGCCGCAGCGGTCGCCCCAGAACATGTCCATCACCGGACCCTTGAGTGTAGCCCCCAGCTTTACCGCTTTTTCGACCGTTTTGTCTGCGTTCTCCGTCAGCAAATATAGAGTCGTGGGTGAGCTCCCGATGGTCTTCGCACTGCGGGAACCCATCTGCAGAATTTCCGGATTCAACATCAGTGTTGTTCCCCGGAGCGTCAGTTCGGCGTGAATTGCTTTGCCATCGGGGGCGTCCATGATGGCCCGTTTCTCAAATCCGAAGGCCTTCTGATAAAACGCCGCTGCCCTCTTCACGTCCGTCACGGTGAGCATTGTCGATACCGAACCATACAGCTTTTTATTGAGCGGGTCGATTTTCTTGGCCATAACACTCCTTTGCTGAAAATGCGCATTCGAGATCAATCTCGGTGGCAACTTGTTCGCGATGGGCCACTGCGAGAAACTTCGGAGCCTCAGAAACCCACCACCCACAATACTTCAACGAGAAACGCCCGGTCAAATTCGGAGTCGAGTGGAGATTACGGAAGCGAAAAAGCGATCGAGGCCTACTGCAATTTCTCCATCTGGAAGCGCATTCACTCTCGATTGCGAATTTGTGGTCAACCCGGCGTTCAATCGCGACCGTGGTCGAGTGATCGTCGCGTCGGTCGGTATATCGATCCCGCCAGCTTCAGCAGCGACCACCGGTTCTACGTCAACGAGGTTTCCTTCCAGATGGGCGCTGACGATGGCCGGGCCGTTATTCGGATTATTCGCCGGGTTCTACGCGCTAATGTAGACTTTGCAGCCGCGGAAAACTAAGTGCTTAACGGGGTGGCAGCAGCGCTCGAGTAAACGACACTAGATGCGGCACTTAGACCTATTACGGACGCGCCGAAAACCGCCGTGCGATAGCACTGCTACCGGGTGAGTATGTGGCTCCCGGGGTGCGAAGCGAGCCCGATCAGAGTTCAGCGGGAAGTCGCATCTTCCAGCAAGGAAGGGGTCAACCACGCATCATCTTTCTTTCCCTCGTCTTTCCTTCCCTCGTCCACGCCACTTTGGCATAGTAGCTTCGTTTGTATCCTGGCGTTTGCAGGGATTTTGAAGCGCGAAAATTGCTCGGTAAGCGTGTCTTGGCCTCTGCGAAACCTCCGGGATCTCCAGTAAATTTTGGATGATGAGGCTTCGGCACAGGTTTTGTCCCGCCAAGGTGCGCCAGGCAGTCACGAACTCCGAGAAAACCCAAGCGGAGTGTCGATCTGACCGCGCCTCGTTCGACGTCTAAGTGGAGAGCAGGATCAGGAGTCTGGGGCACCGGGATGCCTAGCTCCGATCAAAACCAAAAGGAGACTAAACAATGCGGTGCATGGTGATCGTGAAGGCGAGTAAGGAATCCGAGGCAGGTGTGCTGCCCAGCACGGCAATTCTGCAAAAGATGGGCAAGTTCAACGAAGAGCTGGTTAAAAACGGCGTGATGCTCGCCGGCGAAGGCCTTCAGGCTACGTCGAAAGGCAAGCGTGTCAAATTTGAAGGCGAAAAACGCACCGTGATCGACGGCCCCTTCACCGAGACCAAGGAACTCATCGCCGGCTTCTGGCTCTGGCAAGTCCGCTCCATGGACGAAGCGGTCGAATGGCTCAAGCGCGCGCCATTTGATGGCGGCACAGAAGTCGAAATCCGGCGCGTCTTTGAAACGGAAGATTTCGGCGCTAATGCCACGCCGGAAATTCTCGAACGCGAGGCCCGGCTTCGCGCACAAACCTCCGACAAAAAATAATCGCAAAAGGCGTGGCGGAACTCGCAGCGGGCAGGCACGCAGGGCGCCCGCGCGACAACCTTCCAAAGCGAAGACGAAAGCGAAGTCGGAGTAGGATCACGATTGCTCACCACCCCCTCCACGGATCCGGACCAGCGGCACTACCGCATCCGGCTCTGGTCTTAGGTGATGACGCCCAGTCGACGCAGGGGATCGGGAGGAGAGACAGAAGACAAAGCCCGGCGGAATCCAAACCGGCGGTGCGAGGCTCCTCAAGCGATCTCGCATCGCCAGTACAATCCTGAAAGAGATCGGAGCAACAGACCAATGCCGAAAATCACGCCATTCTTGTGGTTTGACAATCAAGCCGAGGAAGCCGCCAACTTTTATGCCTCGATTTTTCCGAATTCCAAAATCAAAGTGGTCACTCGCTATAGCGACGCCGGCCCCGGCCCTAAAGGCTCGGTAATGACCGTCGGCTTCGAGCTCGACGGCCAGGAATTCACCGCGCTAAATGGCGGCCCGGTCTTCAAAATCAGCGAAGCCGTCTCGTTTGTCGTTTATTGCGACACACAAGCCGATGTCGACCACTACTGGGAAAAACTCACCGACGGTGGCGTCGAAATTCAGTGCGCGTGGCTGAAGGATCGCTACGGCGTCGCCTGGCAGATCGTACCCAAGCAATTGATCAAGGCCCTCAGCGATCCCGATCCCGCGCGCGCCCAACGCGCCGCACAGGCGATGTTCACCATGAAGAAGATCGACATCGCCAAGATCGAAGCCACCGCCCGCGGCGAATAAGGGCCGCACGAGGCCATCGCGTTGGGTAAGCAATTCGCGTCTTGTGTGCGCACGTTTAAGGTGGTGTGATTGTGAGCCGTGACGGCTCCCGAATCTCATTCCGATTCCCCGCGTGAAGCGGCCAACGACCGGCTCCGCGAAACCCACGCGGCGATTGACGCCGTTTGGCGCATGGAATCCGCCAAAGTGATCGCCGGGCTGGCGCGCATCGTGCGCGATGTGGGCGTCGCAGAAGAGCTCGCCCAGGATGCGCTGGTCGCCGCTCTTGAACAGTGGCCGCACTCGGGCGTGCCTGATAATCCCGGCGCTTGGCTCATGTCCGCGGCCAAACATCGGGCCATCGATTACTTCCGGCGCGGCGCAATGCTCGAACGCAAGCATGAAGAGCTGGGCCGCGAACTCGAGACGCATTGGGAGACCGCAGTGGCCGAACTCCATGCTGCGATTGACGACGACATTGGCGACGATCTCTTGCGCCTCATTTTCACCGCCTGCCATCCGGTTCTTTCGCCCGAAGCTCGCGTTGCGATGACCCTGCGCCTTCTCGGCGGCCTCACCACCGACGAAGTGGCGCGCGCATTTCTGATTCCCGAAAAAACGATCGCCCAGCGCATCGTTCGCGCCAAGCGGACACTCAGTGAAGCGCGCGTCCCGTTCGAAATTCCGCGCGGCGAAGAACGCGCCGAACGGCTCGCCTCCGTGCTCGAAGTGATTTACTTGATTTTCAACGAAGGCTACTCAGCCACCGCCGGCGCCGATTGGATGCGTCCGGCGCTTTGCGAAGAGGCGCAGCGCCTCGGTCGCGTGCTTGCCGAACTCGCGCCGAAGGAAGCCGAAGTCCACGGCCTGATCGCGCTGATGGAAATTCAGGCGTCGCGTTCGCGCGCGCGCGTCAGCGATTCGGGTGAACCGATTTTGCTGCTCGATCAGAACCGATCGCGCTGGGATCAGCTGCTGATCCGCCGCGGCTTCGCCGCGCTCGATCGCGCAGAGCAACTGTCCGCTCATCGTGGACCGTATGCCTTGCAAGCCGCCATCGCCGCCTGCCACGCGCGCGCCCGAATTGCCGAAGAAACCGACTGGCATCGCATCGTCGAAATTTACACGGAGCTGGCGCGTATAACGCCGTCGCCGATCATCGACCTCAACCGCGCAGTCGCCGTTGCCATGGCGGAAGGACCTTCCGCCGGCCTCGCGTTGGTCGATCAGCTCGAGTCGCGTGGCGAGCTGAAAAACTACCACCTGCTGCCCAGCGTTCGCGGCGACTTCCTCCACAAACTCGGCCGCCTTGCCGAAGCGTGCGCAGAGTTCGAGCGCGCCGCGTCGCTGACGCGAAACACCCGCGAGCGGAGTTGCTGCTCGGTCGCGCCGCCGAATGCAGGACTGCGTCGGCACGGACCGAGCCACGGTAACGAAAGCGGTGCATCTTCGCCTGGCATGGGTCATGCGCAAGTCCATCGAATGCCAATGAATGCGTTTCACAGTAAAGCCGTTTTGCCGCTCCCTGTTTCTTTCTGGTTCGGCTTCCCTTTACCTGTAGTGATCAAGCTCCTTAGACTGCCGCTCATATAAGAGCCCCATGCGTTTGAGCAGACATTGAAACATTGGTATTCGGGAACCAAACCCAAGTGAGTGAAACGGATTTCCGATTTATGGCCCTTTGGGAAGATTTCGAAGATGATTGTTGTGCCCTTCCATTCGCTTTTGTCTTCGGTAAAGTTGAAATAGTTGTCCACAACAAGCCAAACGACCTTCTTGCTGGGGATGACTTCTATTAGTTTCATTTTGCAAGAATGGACGTCTTTGTAACGGTAGGTAAACTCATCACCGAGTTTCTCGGTACTGCCGTCAACTTCTTCTGACCACCACCCACGAACGTTGTTGATGGCATCAAAAGCTTCTTCGGGAGATTGGTCTATGGTAAAAGAAGTTGTGTAATCTTTAGTCTTCACTGTCTTTTCTCCGTTCGATTTTGTCGCGACATTATCAACGTCATCCCAAATTCGCCACGCTCTGTGGCACGAAAGCTGCGAACTGGCGCTCGAGCGCCTTGACTACGCCAGTGCGCCAGCCCTCGGCGATGGACAGGGACGCGGGATCGGGAAAGATTTCGTCTTCGCCTTTTTCCAACCCATCGAAGATGCGCAGAGCCGCGGACTCGGGCGAGGCCTTCGGTATCTCGAAGCCGCGGTTCATGTCCGTGTCGATGGGGCCCAGCACTACGGCATGGACCGTTACGCCTTGGCCGGCCAAGAGCGCTCTCAGTGACTGCGTCATGTTGAACGCGGCTGCCTTCGAAATCGAGTAGGCTGGTATGATCGGCAAGGCAGCGAGCGCCACCAATGACAGGTTGTTGACGATAGCCCCTTGGGAGCGTCTCAGCAGCGGCAAGAACGCGTGCGTCACTTTGAGCGGACCTAGGAGGTTGACCGCCAAATGCTGTTCGACCACGTCGAGATTGCTCAGATCGTCGTAGATGGCGACGCCGGCATTGTTGATGAGGACGTCGAGCGAGTCGACTGCAGCGACCGCCCGCTGGATCTGCGCAGCGTTGGTCACGTCCAGGGTCAGTGGCATGACGCGCCTATCGAGGTGGGTCAAAGCCTGGCGCGTCCCGGCATACACGCGCTTCGCGCCTCTCCTCAAGGCTTCCTCGACGAGCGCCTGTCCTATACCGCGATTGGCCCCGGTTACCAAAACTGCTTTATCTTTGATTGTCATCGTTAGCCTCTCGGGTGGCCAAGCTTAATCGCTAGCCGCCTCTATAAAGATGACGGGTGAAGAGGGTCCATTTCGACAATGCAAGTAGGAAGAAGAAGTGCTTCAATACTGATCGCGCCGGCGTAGCCACTCGATCGGGAATTTGAAAGCTTCCTCGTCGCGGCCTTTCGGCACGAGGTCGAGGTATTGGTAGGCGCGGTTCAGCGCCTGCCGGTTCCCAAGTCGTCCGAATACCCGGCCTTCAGGCGAGACCACTGGGCGATGGGACGTCCATCGGTACGGAAATTTTGCTTGCCTTCAAACCGTTGCGGCCAGTCGGTCGGCGAGTCCTCCCACGTCTCCTGCCGCCCGTAGACGGTCAAGTCGAGCAACCGATAGCTGTTATCCATCGCCTCGACGCCGCGGCTCGTCGTCCAGTAAGTCTCAAAGACATCGGATCCCTGTCGCAGGTAGCAAACGATGTGCATCCTGCCCACCCGGCGTCCAACCAAGAGGGTGTCGAGCGAGCCCTGGGCCGAGTACCAAGGCATCCCCCAGCCCATGAAATCGCGGTAGCGGGCGCTCTCTTCGTACGGGCCTTGGCAAGCAATACGATGGTTTAGGGGCTACAT
>CAVQZU010000014.1:0-11242 GCA_963718485.1 uncultured Acidobacteriota bacterium
GTTTCAGTCAGGCTCCGCTCGTCGGGCGAGAAAAACGAAGCGGCGGACCTCACCGAGATTGTGGTCTGGGATGTCGAGGGCGCCGACGACGTCGAAAGCTAACTCGTTGATGCGCCGGAAAGAAAGGGACACAGGGCCGATGACAGTCGCCGTGCCGTCAAGCTTTAAGCGGTTGTCATCATGAGCCGAGCCGGGAACCGTTGCCGTCTGACAAAACGGTATCGCCCCCGAAAGCCTGATGTCCATCGCGGTCTGTTCGATCCTTATTGTTTGACGAATGATCTTCAGGATCGACGGGTGCGCCGGGAATCAGGACTTCTCAAAAGGTCGATTTTTGAACATTCAATTCCCAAGCGCCAGACCACTTTGTCGGAGCCGAGCCTGTCTGGCCGAGGGCTGCGAAACAGACGGACCCCAAGAGGCAGATTCTGGCAAGCCGCATACAATGCTATCGAGTATACCCGCCTCTCGACGCCGCTGGTATTTGGTTTAAATTGGGGTCATGTTTGAATGTGCTGCAAGATTGCGCTTCGAGGCCGCTGAAGGAAGAAATGGCTAACAGGCTAAAGACGAATCCTGCGGCCGGAGCACGTTTTCCGCGAAGGTGACGGTCGTTTGCTTAGTAACCTTCAACAAACGAATTCAGTTTGCGTGATTAAATGCCTTACAGAGCCCCGCGTCTTCGGGTCACTGAGCCTGTCTGCCTCCAATAGCCCGACTGGGTACAGACGTTCACCCCTTCGTAGATCGCCTGCCCGCGGTTCTTAACCCCATTGATCACCTCATCCCGGAAACCTCTGATCTAAGCTTCCTTATCGGGCTGGCTTTTGGCGGGTCCGGTTAAACCTACTCCCCAGAAAGGGCCCTGGAAATTCGGCTGGTTCACATGGCCTTTTGCGCGTCCATACCCAGATCAACGCACATTGATCAGATTCTGAAGCGTCACCTCGTGCAGCGTGGAACCAACGGGGCTCGAGGGGACGCTAGAACTGGTTCTCCGTTCTTCAAGACAATCACGGGATTCGTTGTTTCGGGAAGACGACGGCCCGGTCCCGCGCGTTCGATCGCGTCTCGCCGGAAAGTTGCAGCATCGGGAATCGAAACTCCGTCTACGAATATTCCGGCTCGAAACCCCACAACAGGCAATTGCAGGAATGCAGCACTGCCGCGACATTTCCTTGCTCGTCGATTGCCACAACTGCCGAGGAGTGATTGGAGGCACGTTTTCCAATTGGTATACTCCTCAGTGCGTTCGTGTACCAGTTCCTATCCCTGAGGATCGTCAAGAGACGTTTTGTCGTGGTGGCTGAAAACCGCGATTCAGGGCGCAGGATCAAACCCGGGGAAAATGGTTCAAAGCTGCTCGGCAGGAGCATGGGCAAGCACAGCTTGCAAACGCGCGATCTGAATGAGCGAGTACAACGAAGCGGGGGAACGCCGTATAGTCACCGTGCTCCGTGACCTTCTCGGCTTCCGCCAATTTCAAGGCACCCCAGTGTCGGCAACCCCCCCAAGCTCGGGAGCCCAAGTGAGGTCACTTCGTAGCCGTGGTAGGCCGCGCGAGTAAGGCTCGGTCCAGAGTACCCTTGTAATCCGCCATGTCTTCGAGAGTGATTTTGCTGCCCTCGCGCTGAACGGCGTCGACAAAATGTGGGGCCCAGTCTCCTAGATACATGCTGGTCGCGCGACCTGGCCACGCGACTCAGCGTGTCAGCGAGCTGACGTCGTTGGAAACTGTCGCCTTCACGATAGTATTCGCCGGCTCGGTTTTTGGCAAAGATACGTTGGGGTGTCATCTAGAGGGTCTCACAATCGAGGCTGGCTGGGCACCGCGCCAGCCGTCGATTGTAGATGTCTAGGGGAAAGCCCTTTTCGGCCAGCCAGATCGATGGCTCCAACAGTTCGGAGAACGGACGCCGTCCAAAACGATCATGGAGCGTCCTGAAGACCGGCCATGAATCCCGGCACCAGGGCGGTTCTTCCGTTGGCGGTCCCTGGTGTGGGAATCGAGCGTGGGTCGGTTTCCAGGGGAGTGTTCCAACTCGCATTCAGAGAATAGACTTTCTTGGAAACTGGCATCGTAATAAACTGTTGTGAAGATTCCCGCGTAGCTCACGGCCCCGCTTGCTTTTAAGGCCCACCTGCGCTAACACTGTCGTGAGCGCAGCGTCAGCCGCGCTGCCGCCCGCTTTTAACATTTCCAGTCCGGCGTGGACCGCAAACTGGATTTGTCGCTCCCGCGATCATCGCTCTTCCTGGATTGAGAGTCTGCTCCGGCCCTAGACCGGGAACCCGAGGTAGGGAAAAATACGCAGCCCGAGATACCCATCACGTTCTGGCCAGGAATCTCGGGAAACAGAGACTGACCGGTCACTCTGCGCGAGCGCCAAGACAAATACGCAAAAATAATAATGTAAGTGACTCGTAGATTAGTGATCATAATCCGCTCATCCTGCCTCACCTGCGGCTGCAATGCTACTCGATTTCCTGATCCAAAACGTTATGAGCCTTAAAGCGTTCTTGTCGTAGTGCCGTTCGGCGATAACCCACTCTGGCAATGTCATGGGAAGTTCGGCCATCCCATACCATGCCCAGTACAGAAAGAAGAGTGTAAAAATAAGGCTGAAAGTCAACTGCCAGAGCTCCTACTCGGCGCCCTCGGAGTAGCTTGCCACTAATCCATCCTATTGCAAGGCTCGAAACGAAAATAAACGTACACGACTCAAGTCTGTGGCGGTGGGCATAGAAGATCTCCAAAGGAGGAAGGGGGTAGTACCTCATGAATGCATACAGAGCTATGGCCATGTTCCACCGCCTGAACGCAGCCGAATGCGACGAGAGTGGTCAGGGCGGGAGTCCGCAAAAGCTCCCGTGCAGTTAGTGCCCACGCGTTGCGGAGGACTTCCCTCAGATACCAGCGTTTTGCCGCTTTTGTTTCTGCGTATAGGAGAATTCGAGCCCGCTGATGAAACTCTTCACTAATATCACCTTCCAACGCAAGGAAGTCGGGTTGATTGGAGAAGAAGTGTAGGATCGCCAAAGGGAACAGCCGGGGGTGTTATAAGTTAAGGACACGCCGTGAGGCTCCCTTCCAGTCCGCTGGATAGGCGATGAATCGCACGGTGTGTCTCTCCCTCGAGCGTTCTCTTCCCCTTTGCGGTTACGCGGTAGAATTTCTTGGCCCTGCCGCCACGTTCGGGCGTGGGAGTAGCCGGTCCAGGAGGGGAAACGAATTCTTTCTGCTCCAGCCGATCTCCGAGGCCAGTGTAAATTGCACCGATGGCGACATCCTTTTCCGCTCTAATTGAGCAGTTCTTGGACGCATCCGCCGCTCCATAAGCGCGATCTCGTTGAGTCGCAGAATCACCAACAATAGTAAGTTCTCAAAGCCTCCGAGAAGGCGATTTGCATTCATTACCACTGCAGTGTAGTTGTTATATATTTGGGTGTCAAGTGAAAAAGCGGGAACCGGGATACGCGTTCTTGTGGCCCTGGATCTAGGCCGACTAGGAAAGGTTAGACAACGTTCGGGGATTTATGAGGCCCATAGTCGCGCTATCTATTTCTTCTTACTGGGCAGCGGTCACCGTCTGTGGGGACGGCAACGCTTGTTCTTTGAGCTGATCTTCAGGGATGGGTTCGACGTCGCCGAAGGTAATGCTGGCCTCGGCGCCGAACTTCTGATACAGGCGGTAGTCTGCTCGGTTCGTGGTCTCAACCCCCATCTCTTTAGTGCTTCACCCAAAGTGATACGGGAGCACGTATTCCTGCTCCTACTGTTCTTAGGAAATCCTGTAGTCCAAAGTGATGATCACTTCGTGGATGGGAAAGTCGGCTGGTTCTGCGACTGTTTGAAACGTGATTCGCATCACAGCCTTGGATTGGAGATCGAGGTAGACCAAACCCTTGTAGGCCAACGTACAATCACGCTTCGGGGCTGGCAATTTCGCACTGCAGAACCTGTACACCAGGGGAATATGCTCCAACGTAGACGATTTCCCCACCACTGGATTCGTATGGAATTGCCCCCCTGCCAGGTCCGAGTACGTTCGAGATAATTATCCCGTGAGAGTCAAAAAAGGAACTTGTTTGCCGCCGAGATGTCGGATGTGAAGGCGTGTATGTACGTTTCTACAGTCCGTTGGGCTGCGTATTGACCCTGGTAGGTAAAGTTGGGGTCATTTGACGTTACTTGGAGGGCGAATGTGGGATAGGTGTTATAACAATTTGGGAGTACCCGGTTTGGGGATGGAACTATCGTGGTGGTTTGGATAACGGTTGAGGCTTACTCGAGGGTGGTTAGAAGGCGTTGTCAGGGGTTGTTAGCAGTCTCCGGAGAGCAATTGTAATGGTCGTGGAGTGGGACATTTCCCGTTATCCAAACCACCACGATAGTTCCATCCCCAAACCGGGTACTCCCAAATTGTTATAACACCTATCCCACATTCGCCCTCCAAGTAACGTCAAATGACCCAACTTTACCTACCAGGGTCAATACGCAGCCCAACGGACTGTAGAAACGTACATACACGCCTTCACATCCGACATCTCGGCGGCAAACAAGTTCTTTTTAGACTATTACGGGAGAACTATCTCGAATGTACTCGGACCTGGCAGGGGTGCGATTCCATACAAAATTAGTGGTGGGGAAATAGTCTACGTTGGAGCATATTCCCCTGGTGTACAGGTTCTGCAGTGCGAAATTGCCAGCCCCGAAGCGTGAATATACGTCGGCCTACAAGGGTTTGGTCTACCTCGATCTCCAATCCAAGGCTGTGATGCGAATCACGTTAGAAACAGTCGCCGTTCCGGCCGACTTTCCCATCCACGAAGTGATCATCACTTTGGACTACAACCCTACCTAAGATCGGTGAGAGCAGGAATACGTGCTCCCGTATCACTTCGAGTTAAGTTCTAAAGAGATGGGGGTTGAGACCACGAACCGAGCAGACTACCGCCTGTATCAGAAGTTCGGCGCCGAGGCCAGCATTACCTTCGGCGACGTCGAACCCATCCCTGAAGATCAGCTCAAAGAACAAGCGTTGCCATCCCCGCAGACGGGTCCCGCTGCCCAGTAAGAAGAAATAGATAGCGCGACTATGGGCCTCATAAAGCCTAGTCGACGTATCTAACCTTTCCTAGTCGGCCTAGATCCAGGGCCACAAGAACGCGTATCCCGGTTCCCGCTTTTTCACTTGACACCCAAATATATAACAACTACACTGCAGTGGTAATGAATGCAAATCGCCTTCTCGGAGGCTTTGAGAACTTACTATTGTTGGTGATTCTGCGACTCGACTGGATCGCGCTTATGGAGCAGCGGAACGTCCAAGAACTGCTCGATCAGAGCGGAAAAGGATGTCGCCATCGGTGCAATTTACACTGGCCTCCCGGATCGGCTGGAGCAGAAAGAATTCGTTCCCAGTCCTGGACCGGCGATACCGACGCCCGAACGTGGCGGCAGGGCCAAGAAATTCTACCGCGTAACCGCAAAGGGGAAGAAAGCGCTCCAGTGAGAAACACACCGTGCGATTCATCGCCTATCCAGCGGACTGGGAAGGGAGCCTCACGGCGTGTTCTGAGCTTTCTCAACACCCCCGGCTGCGCCAAGGGGCGACTGCGTAACACTTCTTCTCCAATCAACCCGACTTCCTTGCGTTGGAAGGTGATATTAGTGAAGAGTTTCATCAGCGGGCTCGAATATATAAAGGAACGAAAGCGGCAAAACGCTGGTATCTGAGGGAAGTCCTCCGCAACGCGTGGACACTAACTGCACGGGAGCTTTTGCGGACTCCCGCCCTGACCACTCTCGTCGCATTGGGCTGCGTTCAGGCGGTGGACATGGCCATAGCTCTGTATGCATTCATGAGGTACTACCCCCTTCCTCCTTTGGAGATCTTCTATGCCCACCGCCACAGACTTGAGTCGTGTACGTTTATTTTCGTTTCGAGCCTTGCAATAGGATGGATTAGTGGCCGACTACTCCGAGGCCGCGAGTGGGCTCTCGCACTGACTTTCAGCCATATTTTTACACTCTTCTTTCTGTACTGGGCATGGTATGGGATGGCCGAACTTCCCGTGACATTGCCAGAGTGGGTTATCGCCGAGAGCGCACTACGACAGAGCGCTTTTTGGCTAGGAACCCTTTGGATCAGGAAATCGAGTAGCATTGCAGCCGCAGGTGGGGCCGGATGAGCGGATTATGATCACTAATCTACGAGTCACTACATTATTTTTTTTCGTATTTGTCTTGGCGCTCGCGCAGAGTGACCGGTCAGTCTCTGTTTCCCCCGATTCCTGGCCAGAACGTGATGGGTATCTCGGGCTGGAGTCCTCCCTGCCTCGGGTTCCCGGTCTAGGGCCGGAGCAGACTCTCAATCCAGGAAGAGCGATGATCGCGGGAGCGACAAATCCATTTGCGGTCCACGCCGGACTGGAAATGTTAAAAGCGGGCGGCAGCGCGGCTGACGCTGCGCTCACGACAGTGTTAGCGCAGGTGGCCTTAAATGCAGGCGGGGCCGTGAGCTACGCGGGAATCTTCACAGCAGTTTATTACGATGCCAGTTCCAAGAAAGTCTATTCTCTGAATGCGAGTTGAACACTCCCAAAGACGAAACCGACCCACGCTCGATTCCCACACAGGGGACAGCCAGCGGAAGAACCGCCCTGGTGCCGGGATTCATGGCCGGTATACAGGCACTCCATGATCGTTTTGGACGGCGTCCGTTCTCCGAACTGTTCGAGCCATCGATCTGGCTGGCCGAAAAGGGCTTTCCCCTAACATCTACAATCGACGGCTGGCGCCGTGCCCAGCCAGCCTCGATTGAGCGTCTAGATGACACCCGACGGATCTTCCAAAACCAAGCCGGCGAATACTATCGTGAAGGCGACAGTTTCCAACAACATCAGCTCGCTGACACGCTAAGACGCGTGGCCAGCGATGGCGCAACCTACATGTATCAGGGAGACTGGGCACACCATTTTGTCGACGCCGTTCAGCGCGAGGGCGGCAAAATCACTCTCGAAGACATGGCGGATTACAAGGTACTCTGGACCGAGCTTACTCGCGCGGCCTACCACGGCTACGAAGTGACCTCACTTGGGCTCCCGAGCTTGGGGGGGTTGCAGACACTGGGTGCCTTGAAAATGGCAGAAGCCGAGAAGGTCACGGAGCACGGTGACTATCCGGCGTTCCCCCGCTTCGTTGTACTCGCTCATTCAGATCGCGCGTTTGCAAGCTGTGCTTGCCCATGCTCCTGCCGAGCAGCTTAGAACTATTTTCCCGGGTTTGATCCTGCGCCGAATCGCGGTTTTCAGCCACCACGACAAAACGTCTCTTGACGATCCTCAGGGATAGGAACTGGTACACGAACGCACTGAGGAAGATACCAATTGAAAACCTGCCTCCAATCACTCCTCGGCAGTTGTGGCAATCGACGAGCAAGGAAATGTCGCGGCAGTGCTGCATTCCTGCAATTGCCTGTTGTGGGGTTCGACCGGAATATTCGTAGACGGAGTTTCGATTCCCGATGCTGCAACTTTCCAGCAAGACGCGATCGAACGCGCGGGACCGGGCCGTCGTCTGCCAGAAACGACGAATCCCGTGATTGTCTTGAAGAACGGAGAACCAGTTCTAGCGTCCTCAACCATTGGTTCCGCGCTGCACGAGGTGACGCTTCAGAATCTGATCAATGTGTTGATCTGGGTATGGATTCGCAGAGGGCCGTGAACCAGCCGAATTTTCAGGGCCCTTTCTGGGGAGTAGAGTTAACCGGACCGGCCAAAAGCCAGCCCGATAAGGAAGCTTGGATCGAGGTTTCCGGGATGAGGTGATCAATGGGGTTAAGAACCGCGGGCAGGCGATCTACGAAGGGGTGAACGTCTATTCCCAGTCAGGCTATTGGACTAGTATCCTCATTGACCGAAGACGCGGGCTCTGTCGGGCGGTTCCCTCGCGCAAACTGAATTCGTTTGTTGAAGGTTACTAAGCAAACGACCGTCACCTTCGCGGAAAACGTGCTCCCGCCGCAGGATTCGTCTTTAGCCTGTTAGCCATTTCTTCCTTCAGCGGCCTCGAAGCGCAATCTTGCAGCACATTCGACGTAACCCCGATTAAACCGAATACCAGCGGCGTCGGAGGCGGTTATACTCGATAGCATTGTATGCGGCTTGCCAGAATCTGCCTCTTGGGGTCCGTCTGTTTCGCAGCCCTCGGCCAGACAGGCTCGGTCCCGACAAAGTGGTCTGGCGCTTGGGAATTGAATGTTCAAAAATCGACCTTTGGAGAAATCCTGATTCCCGGCGCACCCGTCGATCTGAAGATCATTCGTCAAACAATAAGGATCGAACAGACCGCGATGGACATCAGGCTTTCGGGCGATACCGTTTTGTCAGACGGCAACGGTTCCCGCTCGGCTCATGATGACAACCGCTTAAAGCTTGACGGCACGGCGACTGTCATCGGCCCTGTGTCCCTTTCTTTCCGGCGCATCGACGATTTTGCTTTCGACATCATCAGCGCCCTCGACATCCCAGACCACAATCTCGGTGAGGTGAGCCGCTTCGTTTTCTCGCCCGACGGCAGGAGCCTGACTGAAACTGCGTTTGGCAAGTTCCCTTGGCCCATTTCGGCGGTTTAATTTGGCCCACCCTAAGTTGTTGATTCTTCGGTGAGGGAGTCTTGGCCTCACCTATATATAGGAACTAGTCGTCGAGGCGGTGGGAATGTGGGAATCGCGCAGCGATTTCCAAGGTCGGTGGGAAGAGTGGAAAACCTGCTGTTGGTTTTCCAGGCTTTCCAGGGACCGTCATTTCCACGGCTCTCCGATCAATGCGTTTTGGCTCCCTTCTTTTGCTTCTCGGCGGTTCGGCGGAAGCGATAGGATTCCGTACCGGTCTCTAGGATGTGAGCGCGATCGGTGATGCGATCCAAAAGCGCTTTGCACAACCGCGCGTTAGGAATGACCTGCGTCCACTCGGAGAAGGGCAGGTTCGTGGTCAGCACCACAGCGGCCTTCTCGGCTCGCTCAGCTACGACCTGAAACAGGAACTCGGCGCCGACTTCGGCCAGCGGCACATATCCGACCTCGTCGATGGCGATCAGATCGTAGCGGCTCCACCGTGCCATCACTCTTCGAAGTTCTAACTTGTGCTTGGCTTCAACGAGTTCGTTTACCAGCCCGGCCGCCGTCGTGAAGCGCACCCGGCGCTTCTGGCGGCACGCAGCTACACACAGCCCGGTGAGCAGATGTGTCTTGCCCGTGCCGCACTCGCCGATGAATAAGACCGGTTCGGCGCGCTCGATATATCCGCCCTCGGCCAGGTCGCGCATCTTCGCCGCGGTCACATTAGGCGACTGTGTGTAATCGAACTCTTCAAGCGTTTTCACTCGCGGCAGATGAGCTTCCCGGATGCGGCGTTCAATCGTGTTACGTTCTCGCTCTTCGATCTCGGCCAGCAGCAGTGCCTCCAGATACCCGACGTGGCTCTTCTTTTCGCGAATCGCCTGCTCGGCCAGCGTGCCGAACTGCGCGGCGATCATCGGCATCCGTAGAGCTTTGCACTGCGCTTTGATGGTGGCTTCCTGCAACTGCGCCATCTGATTGCTCATTGCCCAGCTCCCGCACTGAGTAACTGGTCGTACTCATGCATCACGGGCAAGGGCCGTGCATATCTTTCCAGCGCACCGACATCAATGGCCTCGCACTCGGTGTGTCGCAGTTCCTCGGCGTTCAGTAAGTGCTGGACCGCCGCGGCATCATAGCAACTGCTGGACAGAGCCGATTCGATAGCCGCCTGCAGGTTGTGCTGGCCGTGTTTGTGCGACAGTTTCAGCAGGTCGATCATCTGCCTGGTCCCGTTCTGCTTTCCGTGACGCTCCATGAGCGCTTCCCAGATCCGGTCGAAGCTGGGCGGCCACAGACCGGCCTGACGCTTCTGCTCCAATGGCTTCGAGCCTGCCAAGGCTCCTGGCTTGCGATAGAGGACATCCAGGTAGTGCTCTAGATCGAGGATCTGTTGCTGGCGTTGGTAACAACGCTCGTGCCTAGCCACGCAGTGGCCGGCGTGCCACAACTCGATCCTGCTGGCGTACGCTTTGGCTTGTACCTGCGTGCCCGCCGGCAATGGCACCGAGTAAGTGTTGGTCAACACCTTCACACAGCCCAGACCATTTACCGTCGGGAAACTCGTTTGCGCCAGATCCGCGCCCTCCCCGGCCAATGGCAACAGATGCCCCCGTTCAATCACCATGCCCGCTCCCACCGTCTGCTCGCGTCCGGCGATCACGCGATGTTCATCCTGCTGGCAAGCATTCAGAAGCTGCCCGTTCATGTCGGCGAGATCCGCAGCTTCCGGCACCGGCACCCAGTGGTTGCGCCGAAAGTATCCAGCCTCGCCTTCGATGCCGCCCTTCTCGTGAGGCTCGGCCGGCGTGCAAAACTCCGCCTCGAATCGCCAATGCGATCGAAATCCCACGAATCGCGCTGTTTCTTCCCGGCGGTGTCCGCGCAAGATCTTTTTCACCGCAGAGGTGAGGTTGTCATAGCGGAGCTTACGGAACACGCCGCCGAAATAGACGAAACCCAGTTCGTGTGCTTCCAGAAACGCCTGCTGCGTCGCGTGCAGATAGGCGCAGTGAAACGCCGCTCCGCTGGCCATGCTGCGCATTGCAAAGACTTGCAGCTTGATTCGCTCGCCCGCCAGATCGGCATAGGCTTCGTACCAGTCAACCTGCGCTTCCACGCCCCAGGCATAGCTCTGTGGCACACAAGTCTCGCGCACCATCAACCCCAGTGCTATCTTCCGGTCGTGCACGTACTCGCGAACCGTCCGCTCCGCGATCTTACACTCGGGCAACTCGTGCTGTATCCGCGTCCAGATCCGGTGCGCCGTGTGCCGTTGTTTCCGCGGCGCTTTCCGGTCGGCTTCCAGGATCGCATCGACGAACTGGACTGCCGCCTTCAGCTTCCATCGCGGACGTTCCGGTTTCTTCCGCGGCCTAGGTAGCGCGCTCCCGATCGCTTCGCGGACCATCCGTCGGTGCACGCTCAGCTTCTTGGCCACCCCCACAATCGTTCCGATCCCGAACTCGTACTCTCGACGGATCTGCTCGAATAACTCCACCTTGGCTCTCCAATCCAACGAGTCCCCTCCGTTCGGGCAACGCCCGAATCAGAGTACCCGTTCGTTAGAGGGTGGGCCAAAACAAACCGCCGAACTGGGCCAGATCAGAATACCGAAA
>CAVQZU010000015.1:0-15015 GCA_963718485.1 uncultured Acidobacteriota bacterium
CGACGCGCATCGATCTAAAGCGTCGGACCGGTCGGGCGGGGTGCCGCTGACCGCGACAGGGAGCCGCCTGGAGGTTCGGCGCGAAGTAGAGGATCATCCTACTTGCCGGTCCGGCGACTGTTCGGCAGGGAGATCGCCAGCTTTCCGCCGGGAAAATTTCCATCACTCTCGATAAGGATTATCGCGCGCAGGGGCTGACTGCGGAGGAACATCCGTCCATGCAAGGTAAGGAAGGCGGCGGGAAATTCAGCTTGTCGGCGGAGAAGTTCGGGGCGGCCCTTAATCCCGAGGGGTGGGTGGCGAGTCTCGCCGCCGATGGCAGTGTTGCAGGCGTGCGACGGGCCGCAGCGGGCACGGACCGCTTTTGGGCGGAGCACGTCGAGTTTGCGATGCTTCCGGGGCATAACCTGATCCGACAGATGACCGCCAATGGCGGGGTGGCGGCGGAGTCGCAGCAAGCAGGGGATTCGCACGTGCTGAAGACCGAAGCGCTGAAGGTCAATTTCTCGGCCGGGCAGCAACCGCCGCGGAAGGGTTCGGGGGCGCAGACCTTGAGGGCCTCCGCAGGACAACAGGAGATGAAAGCGCGGAGACTTTGGCGCCGGCTACGATTGAATCGAAGTCCGGGAATGAAACCACCCATCTCAGCGCCAAGAGATCGTCGCCGCATTCGGTGCGGATGGCCGGCTTGAAAAACTGCTGGGCCACGACGAGGTAGAGGTCCGGAGGCAAGTTGGGAGCGGGGTTCCGCAGTCGAGCTCGAGCGCGGAATTAATGGCGACGTTCTCAGCAAACGGCGACTGGGACTCGATTGAGCAAAGCGGCCGCGTGCATTTCGCGGAAGCCGACCGGCAGGCTAGCGCGGCGCGTGCCAAGATGGTTCGCGCAACGGGCCTCGTAAATCTCGAAGGTTCACCGCTGCTTTCGGATTCACAGAGCCGGACGACGGCTGGCTCGGTGAGGATCAACCAACAGTCGGGCGAAATCCAGGCGACCGGCGGAGTCGTCTCCACTTATCTCGCACCCCCTCCGGGCGGCAACGGCGCGGTCAATTTAGGTGCGGGAGCCGCGCATATTTCCGCGGACGCGCTCGAAGGCTCGGCGTCGGCAGGGCACGTCATTTATTTGGGCCATGCGCGACTATGGCAGGCGCAGTCGGTGCTGGAAGCGGAGCAAATCGAGATCTGGCGCGACGAAAAAAAACTGCAGGCGCAAGGGCACATCGTTGCCATCTTTCCGCAGGCTCCCGGCACCGGCGCATCTTTCGCTATGACACCGACCAAGTCGACTGTGAATCCGGCTAAGCCGACCCTGTGGCAGATTCGGGCGCCTGCGCTTACCTATTTAAGCGATTCGGGGAAGGTGCACCTCGATGGCGGCGTTAGGGCCAATTCCGATGAAGGCTCGCTTGAATCGCGCACACTCGACCTATCTCTTTCGCCGGCGGAACCTCCGGGCGCGTCCGCGGCGGCAAAGCCCCCGACCGGGCCAGCAGGGGTCCTCTCTGGCTCTGGCAGCCGAGAGCTGAGCCGGGTATTGGCCCAGGGCAGCGTCATCGTCCGACAAGGGGACCGGCGGGGCGCCGCTGAACAGGCGGAATACACGGCGGCGGATCAAAAATTCGTCCTCTCCGGCGGCCAGCCGACGATCACTGATGCCTCAAGCGACACAACCACGACGGGGCGTTCGTTGACCTTCTATGTGGCGAGTGATACGATTTTGATTGATTCACAAGAAGGTTTGCGCACGCTAACCAAGCACCGGGTTGAGAAATGAACCGGCATGTCGAAGCTCCAGGCCGCCGAATTACGCAAGTCTTATAGAGGGCGGAAGGTTGTCGACGACGTCAGTTTGGAGATTCGGCAGGGCGAAGTAGTTGGGCTGCTCGGTCCGAACGGCGCAGGCAAGACCACGACGTTCTACATTTTGGTCGGTCTGGCCCGTCCGGACTTCGGGCGTGTTTTACTGGACGGCGAGGATATCACCGACCTCCCCATGTATCTGAGGGCCCGCGGCGGCATAAGCTACCTTCCCCAGGAACCTTCGGTCTTTCGGAAAATGACGGTGGAGGAGAATCTGCTTGCGGTCCTGGAGACTCTTTCCTTGACGCCCGAGCAGAGGCGGGAGCGGGTGGAGGAGCTTTTGGCTCAGATGGGGCTCGAGGGCATCCGGTACAGTCAGGCGTACGTGCTATCTGGAGGAGAGCGCCGGCGGCTGGAGATTGCGCGCTCGCTGGTCTTGTCACCCTCGTTTGTGCTGCTAGATGAGCCATTCGCAGGAATTGACCCGTTGACAGTGGTGGATATCCAAAGAATTATCGCCGACTTGAGCGCGGCGGGGATTGGCGTGCTCGTGACCGATCACAATGTTCCTTATACTTTGGCGGTGACGAATCGGGCGTACATCATTACCGAAGGAAAGATTCTAGCTGCCGGAACTCCCGAGGAGCTTTCCGCTAATTCGGAAGTCCGGCGTATCTATCTGGGGGAGTCGTTCCGTCTAAGTTAAGGGTCCTATGAACTGGCTGCAACCCAAACTGAACCTTCGCGTTGCCCAGAAGCAGATCCTTACGCCTGGCCTGGTGCAGATGGTCAGCGTGCTCGCGCTGAACCGGCTGGAACTGCGCGAAATGATCAACCAGGAGATCATGGCGAACCCGGTTCTGGAAGAAGTTAGCGAAGAAGGGACGGCCGCCGAAAGCTACACCGATGAAGCCTTTCTTAAGAAGGAAACCGAAAAAGTCCCCGAAACTGCCGCGGCTAACCCGTTTGATGAATTTGATTTCGGCTCTTTTTTTGGGCAATACCTCGACACAGGCGTCGAGCGGGCCGCCGGCGGTGAACACGAGGAAATTGAAAAACCTTCCTTCGATAAGTTCCTTTCCTCTCCTTCGAGCCTGACCGATCACCTGATGTGGCAACTGAGCGTGAGCATTTCGAGCGAGGAAGTGCGCAAGATCGCAGAATCAATCATTGGCAATCTCGACGAAAACGGCTACCTGACCGCCACGCTCGATGAAATCGCGCAAGCGGCCAATTACTCGATGGAAGACGTGGAAGAAGCGCTCACCATGGTGCAGGAATTTGATCCTGCCGGGGTGGGCGCTCGTGATTTACAGGAGTGCTTGCAGATTCAGTTGAAGCTGGTCGATCCGCAGAATACGCTGGCGCAGCAGATCATTGCCGACCACCTGAAGCTTTTGCAGAACAACCAGATGAAAGAGGTGGCCCGCGCACTGAACCGGCCGGTGGAGTTGGTAAAGCGGGCGGTAGATGTGATCAAGCGCCTCGATCCCAAGCCGGGGCTGCGCTACAACAAAACCGAGCCGCGGCTGGTCGAGCCGGACGTGCAATTCCGCAAGGTGGATGGCGAGTGGCAGGTGTTCATTAATGATGATGACCTTCCGCAGCTGCGCTTGAGCCCGACCTATCGCCGGCTGTTGGCGCGCGACGCCGCGGACCGCGATGTGCGCTCCTATGTGAAGGAACGGTTCACGGCCGCGATTCAGCTGATGAAAAACATCGAGCAGCGCAAGCACACCATCGTGCGCGTTTGCAATTCGATCCTGCGCCGGCAGGGAGAATTCCTCGACTACGGGCCCGATCACCTGCGGCCCATGATGATCAAGGAGGTTGCCGAAGAAGTCGGCGTGCATCCTTCGACGGTGAGCCGCGCGGTGGCCAACAAATACGTGCACACGCCGCAAGGCGTGCTCGAGCTTCGCACCTTCTTCTCTGAATCGGTGAACGGCCCGCAGGGGAGCGAAATGTCTCTTGCTTCGCTCAAGCGACGTGTGAAGCAGATGATCGAAGAAGAAGACACTTCGCATCCGCTCACGGACGAGCAAATTACCAAGAAGCTCAGCGATGAAGGCATCCACGTCACGCGGCGCACGGTCGCCAAATACCGTGAGGACCTGCGCATTCCCAGCACCCACCGGCGCCGGGTGAAGGTCTAGCGTCGGCCGCCGTGGCGCGAGACTCGCGAAAGAGAGACGGCCGCCAACTCGTGCTGCTCACCGGTTTGTCCGGTTCCGGCAAGGGTTCGATCCTCAATACCTTTGAAGACCTTGGGTTCTACTGTGTGGATAACCTGCCCGTTGCCCTGATTCCCACCTTTGGCGAACTGTACGAAAGCGGGCGCGGAGAAATTGAACGCGCAGCGTTGCTCGTTGATGCCCGCGAAGGCGAGCAGATCGAGAACCTGCCGAAGATGTATCGCAAGCTGCGCAGCGAGCATTCGGTCACTTTGGTTTTTAGCGAAGCGAGCGACGATGCGCTGATCCGCCGCTTCAGCGAGACTCGGCGGCCGCATCCGCTGGCGCAAGGCGGCTCGATCGCAGACGGCATTCGCGAGGAACGCCGCCGGATGGCGCCGATCCGCCGCCTCGCCGAGGTCATCATTGACACGACAAAATTCAACGTCCACGAGCTGCGGCAGTTCATCATCGATCGGTTTCAGAATCCCGGGCGGCGCCCGCTGATGATTTCCGTAGTGAGTTTCGGCTTCCGTTATGGAGTGCCAGCGGACGCCGACCTGGTTTTCGACGTGCGCTTTCTTCCCAACCCGCATTTCGTCCAGCGGCTGCGGCCGTTTACCGGGAAAGATCCGCGCGTGGCGCGCTACATCCGCTCCTTTCCACAGACGGGACAATTCCTGCGTCGGATCGAAAGTCTTCTGGCGTATCTCATTCCTCACTACATCCGCGAAGGGAAAAGCTATCTCACGGTTGCTTTGGGATGTACGGGAGGGCGGCATCGCTCCGTGGCATTGGCGGAAGTCATTCGCGGTAGTCTCCAGAAGAGAGGCTATTCGACGAAGGTGGTTCACCGCGACCTGGACAAAACGTCTTCATGAAGGCGGTTTGGATCGGACCGGGCGCCTTGCAAGATTGGCCCAATCTGCTTAGTCTAGGCAGATTCAAAATGGATGCTAGCAGATCACACGCCTCCGGCCCCAGGGACTAATTTATGGATGCAGCTTCACCCTTGAAAAAGCCAGACGAAGTCCGGCGCCTGCTCCACTACCTGACTCCTCACAGCCCGCTCCTGGTCGCCGGAATTGTGCTCGTGGCCGTTATGGGCGCCGCCGATTTCGTGGTGGCCTTCGCGATCCGTCCCGCGCTCGACATCGTTCTGAATCCGCAGTCCACGGTTCAGAAACTCACGCTGTTCAAAATTCCGGGCACCGAGCACGTCGTGTACCTGAATTCCTTGGTGCCCTCGCGGATTCATCACGTCTGGTCGGTATTTGCCGTCGCGTTGCTGATTCTTTTTTTGGTGAAGGGAGTGGCGGAGTATTTTGGCAGCACCTTGATTCAATACGTGGGGCTGGCGAGCATTACCGATCTGCGAAACCAGGCTTACAGCCGCATCGTGCAGCAGCCGGTCGGCTTTTTTCAACACAATCCGGTGGGGCGAGTCATGTCCGCGGTGATCGGCGATATCGAGCAGATGCGCGCCGCGTTTTCCGATTGGATGGCGGAGTTGTTCAGGCAGATCTTCAGCCTGATCGCGTTCGTTCTGGTGCTGGCGGTGATTGATTGGAGAATGGCGCTCGGTTCGGCGGTGCTGATTCCGCTGGTTGCCTGGCCCGTGGGAAAGTTCGGGCGGCGGATTCGCAAGTCGTCGGAAAAGAGCCGTGCTCGCCTCGCCGATTTGAGCCAAATTTTGCAGGAAACGCTGAGCGGGAACCGCGTCGTAAAAGCGTTCGGGATGGAAGGGTTTGAAATCCGAAAGTTTCGCGAAGCTGCGCGAAATTTGTTGCGCGAAAATATGCGTTGGGTCCGCGCCCTTGCCGCTACCTCTCCCATAATGGATCTGCTCGGCGGCGTGGTGATTTCGATGATCCTTCTTTTTGCGCGCGGGGAAATCAAGAGCGGCCGCCTGACTCTGGGGCTGTTCGGGGCATTTACTTACGCGCTGTTCAAGGCCTATGAGCCCATCAAGCGTATCGGCACGGTGTATCAGCTTTTTCTGCAAGCAGTCGGAATTTCGACGCAGGTTTTCGCGTTCCTGGATCTGCCCGAAGAGAAAATGGAAGAGCCGGGAGCCAGGATTTTGCCGCGGCTTGAGGATTCTATAGAATTTGATGATGCCAGCTTCGCCTACGATGGCGGCCCTTTAATCTTGAAAGGCATCGACCTGAAAGTGCGCGCGGGTTCCGTGGTGGCAATCGTGGGGTCCAGTGGAGCGGGGAAGACAACCCTCGTGAATCTTCTTCCGCGCTTCTATACTCCCACGTCCGGGGCCGTGCGGATCGATGGTTTCGACGTGCGCGAAGTCACTCTGCGTTCGCTTCGCGAGCAAATGGCCATCGTCACGCAGGAGACGATTCTGTTCAACGACACCATTTGGAACAACCTTTGCTACGGCCGTCCTGACTTGCCGGAAAAAAAAGTGATCGCCGCCGCGCAGGCGGCGCTGGCGCATGATTTCGTCATGGAAATGCCGCAAGGTTATCAAACCCTGATTGGCGACCGCGGGCAGCGGCTCTCAGGAGGGCAGCGCCAGCGCCTCGCGATTGCGCGTGCTCTTCTTAAAGACGCTCCGATTCTGATTCTTGATGAAGCGACCTCGGAACTCGACTCCGAATCCGAAATGCTGGTGCAGAGCGCGCTGAACAATCTAATGACCGGCCGCACCGTTTTCGTCATCGCCCATCGGCTTTCGACGATCCGGCGCGCCGACATTATCGCCGTACTGGATAACGGCACCATCCGCGAACGCGGTACTCATGAAGAACTTTTGGCGCGGAATGGCACCTACGGGAGGCTTTACGATATACAATTTCGCGATGTGGAACCTGCCACGCGGGCGGCAGGCCCCGCATAGATATGGCCGGTAGGAGTCCACAATCCGCAACTTCGGAAGGCGCTTCCGCCGCCGCGAAGGGCCGCCGGGCTCTGCGCTCGATGACGGGTTACGCGCAGGCGCAAGTCATCGAGAGCGGCTGGACCCTGCGGATTTCGATTCGCAGTGTGAATCACCGCTTTCTCGATCTTCACGTCCGGGTCCCGGACGGCTTTGAGCCTCTAGAACCGCGCATCCGGCAAATGGTTCGCGAGCGCGTCCATCGCGGACACCTGGACGTTACGCTGTATCACGAACTCGCCGGACCGGCTGCGGTGGGCGTGAACGAGGAAGTCGCCGCGGCCTACGTGCAGGCCGTGAACTCGCTGCGGCAGAAATTTGAGGTGCAAGCCGAACCCGATCTCGCGTCGATTCTCCGCTTGCCGGGTGTGATCGGCTCTCCCATCGCGTCCCTGGATGGACAGCTCGAGCGCCTGGAGTCCGCGGCGGCGCACTGCCTGAGCGACGCTCTCGACCGGCTCGATCGCATGCGCGAATCCGAAGCCAATCATCTGCGCGAGGAAATGTCCGGGCGTCTTGGCACGATCGCCAGCCATACCGCGAAAGTGGCCACAATCGCCGAACGTGCCCGGCCCGCTTTTGCGCGGCGCCTGGAGCAGCGGTTAAAAGAACTGCTCGGTGAAACGCAGCTTGATCCTGCGCGTCTCGCGCAGGAGGCATCGATCGCCGCCGAGCGTAGCGACGTATCCGAAGAGCTCACACGCCTAGCGAGCCACGTGCAGCAGTTCCAGGACCTGCTCTCCGGCACTTCGGAGGTGGGGAAAAAACTCGATTTTCTGTTGCAGGAGATGCAGCGCGAAAGCAACACGCTGCTTTCGAAAGCCCCCGGCAACGAAGCAGAGGGGCTCGAAATCACGCAGCTGGGGCTTGAAATCAAGTCCGAGATCGAAAAACTCCGCGAACAAGTGCAGAATATCGAATGAGCTCCCCCGAGCCGCGCGTCCTGATCGTTTCCGGCCCATCCGGTTCCGGAAAATCGACTCTGGTAAAGAAGATATTGGAACTGCCCGACACCCTCTTGTCGGTTTCATGTACCACTCGGCCCCCTCGCAAGACGGAAAGCGACGGCAAATGGTACAATTTCGTGTCGGAAGCTGAATTTCAGCGGATGGTCGAGCGGGGCGAATTCCTCGAGTACGCCCAGGTGTTTGGGAAAAACTGGTACGGCAGTCCGAGGAAATGGCTCGACGAAGCATGGGCGCAGAATAAAGACCTGGTTCTCGAAATTGACGTGCAGGGCGCGTTGCAGGTAAAAGAAAAACTGCCGAACGCGGTTGCTATCTTTGTGCTGGCGCCTTCGCGGGCGGACATCGAGAAACGCATTCGCGAGCGCGGCCAGGATTCCGAAGATGAAATTCGGCGGCGGCTGGAACGGGCCAGGCAGGAAACGTTGACATATCCGAAGTACGATTTCGTCGTGATCAACGACGATCTCGAACGCGCGGGGGCCGAAGTTCAGGCGATTGCGCTCGGTTCCCGCTGCCGGGTGGCGCAACGCGAACAGCGGGTTCTCGAAATCTTGAAGTCCTTTGGAGGCTGATCTGGAGATGACTGCTTTGAGACAGGCGCCCGATAGCCATTTTGCGTACGTGGTCGTGGTTGCGCGCCGCGCCCGGCAATTGATGATCGGCGGCCGGCCGCTGGTGGACAATCCCAAGTCGCGCAAAACCTCGCGCATTGCCGAAGAGGAGTTGCTGAGCGGCATGCTGGAGTACGAATTGCCGGAAACCAACGACGAGGCGGAAAAAGAGGCCAAGCGCCGCAAGTAGCCGGGCCCCCTTTTCGGTTTCTGAGCCCTCAAAATCTCGCCCTTGCGCTCGGCGGGTAGGGCCCTTTCGGGATATCCGATGAAGATCGCTCTAGGTGTGACCGGTGGCATAGCGGCTTACAAAGCCGCGGAACTCGTCCGCCGCCTGCAGCAGGAAAAACTCGACGTGCAAGTTGTGATGACGCGCGGCGCGCGCGAGTTTGTTACTCCTCTTACTTTCGCGGCGATCACTGGGAGAAAGTCATTACGGAGATGTTTGGCGCCGAGGAATCGGGTCTCGCCAACGTCGAGAGCGCGATCGAGCACGTCGCGGTCGCGCAGCGGATCGATCTTCTTCTCGTGGCACCCGCCACCGCCGACGTGCTGGAAGATTTGCGCACGGCATTGCTGAAGATTTCCTGGGTACTTTGTATCTTGCTACCAAAGCTCCTGTCGTGGTCGCGCCCGCGATGAACGTGAACATGTGGGAGCATCCGGCTACGCAAGGAAATCTGGATACCTTCGTGCGCGCGGCGTTCACGTCGTCGATCCGGATGAAGGCTACCTGGCCTGCGGCATGACCGGTGCAGGCCGTCTGGCCGCCACCGAAACCATCGCGCAGAAAGCTTTCGAAGTGCTGGGATTGCGACATGATCTTGCCGGAAAGACCATCCTCGTGACCGCCGGCCCCACGCGCGAGGCCCTCGATCCCGTTCGCTTCCTGACAAACCGCTCCTCCGGGAAAATGGGGTATGCGGTGGCCGCGGCGGCTGTACGACGCGGGGCCAAAGTGATTCTGGTGAGCGGTCCGACGGATTTGAAAATCCCCGAAGGCGTGGACTGGGTACCGGTCAGCACTGCCGAAGAAATGCGCAGATTCGTCGTCGAGCGAGCCGCCGCGGCCAATGTGGTAGTTATGGCCGCCGCGGTTGCCGATTATCGACCGGCTACCGCGCAGCTCAGCAAGCTCAAGCGCGGCGAGGATGCACTCACCCTGCAACTGGAACCCACTCCGGACATCCTGGCGCAACTCGGCCGTGAAAAAGGTCCGCGCATCCTGGTCGGATTCGCCGCCGAAACCGACCGCCTGGCGGAAAATGCCCGCGGCAAGCTGGCGCGCAAGGCCGCTGACATGATCGTGGCGAACGACGTGACGCAGGAGGGAGCCGGTTTCGACGGCGACTCCAATGTGGTCACCCTATTCCTGCGCGATGGCCGCGATATCGCCCTGCCCAAAATGTCGAAGCTCGAAGTGGCCAACCGCATCCTCGATCAAGTTCTGCAATTTGCAAGTTCGTGACCGTGCCTTTCGTTCCGGCGGAAATTTCCACCGCATCTCATGCTAGAGTCGCTTCGGCGAATCGCCAACAGGAGTTTGCTTGGATCCCACAAAGCGCATTGGTATGGAAACCTGGTTCCGCTATGCCGACGACCTGGACCTCGGTCCCTACTTTCGCGACCGTAGGAGTGCCAGGCCTGGCGACCACGCCGGTGAGCCGGCCGCGCAGTCACTAGAAATGCGATCCGCACCAACCGATTCAAGGAAATCTGCGCCGCTCGCTATGGCTGCCGCGGCTACACTTCAAAGGAATAAGACATCATCGGTGCCGGCGCAGAAAATGGCCGCGCCGCAAGCGCTGATCCAGGCGGCTTCGGGAGCCTCGCTGTTCGAGGAGCGGATCGAAAACGATTCGCTTGATCTGATCCGCGAGGCGATCGGCGGAAACTGCACGCGGTGTAAATTGCACAAGGCGCGTTCGAAAATTGTGTTTGGCGTAGGGAACCCCAGGGCGGAGCTGGTTTTCGTCGGCGAAGGCCCCGGGCGCGATGAGGACGCTCAGGGGGAACCTTTTGTGGGGCGCGCCGGCAAATTGCTCACGCAGATGATCGAAGCGATGAGCCTGCGGCGCGAGGACGTTTATATCTGCAACGTAGTGAAATGCCGCCCGCCCGAAAATCGCCTGCCGGAAAAGGATGAAATTGAGATCTGTTCGCCATTTTTGTTGCGGCAAGTCGACGTGATTCGACCCAAAGTGATCTGCGCTCTTGGCAGTTGCGCCGCTCAGACACTCCTGCAAACAACACAGGGCATTTCGCGCTTCCGCGGCGAGTGGTTCGACTTTCGCGGCTCGAAACTCATGGCCACCTACCATCCCGCCTACCTGCTCCGGAACCCCGGCGCCAAGGGCGAAGTGTGGAAGGATTTGCAAAAAGTGATGGCCCATCTCGGCCTGACACCCAAGCGCAGGTAGCCTGCCGACGCGGTGAAAAACTCGTCCGCACTTATTCTGGGATTGACGGCCGCGCTTTGCTGGGGTGTCTCTGATTTCGCGGCGCGCTTCGCTTCCCGCCGGGTAGGTGCTTATCGCGCTCTGCTTTTCATGCAGCTGATCGGATTGTCGGCGCTCGGTGTTTTTCTTATTTTTACCGGCGGATTCTCGACTGGCGCGGCGCCGGGTTGGCATCCTTGGGCACTCGCCATCGTGGCGGGCGTGTTGAATACAATCGGATCGCTGGCGCTGTACTATTCTTTCGAGATTGGCGTGCTGACGATCGTTGCGCCGATTTCATCGAGTTATCCCGCGGTCACGGTGGCGCTGGCGTTTCTCAGCGGGGAGCGTGTTCGCGGCCTCAACGCCGCGGGCCTGGCCACCTCGATGATCGGGGTTCTGCTCGCGGCCACCTCGTTTGGGTCAGCTGGGAATACGGGGGCTTGGCCTCAGGCGACGGCTTCGCATGCGCATTTCTCGAAGGGCGTGGGCTGGTCGCTGCTGTCGATGATTACCTTCGGTATCATGTTCTGGTTTCTGGGCTTTCAGGTGCTGCCTGTTCTTGGCGCTGCCGTTTCAGTATGGGTTATCCGCCTTTCGACGTCGTCGATGCTGCTCGCGGTGGCCGCTCCGGCGCATCGGCAGGTGAGCTTTCCGCGCGGCGGCGTTTGGTGGCTGCTTGTCGTCATGGGACTGACCGACACGACGGCCTACGTCGCCAACAATGCAGGGTTGCGTGTGGGCCCGGTCTCGGTCATCACGGTTGTCGCCTCGCTGTATGGCGCCGTTACCGTGGTACTTTCCTCGATTTTTCTGCGCGAACGGCTGGAGCGCACCCAGTGGTTGGGCATCGGTCTCATCTTTGCCGGGATAATCCTTGTCAGCCTGTAAGGCAAGCAAATCGGGCTGGGCTGCTCACTGGTAAACTAATGCGTTCATGACCCAGCGCTATTGCGAAGTCGCGCTACCAGTACCGTTGCGCTCGACGTTCACCTACGCGCTGCCCGCGGCGCTCAATGGTGAATTGCTCGTAGGACGCCGCGTGGTGGTGCCATTTCGCAACCGACCGATGATCGGAGTCGCATTGGGCGAATCGGACCAGCCGCCCGACCCGTCCCGCATCAAGTCGCACGTCAGAGAAATTGCCGAAGTGATGGACCCGCTTCCGGCACTGCCGCGCCAGCTGATCGAACTCGGCCGCTGGATTAGCCGCTACTATCTCGCGCCCATCGGCGAATCATTTCGGGCGATGCTTCCACCTGAAGTGGAGCTGCGCCACGAGCGCGAATACACACTCACCGATTCCGGTCGCGCTTTCCTGCAAGAGCTTTCGGCGGCGCCGGAACTGGCGGGCATCGAAAGCGCCGGTCGCGCCCTGCTTCGCCGCTTTGAAAAAAATGGCCAGCCCCTGAGTGCAGCGGCATTGCACCGGGTTCCGGGCGGCAAGGCGGTTGCCGATCAGCTTGTGCGCCTGGGATATATCTCCGGTCGTGAGGTGGTGCAGCATCGAAAAGCGCGGACGCAGAAAATCGTCGCGTGGAATCCCGCCAATGCGCAAAGTGCAGGGGTGGCAGCAGCCGCGGAAGACAAAATTCGCAACATGCTTGTCTCGATCGGCGCCCCAATGCCGCTGGCTGCTCTGGCTGAAAAGGCTGGCGTCTCACGGGCTGCGATCCTGCGACTCGAGAGGAGCGGGCGGCTGCTCACCTGGGACGAGCCGCTGACGCCGGACCAAGACAGCTGGGATACCGATTTTACGCCGCCCGCCAACACGCTGAATGTGGAACAGAAAGCGGCGCTCGAGGAAATCTGGCGCTGGATGCTCGCGGGCAAATTTACGGCGGGGCTTATCCATGGAGTCACCGGCAGCGGAAAGACCGAAGTGTATCTCGGAGCCATCGATGCCGCGCTCGCACGCGGGAAATCGGCGATCGTGCTGGTGCCGGAAATCGCCCTGACGCTGTGGGTTGGGCGGCTCGTGCGCGCACGATTTGGCGATTCGGTGGCTATCCTGCACAGCGCTTTGCCGGATATGGAGCGGGCCCGGGAATGGTGGCGGGTGCGCCACGGTCGCGTGCGCGTGGTCGTCGGGACGCGTTCGGCGATCTTCGCGCCGCTTGAAAATCTTGGGCTGATCATCGTCGATGAGGAGCAGGAATCCAGCTACAAGCAAGAGGAGGTTCCGCGTTATCACGGACGCGATACCGCCGTTTATCGCGCCCGGCTCGAAGGAGCCGTCGTGCTGCTGGGTTCGGCGACTCCTTCGCTTGAGACCTACCATAACGCTCGGGCCGAAAAATACCGCCTATTGACGCTGACCTCCAGGGTGGAGAACCGGCCGCTGGCCGAGGTTCGCATCGTTGATCTGCGCGAGGAATTTCGCCGGCAGCACCGCGCTCCGCCCGTTTCTGAAACGCTGCGAGCGGCGCTCGCGCTACGGCTTGAGGAAGGCACCCAGGCGATGGTGCTCATCAACCGCCGCGGCTATTCCTGGTCGATGTTGTGCCGAAGCTGCGGCGCGGTGGTGCAATGCCAGAACTGCAGCATCGCCCTCACCTATCACAAAAGCCGCCAGCGCCTGGAATGCCACTACTGTGGCTATTCGCTTCGCCCACCGAAGGAGTGCCCGAAATGCCACGCGGAGTACTTATATTTTGTGGGCGACGGCGCCGAACGCATCGACGAGTACCTGCACGAACAATTTCCCAAAGCTCGCATCGCGCGCTTGGACCGCGATACGGTGCGCACGAAGCGTGAATATCAGCAGGTTCTCGGCGCCTTCGCGAGCGGCGAGATCGACATTCTCGTCGGCACGCAGATGCTTGCGAAGGGGCACGATTTCCAGCGCGTGACGCTGGTGGGTGTGGTGGCGGCCGACCTGGCGCTCGGCCGTCCCGACTTCCGCGCAGCCGAACGCACTTTCCAGCTGCTTACGCAGGTGGCGGGACGAGCCGGACGGGGAGAACTGTCGGGAGAAGTTCTGGTGGAAACGTATTATCCGGAGCACTACGCAATTCAGTACGCCGTTCGGCAGGACTACCTTTCCTTCTACGAAAAAGAAGCGCACTTCCGGCGGATACTCCACTATCCACCGTTTACCGCGCTTGCCACGGTCCTGGTGCGCGACCGAAAAATCGAGCGCGCCATTCGCTGGTCGCGGGCGCTCGCGGGCTACTTCGCGCCCTTTGAGGGCCGCGGCGTAAAAATCCTAGGGCCGGCTGCCGCGCCTCTCGCCCGCCTCCGCCGGGAGTATCGATTTCAATTCGTGCTGAAGTCTCCTCAGCGCTCGGCGCTGGCTCACGCTCTGGGCGGCTGCCTGGAATTCTGCGTCTCAAAGGAAATTCCCGAGACGGCGGTGATTGTCGACGTCGACCCTGTCAGCCTCACGTAGAAATTGCGCTTTTTGATGGCGCAATCGGATCTCCATGAGCCGGATGATCACGTCGTTGTCACCTCGTCCGCGGTCGTTTCCGAGGCGGCTGATTGGCAGCTGTTTTTTGAAGGCCGCAAACACTCAGCTCGATCACTGGCGGGCCCGCATTCGCGCCACCAATTTTATCTCCAAGACTTTGCGGATCACCTTACTCACGCAGTGACTTCGGGTCGGAAAGATTTTTCGGGGACTGTTTGTTCAAGACCGCGACCAGCGTGCGGCCGGAGGCGGGAGTGGAGACTTTCCGTTGACGGACGATTTCCTTCGCGCTCAATTCGCGGCCGTAGAGATTCTTGTTGGCACCGCCGTCGGAACGCAGCGTCGAGCCTTCCAGCGAGATACCCGCGAACAATCCCCGCGACCGGGAATAGGTGAGGACTTCCGCCTTCATCACGATATCGGTATCGGCGGCCGCGGTGCGGCCCTTCGGGCCTGCCGCAGCCGAGGCATCGGCGCCCAATTTCACTTTGCTCACAAGAATCGAATTTGCTCCCTTGGGATTCATCACCAGCAGGACAAAGTCGGTAGCCTGTCCGCCCAACTGGAAACCGATATTGCCGCCTTCCAATGCGAACATGGCGGGGGCGCTCCAGGGACCGGTGAAATGCTCTCCCGTGCGGCAGGTGATTGCGCCCCGTCCGAAATCTCCTCCGATTCCGATCGCGAACTTCAGCACCGAGGGAATCACGACCA
>CAVQZU010000016.1:0-4702 GCA_963718485.1 uncultured Acidobacteriota bacterium
CGCTTACGACGTTCGCGCCCCCCACTCCTCATCTTTCGGCGCTCTGAGGACATCCACCTTCCCGCTCCACTCGCATTAGTAGGCATCGGCATCGTTGACCAGGAGCGCTACGCACGCGTTTCATCTGTGACCCGACATCGGACTGCCCAGGGTGATCTGGACAGTGCCACGCTCTATTCGAGTAGTCCCGACCGGCCATCTTTGGACGCCTCGAATGTCACGCGGACGCCCAGCCCATCGACGTAAAAGGCATTGGTGGCTTTCAAGTCTTCAGCTGGAAGAATTGGGATCGCTCGTTCCATGCCCCAGAGTACCCGAATTTCCGAGTTAACCAAACGGTTGCGGCTCTGCATGCCTAGCAAACAAATCCGGTTGACCGCTCCAGAGCGCCTGAATCGGCCTTGCCCCGGCCGGAGGACGAGTTCGATGCGCATTGAAGATGCGTATGAAGGTCGGTACTTGAAAAAGGCAGGCAGCCATTCTGGTGTTTTGGGGACAGCGTGCCCAAGTAAAACAACAAAGTTATACGATAGCTGCTGGATGTCACTCCACGACCTGCTGGATCATCGCCCGATGATGACGATGGGTATCGTCGTTGAGAGATCGCACGGTCAAGTAAAAGTGCTTACCGTCTGCGAAGTACTCGGCGACGTAGCTTACTATGCCAATACTGGGGTAGCCGTCGTGGGGCGAAGGAGCGAAGCGTCAGCCTTGTAGATCACTCTGAGTTCCTGTCGCAGGATCGCTGTGAACATCCGGTCATCACCCACGGACATGTGTGGTCGGACAAGATTCGATCTGGGCTGGTTGGGAACCGGGGATGCCGAAACCACCGAGCGACAGGACCGAAGCTCGAACGTTCAGTCGTCGCTCCGAAGCTATTGATCGTCCGCAGGACCAAGCGGGGTTTTCATCAAGAGCCACAGTTCAAGGTAGATGGACGCTCGATTGTGTACACCCACAGCGCCCCCGGTGCCGAATGATTGGGGGCCTTCGTGTTACGGGCGGGTGGTTAGAGTGCCCAACCTTAACGAGGATTGTGGTGCAGAGGGCTGTGGTGGAGACACGTGCGTTAGTGATATCGCCGAGCCATTCGATGTTCACAGACTCGCCGAGGATTCGACGCCGTTACCTGAGGACAAAGATCTACAGGCTCGCCGGTCTGCTCGGGCCCTGCCGCCGCTTTGGTGCGCCAACTTCGCGGCCAGCACTTCAGGACATGGCCGTGATGGAGTAAGGCGGTCGAGCATGGCGCTGACTGCGACGACATCGCCGAGCAGCCTAGCCAGTTCTCGACGGGGCGCTTGGATGTGGCCGAAGTCGTCGATGATGAGTAGCGGAACGCTCGCCACTGAAACGCCTCGCCCCCGGCGCAATCTAACGGTTGGTATGAGCTCACAACCCTTGCCTGACCCGTTACAGGAAAGCATATGGAACTTCGTCAGGGAGCAGGTCCGCCGCTACGAGAATAAAGTCGGAGCAAGGTCGCCGAGTATGAAATCCACCTGAGCGGCGCGGGGCAGATCGAAGTCGAAGTGCTCGCTACCGAGAGCGCGAACGACGCCGCTATCGACGAGGGCCTGGAAGAGGCCGGGTCCAAAGCCGAAGTAAACCGGCTAGAGGAGCGAGAACTGATCGCCGAGGACCCGGAGAGTCTTACCCCGCCCGGGCGAGGAGTTCGTTGATTCTTAGCCGCGTCCCGGCGAGTCGGATGGGCGGAAAGGGCGTCGTGGAGTTCTTTCTTGGCTCCCGTCTTATTGCCTGTTTCATACAGAGCCAAACCCAAGTGATAGTGGTAGGTGGCGTACTTGGGATATTTGCGAACCAGGCTGCTAAAAGTCTGGATCGCGCTGGTTCGCATCCCTCGCTTCAGGTAAACATATCCCAGAGTATCAGCGAAACTCGGCTGGTCTGGAACCTTCTGAACTGCGCTCTGTGCAAACCGGAGCGCTTCGTCCAGGTTGCCGCCGCTGTCGCACAGAAAGTAAGCTGTGTTGTTGAGAGCGGTTGGATCGTTGGGATGCACTTTTAGAATGTTCTGGTAAACCCCCAGTGCTTCTGGTCGCCGGCCCGCTTGGGCGAAGGCCTGGGCCAACGTCAAGGCCGGCCCTAGCTCGTTAGGCGCCAAATCGTGGGCTTGCTGGAACACGCCGATTGAGGCAGCGGAGTCACCCTTCAAGTCGTAGATGGCTCCCAGACGAACATACGCCTCCAGTGATTTTGGATTGGAGGCAATCAGTTTCTTGGATTCCGATATTGCCAGATCGAACTTTCCACCATAGACGGCGGCTTCGGCGAGTTGCTCCCGGATCACGTTAGAGTCGGGAACGCGCTTCAATCCCTGATTGGCGATATCGACCGCCTTGTCAAATTGCCCCTGGCGGGCATAGGTTGCCGTGAGAGCGGCGAACACTCGCGGATCGCCAGTGCTTACCAGCCCGCTCAGCCGCTCGATGGCTTCAGGATATTTTTTCTGCTGGAATGCTAAGGACCCAAGTTGAAAACGTGCCTCCGAGTCCTGTGGCGACTCTTTCAGCAACTGGGTGAGTTCGTCATGCGCTCGCACCGAATCACCAGTGCCAAGCAGGCCCTGGCGCGTAACAGCCGGGCACGACGATCCCTTGGATTGGTGGCCAGAATGGCGTTCGCCTGCGACAGGGCTTCTTGCGGGCGATGCTGCGCCAATCCGATCTCGGCTAGTTCGTATTGCGCCTGCGTATAGGTGTGGTTCATCCGAAGGGCTTCTGAAAATTGCGCGCGCGCCGCGTCAAGGTCGCCTTTCAGGCGGTAAGCGCGGCCCATTTGGAAGCGCAACGACGGATTCATGTCCTTGGGGTTTTTATTGGCCTGATCTTGTAAGAGGGCCAGCGCAGTGGTAGCGTTCTCGGGGCCGCCAGCGATAATCAAGAGGTCGGCGTGGACGCGCAGGGCGACTTCATCCTTTGGATCTTCTTTCAGTATCTGCTGCACCAGGCGGCCGGCGTCTTCATATTTCATGTCGCTGAGAAAGGCGGCCATCGCTCTCTTTTCGTAAACTAATTTCGCGTTTGGATGGGTCTGGCTGCCCTGTTGGTAATAACGGATGGCGTCGGAATAGTTCTTTTGCTGAAGATAGAAGTCGCCCACTGATCAGTTCAGGATCGTGGAAATCTTTCGGATCGCCTAAGATACGTTGCAAGGCGGTGTTCACCTCGGCGGTTTTCCCAACCCGAGCATAGTGTGCCGCCAGTTGCGTAATGTACCCGGCATTCTCCGGGTTGTTGGCGACTTTGCTTTCGAGAACCTTTTCTGCGTCCGCCGGGCGATTCAAATTGGAATAGACGCGGTACAACGCATCGTAGATGGGGCCGTAGTCCTTGCGGCGCGCCAACAAAGCCACTGCCAACTTCTCGCCTTCTTGCGCTTGGCCGCTGTCCGTCAATGTCTGGACCAGCGCGGTTGTAACCGGCGCGCTAGCGGGATCGATCTGCAAAGCCTTGCGAAAATAGCCGATGGCGTCCTGCGGCTTGCGGTCGGCATAGGCCAGGTATCCCTTCACTCGCAAACCCTCGAACGAATTCCGGTTGTGCGCCAGCAGTTCTTCGGACGTCTGCTGCAATTGCTGGTACAGTTTCGCCGGCCGCGAAGGATCTTGGAGGTAGTATTCCAGGCACAAGCTCGCGAATTTTTCCTTGACTTCTGTGTTTGTCGACAACAGTTGGTTGGCGCGAAACAGAGCGTTGTAGGCTTCTCCGGGGTTTCCGTGTTGAGCCTCGTTCAGCCCCAGACGGTAGAAAGCTTCGCCATAGTTGGGATCTTTCTGAATCGCCTTGCGGTAATTGATGGCCGCATCATCGTATTTGCCCTGCTGAAAAAGGATATTGCCTTTCTCCACATAACCGCGCTTGGTGCTGCAAGCGGTCATGGCCAGCAGAACCATACACGTTCCAACTGCTTTTCTCATCGCTTTTCACTCCTCCAGTGCTTCCCGACAAGGCTTCACCTATGCTGCGCCAACCGGGGCGAGCCGGTTATCTATCGCCGTACCAACTGTATCGCGGTACCAGCTTTTCGTATGGTAGTCCTGGTTCTATTTTGAATCATTCCACGGACAATGGAAGAGAAGAAATGACTAGAGCCGGGGAGGGGATACTAGTACTTTCAGATCCTTCGGACCGCAGATCCTTCCCCTGTGCCATCAAATCGCGATCAAATCTAAGGTGAATGGGCTTGTGAGCAGGACTTTTCGAACTCTTGCCAGCCATGCTTGGCGAGAAATCGGTTCCCCAGGCGCAGGCCGTTCCAGGATCAGCTGAGGCCCGATGGTGGGTGCGTGGCCTGGCTGGGAGCGGATTTTGGAGCCGCCCCTGCATCGCGGATCAATACAACGCGTGCGCCGGGATTAGAGGCGACGAGTGTCTTGATGGTTTTCGCGGCGCGCGGCAAATCCGGATTTACCACCAGGGTTGAGATTGGCACTTCCAGTCGTTGGGCAAGCTCGATGGCATAGCCGGCAATGCAGCGCCGGGACAGTCTGGCATCCCAATTCAGTGAACAGCTCCCCAAGCCACATCAGGAATCCTAAATCTTGGTCGATGATCAGGACGAGGGCACAACCCGACTTGGCAGTCACGGTTTGGCGGGATTCAGTTGCAGGTTGGCGCGTTTCCTGCTCTTCGCAGAACCGGCAGTACGGAATTCATGCTGCGTGGACTCGATCGCG
>CAVQZU010000017.1:0-8308 GCA_963718485.1 uncultured Acidobacteriota bacterium
CAAATGGCCGATTAGAGAAGCGGACAAACTCAAGTCGATGATTACTGCGCCCACCAATCAGATCGAGCGGAAGGGAGGAGCAGTCCTCCATATACCAAATCGGTTGCACATAATTATGACTACAAACCATGACCATGCTGTATCAGCCGGTGTTGGTGACCGACGCAATGCGGTGTTCGATGTCAGCGACGAACGTGCCACCGACAAGACTTGGTTCGATCCGCTCTATGCCGATTTGGCTGACGGCGGCACACGCGAGTTCCTGCACTTCTTACAAAAATTAAAGCTATGTAACTGGCACCCCCGAGAAATCCTGAAGACAGCCGAGACCACTGAACAACAGCGCATGAGCAGCGACAGTATTTCGCAGTGGTCGCAAGCCTGCATTAACGCCGATGCAATCATAGGAACGGGGCGAGGCCCACATGGCGGTGAAGTTAGCCACGATCTAGGGACGCGAATATCGGTAGAGGTCCTCCGCGAGGCGTACACGGGGTTCTGTAGGCAAAACAGCCTGCGACCACTAGGCCCGGATGGTTTCGGCAAAGCATGTGCGGACATGTTTGGACCGCGCAAGCGTCTAAAAGCTCTCCAAAATAACGCGACAGGAAATAGAACGCGGCGGCCATGGGGCTATCACCTGCCCAATGGAAACAAATGGCAGGAATTAGTCGATGGTCGGCTCGGCATCAAAAATTAAGGCGGCGATTCGCCGCGCCCGCGTTTGGGGCGGCGTGTCGGTCCCACGTGGTCTCGCATGGCAGGTGCAGGTGGGACAGCGGAAGTGCCCGCCGATTGGGCGCTTGTCTCAGGTGTCTCATCTGTCTCACCTAATTTGAAATTAATAGAAAGAATACAGAGAAAGAAAGTGGGGACGGCAGCAAAGCCACTGATTGGCCCAAAGGCCCGTGCGCTGAGACAGGTGGGACAGGTGCAAAGGTGACAAGGGTTTGTGACGAGACAGCAGGGCGAGACACACGTGAGAAAAGTGGGACCGCCTATTTCAAACACGTTTGAATGAGTGGAGATTAAAATGAAGATCGTTAAATGGGTCGAACGGGCTGACGGTAGTTTCGTTTGGGCAATTGGTGACCGCATATTGGGCAGTGTGTATGCCGTCGATGGTGCTTGGCACACGTCGTGGTTTGGTGAGCCTAGATATGACCAGCACGAAAGTATGCTATCGACCGATTTTCCATGCGCGCACGACGCTTGCTTGGCAGCAGAAAAGTCCTGGCCGCCGAGGAACGAGTACTTCGGCGGCTGGCTGGAAAGCAAAAACGGTGGCTACTTCCGCAAGTTCACCAACAAACGGACTGTGTATGTGAGGAAGACCGATGATGATTGGTATGCAATACAAACTGACGGGAAGTTTCTTGGAAAAGGTGAAAATGTGTCATGGTTTACGACGAACGTGGACGCTTGTCGTGCTGTAGAGAAGGAAACATATACACCGAGAGACGCAGACCCATTCGTGAATACTCGCGACCAATGGCACTGGATCAAGTTCAGAAACATGGCGCGCGCCGCCTGACGGTTATACGCTCACGCTCATTGGCCGCTGTTACCGTGCCACCTTTCTAGGTGTGAAGGTGCAAGGGTAAAATTTATTGCTGCCCGCCCTCGAATTGCTGTGACGGTAACAACCCCTCACATTTTATATTTTCCAAGGCTGCCGCTTGCGTCTACGCCATCATTTGACGTGAATGGAGTAGGAGTGACCCTGCTGCCGATCCGCTGCTGCTCTCATCTCATCGATAAGATATTGCGTACGCTCATCCCCTTGGCTTGCCCATGGAAATAGAACGAACGCCCGCTCGACTTCGTCCTTGCCAAACAACCGCACCATCTTTGCGTATGATGTTTCCTGATGTCCAACAATGTGTATGTGCGTTACATTTCCAGTTTTCGGCCACTGACCTGTTTGACCTTGCTGCTGGTTATATTGCGACAACTCCTGTTGTGCCTGTCTAGCGTTAAACTCACTCTGGGTGGTGAGCGCGGGGTTACCGGTCAACAGTGATCGTGTCGGGTTGGAAGTCGGAGGCGCAGCTGGCACGCCCGCTGCGGCTGCCGGCTGAGCTGCGGCAATCCTTCCTCCGCAAGTGTTCGCGTAATTCACTTCGAACGTAGTTCCCGAGAACTTAATGGTCCCGACAAAACTGCCAATCTTGAAAACGCCAGCGCCGCTTGGATTAACCGTGCCTGAGAGTGGAAATACGCCAAACGGATTGGTCGCGTTTCCGGCTATGGAGGAGCCCACCACGTCGATGATGAGTGTTGAAGTAAAGTTGCAGGCCCCCTGCGGACCAATGGTGGCAGACCATCTGCCATCGAATGGGCCATTTGTTGATTGAGCCATTAATGCTCTATGTGACCCGCCACCGACAAGCACACACAATGCGATCAATCCGATTCGCATGCGTTTAGTTGTTTTATGTTTCATCATCTGTATGGCTCCGAAGACGAGTGGCCGCTCTTTTTTTCCGAGGGATCATAATGGCCGCATTGCCCGCTTTCTGAACAATGACATGGGCCTCCGCCTTTTGTGCGAACAATTGCCGAAAATCGTCCAGTCGCAATGTCCGTAGGGACTATAATCCCTAGAGACTAAATGCGCGATAGTGCCCCATCCTGCAATGCAGGATCGGGGGTTAATCCAAATATTTGCGCGGAATGTCCGGCGGTTACGGCTGAAAAAGGGCATGACGCAAGAGGAGCTTGCATTTGAGACAGAGATTGACCTGACTTACATGGGCGGCATTGAACGCGGGAAACGTAATCCTAGCCTTCTTGTCATGGGGAGAATTGCAAAAGCGCTATCTGTGCCGCTGACGAAATTATTGAGAGAGTAATTGATGCTCAAATTCTTCGTGTCTCACCGATTTGTGGTCGAGCGCACCCGATCTGGCATTTCCAAACTGAGTTACTGGTAAAAAGATCACACGCCCGGTGCAGCGGTCGAGTATCACTTTGTCGCCCTAGGAGGTGCTGCTAGACAGAGAAACTCACCACTGTTTTCAATGCATAAGTATCGCACAGCTTGCGTATCCTAACCCAATGAGGAAACAGGCGGCTGAGAGAATGAATAATAGGTAGGACACCTTATGCCAGCACCCCGCGAGTTTAGCGCTTCGCTGCGCGCCGGCGCCGCCGAGTTCTCGATTACCGTAATGCAGTTGTGCAAGATAAGCAGATCCAAAATCGAAAGCGGCAAGAAGCGCTCCAACACCGAACGAAAATATCGCGTACGCCATTGCCTTATTTCGAAGCTCCGGCGAATGACCGAGAAATGTGAGAATTCCTGCCGCAGCGCCACCGTTAAGTGTCAATAAAATCTTTATAGCTTCGGCCGCGTACTTGTAGCCCGCTTGCCAATGAGATTCCGTAGTGGGCAACATACCAATGACCGCCTGCGATGAGGATTCTGTCAAAGCCTCTGTGGCGTGATCACAAGAATATCTTGGGGTTGGATCGTGGGGAGGCCCTGATTTCTTGAACCGAAAAGTGGAGCCATCAGAGCGGTTCCCGTGATTGAATAGGATTGGGCTTGTCCAGTCGCGGCTAGCGCATTCGTAATAAGAAAATCAACGGATCGCAATTGGTTGCCGATCACAACATTCGGGCCAACGATTCCGCTGCTGTCGAGCACAGCTTGCATGCCGTTCGGATGAAGTGCGGTATCGAGGCTGGCTACCGTGAGCGAAGCCGGCTGTACAGCACTCGTAAGCATCAGATTATCGACACCGATTGCTGCGGTTTGCCACGACTGGTTGCCTATCACAACATTCGGGCTAACGATTCCGCTGCCATCCAGCATAGTTTGTATGCCGTTCGGATGAAGTGCGGTATCGAGGCTGGCTACCCTGAGCGAACCCGACTGTACAGCACTCGTAAGCATCAGATTATCGACACCGATTGCGACGGTCTGCCACGGCTGTTTACCGATCACAACATTCGGGTTGACGATCCCATTTCCACCCAACGAAACGTGGATGCCGTCTGTATAGAATGACTTATTGAAACTGGTCGCAGTGATCGAGGCCGGTTCGAAATTCGGTAGTGACGTGTTCGCGGCAAACGATGAAACGTTGGGAACGTAATCTCGCTTCACTAGATTAAACGGCCCGAAGCCAAGAGTAGCCACCGAGGCTTTCGCGCTAGTCGTCAGCGACTCGGCATGGGGCAGCGATGGCTGTAAGGGCACCAGGGCGGCTTCGCGCACTGGGGCCTTATCAATCATTTTTTCTACGATTTGCAGGCATACTGCTAAATCAGTTTTGGAATGTGGTTCCTCAACTACTACTGCCGGGACCAGCGTGGGCGGTTGCGTATGGTTGTTGTACAAAAAAATGAAAACAACCCAAAGGCCGCCGACAATTATCGATGACGTAATGGCAATGTCCTTAATAGTAGAGACATTGCTACGGAACTCGCGTCCAACTGAGGGAATACATCGCCCTACTCTCCAATTTCGCAGCGAGATCGTAGAATGGGGCCGAATCGACCGCGCCATCTACCCTTTTAATCTAGCATGAAATTTGGACAATGCACACACCTTGCCAGTGCTCGGCTCCTACTAGCGTGGAGATTGGAGGGGCGGATAGGCAGCCTACTCACACCGATAATATGCTGCCGGTCCATTCTCGCTAGTCCAGCTTAAAACAGAACCGTTCAAAGAAAGGCGAACATTTGACTGCTGAGGCCGCCCGTCAACTTTGCATTTTGCCGTCATGCGCCACGAATTGCTTCCCACTGTTTGCAAAGGGCCGAATATACAGCCTGTCTCCGGAAGAGGTTACTGCCGTATGAACCGTAAGTTTTAACGGCGGGGCGTCCCCAGCATCGCCGCACACACCGGGTTCGGGTGTCCATGCTCCCTCAAATAAAGCTGAGACTACACTTGAGACCTGTTGTTCACTTCCAAACAGGAGGATTTCGGTTTTCTCGTCCCACTGGTCAGCTGACGATATGCCATTGCGGGAACGAAATTCTTCGATCGCGCGTTTGGAGTTGGGTCCCCATTTGCCATCCGCAGGACCTATTAAATAACTTAAATTGATAAGACGATTTTGGATTTGGATAGCGTCTGGCGTCCGCGAAGGATCGAGCGTCGGCTTTGAGGGTGTGCTCTGAGTCTGCGTTGCTGGGGCTTGCAGCGCATCGCCTGGTCCTGGGAATGACGCTATAGATTCAGGCGGCGGAAGAATAGGAGCCAAAACTGCTGGCCCGTTTATCGGCGCAACGCTCGGCGGTACGGTGGGATATGACTGCACGGCTGCGCCTATCGCATTTGAAATCTTTGGAACGTCTTGCGTCTGACTTGCGTCAGCCAGCTTTGAATTTCCTAGAGTAGCCCCCGAAGGCAAACTCAGAGGCGCCCCATTTTGGATAGAACGAGCAGCTCCAATTGCATCTGCGGGCGGTGATCGCCGTACCTGGGGCATAGGGACCGGCGTAGTCGTGACGGGCGGAGAAACGGCGAGGTGAGATTGCGGCGCTATATCAAATTGCGATGATGCGCTGGTCGTGGATGGGTACGATTGCGAAAGGAAAAATGCAGCAGCTCCCGCTATACAAAACGGGCCAACCCTTGAGGCCAAATAGATCGGCCCGGTCGCCATTCGTTCATCCAGCTCTGCCTGGCGTAGGCCACGCAGAGTTTGTTCAGCGGCTTGGGCTAGCTTCTTTCGCTGGTCGATTGAGTTAATCGAAGCCTGTTTCAAACTAGTAGCGCTAGTGCGCAACTTCAGTTCAATGTCTTGTCGCTTTTTTGACAGACGAAGTTTTAAGGCCGCAACGTCTTGCGGATTTAGCGGCATCGAGGGGTTAAACACAAAACGGCCCACTAGCCCACTCCGCCAGGCCATGAGATTTGTGGCAAGCGAACCACCGAAGCCTTGTATTGACTAAATCCGAACGTGATCAACGTCCGCCGCGGTTTCAATGCCATACGACGCCAAAAGTGCTTTCCGACCCGAACCTATCTTTCTAATCTTGGCGTCGGCTATCCGGAAGTTATCCAAAAATCTGTTTAGCTGAAGGTCACGCTTCTTTTGTTCCAGTTCCGCAAGAGACCGCCGTTGCTCATCTGGAAGATTTGCTAGATCGCGGACCAAATTTTCTGACACGTTCTTTAGCTCTAAGAACTTTTGGTTTCCGGTTTGCCCGTTCCACATTTCTTGAATGGTGCGCCACGATGCTTGCGCACGAACCGTATTCTGACGAGCTTTCTTGAGTGCGCCCGGCTCGATGAACCCACTCGCAATTCCAGCCCCAATCAAAATAAATCCGGGCAGAACCCCTGAACCTCCAAGAAAGACAAGAAACGCACCGAATGCACTTGCTCCGATGGCCAAAACAGCTCGCCTTTTTATCTGCGTTGATATCTCAGCAGTGGCACTTGTGGGAACTAGATTGTTTGGAGCAGCCACTGCACCCAGAATATTCGGTGGCGGACCTGGGTTTGGAACTCCTCTTATAATTGCTAGCAGCGCTGCGACATCAACTCGTGTGGGATCAATATTGATGCTCGACACTGTGCTGAAGGCAACAAACCCCGGATTTTGTTTCTCCATCCGACACCACGGACAGGGCTTTCCCGCCACGTGATGATGATTTCTGTCAGCAACGCATTGTTGCAACGTACCTTCTAACCTTTTGAGAACATCTATCCATTCAGTAGCTGGGGGCCGAAGCGTAACGCCTGCCCTTCCAAATGCACGTTCAAAGAAACTACCGACTTCGGCTGGAAAGTCTGACAAAAGAGGTGCGCCAGGCGGGGGCTGCATTCCATTTGGCGAACTGGAATAAGGAAAGCGAAATTCACCAATTGCCCGTTCCAAGGGCATATCGCCGCTACCAGAATATCTTCCCGCAAAGGGGTGTTTTCCAAGGAAAAGGAGTTGGAAGATCAGAACGGCCAGACCGAAATTGTCGTGATTTGGCGTTCGCTTTACTCGATCAAACTTTCCACCCTGCATTTCTGCCGGCGTGTACTCCGGCGTGCCGACCTGACAAAAGAAGCTCTTATTTGTTGCGAGCACCTGAAAAAAGTCGCTATCTATTAGAATACTGGTCGCAGCCTCCGAAACCAAAAATCCAGAATGATTTATGTCGCCTATGACACAACCTGTGGCGTGAACACTCGCTACTGCTCTTGCGATATTGCCAGCCGCCCGAACGAGGAATGGAAAGTGCGCTTTCTGAAACTCTACTTTTCGGCTGGCTGGCGAGTAAAGCAAATGGATGGGCTTATGACCGCCCACTTTCTTCATTATGTAGCCAGCGAATGACCCATTAGGCCCGAACAAGACATCCATCGGAAACGCTACGATGGGATTTATTCTTGCCCATCCCGCAGTTGCCATCGCCGTAACTTTTTCCCTACGACCTGCAGCATTCTTCGGCCAGTACAGCTTAACAGCAATGTCAGTCTGTTCGCTTGTTTCGAAAACAGCGCCCTCCCCTCCCTTTCCAAGCTGATTGGTGAGATGGAGCGTTCGGCCTAACGATGTCATAACGATTGAGGGAAGTTTATCCATCTCTAGGCGCGCCGGGCTAATAGAAGAGATTTGTCGTCATCTGTGCGGCTAGTAATTTGAGGACCGTCGAGGAACGCTCTCAAACTCCTTGAAAGAATTCGATTGCGTCCGGTCGTTTTCGTCGACAGCGGTGCGAACATAGGATTGAAGAATTTTTCCGAAGCACGAATGGTTGCAAAATCGCAGAGCGAGTCGCTCAAGGCCATCGGAAAACATAGCAATCTCGGATATAGGCTCAGCAATGGCTGAAAACTGTAAGTTTGGCTGAGGATCATCGGTCACAAAGTATGTCGATGATGCATATTCTCCATGTGCGGGCCAGCTCGGAACTTCCCATTCGGCTTGAGCATGACGACGGATTACGCACGCTCCATCACCTATATGACAAACGATTGCCCCGCTCTCCGAAATAATCGCAGCAACAAGCGTGGCAGCAAACTCTCCTGGCTCGCTGTCCCTGTTTCGAGCAGCCGCGGCAATTTTGTCCCTAATTTCGTCCAACCAAATTCGAACGGCGTCTGCAGTGATATCTTCAACTCTGCCACCCGACCGCAAATAGGCCACCACACTCCCTGCGAACGAGCGCACGACGAGACTGGACCCTATAGACGAAAATTTTGCTGAGCCCGCTCCATCGGACACCACGGCAACCAGTGTTCGATTGCCCTGCCCCTTGTATTCGACGCAGGCCGCTCGATCTTGGCACTCCGTTCCCGACTTGATATGCGAAGCAAGACCGAACGAGCCGAAACAATAACAAAACC
>CAVQZU010000018.1:0-10797 GCA_963718485.1 uncultured Acidobacteriota bacterium
CATGGATGCAGATACTTCGGGAACGCTGGTCACTGTTCGCTCCAAAGAATCAGAATGGAGCGGCATGGCGATGGCAGAAAGCATTTCAGACGCAAAACCAAAGCAGGGGATGAAGTTGGTACTGGAAAGATCGGGAGGCGAAGTCTACGTCAAAGCGCTATGCCTGGGCGATGGCGGGACGACCCTCAATTATGCTACGCCGAAATCCGCAAAAGTTGCGCGATTGACGCGTGGCGCAGCCAACTACAACTATTGCCTCGGTTGCGAACGCTCAATAGGCCGAAGAGAAGATCACCGAATGCGACTTGAGCGCGGAGTGCGTAACTCCGCGCTTTGTTTGCTGAGATGGTGCCATTTGAGTCACGTACTCCGCGGAGGAGGCTCGACCGGGAGCCCATTCAATCGCGGTATATTCATGGAGCGTGAAAATCTCCGTTGCCCTGATCACTCTCAATGAGGAAGCCAATTTGGCATGCACCCTGGAAAGTGTGCAGCCCCTGGTGCGTGATGGGCAGGGCGAAATTATCGTGGTTGATTCAGGATCCACCGATCGCACTTTGGAAATTGCGCGTGCGCACGAGCGGCGGTCCTGAAGTGGATCACTTGATTCGTTCTGATCGTCTAGGTTTCGTGGCAGCGTCTGTTTCCAACAGCACGTCCCAAGTAGGCTCCACTCTTACGGGTAGCATGTGCATCAGGCAGCGAAGCACACGCCTGAATAATCAATACAAGCACAGACCAAGGAGGACCCGCACCATTTCAGCTAAAAGGGCTCCCCTCCACTCTTGACACCGATCGGCTGTTGCCGACTATGATGGCCAATCCTTGACCGAGGAGCGTGCCATGGACGAAGAGGAAAGCGTCGAGACGAGTGCGAAGCTTTCGCGGCGGGGTTTCTTGGCGACGGCCGCGGCGTCAGGGCTCGGAGGGTTTGGCATCGCGCAAAGCACCTCCGCCCGTGCCACCATCGTAGAAACGGATTTTTCGACGCTTCCGGTGTACGGTAACGGCACGATCCCTGTCGGCATCCGCTCGCGCCAAATTGCCAATGTGAACGGCATGACCGTACATGTTTTGGAGGCAGGTTACGAAACGCCGGGCCGATCGGCAATCTTGCTCTTACACGGCTTCCCGGAGCTCGCCTATAGCTGGCGCAAGGTGATGCCGTCTCTGGCAGCCGCCGGCTATCACGTAATCGCCCCGGATCAGCGCGGCTACGGTCGCACTGTCGGCTGGGATGATTCCTACGACGCAGCCGGGGATCCGTTTCGCATTCTCAACATGACCCGAGACGCCATTGGGCTTGTCTACGCACTCGGCCACCGCTCGGTCGCGATGGTAGTGGGACACGATGCCGGGGCGCCGGTCGCCTGCTGGTCGGCGCTCATCCGGCCCGACATTTTCCGCTCGATCACGATCATGAGTTCGCCATTTGAAGGCGCGCCCGCCTTACCCTTCGACATAGCGAACGGAGCGTCCTTGCCGCGTCCGGCATTCACCGACGACGAGCTTGATGCAGAGCTCGCGAAACTCAGCCCACCGCGCAAATACTATCAGAACTACCAGCGCACCCGTGGCGCCAACGACGACATGCTTCATGCGCCGCAAGGCCTGCACGCCTTCTTCCGCGCCTATTACTTCTACAAGAGCGCCGACTACAAAGGGAACCATCCCCATGCCCTGAAATCGCGAACCGCAGAGGAGATGGCGCAAATTCCTACCTATTACGTGATGGAGAAAGACAAGGGAATGGCCGAGACCGTTGCCCAATTCATGCCGTCGGTCGATTACGTCGCGAATTGCAAATGGCTGACCGAAGCTGAGGTCGATGTATACGCGACCGAATATGGCAGGACCGGTTTCACCGGCGCGCTGCAAGGTTACCGCGTGCGGCGGGGATCCGACCCGAGAAGTATCGCTGAGATGCAAACCTTTTCGGGCCGCACCATAGATGTGCCCTCTCAATTCATCGCGGGGAAAAGCGACTGGGGCGTCTACCAAACACCGGGTGCGGTCGACAAGATGCGCAATAGCGCCTGCACGCACATGGTCGGATTCCATCTTCTTGATGGCGCAGGACATTGGGTGCAGCAGGAGCAGCCGGAACTGGTGAGCGCGTTGCTCATTCAATTCCTGCGCGATTACGCCAAGTCCTGATCACACTGGGCTTGTCCAGCGGCCTTCCGCTCACTTATCTTAGGCGAAGTGAGGCTTTTCAGGCTCAGCTTGCACATCCTTTTAAATTAAGGAAGCCGAAAGGATACGCTCCGCCTCTGCACAGACCAAGAAGGGCCCGCGCTCGTTTGGGGAGAAGAGTCCCATTTCGTGGCGCTCGAGGACCCGAGATGTCTGCGGGGAGAATCGATTCTAGGAGGATTCTGGCAAGAGCCTACACGACTCTACATGCCTACTCGGTGACTGTCTGAGTGCTACTGAGCAGAAAACATAAGAAGCACATTCCCTGCCGTGCTGCCTCCGCCAAACATGTAGCCCGATCCCACAAAGAGCCTGCCGCCTACGATCGTCGGCCCTGGAGCCGCCATCGTTCCGCCATTTGCCTTCACGCGGTTCACCGTCTCATAGTCGTGGGCCGTGTTGACCTCCCAGATTTCGTGTCCGTTTTCGGTCGACAATGCACGCAGGGTGCCGTCCCAGCCGCCTGAGAACACGACACCTGGGATCACCGTCAGCGCCGCCGTCTGCCCGTCGGCGGCCCCTCCGGGACGTTGGCCTGGCAGCGGGGTAAACCATTCCTTCGCACCCGTCTTCAGAGACAGGGCCGCCACTCCGCCGCTTCTCAATCCGAAGTAGGCGTTCTGATCATCGGCCGCGCCGCCGAAAGTGATCATCCCCAGCGCCAGCTTGTCGACCAGTTGTGTCTTCCACAGCACCCGTCCCTCCTGGTCAGGGTCATGCGCCCAAACCATGCCGCTCTTCTGCCCCGCCACTAGAACGCGGTGCCCGTCGGGCAGCGTCCGCAGGATCATCGACGACCCAAAATCGAAATCCGGTCCCAGCGGCTTCGGGCAGTTCTCCGAAGTTCCATCCGGATTATTGGTTCCACCGCCTCCACATCCCGAAAGCCAAGCATCGTCCTCGGTGTCCTGCACTGACCACAGCACTTTGCCAGTGTCCATATCGAGCGCCATCACGGCGTCAGTGTTCTTGCCTGCTGGTTCCGTATAAGCGTCACCGGTCCCGATGTAAAGCACGTGTCGCTGTGTATCCACGGTCGGCGCAGCCCACACCGCGCCCCCTGCCGGCGCGTAATGCTGCACCCCCTGAGCGCTCTTTGTGGAGGGTTTCGGCGGGTCGGGAATGATGTAGGTCTTCCAGATCTGCCGTCCGGTCTTCGCATCAAGCGCCGTCAAGCTGCCGCGAAATGTGCAGCACCCATACGTCATGCTCAATCCCGCGGCCCGCTCCTCCGCCGATGCCATCGGCACATACAGCCGCCCCTCATACAGCGTCGGCGACCCAGTGATCTGCGCCACCGGGTGCTCATCGACCTTCACCTTCCACAGCAGTTTCCCGTTCTCGGCATCCAGGGCATACATGTTGGCTCTCTGGTCACCAAAGTAAGCGGCGTACTTCGTCGAGCCCATCGCCTTAGCCTGCGCAATGCTGACCGCCACTCTCATGGCCCCGTCCGCCTGAAATGACCAGTAGACGCAGCCAGTCGCCGCATCGAGCGAATAGACCGTCCCGGCGTCTGAGCCCAGGAAGACGCGCCCACCTGCGATCGTGGGCTGGCTGTGGACCTCCTCGGCCAAAGGCAGGCCAAACGCCCATTTCAGCTTCAAGTTCGGCACTTGCGCCAAGCTTAAGCCCGCCGCGCTCGAGGTCTGAAAGCGCGCGTTCGTCCTAGGATCGACTCCCCATCCGTTCCACATCGGTCCGGTCGCTATGTCGCCGATCGGCGGGTTACTCGCGCACCGGTTCGGCATCGCTTTCGCATCAGAGATCTCGGTCACCCCGAGTTTCCGCCCGCCCAGATAGGCCGCCACGGTCTTCTGATCGTCCTCCGACATGCCAGGGATCTGCGTGTGAGGAGTCTTTGAGAACGCCGCATAAACCGCTTCTGGCGTCATCTTCCGCAGTATGGAAGCGTCCGGTGCTTTCTGGTCATGAGCGCCCTGGTGGCAGCTTGCACATTTTGTCTCAAACAGACGTAGTCCCACCGTCGACTGCGCAAACGTCGAATCGGCCGGCGCCGGAACGATCACGAGCGATGCCCCTGCGATTAGCACGAACAGTAACCGTTTCATTAGGGAATGCTCCTGTCTGAGCTCTTTAGGTGACCTGCCAAACCATATGCCCGCGTTCCCCGAGCGTCAAGGGCCTTATGCCATCTGCGATACTCCCGGTTGTAGCTGGGTATTTGTTAGGCATCTTCGCTCTTCAGATACGCGCATCGCCATGTTTGGCGGGCTCGTAGAAAATAGCAACGCCTTGTCGATTGAGGTACGCCGTGTTCGACTAGCAAATGAAGGCTTTCGATGGCAAACCAAAAGACGGCATCGGTTTTCGCAAGTGACGGGACCAAGATAGTCACAGGAGAGGAAATCATGGCGACAAATATCATCCGGCTTCACCGGGTGCTCCGTGCAACGCCCGAAAAGATTTACCGGGCGTTTCTGGATGCGGACGCAAAGACCAAATGGCTTCCGCCGAACGGTTTCACGGGCAAGGTTCACCACATGGACGCTAGGGTCGGCGGCACCTACAAAATGTCGTTCACCAATTTCACCACAGGGCGCAGCCACTCCTTCGGTGGTGAATATCTCGAATTGGTGCCGTACGAGCGCATTCGCTACGTGGACAAATTCGACGACCTGCAGCTGCCAGGGGAAATGCAGGTAACGATAACCTTACAGAAGGTTTCCTGCGGAACTGAGTTGAACATAGTGCAAGAAGGGGTGCCTGCTGTCATTCCACCCGAGGCATGCTACCTCGGCTGGCAAGAATCGCTCATTCTTTTGGCCAAGCTCGTCCAGGCGGAGATCCCCGACTAAGGGTTGTGATGCGAAACTTCTATGCACTTGCCAGAAAGCTCACGGGCCAGGACATAGAAGCGGCAGTTTCACCAAGGGCAGATCGGCAGCCGTCGCCATGACGAGATCCATATCAATGACCGGTCTGGCAGCCATACCGAGGGACCGGTGCTCGATCCTGTCCAGATGGGTTCGCTTCGGCATTCCTCAATGGTATACAACCTTCATGGAGCCAGCCCGTCATTTCTCCGGGTTGCGCGAGGCGAGGAACGCGGCCAGCGAAATGATGTCATCCTGGGTCAAATTTGCGACCACGCCCTTCATTAGCTGATCCAAATCGCTATTGCGAGCGCCGACTTGAAATCCTGCCAACTGACGAATGATGTAGGTTGGAGAATGTCCAGCGATTCTGGGTACGGGACCGAGACCGGTGAGCGCAGGGCCATGACAAACGACGCATGCCGTTGTCTTACCGTTGCCGCCCGTCAGGGCTAACTGCTCGCCCTTCGCGATACTGCCTGTCGGTACATACGCGACGAATCCGGCGTGCGGGTCGCGGCAGGTCACTCGCGCCGCATCTTCGGGCACCTCGATGACCCGGGAACCGATGGGTTCAGTACCGCCGCCTGGCCGGACGTAACGCCGCCGTCCGTCATTCATATAGGTTTGCGGCACCGTGTCGGTCTCGACGACCTGAATCCAGCGCTGCGCAGGCAGACTTGCAAAATAGGCGGCCGCCTCCTTGGCGTCTTCTTCTGTCATACCTTTTGCGATTTCACTCATCCGGTGGCGCGGGTCTGTCCTCAGCCCTTGCTGAAAATCGTGAATTTGCGTCAAAAGGTATTCGGCGGTAAAACCGGTGAGATTGGCCGATTCAGGATGTCCGCTTCCCGAGGCAAGGTGGCAAGACGCGCAGCCGGGCGTGGCCTTCGCCTCTCCGTGCGCAACAACTCTGGGGAACGGCATGTGCTCGTCAGGAAACCAGTCAGGAGGATTATAAAGATCGTCGATCTGCTCCTGGGTGTATGACTTCTTACTCCCCGGAGCGTGCTTCACAACGCTACCATCCTCGGGTGGAAAATCGGGAGAAGGATCAGGAAACGCAAACGCGAGGTCCATGCCATTCGCCCATCGGGAATCGGGAAGGGTACGGCCAAACGCCGGCATAAATACCAGTTCAAGCACCATGGCAAAAACCAAGACCCTCATAAGAATTCTCCCAAAATTATTTTCCACGACAGTGGCCGGCGAAGCCTATTATGGCCTGATCACACGAAGAATAGCGGTAATTGTTTAGCGCGTAGGGACGGTTAAGTCCAAAGGCTGGGGCCGACGAGCACAGATGAGCCGTTGGAGAACAGACAAAAGGGAGCGGAGTTGCTGACGGCAGGTTTGGAGAATGCTCCACCAGAATACTTTGTTTATGTGCACCACGGCAGGTTCGATCACCACCCCAGACTTTGCGGGTCACCACCGTCTCGCATTCCTCGAGCTCGCCTTGGCATCAGGGACACTTCCAGGGCAGCGGCACCTCGAGCGTCGATCAAAATATCATCTGAAAAACGAACCGTCCGCAGGAACTCCGCCTGTAATTCGATAGAACGAAAAGACCTCTTATCTAACGTTGGGCGCATCCTTGTCCCGCACTTCTGGAGGATTGACTAAAATCAATTCCGAAAGGATCCCGGGGATGTACCGTCGTTTTGTTGAAGCGGACTATCGGTTGTGAGGCAGAGTCCGCCAAACGGCGAGACAGTTCCCGTCGCATTGAAGCGGATCACTCCCGTCGCGTCCAAGCAAAAAGCGCGCTGGCCCGTCGTACCAACCGTAACAGGTATAGCCTCGATGGCGTATCCGTCGGCATAACCATAACCGCCGGAACACGAACTGGACACGCTCGTGAGCTGAGTCAAACCATGCTGGAGAGCAAAGGTATAACCGCTTCTTGTTCCAGTAGTCAACCCGCTGTCAATCAGCTGGGCGTTCGTGCATCCGACTGCCACTCCGGCTGTAGTCCCGATTGCTGCCAAAGACGGCGGAAAACCGTTGCCGTACGTGGTGTTATAACCGATAGCGGCGACATTGATCGCACGAATGGAGCCCACTGCTGAAGCTTCGTTGGCTGCCATTCGTGACCTAAGCAGGTTAGGAATGGCGATGGCTGCAATAATCAAAATAGCGGCCACTGCGGCCAGTAGCTCAATCAGTGAAAACCCGTTCGGCCGACCCGTCATTTTCTCTCCAATAGCATACTTAATTCCACTACTAGCCCAACATGAAGATTTTACAAAGACAGTTTGGTAAGAGGAAGATAATCTGCCAGTGAATTCCTTAAGTGGCATTGTCCAGCTAAAGAGACGCGATATGGATTGAGGTTAAAATGTCATGATTGGGAACGGCGCAGACGCGCAGGGGCGCGACCGGCTGGTTCTTGGGGTTGGTGCTGATGGCGCGCCGGTGCTGCATATGCTCGACGAGCGCGGCAAAGTTATTGGCGAGTTGCGGCCCGCAAGGTAGGCCTCGGCACCAGCAATTCCGCGCTGGGAGCAGGAGGGGGTAAGGTGCTCTGGCGCGAGCTTTCGATAGGAGGCCACCGACGGTTGCGGTAGGCGCGAGTCGGCCAAGAAGGCGTAATCGAACACGCGGCTTCCGCCTTGCATCGGCACCCACCACTCGGTCAAGCCACCCTGCGTCTTGGCGGGCGGTCTGATTTACTTCACAAGGTCTGCTCGTCTCCATCGCGAGCCGGTTTTTCGGTGTCCTAATCCTTTGCGTTCGTATGGCAACGGCGGATTATTGGAAAACGTTTGGCCAGTTCTTCCGGACGGTGCGGTTCCTGTGAGATATTAAGAATTGCTCGGAGGATCGAGATGTTGATCCAGGAAATCACCAAACAGGATAGCTTCAACCGGCTGGCGAATATGCGTCTCGGCAGACTAGCGTGTGCTCAAGGCGCTCAACCCTATATCACGCCGTTTTATTTTGCTTACGGCAGTAATTACCTCTACAGCTTTTCGACGGTCGGGCAAAAAATTGAGTGGATGCGCGTGAACCCGCTTGTCTGCGTCGAGACGGACGAGGTGATGAGTTCCGAGGAATGGGTAAGTATCATCATCTTTGGCCGGTACGAGGAGTTGCCAAACACCTTGGAATGGGAAACGGAGCGCGGACGTGCGCACGAACTGCTCCAACAAAAAGCAATTTGGTGGGAGCCAGGTTATGTGAAAACTATCGTCCAAGGAGCGGAACGGCAATTGGTGCCCGTCTACTTGTGCGATCCGCCACGATCAAGGTCGGCGATTGCCCATCCGTCAAGAATCGGCAGTATTGACCAACCCCGGGTTTACTTTTTTTGAGTCACCTATGGTCCCAAGCACTAAAACGAAGCCTTCTTTCCTGACCCCGGCCGGCAGAATGGTCGCTAATACATCCAATTTGTCATAGTCCGTACAAGGCGTAACTGATAAGAACCCGTCTCGAAAGGGAACAGGTCTTCTTCTGTTATCCGAATAGCCTCAAGAAGGAAGCTTCTACCGCTTCAGCCATGAAGCCATGAATGCATTCCCCAAAACTAAACAGGATAAATGACCTCTCCTGCCAGAGGGACAGAGGCCCACATACCGCACGATGAAAGCGAGCGAGCAGGCTCGATCTGGAGATCAAATGGATAAACAGACCTGTCGCGGGACGAATTGCCGAAGGCTACGTCGCCGAGTGGCCAGGACCATCGTGGGTGCGACAATCCTCGTTTCTGTGGCACTTCCAGCTTGGCCTCAGCAAAAAGCCGCAGATCTCACCGAGCGAAGTATCGAAGATCTGATGAATATCGAGGTGACATCGGTTTCCAAGAAAGAACAGAAGATGTCGCAGGCGGCAGCAGCAATTTTCGTCATCACGCAGGAGGACATCCGCGACTCGGGTGCGACGAATATTCCGGACTTGCTGCGCATAGTGCCGGGTCTGGATGTGTCACAAATAAACGCAAATGATTGGGCCATCTCCGCTCGCGGTTTCAACGAACAGTTTGAAAACAAATTGCTGGTTCTGATTGATGGGCGCGCAGTCTACACCCCGCTGATCGGCGGAGTGAACTGGGACACGCAGGATGTACCGCTCGAAGACATTAACCGGATTGAAGTGATTCGCGGGCCTGGGGCAACTGGGGAGCGAACGCCGTCAACGGCGTGATCAACATTGTGACCAAGACCGCCGCAGACACGCAGGGAGGACTGATCACAGCGGGTGGAGGCACCGAAGGGCAAGCATTAGCGACAGCGCAATATGGCGGGGCGATCCGTGGAAAAACGAGTTATCGCATATTCGCGAAGTATCTGAATCACGGCTCTTTGCCGACGCTCGATGGCCACCGCGGGGATGACGAATGGCACCTCTTACACGGCGGTTTCCGGGCGGACACGAATATTTCCACGAAGGATTCTCTCACCGTCCAGGGAGATCTCTATGCGGGCGAGGAAGGATCGACGATCATACACATTTTCTCGATCGATCCGCCCAATTCCGGTAATTTAGACACGCTCACACACCTGTCCGGTGGAAATATTCTCGGCCGATGGAACCATACTTTTTCGAACCGCTCCGACACCACGTTTCAGTTCTATTTTGACAACTACGAGCGGACCGGCCCGGAAGCACACGAAACTCGCAATACAATCGATTTTGACTTCAATCATCACCTGGTTTGGGGATCGCGCCAGGACGTGATTTGGGGCGCCGGATATCGCCACACTTCAGATCAGACTTTGGGCACCATTGATCAGGCTTTTCTTCCACCCAATTCGGGACTTCAACTATTCACTTTCTTCGTTCAAGATGCAATTACTCTGATACCCGATCGTGTGTTCCTGACAGTTGGAACGAAAATTGAAAATAGCTATTTCAATGGTTTTGGGATACAGCCGAGCGTGCGCCTGGCGTGGAGTCCCTCCAATCGGATGACTTTCTGGACCGCGGTTTCGCGAGCCACCCGCAGCCCCGACCGAACAGACGCCGGGCTGAATGCGGGCCTCGCGGCATTCCCCGATCCTTCGGGAGCAGTTTTGCAAGTTCTCAATCTCCCTTTTCGATTTGCGTTCTTGGGCAGGATCCGTTTGGACATATGCTCGATGACGCCTTGCAGGGAAAGATGATTGGGGATCGACCTTTTGCAGTTCGACGATTGAAAGACAAAGCAGAGGCTCGGTGGTGTCACATGGTTTTCGTCAGTTCTTCAGAAAGCGCATACCTGGCCGAAATTATTGGGAGTCTGCAAGTAGTAAACGTATTACTCGTCGGTGAAACAAATGGCTTTGCTGAGTTGGGCGGTACTATTGAATTCACCCTCGAGGAAAACCATGTACGATTTACGATTAATATCGACGCTGCGAATCGATCCGGCCTGAGGTTCAGTTCGAAATTGCTTGCGCTGGCCAAGATCGTACACGACGGAGGGCATTCGAAGGGAGGCTGAAAAGTGCCGGCGGTCAAGGGCGGCGTCGGAACAACTTTCTCTCGCATCCAGCGATGAAGAGTGTCGGTTCCAATCTTCAATATCTTCGCCACCTGAATCGTGGAATAAATCTTCATTTTTATATTCACGTACCCCACTGGATTTGTCACGCGGAAACGCACAGCCTTAGCGTGGACGCCATAAAACAGTATCTCCAGTCGCGACGGAATTCCGAAATATGTCCTGGCGGCCTGAGGCTACGAACTCAGCTTTCAGAACCGTTGACGAGCCTCCGCAACGTAATTGGACAACACGATCTGGACGAAGTGTTAAAGGAGCGCGATAAAATCAATGCCT
>CAVQZU010000019.1:0-14775 GCA_963718485.1 uncultured Acidobacteriota bacterium
GCCATAGGTCTCCACAATTTGATCGCCCTCGACTTGAACGCGCGCGATGCGTCCCCTGATTTGCGGCGGCGGAAGAATCTTTTCCACGTCCAGAATCAAATCATCCCCCTCGGCACGAAGCGCAGCCAGCCTGGGTGCGTCCAGCAGGTCGGATACCTTCAAGCCGATCAAATCCAGCAGCCCCCGAATGGGAATGTGCACGGCCGAAATTTTCTGGGCGTGAATGCGGATATTGCCGTCGGGTGTTGTCGAGAGCGCTCCGTCCATCGAGAAGGGGATATTGCCTCTGCTGTGCAAACGCCCGGTGACGTGCAGCAGGCCTCCCCGGGCTTCGACCGCCAGATGCGTCAGTGGCGCGTCTGGCCTGTCAAACAAGTGGTCATTCATAAGCCCGCCGAGGGCGTGGGCGGCAATGGAAATCCTGGCGTCTGACACCTGCAGCGCGAAGCTTGAGGGCGCATCGAAGCTTGGAATCTCGCCCCGTTTTGTAGCCACCAGCTGGCCGTTAAGCCAGACCAGAAGTGCCGCGACGGTCGGGGTGAAGTGGTACATCACGTTCTTCATCTCGACCTGAACCGAAGCCGGCCGCCCATCGTTTGGCTGCGCTTGAGCCCGGATACTCACCTGGCTCGCCGCCAGCACGGCGCAAAATAGCATTTTGCAGAACTGCCCTATCGCTCGCACGTCAGCAAACTCGCATCTCTGGGCCGTCGCGCCTGCGGCAACCTTCGGGCGAGACGCGTGGCCCTCCCTACTAGGCGCGGCTGGTACACATTTTGGAATACAGCGTTCTCCTGTTTTCTCGGCTGCTTGTTCGAGAGCTCTGCAGAAGGCCCCCCGTGCCTGGAGCTGGGCACCGAAGTAGCACCGCAACCAGCCACTTGCGCCTGGAACCATCTCTACCTAAGATAATTTGAGCAACCCCGGACCAGACGGTTAACGAAACCGGGCGCCCGGCAACGCTCCAGGAATGCACAGAAAATGAAAATCAGCCGCGAAGATGTGGTGCGTGTGGCCGAGCTGGCCCACCTCGAGCTGTCCCCCGAGGAGATTGAAACCTACCGCGGGCAGCTCGACGAGATTCTTACCTATATCGACAAGCTGAAGGAGCTCGACGTCTCGAGCGTCGAACCGATGGCCCAGGTTCTGTTCCCGCCGGAAACGGGAGGCCAAGCGAGCAGCGCGCATCCTGAATTGCGAGAAGATGTGCTGCGCCCATGCCAGGTGGCGGATGCGATCCTGTCCCAGGCGCCCGAAGCGGCTAAGCCCTTCTTCCGCGTTCCCAAGGTGATAGAACGATGAGCGCCCCGACACCCTGGAGCGTCGACAGCATACGCGAATCGCTCACCGCCAAGAAGATCTCGGCGCGCGAACTGGTTGCCGAATTTTACCGGCGAATCGAGAGCGCAATCCAGAATTAAACGTCTATCTCACGCTCTCACCCGAGCGCGCCTACGCTCAGGCCGACAGGATCGATGCGGCGATTGCCGAGCGGAATCCTTGCCTTGCTTGGCGGGGGTTCCGATTGCGGTGAAAGATGCCATCAGCACGCGCGGCGTGCGCACCACCTGCGGCTCCAAGATTCTGGAAACATACGTCCCGCCCTACGATGCGACAGCGGTCGAGCGGCTCGAGACGGCCGGCGCCATGGTGCTCGGCAAAACAAACTGCGACGAATTCGCGATGGGCAGCTCCAATGAGAATTCCGCCTACGGAGTGGTCCGAAATCCCGTGGCCACCGACCGGGTGCCAGGCGGTTCAAGCGGTGGTTCGGCGGCGGCGGTAGCGGCGGGCCTGGCCGTGGCTGCACTGGGAACCGATACCGGCGGCTCGATCCGGCAACCAGGCTCTTTTTGCGGGATTCCCGGGTTGATGCCGACCTATGGCCGCGTTTCGCGCTATGGGCTGGTGGCATTCGCCTCGTCGCTTGACAAAATCGGACCTTTTGCCACGAACATTGCCGATGCGGCGGCGGTGCTGTCGGTGATCGCCGGGCACGATCCCAACGATTCAACCTCCGCGGACGTCCCGGTCGAAGATTACGCGACGGCCATCCAACAGCCGGTCCAGGGGCTGCGAATCGGTGTGCCAGAAGACTATTTCGGCGCGGGACTTGACCAGGAAGTGAAGGAAAAGGTGGAGGCGGGGATTGCCAACCTCGAGCGATTGGGTTGTCAGCGCGTCCCGCTTCACATGCCGCACACTGATTACGCCATTGCCGCCTATTACATCATTGCGACGGCCGAAGCCAGTTCGAACCTCGCCAGGTATGACGGGGTTCGATATGGGGTTCGCGCGGCCCGGCGGCACCTTGATCGAGATGTATCGCAAGACGCGCGAAGCGGCTTCGGCGCTGAGGTGAAGCGGCGAATCATGCTGGGAACCTATGCGCTCTCGGCGGGATACTACGACGCCTATTACTTGCGGGCGCAAAAAGTGCGGGCACTCATCGCGCGGGATTTCTCGGATGCCTTCGGGAAGGTAGACGCGATCATCACGCCGACTGCGCCAACGCCCGCTTTCAGACTCGGTGAGAAGACCTCGGATCCTCTGCAAATGTATCTCGCGGATATTTACACGGTTACCGGTTCTCTTGCGGGCGTGCCGGGCATTTCGATCCCCTGCGGAAAGACCAGAGCGGGCTTCCGGTAGGGATGCAAATTTTCGGTCCCCCTTTTCGCGAGGGCAGCGTGCTCGGGATTGCCAGTGCCTTTGAGAAGGCTGGCGGCTTCTCCGCCTAGTGCGAAAGCAGGCAAACGCCTCGTTTTCTGAACAAGGGTTGCCCCGGGGGTGGGCCGTGTGACCAAACAGTAGAAATCTTCCCTTGTGTGTCGGCTTCTTCCCACTCTGAGCAAAAATAATGCTGTTCCCGAGCCCTCCGGCAGCGCACGGTCCTCCAGTCCAAGTGCCTGAAGGCAGAGAACTTGGCTGTCAAGCGTAGGCCGCAAGTTTGCTTTCGCCCGTACGGAACGACTATTGCAACAATTTTCAGCAGTCGATAAGCTCATGTCTGCTAGCGAAACCAAGAGAGGCGCATCGATGGTTCGGATCAAGTCCAGCCAGAAGCTCTTCACCGAAGACGAAGTGGCAAATCTGACCGGAATCTGCCTCGATCACCTCCGCAGCCTCGCGCAGAACAAGCATCTTGGCACCCTCGCGCGAGCCGCCGGGGCAGCCGGAACCGAGGCCGGGACGTGGCTATTTACTTACGCCGACTTGAGCATCGTTACCGTGCTGCAGGCGCGCTGCGAGCATTGATTTTCCTGCGGAGTTTTCACCCAAGGCCTCGGACCAGCCCCGAGGCCTTTTTTTGTGCGCCGTTGTAGGCGGCTCGCCATAGCGCTATCCTGACGCTTGCTGAAAACCCACTGCCCGGAACCGGCATCTTAGGTTTCAAGTTTCCAGCCGCACGGAGTTCACAGAGGCAATGCACGCAGACTTTGCTCGAACAGCTCGAAGGCAGTTCGGCCTGCTTGTGTTGGTAGCGTGCTTGGTGTGGGCCGGTGTTTCCGCGGCATCTCCGCAAAATACCTCTTCTGCCGAATCTTCCAAGAATTCTTCGGCCCGGGCACTTCCGCGCGGCAAGAAACTCATGTTGAAGGATGGCGGCTTCCAGTTGGTTCGCGAGTACAGCGTTGAGGGAGACCGTGTCCGTTACTACAGCATTGACAGCGCCCAATGGGAGGAGATGCCGGCCGATTTGGTGGACTGGGAAAAAACCAAAACGGTCGCCGGCGAAGAAGCCAAACGGGACGCAGCCGCCGTGGCCAAGGCTAAGTCCCAGGAGGTGGCACGCCAGGCGCAAACGCTCGATATCGATGCCAGCGTGGAGGCGGCTCCGGGAGTGTTTCTACCGCCGGGGGAAGGGCTATTTGCCTTCGATGGCAAAACGGTGCTCAAGCTGGGCCAGGCGCCCATTGATTCCAAAGTGTCAATCGAATGTGGTCGAGCGCGTGTTCACGCCGATTCCGATCGTCCCGACCCGGCATAACATTTCGATCCACCGGCCTCACGCCGAGTACCGGGTCTCAAACGGGCAACCGGAATTCTATATGCGGCTGGCCCAGGGGCCGGAACCCGAACTCGAACTCATCCGCGCGATTACCCGCGGCGACAGCAGGCAAATCGAGAAGCTCGATGAACTTTTCGGACAGAAGAAGTTGAAGAAGGACGCCTTGCCCATACAGCGCTGGGTGGTCGCCCCGGGACTCTATCGATTCACGCTGGGGACGGCGCTTGAGCCTGGAGAGTACGTGCTTGCCGAGGCGGTTGAGGACAATGGGTTGAATCTGTATGTCTGGGATTTCGGCGTCTGGCCGCCTTCCAAAAGCGAAGCCGGCGCAAAGAAACATAGCAGCGGTCAGCGTTCTTTGGCTGTCTGTAGCCGAAGCAGGTCAGCGAGCAGTTTGGCTACTGCCGGCAGACGGAACGGTTTCGCAACGATGGCGGCGCCTTTTTTCCTCGAGACTTCGGCGATCCTGGGCGGAATCAACCAGCTCGCCGGTCATGAACACGAATCGCGGAAGTCGATCACCCTTCTGCCTGGCCAACTCATCGAAAAGCTCTTCCCCGCTTAACTGGGGGGAAGGTTGAAATCACCAGAAGAACCACGTCGTAACTGTTGGTTCCGAGCAGCGAGAGGGCCTGTTCGGCGGTGCCTGCCGACTTCTATTTTCATGCCGCGCGCGGCCAGGTCCTACCTGCACGATTTCCCGGATGCTCTCTTCGTCATCTACGATCAGCGCGTCTGCGTCCTGCCAGGCACTGCCAGATCGGCGGGATTGCCAGGTGCGGGCCTGTGGACGGGTGGGAGGCTCGGCTGGGGGGAGAATCCTCCTGCACGGCGGGCAAGCTTTCACCTGAAAAGCGGTTCCCCATTTCCGGCTGCCGATTCGACATCGATGGTTCCGTTGTGTTCCTTCACCACGGCGAGCCGCGATCGTAAGCCCCAGGCCCGATCCCGCCTCCGGGCCTTCTTGGTGGTGAAAAATGGATCGAAGATTTTGCCGATATTGTCGGTCGAAATCCCGGGGCCGTCGTCGATGACCGTGGCTCTGTAACCCGGCCATCGGCCGCGCCAAGAAGCACTTTCAGATTCCCGGAGGGCCCCGGTTGAAGAAATGGACTGCTCGGCGTTAGCGATCATATTAAGGAACACCTGGGCGAGCAGCTTCGCATCTCCCAGCACCGAGGGCAGATTCGCGGGGGCCTCAAAAGTCACGGCAATATTTTTCTGGTTAAGCGAAGGCCGGGCCAGTTGCAGGGCCTGCTGCACGATCTCTTCCAGGCGGATATTCAAGCGTGTCTGTGCCGGCGGCCGGGCGAAGGCCAGCAGGTTCTGGACGATGCTGGCCGCCCGGCGCGCTTGCTGCATCACCAGATCGAGCTGGCGTTTCGATATTTCATCGGGCGCGCGCTCGCGAAGCAGCTCGCCCACGCCCAGAATCGCCGTCAGCGGATTGTTCAATTCATGGGCTGCGCCGGCCATCATGTGGCCCATGGCCGCGAATTTCTCTTTCTGAGCAAGCTGCTGCTCGATCAGCTTCGATTCGGTCACATCGCGCGCCGACGCCACAATCCCGGTGATCTCTCCCAGTTCGTCAAAAAGAGGCCCGGCGCTGGCTCGAAGCGTTTTCCAGGAGCCATCGGCATGGCGTATGCGGATTTCCACTTGCGCGCAGGACTGCGCCCCGGAAATGACGCTCTGGAACATTTCCGCGAGTTTCCGCTGATCTTCGCGGTTGGCGCGCTTGCCGAGGGTGTCGCCCAGGTACTGTTCGGGAGCTCCGCCGAGCACCTCCCGGACGCTCTGGCTCACGTAGGTAAACCGGCCTTCCCGGTCGAAAACCGCGATCAGATCCGGGAAATTGGCCATCAGGCGGCGAACGAATTCCTGCTCTTGATGGAGCTTTTTCTCCATCTCCCGGCGTTCGGTGATGTCGACCAGAGTTCCCTGCAGCCGCGCCACCCGCCCGAAGGTATCGCGAACCGCGAAACCCGAGGCCAGGCAATGCACCACTTTGCCGTCCTTGCGCAGCAGGTCCACTTCGCGGTCCCGGAACGATCCCTTGGATTCGAGCTCCTGAACGGTGAGTTTGCGGTCGACGGGATTCGGATAGAGTTCGCGCAGATTGCGCGCCTGCAATTCTTCCTTGGTATCGTAGCCGAGCAGCCGCACCATCGCGGGGTTGGCATCGAGTACGCGTCCATCGAGGGTGGCAAAGAAAACGCCCTCGCGCAGAGACTCGAAAAGCTCGTTGAAGCGAATCTCGGACTCGTAGTGGCGGGTCACGTCCCGGGCCCATCCGCTCACCGACGCGAGCCGTCCATCTTCGGTGAGCGCCTGGAGCCAGCAATCGAAATAGTGCAGTTTGGTGTCGCTCTTCAGGCGCACCAGAATCGTTCCCGCCCAGGAACCCTCGCGCGCAAATTCCGGGAACGAATCGGCAAAATCCGCGAGAGCGGGAGAGGCCACGAACTCGTGAAGATTGTGGCCAATCAGGTCGGTGAAACCGACGCCCAGGATTTCGCACAGCCGGCGATTGGCGACGCGAACCTCGCCGTCAAGCGACAGGGTGAACACCGCCTGATCCAGATTGTCGATCAGTTCGCGATAGTTGTGCTGCGATCGGGAAATGACCTCGACAAGCTTCTTGATCTGCGCCTCGGGGACGGCGCCCGAATCAATCGCTTCCGAAGTCTTGCCTGGCGATTCAGTAAGCATGGAACTACGGTTCCTCGCTTCCGGGGGAATCACCGTTACCAGTCAATTTTACCCCGGTGGACGAGGTCGAAGGGAAACGAAGCAGCGGGTGTATTTCAAGTTGCTCAATAGCGCTAAACGACGAAAAGGGCGGTAGCTCGAGATTCTGAGCTACCGCCCTTCCCGTCTAGCCGGGGCGCGCTTGAGCCCCAGGGCTTCTAGCCTTCGGCGACCGCGTCGGTATCCTTGCGCAGGAAATCGAGCGCAGCGGCTTCTTCCGGCGTGAGCTCGGGCTCCATCGGTTGCGGCTCCTCCTTCGGCAATTCGGTGAGGAGCTGGATGTTGCGATAGCGTTCGAGTCCCGTGCCCGCGGGGATTAGCCGGCCCATGATGACGTTCTCCTTCAGGCCGCGCAGGTAATCGACCTTCCCGGAGATGGCCGCTTCGGTGAGGACGCGGGTGGTCTCCTGGAAGCTCGCCGCGGAGATAAAGGAATCGGTTGAAAGGGATGCCTTGGTGATGCCCAGGAGCAGCGGGCGCCCGGTTGCGGGACGGCCCCCCTCGCGGATGATCCGGTCGTTCTCTTCGCGGAAGCGGAACTTATCCATCTGCTCCTCGAGAAGGAACGTCGTGTCGCCCACGTCTTCAACCTTCACCCAGCGCATCATCTGCCGGACGATCGTCTCGATGTGCTTGTCGTTGATGTTGACGCCCTGCAGCCGGTAAACCTCCTGGATCGAGTTCACCAGGTAGGCCTGCGTGTACTTTTCGCCGAGGACGGCGAGAATGTCGTGCGGGTTGAGAGGACCATCAATCAAGCGGCTCACCGGCCCGAACATGCTCGCCTTCCTGAACGTTGATGTGCACGCCGCGCGGGATGGAGTATTCCTTCACGGTTCTTCCATCTTCGCTTTCGACGTAAATCTTGCGCTGGCCCTTGGCGATTTCGCCGTACTTCACGACGCCGTCGATTTCGCTGATGACGGCCGGGTCGCGGGGCTTGCGGGTTTCGAACAGTTCGACGACCCGCGGCAGACCGCCGGTGATGTCCTTGGTCTTGGTGGTTTCGCGAGGAATCTTCGCGAGCACATCGCCCGGCTGCACCTCGTCGCCATCGGCGACCATCAAGTGAGCGCGGGAAGGCATGAGGTACTTCTTCTTCGCCTTGCCTGTAGAATCGCGGACCAGAATGGTGGGCTGGTGCTTTTCGTCGCCAGGAGGAAGCGTGACCACCAGCTGCGAAAGTCCGGTCACCTCGTCGACCTGCTCTTCGATCGTGAGCCCGGGCTGCAAATCCTTGAATTCGATCGTGCCGGCCGATCTCGGTGAGAATCGAGAAGGTGTAGGGATCCCACTCGACCATGGTCTGGCCGAGCGTGACCGGTTGCCCTTCTTCAACCTTGAACGCGCGCGCCATACACCACATGGTGGCGTTCCTTTTCGCGGCCCTTTTCATCGACCACGGCGATCAAGCCCGAGCGGTTCATCGACACGATCGTTTTGCCGCGGCCCTCGACCACCTTCAAGTCGATGAATTTCACAAAGCCGTTGTTGCGGGCTTCGACCTTCGACTGTTCGGTGACGCGGGTTGCCGTGCCGCCGATGTGGAACGTGCGCATCGTGAGCTGCGTGCCGGGTTCGCCGATGGACTGCGCCGCGATCACGCCGACGGCTTCGCCCATCTCGACGAAACGCCCGGTGGCGAGGTTGCGGCCGTAGCAGCGTCCGCACACACCGCGCCGGGATTCGCAGGTGAGCACGGAACGAATCTTCACGCGCTCGATGCCCGCCGCCTGAATGGAGTTCGCGAGCTCTTCGGTGATTTCCTGGTTGATCTCGACGATCACGTTGCCTTCGTAGTCCTTGATCTTCTCGAGCGACACGCGGCCCACGACGCGATCGCGCAACGGCTCGACTTCGACGCCGGCTTCCAGAATCGGCTCGACGTAAATGCCGTCGGCGGTGCCGCAGTCAAACTCATTAATGATCACGTCCTGCGCCACGTCCACCAGACGCCGCGTGAGGTAGCCGGAATCGGCCGTCTTGAGCGCGGTGTCGGCGAGACCCTTACGGGCGCCGTGCGTGGAGATGAAGTATTGCAGCACGGTCAGGCCTTCGCGGAAGTTCGAGGTGATCGGAGTTTCGATGACTTCGCCCGAGGGTTTGGCCATCAATCCGCGCATTCCTGAAAGCTGGCGGATCTGCTGTTTCGAACCGCGAGCGCCGGAATCGGCCATGACGTAGACCGGGTTGATCATGCCCTGCTTATCCTGCTCTTCGAGGGCCTTGAACATTTCGTCGGCAACCTTCTCGGTGACGTCGCTCCAGATGGCGATGACTTTGTTATAGCGCTCGCCGTTGGTAATGGCACCATCGAGATATTGTTGCTGCACCTTGACGACTTCGTGCTCGGCCGCATCCACCAGCTTGAATTTCACGCTGGGGATGACCATGTCGCTGATGCCGATGGAAACGCCGGACTTGGTGGCATACAGGAAGCCCAGTTCCTTCAAGCGGTCAAGCATCAACACCGTCTTTTCGAGCCCGAATCGCAGGTAGCCGTACTGCACGAGCGCCTGAATGCCCTTCTTCTTCAGCAAGCCATTGATGAAGGGCATATCCGAAGGCAGATGATCGTTGAAGATCACGCGGCCGACGGTCGTGTGCAGAAATTGCTTGGTCAAGTAGATGGGCTCGGTGTGCGAAACGTCCTGATCGTCGTAGGCGTTGGTGAGGTCGATCACCTCGCCGGTGTAGCGTATGCGGATGGGGGTGAGCAATTCGACTTCGCCGGCATCGAGAGCCATGATGACTTCTTCGCTCGATCCGAAGGCACGGCCTTCGCCCTTGGCCTGCGGCTTGGCCTTGGTCATGTAGTAGATGCCGAGCACCATGTCCTGGGTCGGAACCGCCAGCGGATAGCCGTTCGCGGGCGACAGGATGTTGTGCGAGCTGAGCATCAACACCGAGGCTTCCACCTGTGCTTCGGGCGAAAGCGGAATGTGCACGGCCATCTGGTCACCGTCAAAGTCCGCATTGAAGGCGGTGCAAACCAGCGGGTGAATGCGAATGGCTTTTCCTTCGACCAGCGTGGGCTCAAACGCCTGGATGCCCAGCCGGTGAAGCGTGGGAGCGCGATTGAGAAGCACCGGATGCTCGCGGATGACATCCTCGAGGATGTCCCAGACGATCGATTCCTGAGCCTCCACCAGTTCCTTGGCCTGCTTGATCGTGGTGCAGTGTCCGGCGGCCTCCAGCCGGTGATAAATGAAGGGCTTGAAAAGCTCGAGGGCCATCTTCTTGGGCAGCCCGCACTGGTGAAGCTTCAATTCCGGACCAACCACGATGACCGAACGGCCCGAGTAGTCGACGCGTTTGCCGAGCAGGTTCTGGCGGAAGCGGCCCTGCTTGCCTTTGAGCGTGTCGGAGAGCGACTTGAGCGGCCGGTTGTTGGTTCCGCGCAGCACCCGTCCGCGGCGGCCGTTGTCAAACAGCGCGTCGACCGCTTCCTGCAGCATGCGCTTTTCGTTGCGCACGATCACATCGGGCGCATGAAGCTCCATGAGCTTCTTCAGCCGGTTGTTGCGGTTGATCACGCGGCGATACAGGTCGTTTAAGTCCGAGGTGGCGAAGCGGCCGCCATCCAGAGGCACCAGCGGACGCAGCTCCGGCGGAAGCACCGGAATCACATCAAGGATCATCCATTCCGGCTTGTTGCCGCTCTTGCGGAACGCTTCGAGCACCTTCAGGCGCTTGGCGTAGCGGATCCGCTTTTGCAAGCTCGGATCGATCTTCATCTTCTCGCGAAGTTCTTCGGAGAGCTTGTCGACATCGACCCGGCGCAGAAGCTCCTTGATCGCTTCGGCGCCCATGCCGGAGGTGAATTTGCCGGGATAGTCGCGCTGAAGTTCGCGGAGCTTTTCCTCGGGAATAATGTCCTTTTCCTTGATTCCGGGCACTTCGCCCGGATCGATGCACACAAAGGTCTCAAAGTACAGGATGTGCTCGAGATCGCGCATGGTGATATCAAGCAGGTATCCAATGCGGCTCGGCAGACCCTTGAAAAACCACACGTGCGAGCAGGGCGAAGCGAGCTCGATGTGGCCCAGGCGCTCGCGGCGGACCTTGCTCGAGCGTCACTTCCACACCGCACTTGTCGCAGATCACGCCGCGGTGCTTCATGCGCTTGTATTTGCCGCACAAGCACTCCCAGTCGGTTACGGGGCCGAAAATCTTGGCGCAGAACAGGCCGTCGCGTTCCGGCTTGAAAGTACGGTAGTTGATGGTTTCCGGCTTAGTGACTTCACCGTGCGACCAGGACCGGATTTTTTCTGGACTCGCCAGGCTGATACGAATGGAATCGAAATCCGCAATCTGGCTGGCGCGATCATATGGGCTAGAACGATACAATGGCTGCCTCCTCCCCGGCATACGCCAGGGTCACTAGCTATAAAAAGAGTTGTTTGCGAGCGCCGCGAATCTGCCGGAGCCGGCCATTAATCGGCCGCTTCGGCTTTCTCCAATTGCGGTTTCTGCCGCTTCATCAATTCCACATCCAGGCAGAGCGACTGCAATTCGCGCACCAGCACGTTAAACGACTCAGGCACGCCCGGCTCGATGCCAGGCTCGCCCTTGACGATGGCCTCGTAAATTTTCGCGCGGCCATAGACGTCGTCTGACTTCGCGGTGAGCAGTTCCTGCAGGATGTGCGCGGCGCCGTAAGCTTCGAGCGCCCAGACTTCCATTTCTCCGAAGCGCTGTCCGCCGAACTGCGCCTTTCCTCCGAGCGGCTGCTGCGTAATCAGCGAGTAGGGGCCGATCGAGCGGGCGTGAATCTTGTCGTCGACCAAGTGAGAGAGCTTGAGCATGTAGATGTAGCCGACCGTGACGTTCTGCGCGAACTCGTCGCCGGTCATGCCGTCATAGAGAGTGATCTTCCCGGTTTCCGGCAGTTCGGTGAATTGGAGCAAGTGGCGGATGTCGCTTTCGCGGGCGCCGTCAAATACCGGCGTCGCAAACGGAACTCCTTCCCGGAAACCTTCGGCCACCTCGAGCAAGGCTTCATCGTCAAGATCGGCCAGCGTCTTCCAGACCGAAGTGGGACCAAAGGCGTCCTTGAACCATTTCCGCACCGCGTCGGCGCGAGCTTCGGTGTCGTCCAGAATCTTGGCCACGCGCTCTCCGAGCTCCTTCGAGGCCCATCCGAGATGCGTTTCCAGAATCTGTCCGACGTTCATGCGCGAAGGAACGCCCAGCGGGTTCAGCACGATTTCCATCGGCGTGCCGTCCGGCATGTAGGGCATATCTTCCTTCGGAACGATGCGCGCGATCACGCCCTTGTTCCCGTGGCGGCCGGCCATTTTATCGCCGACCGAAAGCTTGCGTTTCATGGCGATGTACACCTTCACGAGCTTGATCACACCCGGCGGCAGTTCGTCGCCTTTCTTCAGCTTGGCAATGCGCTCGTCGGTGATCTTCCGCAGCACGTCGATCTGGCGCGAAGTCATCTCTTCCACTTCGTCGATCTTCTCGATAAGCAGCGGGTCCTTATCGTTCAAGCGCAGGCGCTTCAGGTTGCGCGTGGAGATCTTCTCGAGAATGTCGCGCGTGAGTTCGGTGCCCTTGGTGAGCAAGCGCTTGTTGGTGCGCTCGTCGTGCAGGTCGGCGTTCAGTTTCTGGCCGCCCAGCAGGTCGTTTAGCCGCTTCAGGCGCTCGTCGGTGAGAATGCGGATCTCGTCGGCGAGGTTTTTCTCGAGCTTCGCGACATGCGCCGCTTCGATGGCCTTGTGGCGTTCATCCTTCTCCGCGCCCTTGCGGCAGAAGATCTTGACGTCGACGATGGTGCCCTCGATGCCCGGCGGGCAGTACAGGGAAGCATCGCGAACGTCGCCGGCCTTCTCGCCGAAAATGGCGCGCAGCAGCTTTTCTTCCGGGGTGAGCGTGGTTTCGCCTTTCGGAGTTACCTTGCCCACCAGGATGTCGCCGGGTTTCACGGTAGCGCCGATGCGAATTACCCCGCTCTCATCGAGATTTCGCAGGAAGCTCTCGTTGATGTTGGGAATGTCCCGGGTGATTTCCTCGGGTCCGAGCTTGGTATCCCGCGCTTCGATTTCATACTCCTCGATATGAATCGAAGTGTAGTAATCCTCTTCCACCAGCTTCTCGCTGACCAGGATGGCGTCTTCGAAGTTGTATCCGCGCCACGGGAGGAAGGCGACCAGCACGTTGCGCCCGAGAGCGAGTTCGCCGCGGTCGGTGCAAGGCCCGTCGGCCAGCACCTGCCCCTGCTTCACACGGTCGCCCGCGCGAACCAGCGGCTTCTGGCTGATGCAGGTGTTCTGGTTGGAGCGCTTGAACTTGGTGAGCAGGTAGATGTCGGAACCGACTTCGCGGCTGAGCACGCCGGACTGGTCGGATTCCACGCGCACGATCACGCGTTCGGAGTCCACCTGGTCGACGATGCCATCGCGGCGGCACACGATCACCGCGCCGGAATCGCGGGCGGTGACACGTTCCATGCCGGTGCCCACCAGCGGCGCTTCGCCCTTGATGAGCGGCACGGCCTGGCGTTGCATGTTCGATCCCATCAAGGCGCGGTTGGCGTCGTCGTTTTCAAGGAAGGGATCAAGCTTGCGGCCACCGAGACGAGCTGCTTCGGCGAAACGTCGATGTAATCGACTTCGTCGCGGCTCTTCAGCACGAAGTTGCCGGCTTGGCGGCAGTTCACGAGGTCGGTTGTGATGCGCAGCTTCTCGTCGAGCGAGGCGTTGGCCTGCGCGACGACGTAGCGGTCTTCTTCCCAGGCCGAAAGATAGAAGCAGTGGGGTTCGACCACGATGCGGCGGCGCTTGAGCTCCTCGTTCATCTCCTCGACTTTTTCTTTTTCGACGATTTCGCCGGCCTTGAACTCGCTATCGCCGGCGTTCACGATCTGCACGAAGTCGATCACGCGGCCGCCCTTGACCTTGCGATAGGGCGATTCGATGAAGCCGAACTCGTTAATGCGCGCGTAGCAGGAAAGCGAGCTGATCAGGCCGATGTTCGGGCCTTCGGGCGTTTCAATCGGGCAGATGCGGCCATAGTGTGTGGGGTGAACGTCGCGGACTTCGAATCCGGCGCGGTCGCGCGACAATCCGCCAGGACCCAGGGCCGAAAGACGGCGCTTGTGAGTGATTTCGCTGAGCGGGTTCGTCTGGTCCATGAACTGTGAAAGCTGCGAGCTGCCGAAGAACTCGCGGATGGCAGCCATCACCGGCTTGGCATTCACCAGGTCGTGGGGCATGGCCGTCGACATTTCCTGATACACGGACATCTTTTCCTTAATGGCCCGCTCCATGCGCACCAAGCCAATGCGGAACTGATTTTCAAGCAACTCGCCCACCGCGCGGACGCGGCGGTTGCCGAGATGGTCGATGTCGTCCACCGAGCCGATATTCTTGCGCAGCTTCAGCAGATACTTGATGGCCGCAACGAAGTCGGAAGGATCGAGAGTGCGCTTGTCGAGCGGCGTTTCCAGGCCCAGCTTGATATTGAACTTAAGACGCCCGACCTTGCTGAAATCGTACTTGCGCGGATCAAAGAACATGCCGTTAAACAGCGCCGTGGCGGTCTCAAGGGTCGGCGGATCGCCCGGGACGCAGCTTGCGGTAGATTTCAATCAAGGCTTCTTTGGGTGTGCGGATGGTGTCCTTTTCAAGGGTGCGCGAAACGATGATGCCCACGTCGTCGCGCTCCGGGAAGGCCACATCCACTTCGGTGATGCCCGCTTCGGCAATCGAAGCCCACATTTCCACGGTGAGCGGCTTGTTGGGCTTCAAGAAGCACTTCGCCGGTCTGGCGGTTCACAAGCTCGCTGACCGTGATCGGCGCCTTCGAGGTCAGCGGCGCTGATTTCGGCCTGGGTGACGCGGTTCTTCCCGAGCTCCTTGAACAGCGCTTCTGAAATCCGCTTGTGCGCGCCGACAATGACCTCGCCGGTCTTGGGATTCTTGATCTCCCGGCTGAGCTTGCGGTCGATCAGGCTCTCTGAGACGTTTAAGAACATCTCGCCATCCCGCAAGGTGATGCGCTCA
>CAVQZU010000020.1:0-11324 GCA_963718485.1 uncultured Acidobacteriota bacterium
ACTTTTCGTCGCAAAAAGATTAACAAAAGTTGAGAATTTAGGTGCTTTTCTTCGTTGAGCATTCCGTGTTCGTGCTAAAACGTGCTGCGAGGTTGTGGTCAGACGAATTTCCTTCGGAGGAGGCAGCGTGATCCAACTTCGGCATCGACAACCAAGCTTGTGGCACAGCGGAATGGCGAAAGACATCGAAGATTTGTGGGAGCCGTGGATGGAAGAGGCGGACCAGCTGCTGGAAGACGCAGCGCTGGTCGAGAGTGTGTACGATGCACAGGGAAAACGGCATCGGCAAGAGCCGGACGCATGGGCGCACGCAAACACCGGCGGAAGTGGCGCTTCGGCTGTTGATCTTGAAGCACGTGCGGAACTGGAGTTACGACACGCTGGAGCGAGAAGTCCGAGCGAACCTGGTGTATCGCGCGTTCACCCGCATTGGAGACGAGAAAGGTACCAGATGCCAAGACGCTGGCACGACTGGGACAAGTCATCGGGCCAAAAGGATCCGCTGAGCTACACGAACGATTGATGGAGTTGGCGCGAGAACGAGGCGTGGTGCAGGGACGGAAGATGAGGGTAGATACCACGGTGGTGGAGACAAATATCCACTATCCGACCGACAGCGCTTTATTAGGAGACGGAGCGCGCGTGCTGACGCGAACGATGAAGAAGGTAGAGAAGGCTGCGGGTGGACTGAAGAAGCGAATCCGTGACCGAATGCGTACGGTGCAAAAACAAGAAGGTGATCGCGATCGCACTGGCTGGGCGGCTGAAGGGACCGGAGGGCGAAGAACGGCGCGTCGGCGCGGTACGGGAACTGGTGCTCGTTTAACGCGAAAGATTGTGCATCAAGCGGAGGGCGTGTTGGAGGAAATCGAACAGCTACCGCGTCCTCGCCGCCGACGGCTCAAAACATTGCCGGAAAGATTGGTGACGATGACCGGGCGAGTGCGACAGGTGGTGCGGCAAACCAGGCGCGCGTATTTTCAAGGGATCACCGTTCAGCTGAGAAGATGGTCAGTGTTTTCGAGCCGCATACCGAAATATTCGGAAGGGGAAGTCGAGTAAGCCCAAGGAATTCGGCAAGCTGGTGGAAGTGCAGGAGGCCGAGAACCAGATCATCACGGACTATCGAGTTTTCGCCGAACGCCAGAGCGATCAGGAACTACTCATTCCCGCCGTCGAAGAGCACCAGCGGCGCTTCGGGCGCGCGCCACGAATGGTGGCGGCTGATACAGGGTTCTATTCGCAGAGAATGAGAAGAACATCCAGGGAATGGGAGTAACGTGAGTCGCGGTTCCCAACCGCAGCACCAAAAGCGGAGACCGGAGAAAACTGCAAAGGCGGCGGTGGTTCCGAGCCGCAAGCGATGGCGGACGGGATGTGAAGGGCGCATCCGCGTGCTGAAACGTCGCCACGGATTGAATCGTTGTCGCTATCCAGGGTTCGATGGGATGGAGCGCTGGGTCCGGCCTCGGCGTAATCGCAGACAATATGATTCAGGTCGGTACCCGTCTTGCGGTACAGCGAGCGTGAGTTCTCCCGGTGATGTCATGAGCGCGGGACAAAAACAAACACTCTGGCACCAGAATCCCCATCACGCGGCTGAGCTGCCGCGATAAGCAATGTCTAAAATCAGTACTTTTGCGACGGAAAGTCCCATGGCATTTGTCGATTTGTCGGCGCTGCACGGGGTAGGTCCGGAGCTAAAACAACGTAGCTGAAATTCTGGCAGTGTGCTAATTTGAGTTTTCTTCATCGTAATGCGACCTTATGTGCGGGCTAAAGTATATCCAAAGTCTAAGGTGTGTCTGCTGGGTAAGAATTTCCGTGAGTGAGGCATACTAAGTGAATGAGGACACCACCGAAATTCTTGATGAAGGGAGCCGTCGATGCGGCTGAAGGGGATTGCGAGGATAGTCAGATGGGGGGCTGTAGTTCTTTTACTCATGCCAGGAGCGTTTTTGGAGGCGCAGCAACAGCCTGCGGTGCCAGCGCAGGGCGGCTCGGGAGCCAAAGAGGGGGAAAGGAACCAGCCAAATCCGAGCACTGACGAAAAAGAGGAGAAGTCTGCGCTGAATGCGCAGCAGCGCCTAGCAAGGATAAGCCATGACTTCCTGCACACCATCGGCGGCGACAAGAATCCCACTCGCGCCAATAGAGGCTCGCCCTACGTTCCGCTCGACAGTTGGATTTACCCAGCCCTTGATCGCTTGTCGTCTATGGGATTGGTGGACAGCGGATTTTCCGGAATGCGTCCATGGACGCGCATCTACTGCGCGCAGATGGGCTCTGGAGGCCCAAGATCGGATCGATCAAGACACCGATCAATTTAACGGTGTCGTGAGTGAGATCGTGGATGAACTTGCGCACGAATTTCAATCGGGAAATCGAAGTCGAACTTGGAAAAACCGATGCGCCTGGTAACACCGCGTTTCGAGTGGAATCCCTTTACAGTCGCACCGAGCACATCTCCGGAATGCCGCTCACCGACGGCTATGACTTCGCACAAACCCATATCAATGACTTCGGCCGCCCTTATGGTAAAGGCTGGAATGCGGTAGACGGATTCTCAGCCTATGCCACCTATGGCCGTTGGGTGACGTACGTGCGTGGTGAAGGACAGACAGCACCAATCATTTCGGCACTTCCCTTGTCGGCACGCGAAGTGATACCGGTAGCAGATCAGGGTTTACCGTTGCCGCCCGCCACGCCACAACCCGCGGTCAGACAGTTCGCACTGCTCGATACTTATGTCGGGCTGATGCTGTCGAACTGGCAGATTTCCTTTGGCAGGCAAAGCTTGTGGTGGGGAACGGGCGAGGGTAACTCCGTTAGAACTGAGCAATAATGTCCAGCCTATCGACATGGTTCGGATCAATCGCACAACACCTCTAAAATTGCCGAGCGTTCTTGGTTGCTAGGACCCATACGAACAGAGTTTTTCCTTGGGCGGTTGGCGGGATACGAATTTATCTTTAGTCCCCTGGGGCTTGTCGGGCAATGGAATCGGGCACTCTCAGACCAGCCGTTCATTCACGGTCAGAATATCAGCTTCAAGCCCACGGCTAACTTCGAATTTGGTTTTTATCGCACAACAATTTTTGGTGGCGAGGGCTACCCCTTCACGCCGCACGCGCTGATTGCCAGCTTATTCGATACCGGAAACTCGACTGCCGGCTCCGCTGATAAGCCTGGAAGCGAACGTCGGGGCTCGATTCAGTTATCGGCTCCCCGGCTTACGCAAGTGGGTGACTTTCTATGGTGATGGGTACACAAACGATGAGTTCTCGCCAATTGCCTATCCGAGCTGGTGGCATGGCACGCAGGCCTGTATTTTTCCACTTTCCAACGGTGCCCAAGTTAGATCTTTAGAGTCAGGGCGTCTACACGGATATTCCTGTGCGAGGTGGCACAAACGAACCTGGTCAACTATACCAGGATGGTACGTGGAAAAGCGGATACACGAATAATGGCAATCTCATTGGAAGTTGGGTTGGGCGGGGTGGGCAAGGCGCGCAGGCTTGGTCCGATTACTGGTTCAACGCCAGGAGTCGCTTGCAATTGACCTTCCGCCATCAGAAGGTCAGCCACGAATTCATTCCCGGAGGCGGAACACTAACTGATTTCGGCGTCCGCGGCGACTACTGGTTCCGGCATATCGTGGAACTTAGCGCCTCGGTGCAATACGAGAGATGGCTGTTCCCAGTGATTCAACCAGAACCTGAGACGAATGTGTCCGCCACCATCGGAGTCCAATTTCAACCTCAAAAGTTTTTCCGACCTAGCTCTCATAGTACAAACAGCGATTGACATATCGGAGGCGTTGGTGTCGCGCAACTCCGCAACCCGCCGTCACCCCACACTATTGTCAGAATGCGGACAACCTTTGCCGATCTCGGATAGCCGGACAGCCCACGGGATGGCACTCAGCGACTCCAGGATTGCGGCCAGAATGCAACCAGGACCGACGACGTCTCCACAATTCCTCTTTGTGGACAGGAACAAACGAACAAATGGGTCCACAAAACTATCATCGTGAACTACACTCTGTGCATCTTCCCTCCCTCCCTCCCTCCCTCCCTTTAGTCAGGACGTAGGCGTCCGATTTCCGATTCCTCATTTGCTAGGCATGCCCGGAATCGCATCGACGACGTTGCCGTCGTCTTGCACGCGCAGGCCGAGGGGTGCGGAGTAGTCGCCACCACCCGACTTGGCGTCGCTCGCCGCGATGAACTCGTTGGGATCATCGTTGTAAAGTTGTAAATCAACTGCCAGCCGCCGCGGGAAATACCATCCAGCGGTGCGTGCGCTTCGGCGGAATCGAGGCGCTGGCGCAAAAACGAGCGCCAGTTATACGGCGTAACTTGGTTCAGAGTGGCTACCACATCGTCGAAAGTGTAGGTCTTGATGATGGGCTGGTCCTCCGATCCCGCGTAGGACAGGTGGCAGAAGTCGTTCATCGACCGGCGATCCTGGGTCAGTTTGCGGATGGTGGTGTCAACATCGAGCCAAATGAGAACCGCCTCGGGATAGAAGTCGACCGAGCGGCGTTCTGAGGCCCATTGCGGGGGTGAAAAATAGAGGAGCTGCGCGGCATTGGCGGTGCTCTGCAGGGAGCGCCGCTGGCGGCCGGCGCGATGATCGAGTTCCGATGCTATTCGCGCAATGTACTCGCGGGTTTGCTCCGGGGTCCAGAGTGCGTGCCGTAAGAACCGTGCCCAGGTCCTCGGTGAGGCCTTCATAGACCATAGGCTCATAGAAGCCCTCATCGACTGCTGGAAGTCCGGCGTGGCAAGGCCTTCCGGGCGGCGATATTGCCCATTCCAGGAGTGCGGTCTTTGCTGTTCAAGCGTTCTCTTTTGTGGATTATGATCTTGGCTATATCGATCTGGAGGAGAAAACTCTGCAACCCCTGGACAACCCTTTCGGCCCGAAGGTGTCACTTGTGTCTTAGGTACCTATGTGTCCGGATCGGACACCGCCAGACCCTGGAGCCGATCCAGCCCGGATGCACGAAACCGTGAACAAGAAAAAGAACCACTGTCTAGTTAATTCTTGGACACACACGGACACCAAGACACCACACTAGTGATTGCCAACAGCCTAATCCCGTGCTAGAAATGTAGATCCCGCGTTGCTTGTATCCTCGTTTGGAATGAAGTCCATATGATGAGCCATCTTCGTCTCTCTGCACTTCGACTCGCGTGCTTCGTAAGTTCCGCAATCGCCCAGTTGTTTGAACCGGACCTTCGTCTGCCCCCGCTGGCATTGCATATATCCATAAAGCTGATCGCGCTTTCCCTCATTGGGAACGTCGCTTTGTGTTTCGGCGGCACCATCAAGCCTCAACGAAATGTGAACGGACCGCTCAAAGTTCACATGCCTGTTGTCTTCGAGCCCAACCGGGGGCAGGCTAACCCCCAAGCCCAATGGATCGCCACCGGAGATTCCTTTCAGGCACGCATAGATGCTGAAAGCCTCGTTTTGAATGATCGCAACAGGCCAACAAATGCGCATGTTGACGCGCGAGCCGCCGATGCCGATTCGGCTCTCAGGCTTCACTTCCTCGGTGCCGAGACGCACGCGCAAAGCGTCGGCATTACTCCTCTCTCGGGCAAGAGCAACTACTACCTTGGCAATCGCCAGGATTCGTGGCACCTCGGTATCCCCACCTTCGGCGGAGTGCGCTACAGGGGCATTTATCCGGGCATTGATATTACCTATCACGCGCGCGGCGGGCAGATCGAATACGACTTCATCGTTTCACCTGGCGCAGCTGTAAGCCGCATAAGGCTTGCGTTCGAGGGAAAATCCTCAATCCGACTTACGAAGAGTGGCGATCTTGAAACATTCGATGGCGCCGGTCTCCAGAGAGCGCCTGTTGCCTACCAGCTTGTCGCCGGCGCTAGAAAGTTTGTAAAGGTGCGCTACGTCATCGAGCGTGATGGCCCCATCGGTTTTGCATTGGGCGACTATGATCGCTCGAAATCGATAGTCATTGACCCCATCATATTTTCATACTGGAGTGGTTCGCCCTTTTCTTATCATTCCGCCGTCGCCACGGATCCCACCGGAGCAGTCTATATAGCTGGTGGCGCCACTCCTGGGCTCGGGTACGCTAAAGCCGAGATCTACAAGATAGATTTTTCGACTGGCACCATCGTCTACCATACCGTCCTCGATGGTCACCTGGACGACATCAGTGAGAGCCTCGCGGTGGATGCTAATGGAAACGCTTACGTGGCAGGTTCTACCGATTCGACGGACTTCCCGACCCACAATGCCTTTCAGGCCACGTACGGTGGCGGGAGTTTCGACGGTTTTGTTGCGAAACTCGACTCCTCTGGCAGCGTGGTGTATTCCACATATCTGGGAGGACTCGCCAGCGATACGGTTTCGGGAGTCGCGGTGGATGCCGACGGGAGCGCCTATCTTACCGGCACAACATCCTCGTCAAACTTTCCCGCAACTCCGCCCATTTCTTCCATTTCCGGAGCCTCTGACGCATTCGTTACCAAATTTAGTGCCGATGGACTCTCGCTGGCTTATTCCAATGTCTTCGGGGGCTCGGGAAATGATGCGGGCGTCAAGGTAGCTGTCGATTCGTTCAAAGCTGCGTATGTTATAGGCAATACCAATTCAACGAACTACCCAACAACGACAGGTGTTCTCCAAACGGCCGTGGGGCACGTTTTTGTATCCAAGTTGGATCCCACCGGAGCATCCTTCACGTACGCCACCTATTTTGGCGGCACGCTGCCGGGCTCCGGGGCGGGTGGCATTGCTGTCGATTCTTTTGGCGATGCTTTTCTGACAGGCACTTCCCAAAATTCCGACTTTCCTCAGGTCGCTCCGATATTTTCTGGTGTGGACTGTGCGAACCAGGCACCCTGCGTCTACGTTTCTGAGTTGAATCCCAGCGGAACAGCACTCATCTATTCGAGCCCGTTGCAGGTGGCGGGTGGTGTTGGTGAGGGTGTTCAGTCCAACTCCATCGCAATAGACACATCGGGAAATGCATACATCACCGGCAGCGCCAGTTCTGGCTTTCCCGTGACCAGCCCGCAGCTCGCTTCATTCCTAGGTGCTTCCTTTGGCACGTCTCTTTGGGACGCGTTTATTTCGGAAGTGGCCGCGGGCGGCGCTTCGCTGGTTTTTTCAACCTACCTCGGTAGCAATGGAGTGGATATCGGTTACGGCGTTGCTGTCGACTCGACCGGAAACATCTATGCCATTGGAGATTCTTTCGTTGTTGACACGGGAAGTGAGCCCTTCATTCCTGCATCCCTCTCTTTCGGCTCCATTGGATTTCTTGCCAAGCTCAGCTCTGCCGCGAATTATCCCACCCCTACACTGGACGCAGTGATCCCAGCTACTGCGCTTGCCGGTACTTCTTCGTTCTCTGTCGCGGCAACCGGAGTGAATTTTGCGCCGAATGCCACATTGCAATGGAACGGTTCGAACTTAACCACAACCATCGCGAGTGGAACACAATTGACAGCGCAGATCCCTAGCGCCAATGTGGCGCAGGCTCAGACCGCCCAAATCACCGTCACGAATCCTGCTCCAGGGGGTGGTGCTTCCGCGCCAGTGTCCTTCACCGTGACGAACCCTACGCCAGTCGCAAGCATTCTCTCTCCCAGCAATGCGGCAGCGGGGTCCACCGCTCTGACCCTGACTGTGGACGGCACGGGCTTCCTCTCGAATTCTGCCGTGGATTGGAATGGCAGCCCTCGAACCACAACCTTTGTCAGCAGTGCGCAACTGCAAGCGGCCATTTCGGCGGCCGACCTTCAGACCAGCGGCTCGAAATCGGTCACCGTCGTGAATCCGGCGCCCGGGGGTGGCACTTCCAATACGCTGACTTTTAACGTCACGGGCAGCTCACCTACGTACGCGCTTTCTGCTTCTCCAACCAGCGCCACGATCCGGGCGGGCCAGTCCGTCAGCATCGCACTCACGGTCACTGCCGCGGGCGGGTTTAATTCACCGGTGACATTTTCATGCAGTGCTTTGCCTGCTATGTCGAGTTGCGCCTTTAACCCATCTTCGGTAACCCCAAATGGTTCCCCGGTTACCTCGACGCTGGTGATAACGACTACCGGATCTGCAGCGTTATTTACCCCGCGAAATCCAACCAACATCCCGCCGGCCCGGCTTCTTACATTTGCGATGCTGGCATTAATGGGCTTTGGATTTGTGAGCTGCCGCGTGCGAAGGAAACTGCTGGTTCCGTACTTGGCCGTTTGGATTTTTGTTGGTATTGGATGTGGTGGAGGAGGCTACTCGCAATCGAGTGCCTCAACGCCGGCAGGAACAAGCACGGTGACTGTCTCCGCCGTGTCCGGAAGCAACGTCCAGACTTTGGCGGTTACTATCACGGTCACTCCGTAAACCGTAACGGTTGGATAGGTTCCGCTGATCGTCACCGGGCAGGCAAGAAAGTGCGCAGACTGCTGGTCTTTATCACGTTATTGGGAATGGCAAAGCCCGCTTCCACAACCGATTGAGGCGAAGTGAAAATGTAGGGATACCAAGGCTCGGGTCGCTCAGAACGTGTCGAGCCGTATTGCGCCTCCAGCTTCCACGAGCATGCGGCACGAGCGCGCCCCCCTCTGATGCATAACGCAATCCAGCGCAGGAGCGACATTGCCAATCGGATACGGAAGCGCTGTTCGTGTCTGTCCCCCTGCTGCCCAGGCATAGAACGTCCGACAAAGCTTCGCGCAATGCCAGCAAACGAAGAGCAGAACACGCCGACCGGTACGAGGCAGACGACGCCACACCTTCCGGAGTAGCACTCGGCTTCCGTCCATCCGTTTTACTTCTACCAGTTTGCAGTCGGGTGGATGTTGGCTGAGCGGAGCATACCGCGCAACACGTACCGCCTCTTAGATTTCATCACCCGAGGGGCCACCCCAAATTAGCAGGTAGAGAAATCCTGCGCGGGTCGTCCAAGACGCGGCGAATACATCAGGCCCTTCTATTTGTCTATCTATTTGCTGGGCACTACACTCGCCTATTTTGAGGTTGGCGCCGGTTCGCCCTCGCCTGTGTACCGCAACACGAAAAGGCCCCACTGTTTGTCGGTGATGTAGATGTTGCCGCGTGTATCGACGAGCACGTCTTCGGTTTGGCTCACAAGCTTATCGTAGGGCAGCGGGCCGTAACGCTTGGTCGGCGTGGGAGGGATGAACCAGCCAACCTCTTTGGGCAAGCGCGCGTCCTTGATGTCAAAGATTCGCAAACCGGCGTTGAAATAAGTCAGGTAGATCAAGTCAACTTGTTTTTCGACGTCGGGCGAATGCTGCAGGATATTTGTGTTGTGGGGGCCGAAACGGCCTCCTTTGGCGCAGAAGTCGGTGTATGGCGCATCTTTCGGCGGCACCGGGGTGGGAAAGGTCGAAATCAATTTAGGCTTGGCGGGATCGGCAATATCGATTAATCCCACAAGATAAAGTGCACCGCTGCAAGCGCGAACTCCGTCGGGTGTGTCTGCGCCACCTGTGCCTTCGGCGTGCGCGAACAGGAGAGACTTTCCAGGAATCGGCATCGCATCATGCACGGGAATGTTTGTGCCAAATGGAGGGCTGACGGTCAGCTGTCCAATCAGTTTTGGATTCGCGATGTCTTTAATATCGAGGATCACGATTGCGGGGCTGTAGCCAAGATACGCCCGGTCACCATCGATGAATGCGGGACCGTGATGGCCGTAGATTGGCGCAGGTAACGGCGGCTCTCCTTCCTTCTGGCCCGGCATCCACCAGCGGCCGGCCTCCTTGGGATGCTCGGGATCGCTAATATCGAGAAAAACGAGTATCTGGCCCTTGAAGCCGGGCATGCCCGCGGACATGTTGACGTACTTGCCGCCGGGGTAGCCATCGCGGTGAGTTCCTGTTGCGCCCGTTTTCCAGACGGAAAGCTGCTTAGGGTTTAACGGATCAGCGATGTCCCAAATGATGACACCTTCGCTGATGGGCTTGTTCGGATCTTTATAGCCGGCTCTGTTTTGAAGCGCGGTGATCAGAATGTTGCCGTGAAGATCGACTTGCCCTTCCGAGCTGTCCTCGGGACCGGGAATGAATTTCACGAGCTTGGGTTTGGTGGCATCGGTGACATCAATGATGTCCCAGCCGTGATTCCAGAAGTTGCCAGCATACAAATACCAATGATCGCCGGCGTGCTTAATGGCCATTTTAAAGGCGCCGCCGCGACCATCCAAGCCGCTGTAGCCGATTGGCTTCATGTTGCTGGCTTGCCACCCGGCGGGAATGTCGTCGGCATGAACGAGCGGGATCGCCAGAAGGGAGGCAAGAGCGAAAACAGCAACCGAAATCGCGCCAAACGTTTTAGTGATGGTTGATTTCATCGAATCTCCCGCGGCTGTCACTCTGATTTGACTGCGCTCATGAAAAGGGAATAGAGCAAGCCGGATTATAGGGGCGAAGGCGCCGGCAAGAAAGCAATCTTGCGGAACTCGGTTGAGAAATCCGATAGAGTATGCAGCAATACTTTACTTGCGTAAGTACGGAAATAGACCTTGACAGATTCATAATGGCCGTGTTCAGTATTCTTTAATTTATGGGTGGATGATTTCTTAAAGGGGAAGGCCATGACTTCTATTGTCGTAGTGCACAGCCATGCAAGTTCTTATCTGTCGAAAGCAATACAAAAACTGTTGGTCGGAGTTGTTCTCCTATTTTGCTTGCCGCTGTTCGGTCAGGGCAACCTCGGGCGGATTCTCGGCACCGTTACCGACGTCAGCGGTGCGGTCGTAACCGGCGCCACGGTCACGGTTACCGACGTCCAGCGAGGTGCATCGCGAACTCTAACGACCGATCAGTCCGGACAATATGTCGCCCCCGACCTTCTGCCGGGGACCTATGCGGTCAGAGCGGAGGCCAAGGGATTCCAGGTAGTGGAACATACCGGCCTGACGCTTGAAGTTGGCAAAGACGCTCGCGTCGATCTGTCGCTTCAACCTGGAGAACAGTCGCAGATTGTCACCGTTACCGGCGAGCCGCCGATGGTGGAAACAACGAATGCGACCCTTGGAGGCACACTCAGCAATCAAACCATCAATGATTTGCCGCTGAACGGCCGCAACTACATCAATCTGCTCGCCCTGCGCCCGGGTGTGACGGTTTACCCTGGAGGTGGCGCCGACACGAGGTCCTCGAACGGCTCGCGGCCCGAGGACATTGGCTACCTCATCGATGGTCTGCGTGCCGATGAGGCGTATACGGGTGAAAGCGTCCTGAATGCGCCAATTCCGGCAGGGGATTCCAGCACCTCTCTGCCGATCGATGCGATTCAGGAATTCAACA
>CAVQZU010000021.1:0-54417 GCA_963718485.1 uncultured Acidobacteriota bacterium
CGTTTCGGAAGATTGACGGGGGCTAGCCCAGTCTAGTTCTGTCAGAACGCTCTTTTGTCCCTCTGGCGACCCCTTTCCGCAGTAGACTCCTATTTTCGCATTCACAGATGTAGGTTGATTTGCGATGTGTCTTATGGTAGTTATACATTAAGATGATTCATCGAGGCCAAGGACCACTTGCTTCTCGATTGCGTCAGCGCAAGTTCCAGCTGCTGCGGCGTTTCTCTATCCCCGCCGATGCTCTCCAGCTCCCTCTCCCTTTCGCATCTCCGCTGCGGCAAGCCCACCTGTCATTGTGCCGATGACCGGGGATATCCGGTCTGGTCGCTGACCCTTATCGTTCAGGGGAAAAAGCAGGTCCAGCACATCCCCAAGGATTGGGTCGACGAAGTGCGGCGCCGGGTCAAGGCGGGGCGGGAGTTTCAAGACGCGGTCCGCGAAGTGCTGGCGGCCAACGCACAACTGCTCATGCTGGAGCGCCAGAAGCCTAAGAAAAAGAAAAAATGAACTGCGCGACGCCACGTCATCTGCTCCACTATGTGACACGGCGTCTTCGCCTCCGACAGTATCTCGAGGATCCCGGAGACGGTCGGCAACAACCCCAGATTCCGGCGCAGGCTCTGCTCTGGGCCCTGCTGATCGGACAGATCCTCCGGGAATCCATTTTCATGCGGTCGAGGCTTTGGCGCGTTCCTCGGCGCGACGAACACTCTCCATCGCCACGCCATTCTGTGACGATACGTTGGGTTATTTCACCGAGCGGCTCGATCCCAGTCCCACCCGGCAAGCCCTGCTCTCCCTCATCCGTGGCGCCAAGCGCAACAAAGCCTTTGATGATTGCCGCTGGATCGGTCTGGCCATCGATGGCACCGGTGCGGGATGGCGGGCTCAGCAGGGTTGCACGCTCTGTCGGCCGCAGCAGAACGCTGCCAAACAGATTCAGGGCTATCAACATTCTTTGGTGATGATCAGCGTGGTGGGCACCGGCCTGTCGCTGCCCTGCGATGGGGAACCCTACGGACCCGGCGATAGCGAGTACGCGGCCGGACAACGCTTGTTGCGGCGGGTGATCGGGAGCGTGGGGAAACGATTGGCGCAGTATGTGGTCGCGGACGGTGAATTCGCCACCGCACCGTTCCTGCATACGGCAGGAGATCTCGGTCTCCGGGTGGCGGCACGGCTGAAAGACAACTTGCCGGAGCTATTTGCCGCCGCCCAGCAGCGTTTTCCTTGCGGGCCTCCAGCCACGGTTTTTCAGCATGGAGCGGATCGTGTGGAGCTCTGGGACGCGGAGGATTTCGATCCCTGGGAAACGCTCGCGTGGGAAACCGTTCGCGTGTTCTTCTATCGCCAGCACAAGCCGGACGGCACGGTGGTGGAAGCCTACTGGCTGACGAATTTCCCTGGCTCCACAGTGGGCCCGCAGGCTCTGTTCCGCATGGCCAAGAGCCGTTGGGAGATCGAGAACCAAGGCTTCAACGACGCCAAGAGCCGTCACGGTCTCGAGCATATCTGTCATCATCATGCCAACAGTCTGCTGATCGGCTGGCTCCTCACGATGCTGGCCTTGACCATCGAACGACTCTACCGACTACGGTACCTCCACCGTGGCAAACACCGGGTGCACAGCAGTGCCCAGTTGCTGCTGCTCTTGTGGCTCAGTCTCTCCCGACCGCGTGCTGTCAACAGCAGCTGATGCACAGCAGCAAAAAAACGAGATGTCCCCTTTTTTCTGCACGTGGCCATTCCCCATCGCAACAACTTCATGAGGCGGCAAACGATTCGTAACAGACCTGTCTGAAAATAGCCCCCTCCGGTTGCAACCGGCCAGGGCGTGAGAAATCCAGCCTACATCCCCACTTCCTTCTCCGCCATCCTCAATTGTTCAGAAATCGTTGGGCCCGCGCCGCATGTATCGACAGGCCATTTCAGCAGGGGTATGATCAGGGTATGAAACTCTCCGCGCGGAATCATCTGCTTGGCAAGATTGAGGAGCTGAAGATTGGGGACATACTGGCGCATGTCGTCGTGCGAGTGGGCGACAACCTGATCGACAGCGTGATCACCCGACGCAGCGCCGAGGACATGAACCTCAAGGGGGGCGATACGGTGGCGGCGGTGATTAAATCCACCGAGGTGATGCTGCAGAAGGATTAATTGGACGCCGCTGAATCCCTGCGGCGGATGCGGCCGAAAACGACTGTCCAAAAGCCGGGGTGTTCGGGCTGGCGGCAGTATTTGACGACCGTCCAACCTTCGGTGGCCATCCAGTCGACTTCCTTGGCCCAGTGGGTTAGATATTCATCGCTTCCGCGTGAATAGAATTCCTTAAAAAAAACCTCGCAGTCAATCATCGGAACCTGCCGCCCAAGCCTGACGTCGCCTGCCAATCGTTCGCCGCCGGCGTGCCTTCTCGATACGATCTGGTATTATATGTATTTAAACGTATTTGTATATCGATATTATACGCTTATAATCGTACCACGGACGCGAGCGCTGGAACTTCGGATCAATGACCAGCGCAGGCTCTGCACACTCGCTTTGGCAGGATGGCCTATGAACGTGGACAAGAATTGGAAGCTGAACGCCGTGAGGAGCAGAGCGGCAAGTCTGGGGTTCCGGATACAGTTCGTGCGGAGGACGTTCGGTCCGCTGCATGTCCAGAATCGCGTGTACATCAACGGGCGGAGGTGCCACTTGATGGCGGGGCTGTCCCGGGATGCCAGGGAACGCGGCGATCGGAGGCTCGCCGAACCTCAGGCATCGGTGAATGACTGGGCCGAGTTTGTGATTTATGTCCCGCAGCCACTCGACGACGGGCCCTTGCTAATCGTTCCGCGAGACCGGCTTTCAAAAGTCGGCTTGCCGACGGCGGATCAGCTCCTTGAATATGGCGACCGCTGGCATCTACTGGGGCACGACTTCAAGAGCCCAGGGAAAACAACACTCACGCGAGAGAAAGCCCTCACGGAATGCTTAGGCGGCGCTCGCTAGCCATTGGCCACGACGGACGACCGCTGTGCTCGCGAGCTTTTGCCGGCCGGGGCGCTTCCGGCCTTCGCTGTCCTCGAACTCGAAATTCCCCTCGCGGAGCTCGAAGATGCTGATGTCGGCTTCACTTCCCGGCTGGAGGGTTCCGATGGGGGCCCCGAAGTCGAAGACGCGCGCGGCGTTGATGGTAACCATGGCCAGCGCCTTGTCGATATTTACGCCCAGCGCCATGAATTTCGAGACCATAGTGGGCAGATCGAAGACGCGGGCGACCGCCGTCACGCGGGTCAGATCCGTGCTGAGGGTGTCGGGCAGAAAATCCTGCTGCAAACATTTGTCGGCCACCTCGAAGCTGACGTGCGAGCGGCCCTGCGCTACATCGAACAGGACGCCGCGTTTGCGCGCCTCGAGCGCCACAGGAAGAATTTTGCCGTTAGCGTCGAGCGTGCCGTGCTGGTGCGCATGCAGGAAATGGCTGTACACGTCACCCTTGCGCAGTAGCGGCAACAGATCGTTCAACGACGAGTAGGGCCCATCGATGTGCGCCATCAGGGGAACGCCCGCAGATTCCGCAGCCTGCAATCCCCTTTTCAGATATTCCACGTCATTTGCGCCCTGAATTTCCTGTCCCAGCCGCACCTTGATTCCCACCACCGCCGGCCTGTTGTTCGCTACAGCCTTGGCAGCCAGATCGGCGTCCACATATTTCAAGGCGTCGATCACGCCGCCCGGGGCGAGCGCTCCGAGCGGGCTTATATTCACCAGCGCCTTAATGCGCGTGGCGGACGTATTGATGATGTAGCGGTGAAAATTGTCGATCGCGGGGTAGCCGGCCGATCCGGCATCGACAACCGTCGTGACGCCTTTTGAGAGGCAATGGAAATCGGCGTTGACACACTCGGAGACACCATCATAGCAATGCAGGTGGATATCGATAAGGCCGGGAGTAACGATTCGGTCTTTCGCAGAAACAACCTCGACCGCCCGGTCTTCGGGAAGATTTGGCGCCACCTCGAGAATTTTGCCGTTCTTCACCGCGACGTCCATCGGCGCGTGCAGTTGCTGGGCAGGATCGATGACCGTGCCACCCTTGATCAGCAAATCAAATTTTCCGTTCGGGCCCGGTCCCGCTTGCGGCGCGAACGCAGCAGTTTCGGCCGCAGCCGAGAGCCGCGGCGCCAGCAGCGCTCCCCCTGCTGCCAGCAGCGACTTCGAAAAATTACGACGGGTTAACATCGACCACCTCCTGGATGCCCTCGCAGGCGGACATTCGCGGCGCCATCATACCCCCTCGGCTATGCCAGACATGCGGGAGAACAAGCAACGGTGGGACGCAGGAAGCCCCAGCATCCCGTCGGGGGCAGTTCCGTTTTTAATTTTTCGACAACCGATTGGCCGTCGCGAACCCGCTGCCAGGTTGCGGAGGAAGTCCCGCACGGCGCAGAAAGGCGTCGAAGCGCGGGTCGGACCGAAGCGCATCAAAATGCGGGTCAACTCCTAGAAATACCATTTCTTGCACATTCGACCGCTGCTCATAGGCCTTCTCAAGCCAGGCGAAGGCCTGATCCTCCCTACCCAATCGGGCATATAGTCGCGAAAGAAAAAGCGCACCTGGCTGCATCTTTTGCGCTTTCAGCCAGGAGTCAAACGCGCCCGCCGCTGCCGCTGCTCCGTCGAGTTCGTCCATCATGGCCATACAGGCCGGATCACATTGTCGGAGTTTTGCGGCGGTCTTGTGCGCGTCGGCATAGTCATGTTTCATGGCGTAGACGCCAGCCATAACTTCGAGCGCCCATTGATAGTCAGGCTCTATTTCCAAGGCCGCCGAACACTGCGCTATAGCGTCGTCGTAGCGGCGCGCATACTGCAGGTCGTTACAATAGTCGGTGATAATTAGGGGCGACAGCGGGTCGAGGTCTCGGGCGCGCTTCATCTCCTGCAGGCCTTCCTCGAACCGCCCCATCGCCACGAAATAATCCGCATAGCCCTGGTGAGCGGTCGAGGCGCTGGGGTCGAGCTCGAGAGCGTGACGAAAGTCCCTCTCCGTGCCGGGGAAATCCCAGTGGAAGAGCAGGAGAGTCCAAGCCCGCTGGGCGTAGGCTTCGCTGAGTCCGGGATCGAGTTCCAGCGCTTTGGCAACAGCGGCGTCGGAAGCAGCCGTCGCCTCACCGACCGGAACCATCTGCGATGTCGGCGCTCCGCCCGGGCCCGCGTAATCGGCCAAAAAATTGTAGGCCCGCGCGATGCCCACATAAGCGCGCGCAAACTTGGGATCCAGTTCGGCTGCCTGGCGGAAATATTGAAGGGCCTTTTGCTCTGATTCCGGCGTGTTTTTTTCAAAAAAATAGCCTTTAAGGAGCGCCTCGTAGGCGCGCGGGTTCACCGGGCGCGTATCGGCGAGCCGGGTTTGCTCCTTTGGCGTGAGCTCGATGCGAATTTGTTCGGCGACCGCACCGGCCACCTGATTTTGCAATCCCAGGATATCGCGCAAATCACCCTCGTAGCTGTGCGCCCAGAGCTGCCTGTCATCGGGCGCATCGACCAGCTGTGCGACGATGCGAATGCGATCTCCGGAGCGCACGACCGAGCCTTCGACGACGGCGTCCACGTTTAGTTCTTTGGCGATCTGCGGCAGCGATTTGTGGGCATTCTTGTACTGGAGCGCCGTGGTCTGCGAGATGACTCGCAGCGACCCGATTTCGCCCAAGTCCGCGATCAATTGGTCGGTCATTCCATCGGCCAGATATGCCTGCGAGCTGTCTTCGGAGAGGTTCTCCAAGGGCAGCACCGCTATCGAGCGAATCGGAAAGGCATCTGAAACAGAGCCGTGCGCCTTGCGGCCTTCGATCCAGAAAACCCCGATGCTCGCAGTGACGACTGGCAGAACGAATCCCAGGATAGCGGCCGCAGGCCAGTGCGGGCGGCTTCGCGGTATGGAGACCTGTCCTCGGGCGGCTGGGCCCTGCTGTGATTTTGGGCCAGCCGGCACGCTGGATTCGACAGGCCCCCGCGGTCTGTCTGGGGTTTTCTCAACAACGGTCTCCCGATTGGCAAAACCCCCAGCCGAGTCTGCCGCTTCGAGTATCTCCGCCTCGACCTGAGCGATAAAACGGTACCCCATCGTAGGGACGGTTTCGATGTAGCGGGGCTCTTTGACGTCGTCTGCGAGCAGCTTGCGAAGCTGGGCGATGGCCCGGTTCAGAACGTGGTCGGTAACGAAGGCGTCGCCCCAAACCGCGTCGATCAGTTCCCGCCGCTCAATCAGGCGGCCGCGGTTCTCGACAAGAAAGATCAACAGATTCAGAGCCTTGGGCTCAACCGGCAGCACCCTTCCGGCCTTGAGCAGCCGGAAGCTCTGAACGTCCATCTGGACATCATCAAAGCGGTAACGGCCGGTCATCAAACGCCTCAGCATTCCCTTACGGAATCAGGCCAAAAACATCTGCGCGCCCTGAGTACCCCGGAAGCCCCCTCCGCCTAAGGTCCTCCCCGAAACAGGAGGAGCCCAATGCAACACACACGGTGCGCAGGGTTCGCGATCAGAGCGGCGCTATTCTATTTCACCATCACGGGGGTTTGCCAGGGCATTCGGGCCCAGTCGGAGATGCGCTTCCGGCTGGTCCACAACACGCTCATCGTCGTTTCCCTCCTGGCGGGAGATGAAGGACCGTCGTTTGATTTCATACTCGATACCGGGGCGGACACGAGCATCGTCGATCCCTCGATAGCCCCTAGGCTGTTAGCGCCCTCTTCGGATCGTGTCCAACAAACCACACTGGCCGGCGTTCAGACCTTGACACGCGGCAGGCTACGCACTCTCTCGCTGGGCGCTGTCGAGGTGCAAAACCTGGAAGTGTTGGTTCAGGATCTTTCCGGGTTGCGCAAGATGGATCCTCTGATTGAAGGTATTGCGGGCCAGAATTTCCTATCCCATTTTAACTACCTGATCGATTATCGCCAGCACCTGGTGCGCATCGAACAGAAGCACGAAATCCGCGATGCCATCCAGGGCGACCTCATTGCTATCGAAGCTGCCGAGAATCGAATGGTGGTCGCTGCGGAAGCGAAAGGGCGGAATCACGCCACCCTGCGTTTGCGGCTCGACTCTGGAGCCAATTCCGTGGTGCTGCAGCACAGCGCTGCTCAAGAACTCGATCTGTCAAGCCACGGTGACGGAGTCGAAGTCAGCAGTAGCGGGGCGGTCAGATTGCCGGTGGGCCGGATCGACCAGCTGGTGGTTGGCTCGCAGCACTTCCACGACGTTGCCGCGGCGCTGCCCATCGCCCTGCCTGCGGAACGAATCGGAGACGGACTGTTGCCGACGGCGCTGTTTCAATCCTTGTACGTCAACAACCGGGAAGGCTTCGTCGTCGTGAATCCCCGAGTAAAGAAAAACTGACAGACCAAATCCGCGTCAGCGTTGTGGGACTCGCTCCCAGGGGGGAGGAACTTTAACCGAGGACATTCCCGCGGCGGTGGCGGCTTGAATGCCCATGTCGGTGTCTTCAAAGACCAGGCAGGATTCGGGCGCCACTCGAAGTCTGGCGGCTGCCAGCAGGAAAGCTTCAGGATCGGGCTTGCCCTTCAGGTAGTCTCCGGCGCAAACCAGGGTGTCGAATCGATCAAGCAGATGGAGCGAGGTGAGCGACTTGACGACCGATTCGCGCACACCTCCTGACACCACCGCGAATGGAATGCGGCCGTGCTGCGCTTCGATATGCTCGACGACTTCCGGAACCGCCCTAAGCTGCGGCAGCAAATCGAAAAAGTGCTGTTCCTTTTGATGGGTCACGGTTTCAACCGGCATGCACAGCCCCTGGCGTTGGTTCAGCAAGCAGATGATCTCAGCTGTGGGCATGCCTCCCAAGGAATAGAAAAGTTTCTCGTCGAATTCGCAATTCCATTGGCCGAGTGCCTTATTCCAGGCGATGTAGTGAAGCGGCATCGAGTCGGCAATGGTGCCGTCGCAGTCGAATAGATACGCGTCAAATGGGCCGTGGGGCAACCTGAGCTTCATGAAGTGCGAGAGTAAGCCTTTCGGTCTATTTCTGATGGCCATCCCATTTTACCTGAAACCGACCATCGGGTACGGGGCTGGCGGTTCCGCCGCAGGTTGCGGAGCAAGGAGGCGCCCGGGGCTCCATCGCGGTGACCGCGCCAAGCGAGCAGAAGGCGCTGCTCGATACGGGCCGATCACCAAGCATCTGAACCTTGCAAACGACCGCCACGGCAAGTTTGCCTGCCTGACCATCGGTCGAGCCAACCGAGTGAAGGTTTGTCGGCCGGCCGGCGCGCCGGAGTTAATGGCCACCCTACCCGGTCGGGCCGCTTCCCCGCGGCGTGTGACCATCGGGCGAACATTCGCGTCTAACCCAACGAGGATCGAGAACATGCGCAACGGGAAGCCATACGTTGTTTTGGCAGCTTTGGCGGTGATTGTCGTGGGAGTTTCAGCAAGCCACTTCTTCGCGCCTCAAATCGCCAAAATGCAGAGGGCCAATCTCTCCGCGACCACCGCGCAGACCTCCGCTAAGACCGCCGCAGTGGTGGTGCGCGAGACCTTACAAAACGGCCTGCGCGTGGTGATCGTGCAGGACAAGCTGGCACCAGTGGCTACAACCGTCGTCAATTACCTGGTCGGCTCAAACGAGGCCCCTGCCGGTTTTCCGGGGACCGCGCACGCGCAGGAGCACATGATGTTCCGCGGCAGCCCCGATCTTTCGGCCAGCCAATTGGCGAACATCTCTGCCGCGATGGGGGGGGATTTTGACGCTGACACCCAGCAGACGGTGACGCAGTATTTCTTCACCGTTCCGTCCGAGGATCTCGACGTGGCGCTGCACATCGAGGACTTGCGCATGCGCGGCGTGCTCGACACCGACCAGCTGTGGGATCAGGAACGCGGAGCCATCGAGCAGGAGGTGGCGCAGGACCTCTCCAATCCGCAATACGTTTTCTATACCAAGCTGCTGACGGCGATGTTCCGCGGCACGCCTTATGAAAATGATGCCCTGGGCTCGCGTCCTTCGTTTGACAAAACGACCGGCACGATGCTGCACAAGTTCTACGACACCTGGTATGCGCCCAATAACGCCATCATGGTCATCGTGGGGGATGTCGATCCGCAACCAACGCTCGGCGAGATCAAGCAGCTGTTCGGCGACATTCCCGCGAAAAAAATCCCCGCGCGCCCCACCGTGCAGCTGGCAAGGGTATCAACGCAAGCGCTCAATCTGAAAACCGATCTGCCTTACGGTCTTGCGGTTGTTTCCTTCCGTTTTCCCGGCTCGGATAGTCCTGACTATGCGGCGGCGAATGTTTTGGGAGACGTGCTGAGCAGCCAGAGGGGCACATTGTACGCATTGGTTCCCCAAGGCAAGGCGCTCGAGACCGGTTTTTCGCTGAGCGGGATGCCGGAAGCAAGTGTGGCGTATGCCATGGCGGCGTATCCGCAAGGAAGCAACGGGCCATCGCTGATTCATGAGATACAGCACATTCTGGCCGACGATGCAAACAATGGTGTTCCCAAGGACCTGGTGGATGCCGCCAAACGGCACGAACTGGCGAACGAGGAGTTCCAGAAAAACTCGATCTCCGGACTGGCCATGGAATGGTCGAACGCGCTGGCCGTCGAAGGGCGACAATCACCCGAGGACGATATTCGGGCGATCGAGCAAGTGAGCGTGGACGATGTAAACCGGGTGGCGCGGCAGTATCTGGCGCCGAGCGGCGCGATCCAGGCGGTGCTCACACCGCAGCCGTCCGGGAAACCCCTATCGTCGAAATCTTTTGGCGGCGCTGAATCTTTGGCGGGGAAGCCGAACGGACCTGTCACCCTGCCATCGTGGGCGCAGCAAGCGGTGACGCGCCTGAACATTCCCGATCTGACGATTCATCCTACGGTGACTGCGCTGCCAAACCAAATCCAACTGATCGTGCAGCCGGAATCGACCAGCCATTCGGTAACCGTGTTGGGGCACATCAAAAACAACGCCGATCTCGAGGTTCCCCCCGGACAAGAAGGAGTAAGCACCGTTCTTGAGCAGCTTTTTCCATATGGAACAACCACGCTCGACCGCGTGGCGTATCAGAAGGAGCTCGATGATATCGGCGCCGAGCAGTCAGCGGGTGCCGATTTTTCACTGAATGTTTTGAGCGACCACTTTGAGCGCGGGGTGCAGTTGCTCGCCGACATCGAACTTCATCCTGCGCTGCCCGAGAGTGCCTTCAAAGTCGCGCAGCAGCAGACCGCGGAGGCGGTGGCGGGACAACTTGAGAGTCCCGACTATCTGACGTCGCGTGCCCTGGATGCGGGGTTGTATCCGAAGAACGATCCGGTGCAGCGTGAGGCGACGCCGAAGACGGTCAAATCGCTCACGGACCAAAACGTGAGGGACTACTATGCGCGCACATTCCGGCCCGATCTCACGACGATCGTGATCATTGGCAACGTGACGCCCGAGCAGGCCCGGACCGTGGTGGACAAATATTTCGGGGACTGGAGATCATCCGGGTCTCCGCCGCCGACCGATCTTCCGCCGGTGCCCGTCAATTCGCCCGCAGTTACGGCCGTCCCGGACCAAAGCCGGGTGCAGGTGAACGCGAGCTTGGCTGAAACACTGGGGGGGCTCAACCGCTTCAATCCCGACTACTACGCGCTGGAACTTGGTAATCACCTGCTCGGCGGGGGCTTTTACGCAACGCGCCTGTATCGAGATTTGCGTGAGAACGCCGGGCTTGTGTATTTCGTTTCGTCTTCATTCGGTGTGGGCAAGACGCGCTCGGTCTACCGCGTGGACTACGCTTGTGATCCTCAGAACGTATCGAAGGCTCGCGCCGTAGTGGAGCGTGACCTGAAAGCGATGCAGACGACACTGGTAGGCGCGGACGATCTGCGCCAAGCGAAAGCCATGCTGTTGCGGCAAATTCCCCTCGGGGAGGCCAGCGTTGATAGCATTGCCGGCGGTTTAATGTCGCGGGCGACGATCGGGTTGCCGCTCGATGAGCCGAGTATCGCGGCGCATCACTACCTGGCTTTGAACGCCGGCCAAGTTCAGGCTGCTTTTGCCAAATGGCTGCGCCCGAAAGACCTCGTACAAGTCACCGAAGGCCCAAGCCCGCAATAAGCGTGGAAGTTTGGTGCGACCTTCTCTGCTCTCTGTTCGCTTTTGAAGCTGTGCAGCGATTGGCGTCGGGAGTCGATCGCACATCGCCCGTTTTCTCCAGATCTCCCAGAACGCAAGCCGCCGAGTGATTGGACAGCTATCAGAGGATTCTCTAAATGGACGCAGTCTCGCTTGGGACAATGCTTTGGACATCCCTGATCGATGCGGCTTGTCCTTGAGTACTCTGTGAGCGATTGCGCAGATACCGATTCATTGGTTCGGAGTAAAAGTGTGCGACCGCAGCACCAAGAATTCCGGCAATCAGAATTGTGACAGTGAACAACACCGGCACCAGGCGCATCGGTTTGTGGGCATCGAGAAACAGGTCAAAGAAGCCGAACACAACGAACATATGTGTGAGATATACCTCGTAGCTGTATTGACCGATTCCCAGTAGTGGCCTGACGAAGCGTGGACTCCTCCATTGCGTCTGCGCAGTGGCGCCTATGAACATGCAAGTTCCTACCCCGAGAATCGTCATATTCAGCCCACTTCGGCCAAGCCAGCCTCTGGAGGCTTGCCAGGAAAATACCAGGCTCAAGATCACAACCGCTGTGCCACCGCTGCCTAAAGCCCAGACGACAGAGCGAGAGAACCGAATCCGTAAGACGATGAGCGCCGTGAGACATCCCAAAGCAACGGCTTCCATGCCTCCCAGGTAAGAGTATTCCTGCCAGACTTCGTTCCCATGGGCGAGTATTGTGCGCCCGAAGGGGCCGAGCACAACGAAGCTGAGGAGAATCACAATAAGCAGCCTGCCTCGCCCGAACACCCGGCATACTACGGGAAAAAAGAAATAGAACGTCTCCTCAACAGAAAGTGACCAGAGAACATCCCAATTCCCCGGAAGATACCCGCGTCGAGCCTCGAGAATATTCACGTGGAAGGTGAGCGCTGCGACGAGCGCTCGACCAAGGCCACCTGTTTTTGCAGTGACGACGAAATTATGGACGTGTGCGAAATGCAAGCCGCTGAGGATTACTAGCAGCAGGAGCAGCAGTGGAGCAATTCGGGCAAAACGGAACACGTAGAAATCGCGCAGCCTGACATTCGAGAGCGCGCCCCATCGTCGAATCGTAATTGACGTGATTAGGAAGCCAGAGACGACGAAGAATATCTGAACACCGAGTTGACCGTTCCAGACCAGGAAGTGCACGAGTTGTGCTGGGAGAAACTTCGTATAGAGCACCTTCGCACCAAGCAGACGTATGTTGACGTGGTTCATCAATACGAAAAAGATCGCGAGTCCTCGCAGCAAATCTATTCCGTCCAGGCGTTTCCAGGTACCGGATCGAATTGTGGATACTGCTGAGGCCATGGTTCATTTTTGCGTCAGAGAGTCGAGTTCATTTCGTGATTCTTGAATCGAGCCAATCCGCGGAGTGCTCCGACAGTGGCATTCAACCATAACCGCCACGAACGGGGAATCGCTTATTCTCCCGCTGTGGCTTCGGCTGCACCGGCCCGATGAGATCTGTTCGGGTTCATGGTCTCCGTTTCCTGCTTTCCTTTGGGCGCAGCTTCGGGTTAATTCCTGCGCCCGGTAGCTTCGCGGCTTCTGCTTTTCCGGTTCCTCCCAAGAAAATCTTCTGAAACGCCGCCGAGGATTTCTTGTCTCCCTCCCCAAAGGCAGCCGTTTGCCCAGGGAACGGCATCCACTCCCTTTTTGGTCCCTCCATTCACAACGGCAGAAATGGGGATGCCATATCGCGCCACCTCAAGCGGGCGAAATGAACCGTGAACTGAAACCCCGCTCAGGCAGGACTCTCCCGTTGCAACAGGGCTCGCTTGCGTTTGACACCCCACCGATAGCCCGACAGGGCGCCATCGGTTCTCACCACCCGATGGCACGGTATCGCGACTGCGAGCGTGTTTGCCGCACAGGCCCGCGCCACCGCACGCACAGAATTCGGGGATTCCGATCTGCTTGGCAATATCGGCGTAGCTGGCAGTTGAACCAGCAGGAATTTTTATCAACGCCTGCCACACACGTTGCTGAAATGCGGTTCCGCGAACGTCGAGAGGCAAACTAAGTCCGAGAGCCGGGGCTTCGATGAAACCAACCACCTCTGCGACAAGACGCTCGAACTTCTTGTCGCCCCCGACAACCTTGGCACGAGGAAACTGGTCTTGGAGCTGACGCGCCAGCGCATCAGGATCATCACCGAGAAGGATGGCGCAAACGCCCCGCTCACTGGTCGCTACGAGGATGGAACCTAGAGAACACTCACCGATGGCGAAACGTATTTCTGTATTCGTACCACCCGCGCGATAGTCCGAGGGCGTCATTCCCAAGACCTGATTAGAAGTTTCGTAAAATCGCCCATTGGAGTTGAATCCTGCATCGAAAATTGCGCGAGTTACGGTGTCGCTGCGGCTAAGCTCGCATCGAACACGTTTGGTGCGATGCGCGGCTGCATAGGACCTCGGCGTCACACCGGTGATGGATTGAAAGGTGCGATGGAAGTGGTAGGTACTCATTCCTGCATGATTCGCAAGATCGTTCAAGCTGAGCGCTTCTTCGGATTCCTCAATGAGACGGCAGACTTCCACGATCTTCGAGGCCTGTTGTTCGGATAGCGGAGGCTGGTTCGGTTGACAGCGTTTGCACGGACGAAGTCCTGTCCGCTCCGCATCTGCGCGGGTGGCGTGGAAGCGCACATTTTCAGGTTTCGCGAGACGGGAAGGGCAAGAAGGGCGGCAATACACGCCGGTGGTCTCAACGGAATAATAGAATTTGCCGTTGGCGTTTAAATCGCGGGCGACAACGGCTTCCCACCGAGGATCTTGCCTGGTTGCCACCGCGGCGGCCTTTTGCGTTGCAGTTAGTGTGCTCATCGGCGCTCCTTGCACCATTCTTATGATCATCAATCTAGCAATGGTTATCAGGCTCGGCAATCCGGGTCTTGCTTTCAAATTCGAAAAGTCAGAGCGTGCTGGTCGCCCGGGTCTCATAGAAAGGACAGCAGTTGTTCCACAGAAAGACCGTTTCCGGGTCACCGATTCCCGCTCGGAGGCGCGATCGTGCCATGCAATCACCTGCCGCAGACTTCGGTTCAAGAATTCACTCGCTGCATGCAGAAGCTTCTCTTTTCAATTTGGATCGTCATCGTGGGCATGGCAGAATGCCCCTCATCCAGCTGACCGCTTCTTTCGCCATGTCCGTATCGCCTGGGCATGCTTCGGGTAATGGCTGTAGGTATTGAGCCGCAGGCGATGACCGAAGCGCGTTTCGCGGATAGATTGATCTTCCGGTGTGCTCTGAATCAAGTCGATGAGCCGGCTGTGGGTTTGGTCGAGTTCCATCAGCACCTCGGTGAGCGAGAAGTCTTTCTTTCGCTCCGTCATCAGGGCGTTGAAGGCATCGATGCCGCCGTAGGTGACAGAATACCGCGGCGGTTTGCCACCGTTGAGGATGAGCGGCAAATGCTTCAACGCCTCCTCGTCCCAGCTGGTCACGTGCGCAATTATGTCTCTCACCGACCAGTTGCCCGTGACACCATGCTCCATCAAGTGCATGTCAGACAAGCCAGCGTACGACGCCTTGAATGCCATCCAAGCCCTATCCAGCCGTTTTAAGAGTTGCTGTCTATTCACGATTCATCTCTCGCTGTGCGAACGAGGTCCGGGATTATTTCGAGTCGTGAAAGATAATGCCCAGAGTGTGGCGATGGCCGGATCTCAGCCGGCTGACTCCGTGCCGCAGGTTTACGCGATAGGTTCCGCGCGTCCCTTGCACCGGCCGGTTGTGCACTGCGAACAGCACGCCATCGCCCTGGCGTAACGGCACCACCTCGGCTCGCGTCTGCATGCGTGGCCGTTGTTCGGTCAGGACGAATTCGCCGCCGGCGAAATCCCTCTCCGGTTCCGAGAGTAGAATCGCCAGCTGCAGTGGAAAGACCTGCTCGCCATACAGGTCCTGATGGAGCGCATTGTAGTCACCCTCAGCGTACTGCAGCAGGAGCGGCGTCGGCCGCGTCTGCCCCGCCTGGTGACAACGCTTAATGAAATCGGCGTGCGCGTCCGGGTAACGTATTTCGATACCCATCGATTCGTTCCAACGATTAGCGATAGGCGGCAGTCGCGCATACATCGCGGTGCGCAAACCAGCGACGATGTCCGGCAACGGGTATGAGAAGTATTTGTATTCACCTCGCCCAAAGCCATGGCGCGCCATGACCACATGGCTTCGAAAGTGCCGATCATCCACGTAGAAACGGGCGATCGTTTCACATTCGTCGACGGTCAGCAGATTTGTGAACATCGCCCAGCCGTAGCCGTCGAGATGGGTCGAGACGCCCGCCCAATCGCAAGACTCCACACGGGTTTCGATGATCTTTGCCATTGCGTCAGATCGTCCTGCCTCTGCGGCGGTGCTCATCCTAGCTTCCTTTCCAGAACTGAAATCGTGGTTCCAAAGTAGCAATCAGAACCTCAGACCACGTTCCTGCTCTGGGGCCATCGATTGTCACGTCGGACCGATTTCCCTTTTAAGTCCCGCACATTCCTGATCCCCGATTCGGCGCGCGCCGCCAGAATCATCGGTCCCCGCCCATGAGCGCTAGCATCTTGACAGGAAGGCCCTCACTTCGAAGAATTATTGCTTTGTCGCCAAACACTTCTGCGAAGTCAGCTTTGCCCGTGCCGACCTGTCTCCCAGCGTCGACTCCGCCTCTACCTGCGAGGAACTCAACGTCCAGGCCAGCGTCCGAATAATAGTGTTTATATTTCGCGCTCTGGAAAACACTGACATTCTGCAAGTCCGGCGACGCAGGAAACATCATGATCACCTTGTCGGCCGCTAAAGCGCCGCTAGATGAAACAATAAGTACCAGTAAAATCAAGGACAGCTTCACGGTCTTCATAGTTTCCATCTCCGTCTCGAGTCATGAGCCTGCGGGCTCGCAAGCGTTTTCTTTCGACCATCAAAATACAAGCATCTGCTAACCACAGGCACTCCGATTCTTGCTTTCAAACCGCAAAAATATGAGCCCTTTGACTAACCCTAGATTCTCGTCTGGCGGTATCGTGTCTGCCGACGTGACACCCGATTCGCAACACCCGATCCACTATTTCGCACCACCCAGTTTGCGAACCGGGGTCTTACAAGAACAGAACACCAAAGTTTGTTCGGTCAGTCCGAAATACGGCTCTGGCCTAATAGTTCAAATCCTTTATTGGAGAGAAAAAAAACAAAAGTGACTGGAGCGCGCTCGTCTTCGTAGGATCGACCCAGGCAAGCGGCAAAATAGTGAGGGAGTGAGCTCGCGCGCGCTCTAAGCCAAGAAACGGACAGTCACGTGGGGAGGAGAAAGGCGACACCATTGTATTCAAAGCAGGATTCCGTGCGAAGGACCAGGTGACGGTCATAGGTGACCCGCCTAACTTGGTGTCAAGGATGGCAGACCGTCGGGAGTCGCTAGCGGGAGAACCGAGTGTCGGGTGCTACGCCAGCCTGCGCGCGTTTTTCGCCGAACCGCAGGACTGCGGCTAGCAGTGCGTCGATGTCGCGGGATTGCGTGCGGTGATTGACGATGGCGGCTCGAATGGCCAGGCGGCCGTCGATCAGGGTGGTGGAGGGCGCGGCGATGCCGGACTCCTGAATGTCCGCCACGATTTCGGCATTGACGGTATCGGCTTCTCCGCAGCGGTATCGGAAGCAGACGATGTTCAAGGGCACAGGCGCGGCGAGTTCGAGCTGCGGCGTTTCTTCCACAATCCGCTTTAGATATTGCGCCAGGGTGCAGGTTTGTGACATCACCGCGCCCAATTGGGCGGTGCCATAGACCTTGAGCGTGAACCAGGTCTTAAGCGCGCGGAAACCTCGCGATAGATCGGGGCCGAAATCGCAAGGCCATTGCCAGCCTGCGGCGAGCCCGCGCGCCTCACGCCGGAGATAGCCGGCCGCTGAGGAAAACGTGTCCAGATGCTGCCGGCCATCGCGCACCAGTACGAATCCAGCGTCGTAGGGTACCTGCGCCCATTTGTGGAAGTCCAAAGCGATGGAGTCCGCCCGGTCAATTCCTTGCAGGCGCGGCGCCAGTTCCGGAGCCAGAACTCCCAGAGCGCCCAAGGCCCCGTCGACGTGGAACCAGAGATTTTCCTGCGACGCCAGGTCCGCTAAGCCGGTGAGATCGTCGATCGCGCCGATATCTACTGTTCCCGCGGTACCGACGATCAGAAAAGGAGTGAGGCCGGCGCTTCTGTCTGCCGCGATGGACTTGCGTAACTCGGGAATCTCTGTGCGATGCATGGCGTCGACCGGGATGCGACGCAGTGCTTGCGCGCCCAGTCCGGACATATCCATTGCCTTCGCGATGCAGCCGTGTGCGGCGCTGGAGGTATAGGCCACCAGGCGTCTGTTCGCGGGTGCGACGCCGGGCGGCGCGATGCGCTGGCCCGCTGCATTTCGCGCGACAAGAAGGGCGATGAAATTGGCGATCGACGAACCGGTGACCAACAAGCCTGACGCGCCTTCCGGAAAGCGGAAGATTTGCCGCATCCACTCGGTGATCTGGCGTTCTACCTCGATGGGAACGTGGTCGCGGCCGCCAAGGTTGGCGTTCAAGCCCCCTGCCAGCATTTCCGCCAGCATTCCCACGACGGAGCCGCCGCCATGCACCCAACCCATGAAAGCCGGATGCACGTTTCCGGTCGCATAAGGAAGAATGAGCTTCGTGAAATCGGAATAGACAGCGGCGGGATCTGTTGGGCCGGTGGGAAGCGGGTCTTGAAACCGCGCGCGGACTTCGTTTGGTATCGGCTGCCAGACGGGGCGCCCGCGGAGGTTCTCTAGGTAGTCAAACATGTCATCGAGCATTTGATGGCCGAGTGCGCGAACCTGCGACCAATCGGCAGGGTCGAGAGTTCGAGCGGCAGGGCCGCGCTCCTCAAGGGCATTGGCGGGGCGATGAGGGGACTCTTGGGGGAGAAGGCCCGACTTCATACCGCAACCGGGGCGTTCACGCTCTGGCGCTTCAGCATGTCGCGGAACGCCACAAAGATCTTCTGCATGTGGGCGCTTTTGTATGGATACAGATCGGGCGGATCCATGTCGTGGACCACCAAATCATTGCCGCCTTCGAATACGAGCAGCCGGCCATCGCGCAGTTCCGCGCAATCGACACCGAAGTATTCAAGGCCAAACTGCGTCGCGATCTGCGCCAGTGCACTGGCGTGGCGGCGTGCGAATCCGGTATCAAACTCCGCCATGAAGCGTGCTTCTTCATCCCGCTTGGCAGCGCTCACCGCCATGCCTGCGTTGTAATACCAGACCTTCCAATCCTCGGAAACTGCCAGGTGGCAGGGATAGACGCGGCCGTCGACCCAAATGAGGCGGTACTTGCGGAACAAACCATCGGCGCCACGGTAGTCGATGAACGGTGAAATGAAGAACTCCCGGTCGGGCTGGCTGGCCAGGTAGGGAGCGACGGCCGCGGGTGCGTCAAGTTTCACCAGAGCCCGGCCGGCGTGGGAATCCACCGGTCGAGCGATGAGCGGGAACGAAGCGTTCCCCAGCAAGCTGTCCAGTTGAGGCGCGGCACATCCCATGTGCTCGAGTTCTGCGCGGCTGACTCTGGCCGTGGCCGGCATGCTCAGGCCTGGAACGGGCTGGAGCAGCGAGAAAAGCAGCTCACGCGAGGCGCGAGCGATGTTTTGCGGCCGGTTTAGCACCGGGCATGGCCAGGTCGGAATCAGGCGCTCGATTTGTCGCAGCACGGGGCGATTCTGATCCGATTCGCAGGGGGTAACGATCGCGATGTCATGAGCGGGCAGCGGCAGGGGGATCGGTTGGCCAGCGATGACGTAGAGCATATGCAGCACAATGTCGGAACCGTCGAGAAGGAATTCGATTGGGGCGTTGGTGCCAATATCACCAGGGGTCAGAAATGCCAGCACCTGCAAAGCATCGGGCGAAGCCGGCCAGCTGGAGCGGTAGAGACGCTGCCTGCGGAGAGCTTCGGACTGCCGCTCAAGGCCAGACTGCTTTTCGCCGAGCAATTGCTCGATCACGCCAAGGTTCATCAAAGCTGCGGCTGCGATGGCGCGCTCGCCCGATTGCGCGCGAACAACCAGCTCAGAGCGTAGCGGCTTCAGGTCGTGGCCGTCGAACGCCATTTTGAATAGCTTGGCGGCGCTGATCGTTCGAGATGGCTGGGCTGTGGTAAGGCTAGCCATGTTTGGCCTCTGGGGCCGCGGCTGTGGGAACGGCTCCGCGACGATCTGCCAGGCGTGCAGCAGTTGGCGATGACTCCAGACGGCGGAGAGAAAAACTGCCTGCCTCATTTTCCGTTGCGGCAACGAGAGAGCGCCCCGCTGAAGGCCCCGGCGCTGCTTTCCAGTCTTTTGGATCTTTGCTATCGCGCAGTCTTGCCATGTTCTCAACCAGCAAGTCGATTTTGTCCAAGATCGTGCGGACTTGCTCGAACTCGGCGTCGAGCAGGTCTAATGATGGCGACGTCCCTGCGGCTGGCCAGGTCTCAGAGACAACGCGGGCTCCGGCGCTGATGCGCAAAGCTCCGGCAGTGCCAGCGGCTCGATTCAGAAGCGGGACCGGCTGACCGATGTGGCACAAGCGCGCTGCGATTTCGCGCTGGCGCTCTGTCGCCGAGGGCGGAAGCAAGCTTGAAACATCGCGATTCAAGGCACGATAGATTTGTGCGCATTCTTCGAGGGAGAGAAATTTCCCGCGATCGATCAGGAAGAAAGGAAAAATCGTTTGCGCGGCCATTTCTTCATCCCTCATTCGGTCCACACCAGGCTTTGCGGACACGGCAACCAATTGCAGGTTCGGGCGTCGGGCGACCAGACCCGAAACTACGCGCGAAAATTCCTGCAGCGCCCAAGCGCGATAGGCGGCCGGGACGGCGAAGTAGGCTTTCATTTCCTCTACGGCGGCCGACCAGCGGAGCAGTTGTCCGGCGTTGGGGCGCGCGGGAAGGTTTGCGCGAATTCCAGGCCAGCAGACGGGCCAATCGCTTTGATTGGTATAGAGTGCCAGCCCGTCGGGAACAGCGCCGCTCTGCCTCATCACCGCTGAAACGCCAGCGGGGACAAGCAGCGCACCGCTCAGGGGCGGCCCGGTAAAAAACTTTGAGCCGGTAATCAGGACCATGCATTCCTGCTCGAGGTAGTAGCGCAGGCGCCGACGGCCCAGGCGCATTTGACACGCATCGACGATGACTTGAACCGCCGGCGCCCAATGGGATTGCACCTGGCGCAAACAATCGAGCGTCGGGCAACGCGAACCTAATTTGGAACTGTCCATCACATGCAGCACGACGCTTCTGCCCGCGGCCACCGCTTCACCCACGGTCGCAAGCACTTCCTGGTCGAGGGCCTCAGTTGAGCGCACCCTGCCGAGCGCGTCGCGCAAGGGAATCTCGACGCTGACGGTGTCTTCGGCGAATCCAGCGATCCGCGCTCCCTCGCGCACTGCCCCGCCCTGCGCGGTGCTTGAACTGAAATGACACCCGGTGATCGCCCGGGCTGTGCCGCTGCCGGCCTCATCCGAGCCCACGATGATTGAAACCAGCCGACCTCGAAGCACCGTTTGCGCGATGAAGAGTGCCTGAATTTGGGAATCGGTTCCTGAAGGCGAGAAGACGATCTCGGTTCCGGCAGCGCCTAACTCAAGCAGCATCTTGAGTTGCTCGCGCAGGCGCTCGGCTTGAAGGTCAAACACTTCTTCCCATCTGCCCGCGGCAGTCTGCTCGATGATTTGGCCTTGCGCCTTGGCGGCGGCTGCGAATCCTCGCGCGGAAATTGAAGTAGCCGTCGAGGATGCGAAACTAAACGCTTCGGGCCGCGGCCAGGGCTGGCAGCCGTATCCATTGAGCCCGTCGAGAGGGTTTACACGAAGCCGTGGATCACCTCCTGAGGCCAAAAGGTCTGGCAGCGGCGAGCTCAGTTCGTAGAGCTCTTTTTCGGCCACGTGGGGGGGGCACATGAATCTTAGCGGTACACGAAGTCGTCTTGTTTTCGGGCACGTTTGGGACCATCGGATGGGGCTCCGATGTTAGAAACTTTTAACTTCGCGGCTGAGTAGCGTAGTTGAAGCGAGTTGAAAAAAGCCCGCAAGAAAATCCGTGAGGAGGCACATCAGAGGCGGAGTTGCCGAATAGCGCGGAACTTGGAGAGCAGATATTGATTGCTGCGGCTAGAGGGGATGCAAGCGCGCGGGGTTGCCGGATTGACAACCCCGCCACGCGAATTATCCCCAACTACTGAGGGGGGCGCTGACGCTGTGGCCCGCCGCCTTCTCCGCCAGCCGGGGGGGGCATCGGCTGGGCAACCTGAGGCTGCGGCCCTAACACTTTAACAAGAGCCTGATAAGCACACTGTTCATCCGCATTTCCGCCGCCGACGCCTACTGCGCCGATCAGTTGATTGTCGACTACGATCGGTAGCCCGCCGCCGACAAAATAATAGGACAAGCCTTCTTCCTTGCCGAGATCGAGGCGGATCAGCCGGCCGTCGACATCCTTAAAGCGCTGCGCGACCGTAGCTGAGGAGGAGCGCGCGTATAACGCCGTCTTGGCTTTCATCAAACCGGTCTCGGCACCGATGGGCAGTACCCCGTCCATCTGGTGCGAGTCGATGATCTGGCCGGTTGGCGAGAGCACGAAAATGGCGATGGATACGTTGCCTGGCTGCGTTTTCTGCCAGTCGACGCAGGCGTCGACAATGGCGCGGGCGGTCTCAGCGTTGATCACAGCCTTCATCAAGGTGCGCTTGGCGACGTCGTCGGATACAGTTACTTTACTAAATGGGGCCGCCATGGAACCCTGGGCCCAAAGGTCAGAATTGCCGAGCGCGAGCGATGCCAAAACCGCCGCCGCGACGATTGTCGTACGAAACAGCCACATCCGCTTGGTCATAGTGTCCCCTCGTCTCCACGATAATCATTTGCTAACCCTGCGAACGGCACTCTATAACGCAGGGGGGCTGTTTCGCAAGGATTCGTCGGCGGCTCTTGGTGGAAACTAGTTTCGCGAAGCATCCATAAGGCGCGGCGCGGCGCACGGCGAGTAGTTCTGCTACTATCCATCGCGGTTGAATCATCCTCGGATTCGCATTCGCGAATGGATTCCCTGAATGACCGAGAAGACCAGCACGATGACCGAGCCGGTGCGCCCCCAGAGCGCCGATCGAGGACCTTCGGAAGCGCGGCTTGCGCGCGTTGGGATGGCGCTGGCGGACTGGTCAGAGCGCTGGTTCCCGGATGCGTTTGTCTTTGCACTGATCGCACTGGTGATCGTATTTCTGGCGGGGCTAGCACTGGGCACCCCGCTGCGGAACCTGCTGCAGTTTTTCGGGCAAGGGTTCTGGAGCTTGATTCCGTTCACGATGCAGATGGCCATCATCATCGTCGGCGGATACGTGCTGGCCACTTCCCCGCCCGTATATGCGCTGATTTGCCGCCTCGCCCGCATTCCGCGGACGCCGCGCGGGGCTATTGCGTTCGTTGCTTTTTTCTCGATGACCACCGCGCTGATCAGCTGGGGATTCGCGCTGATTTTCGGCGGACTGCTGGCACGGGAAGTGGTACGGCACGTGCGCGGAATTGATTATCGCGCGATCGGCGCGGCGGCCTACCTCGGCAACGGCAGCGTGTGGGCGCTCGGGCTGTCATCCTCGGCGGCGCTGCTGATGGCGACACCTTCGTCGATTCCCGGGGGGCTGCTCAAGATTAGCGGCGTGATCCCGCTCAGCCAGACGATTTATACCTGGCAGAGCCTGGCGACGGTGGCGATCCTGATGATCGTGACCACGAGTGTGGCCTATTTTTCCGCGCCGAAAAGCTCAGCGAAGACGGCGGAGTCCTTCGGGATCACCGCAGGAATCGAAGTCGGGAAGATGGAACCGCGACACACGCCCGCGGAGTGGCTGGAATACGCGCCGGCGCTTTCGATCGTCATCGGAGTCCTGGGATTCGCATACCTCGCGCAGGTGATCGCGGCCAAGGGGCCCCTGGCAGCACTCGACCTGAACACCTATAACTTTTTGTTTCTGATGGCTGGGCTGCTGCTGCACTGGAGGCCGCGCTCGTTCACCGGCGCGGTGAACCAGGCGGTGCCGGCAACGGCCGGCGTGCTCATTCAGTTTCCTTTCTATGGCGGGATTTTCGGCATCGTCACGATGTCGCCGATCGCGCGCGAGCTGGCGCAGTTTTTCGTGCGAGTTTCATCGCACGGGACTTTTCCGCTGCTGGTGGCAATGTACTCGGCGATCCTGGGCCTGTTCGTTCCCTCAGGAGGGAGCAAATGGATCATCGAAGCGCCCTACGTGTTGCAGGCGGCGAAGGATTTGCAGGTTCACCTGGGCTGGGTCGTGCAGATTTACAACGCATCGGAAGCGCTGCCGAACCTAGTCAATCCGTTCTGGATGCTGCCGCTGATCGGAATCCTCAAGATGAAAGCGCGTGACTTGGTCGGCTACGGACTGCTTCAGTTGGCAATAAATACCTGCGTCGTTTTTTTCCTGGTGTGGTTTTTCGCGCGCACCTTTAGCTATCTCCCGCCCGCGATCCCCTAGCGCACAACCGGCCTCAGCGCTTGACGGCCCAGTGCAGGCCGATGCCGCCGAAGATGTAGGCACGGGTGTCGAGGATGGCATAGCCGGTGCGCCCGAGAGCCGCGGAAAACTCATCGATCGAGACAAAGCTTTGCAGCGAGTCGGGAATGTAGGTATAGGTGCGCGGATGGCCGTGCAGCAACGTGCCCCAGAGTGCTCCTTGCGCGTACAGATAGCCGAGATAGAGATGGCGAAAAATGCGATTCGCGGGAAGAAAAAAATCCAAAGTCACGAGCAGGCCGCCGGGGCGGGTGACACGCTCGATTTCGCACAGAGCGGCTTCAAGGCTGGGGAAATTTCGCAAACCGTAGCCGATGAAGACGCAATCAAAGGACCGATCGGCGAAGGGCAACCGGGCGGCATCGGCGCATACGCCGTTGCTTAACCCGCGAGCGCGAGCCACATGCAGCATGGCTTCGGTTAGATCGACGCCAATGGCACAGGCGTTGGGCAGCCGCTGCATAACCATGTGCGCGAAGTCTCCGGTGCCGGAGGCCAAATCCAGCACCACGGCATTCCCGGGTAGCGCGGCTTTGGCGACGCCGAAGCGCTTCCAGCGCCGGTCCATCCCGTAGGAAAAGGTGTGCGTGACGAAGTCATAGCGCGGGGCGATGCGACCAAACATTTCGCGCATCAGGCGCGAATCCTGCCTTTCGATAGGGACGGGCATGACGAAGGGTGAATTTTATCAAATTGGCCCCCCCTGAGCTAAGCCTCCATTTTTTGAGCTATTCGATAAGCCCAATACCGCGCGGCGGTTGCAGCCGCACCTACGCACAGCAGGAGAGCATCTAAGTAGGTGAGGACTAATCCTATGAGGCAGTTAACTCTAAAAGCTGTAGGCGGTTTGTTTCTAGCGGCAATGCTCTCGGTGCCCGCTGTGGCCGATACACCGGCGCAGAGGGGACCCGCAAATCCAGGAACGATTAATTATGTAGAAGGACAAGTCTCCATCGGCAATCAGCCTCTCGGGGCGAACTCCGCAGGTTCTGTCGTTTTGGGTCCCGACGAGACGCTGACAACCGGGAACGGTAAAGCGGAAATGCTGTTGACGCCGGGGGTATTTGCCAGAATCGGGGAACACAGCGCGATTGAGATGGTTTCACCCAATCTCACTGACACGCAATTTGCCGTCGAAAAGGGCGAGGCCATCGTCGAGGTTGCCGAAATTCATCCCGAGAACAATCTGCTGGTCAACCAAGAGGGGGCCACGATACGGCTGCAAAAAACCGGACTCTATGACTTTGACGCCGATCGCGGCGCATTTCGCGTCTTCGACGGGCAAGCCACGGTGCAAGCCAACGACGAAAACGTGAAGGTGAAAGCCGGCCATGACCTCGACTTGCGTGCGACGAAGGCCAAATCGGAGAAGTTCGACAAAAACAGCTATGAAGCGAACGACCTATACCGCTGGAGCAGTTTGCGGTCCGCCTATCTGGCGGAGGCGAATGTCGATGCGGCGCCAGGCTATCTCGCCGGAGGATGGGGCGGATGGTACGGCGGAGGATGGATCGGTTCGGGCTGGTATTGGGATCCATGGTTCAGCGCGTACACCTTCATCCCCGGAGACGGAATTTTCTACAGCCCGTTCGGCTGGGGATTCTATTCGCCGTTTCTGGCCTATGGGGCGCCGATTTATTTCGGCGGACGCTACTACCATCACTTCGGCAATGACTTCCACGCATGGGGTCCGGGTATGCACTACACGCCAGGACTGCGAGGAGGCGGCTACGGTAACGGGTTCGGCGCCCATTCGGGTTTCCGCGGCGGAGCTGGCGGTGTCGGTGGCGGATTCCATGGAGGAGGCCTGGGCGGTGGCGGCGGATTCCATGGTGGCGGAGGAGGCTTTGGCGGTGGCCACGGGGGCGGAGGCCATGGCCGCTAACGGCTGAAGTTCCATCACAATCCTGTGGCGCGAGGCGTTCTAGAACGTCTCGCGCCTTGCTATCTGTGCAGGCCCCCTCACGCCCGCGTCCCTGCTCGCAACCGACGGGCGAAGGAGGCGGCGACAAGACCAAGCGCGGGGAAAAAAGCCTCCCGCGACCACAATCGCTGCCCTTCCCTTTGCGCCGCTGTTAAACTGAAAATACGAGCTTTACGGTCTTGCCTGTCTCTACGCGGCTATGCTAGTGTCCCACTTGGAGGTGTCTCATGGCTGACAATGCCGGCTCGAAAGTAAGTTTCTTTTTGATTGGACTTGGGATTGGATCGCTGATCGGAGTTCTGTTTGCACCCAGGTCCGGCGAAGAAACGCGCGATTACCTCGCCTCCCGCGCCGACGAAGGGCGCGAGTATGCACAGAAAAAAGCTCGCGAGTTGCGCGAGCGCGCCGAAGATTTGCTTGAGCGCAGCAAAGAGATCATGGGCCGCCAGAAAGAAGCGATTTCCTCGGCCGTAGAAGCCGGCAAGGAAACCTACAAGCGCGAAGCAAAGCTTTCCTAGTCGTTCGGGAGTATTCGCCATGCCAGTGTGGGTCGAGATATTCATCGCCGTCGCCGCCATCGCCATCGTGATTCAGACGGTGATGCTGCTCTCGATGCTGCTGGCGCTGCTTCCTGCGATTCGGAATTTTACGCGAGTCGCAGCGGATGTGCAGTCCAAGCTAAACCCGATCCTGACCACCGCCAGCCGCATTCTCGCCGATTCCGAGGATCGCATTAAGAGCATCATGGAAGACACCTCGGAAATCGCGCACACCGCCCGCGCGGAAGCGCAAAACGTAGACCGCGTGGTGAGCGATGCGGTGGAACGGTTGCGGCTGCAGATCATTCGCACCGATCAAATCATCACCGCGGCGCTCGAAGCGGTCGAGGATGCGGGCACCAAGATCCGCCGCTCGGTGATCATTCCCGTCAATCAGCTATCCGCGCTGCTCAAAGGCCTTAAGGCGGGGCTGGATGTGATTCGCGCCAACCGGCGCCGTTCGAGCGACGGCGTTCCGCAGGATGAAGAGCTGTTCATCTGAAGCAGAAAAACCGTCCAGAAGAAAGATGCTGCGCCTGAGGGGCGCCGCGAGCAAACCGTTTCGAACCCCGTACTGTTCGCCCTCCGAGTATCCTTATTCGATTGAAGCGATCCAGCCGCCGCCGAGCACCCGTTCGCCTGAATAAAACACGGCGGCCTGCCCCGGAGTAATCGCGCGCTGCGGATCGCGGAAGCAGACGCGCGCATTGGTGGAGTCGAGAGGCGTAATTTCTGCGTGCGCGGGCTGGTGGCGGTTCCTGATGCGCACCGCGGCTTCGATCGTGCCTCCGGGCGAGGCGCAGGGAATCCAGTTCACATTGCGGATGTGCAGACGCTGCGACGGAGTTCGTGGTCCTCTCCAACGACCAAGCGATTGCTGGCACGGTCGAGCGCAACCACATACACCGGGTAGCCTACCGCAAGCCCCAGCCCTTTGCGCTGGCCTACCGTGTAATGATGTAAACCGTTGTGGCGGCCGACCACTTCACCGGAAGTGGTGACGATTTCGCCATCTTCATCGGGCTGCGCCCCTCCCTGCTCCTGCAAATATCCTTCGATGAACTGCACGTAGTTGCCGCTGGGAACGAAGCAGATTTCCTGGCTCTCGGGCTTCTCCGCTACCGGCACCGCCAAGCTCCGCGCGATTTCGCGCACTTCCGGCTTGGTCAATTCGCCCAGGGAAAATCGGTACGCGCAAGCTGCTCCTGGGTGAGGCCGAACAGGAAATAGGATTGGTCTTTGGTTTGCGTCGACGGCGCGCAGCAATTCGTGGCGGCCAGTTGCAGGATTGTGGCGAACGCGCGCGTAGTGGCCGGTGGCGATGCGCTCGGCGCCGATCTGCCGCGCGGTGCGAAAAGATGGTCGAACTTGACATGGTTGTTGCAATGCGTGCACGGGATCGGCGTGCGGCCCTGCGAGATAATCGTCCACAAAGGGGCGGATCACGGTCAGCTCGAATTCGCGCTCGAAATTGATCACGTAATAAGGGATCGCCAAGTGCTCGGCAACGCGGCGCGCGTCGTAGACATCGTCGATCGAGCAGCAACGGTGCTGCTTGGGCCCGTCGGCCCTGCAATTGCGGCAGACGGCGCTGATTCCAGAGCTGCATGGTGAGTCCGACGATGGTCTGCCCGCGATCGTGCAGCATCGCGGCGACGGTCGAGCTATCGACACCGCCGCTCATTGCGACGGCCACAGCATTCGCAGCCGGCGCGGCAGATTCGCGCCGGGGATCGAGTTCGCTCAGTTGTGGCATGGAAGCTTTTAGGATTTTACCCGCTTTGTCATGGGGTGGGAACTTCGGCTACCGAACGTGGCGAGAGCGCGCGTAGGCGCTCGACCACCGCCGGAATCACGCCGATGGCTTGGTCGATTTCGGCGGCGGTTGTGGGTCGGCCCAGGCTGATGCGAATGCTCGAACGCGCTTCGTCGTCCGAGAGGCCAATCGCGGTAAGCACGTGCGAAGGCTCGACCGATCCCGAGGAGCACGCCGCGCCCGAGGAGCATTCGACGCCCTGTAGATCGAGCGCGATTACCAGGGCTTCGCCGCCGGCACTGGAAAATGTAAAGTTCGCCGTGTTCGGGCACTCTGCGAGTGCGATCGCCGTTGACACGTGCGGCGGGAATCTTTTCGAGCAGCGACTTTTCTAGACGATCGCGGAGCGCGCGGATGCGGCCGCGAATCGGCAGCCAAGTGCTCACGGGCGAGTTCAGCCGCTTTGCCCATCCCCACGATGCCCGGAACATTTTCGGTGCCCGCCCGGCGATCGCGTTCGGCGTGACCACCACGAAACAGCGGTTCGATGGAAACGCCGGAGCGGACATACAGCGCGCCGGTGCCCTTGGGCCCGTAGATTTTATGCGCCGAGATGGAAAGCAGATCAACGCCGAGCCGGCCGACATCGAGCGGCAGCTTTCCCGCCGACTGCACGGCGTCGCAATGAAAATACACGCCGGCCTCTTTGGCAATTTGGCCGATTTCCTCGATGGGCTGAATCGTGCCGAGTTCGTTGTTCGTGTGCATCACGGTGATTAGCCGCGTCTCCGGCCGCAGCGCACGCCGCAGGTCGGCGGGATCGATAACGCCCTGGGCGCTGACCGGCACGTAGCTCACCTCGACGCCGCGCTTCTCCAACTCCTGGCAGGTATTGAGAACCGCATGGTGCTCGATGGTGCTGGTAATGACATGCTGGCGACGCACGGAATTGCCGGCAGACAGCGCGCCCTCGACCATGCCCAAAATGGCGAGGTTGTCCGCCTCGGTGCCGCCGCTGGTGAAAACGATCTCGCTCGACTTCGCGCCCACCAGTGCCGCGACCGATTCGCGGGCCGCGTCAACGGCGCTCCGCGCGCGCTGTCCAGATGAATGGATCGAGCCGGCGTTGCCAAAATTTTCGGCAAGATACGGCGTCATGGCCTCGAAGACGGCGGGGTCAACCGGTGTGGTGGCGTTGTAGTCGAGGTAAACACGCATTTTCGAGGCTGCCTGCTACCAGAATAACGACTGCGCTCAGCAGGGTCAAGGCGCGCTGGCACCGAAACGCTCGCCAGCCATTGAGAGCCGGCCTTGCTGCTCTAAACTGTGCGCAGCGTTCGGTCTGCAAGGCATTCCGATCAAGGTGGAGGCCCTTCACCGGTGGCGTTGGATGTCTGGGGGTGTCTCTGCAAAGAAGGTCCTCGTGGGCATCGCAGGGGCCGCAGAAAGAGCCCTTAGCCTGGGGTAACTCTCTGTAGCTTCGGCCCATTGCTTACCTTGACACTGCTGCGAGCGTCGGCTAGCGTCGGAGTAGCCCACAGCGACTCGATGGCCCTGGCATCGATGAGCGCGCGGCACCCACGGAGCATCCTTTGGCACGGCCCATCATTACGCTGACCACCGATTACGGCACCGCTGACCACTTCGTTGGGGTCATGAAGGGCGTGATTCTGGGAATCAATCCCGACGTAAATCTGGTGGACATCACCCACAGCGTGATCGCGCACGACATTCTTGACGGCGCTCTCGCCATTGGGCAAGCCTACCGATATTTTCCGGCAAAGACCGTGCACGTCGTAGTCGTCGATCCGGGCGTGGGAACCGAGCGGCGACCGATCCTTGTCGCGGCCGACCAGCACTATTTCGTCGCGCCGGATAACGGCGTGCTCTCGAGCGTGTACGACCAGTCGGAGACGCTGCACGTGTGGAACATCATTTCCGAACACTATTTCCGCCAGCCGGTCAGCAAAACATTTCACGGGCGCGATATTTTCGCGCCGGTCGCCGCGTGGCTTACCAAGTCCTGGCAGACTTCGAGCTTCGGCGAACCGATCACTGATTTCGTGCGCTTCGCCATGCCCAAGGTGAAGGGATCAGGTGAAGGCATCAAGGGAATGATTCTGCGGACCGACAACTTCGGCAACCTGATCACCAATGTGACCGCCGAGGATGTCCCCAATCTGCTCACTGCCAACGGGAACCTCAGCATCAGCGTGGGGCAAACGAAAATCACTCACCTGGTTCAGACCTTCGCCGAGGGCGTGGCAGGCGAGCCCGTGGCCCTAATAGGCTCCAGCGGCCACCTGGAAATTTCCGTGAACAAAGGCAACGCCGCAAAGACGCTCGGCGTGGGTCGCGGTGCCGAGGTGACTGTGGAATCCTCAAACGGCCAGTAGCGCGTCGACTCCCCCGCTTCGCCAACAATTGGGTTTCATGTTTGTGCTGAATCCTTGATGGCCTGCAGACTCTGGTGAGCCGCGGCAATGGTGCGATCAATATCCTGCTCCACATGAGCGGAGGAGACAAACAGCGCCTCGAATTGCGAGGGCGGCAGAAAAATGCCGCGGCTCAGCATTTCATTGAAGAATGATGCGAAGCGAGCGGTATCGGATTTTTTTGCGTCGGCATAATTGCACACCGGCTCGTTTGTGAAAAACAGCGTCAGCAGCGAACCAGCGACGGCAACTTGCCCAGGAATGCCTGACTCTTTCAGGGCCGCGCGGAGACCTTCTGCCAGACGCAGCGTTGTCTTGTGCAGTGCGTGGTAAAAGCCAGCCGACTGCAGTTTCGGCAGCGTGGCCAGGCCGGCGCGCATCGCCAGCGGATTCCCGGAAAGCGTCCCGGCCTGGTACACCGGGCCGAGCGGCGCGATCAATTCCATGATGTCGCGCCGGCCACCATAGGCCGCGACCGGCAGTCCCCCGCCAATAATCTTCCCGAAGACCGACAGGTCTGGCTGAACACTGAACAAATTCTGCGCGCCGCCATAGGCGACGCGGAATCCGGTGATGACCTCGTCAAAAATGAGCACCGCGCCATCGCGCTTGGTGCTCTCGCGAAGCCCTGCTAGAAATCCCGGCTCAGGCGGCACCACTCCCATGTTCGCCGCGACCGGTTCGACGATCACCGCGGCAATTTTTCCGGCGTGCTGCTGAAACAAGCGGCCGACGGCCGCAAGATCGTTATAAGGCGCATTGAGCGTAAGCTTCGCTAGCGTTTCGGGAACGCCGGGGCTCGCGGAAATGCCCAGCGTTGCCAGTCCCGAACCAGCTTCGACCAAAAAGCTATCGGCGTGGCCGTGATAGCCGCCTTCGAATTTCAGAATCAGGTCGCGCTTGGTGAACCCACGAGCCGCCCGAACAGCGGACATCGTGGCCTCGGTGCCCGAACTGACGAAGCGAATGCGCTCGATCGAAGGCACGGCGCGCGCGAGCAGCTCGCCGAGCTCGATTTCAAGCGGTGAGGTCATTCCGTAGCTCGTGCCGCGGCGCGCCTGATCGGCAATCGCGTCGACCACATCCGGATGTGCGTGGCCCAGGATCTGCGCACCCCAGGAGCAGACGTAGTCGATGTACTCGCGCCCGTCAACGTCCCAGAGCCTTGAGCCTTCGGCACGATCAATCACCAGCGGCGTGCCGCCCACCGCGCGAAAGGCGCGCACCGGGCTGTTCACACCTCCGACCAGGATGTTTTTCGCGCGCTCGAAAAGTTGGTCCGCGCGCGGGTGTGCCCTAGCGACGAGGGTAGTTTTTGAGCTTGCCCGGGTTTCCTTAGGCATGGAGCGTCGGCTCATCCCAGTCAGGCAGATTGCGAAGCACGGCGTCCCAGGTGCGCTGGGCGCGAAGGGCGGCCACAACCACAGGCAAGGGGTCGGGCAAAATGTCTGCAAAATCCTTCTCCACGCCGGGAAGTGTCAAGCGGAAGGCCAGCCGCTCGACCGGCGGAGAGAACTGCGCGTCGACCCCCGTCTTATTCCCGCGGGAATCCATGCGATACCAGCCAAATTCCGGCAAATATGCGGCGTTGAACCCGTGCAGCGAATACGGAGGCCCCGCCCCATCGATGCTCAAACGCTGGTAGCAGAAGCCCGCCGGGATGCTATTTGCCCGAAGCAATGCCGCCAGCAGGTGGCTCTTTGCATAGCAATAACCAGTCTGGTGCGCCAGCACCTCGGAGGCGGAACAGGTGACCGGATCGCGTTGGTAGTCAGAGCTGTGCGCTATGTTGTCGCGAACCCATTCAAAGCACTGCCGGGCGATCTCGGTCGCAGTCCTGGCTTGTGCGGATAACTGCTCGGCTCTCGAGAGAACCGACAGGTGCTGCCAGTCGATAATCTCCGTGGATCGAAGAAAACCTTCCATGGCTAGCAATGCCTCAGCCAGCGGGCGAGGTCTTTGGCAAAGTACGTCAAGATGATGGAGGCGCCGGCACGTTGGATGCCGGTGATGATTTCAAGCACGATGCGCTTCTCGTCGATCCAGCCGTTGCGCGCGGCGGCTTTCACCATCGCGAATTCGGCGCTCACGTTGTAGGCGCCGATGGGCACGTCGAAGCGCTCGCGGACGCGCTGGATGATATCTAGATAGGCCAGCGCGGGCTTTACCATAATCAGGTCCGCGCCCTCTTCAATATCGGCGGCGACTTCGAGCAGTGCTTCGCGCGCGTTCGCGGGGTCCATCTGGTAGCTGCGGCGGTCGCCGGATTGTGGCGCCGACTGCGCGGCCTCGCGAAAAGGACCGTAGAAAGCAGAGCAGTATTTGGCGGCGTAGGCAAATATGGCGACATCCTGGAAATTGTGCTCGTCGAGCTTGCGGCGGATTGCGGCGACCCGGCCGTCCATCATATCCGAGGGCGCCACGATGTCCGCACCGGCGCGCGCGTGCGACAGTGCCGCTTGGGCGAGCAGGTCAAGCGTCGGATCGTTCAGAATCCTGTCCCCTTCGATCACGCCGCAATGGCCGTGGCTCGTGTATTCGCACAGGCACACATCGGTGATGATGATCAGTTTGAGATTCGCCTTGCGAATGGCTTCAATCGAACGCTGCACCGCGCCCGTCGCCGCGGCCGCTTCTGAACCGGTCGCGTCCTTGTTCTTCGCCAAGCCAAAGAGAATGACCCCGGGAACGCCCAGGTCGGCCGCTTCGCGGCATTCTTCCGCGATTTGATCGGGAGACTGCTGGTACACGCCCGGCATCGAGTTTACTTCCAGGCGCACCTTGTTTCCCGGGCAAGCGAACAGCGGATACACCAGGCCGCTCGGGGTGAGCTGTGTCTCGCGCACGAAACCGCGAAGAGCCTCGGTGCGCCGCAAGCGCCGCGGACGGTGCGTTGGAAATGTCATGAGCCCCTCGCTATCGATGGCTGCCGACGATAATAACCGGCGATCGCATCCGCCAGCGCCGTCACCGAGGGCTCCAGCGCTTCGATTTCAACCCGCACCCCAGCGTCGCGTAGCGCCCGCGCCGTGGTCGGCCCGATGGCCGCAAACTGCAGGCGAGTTGACAACGCTGCCAGCTCGGCGGCGGGGATGAAATCCCACAAATTAAAAAACGCGGACGGGCTGGCAAACAAAATCGTGTCCACTTCCGCGTTCCGCACCCGACGTAGGGCTTGCGGATCGAGATGCTGGGGTGCAGCGGTACGATAGGCAACGGCGTCGGTTACCTCGGCGCCGGCTTCCCGGAGCGCGCAAGGTAAGCGCTCATCCGCGCGGTCGCTGCGCGGCAGCAACACGCGGCATCCGCGGATGCGGTCGCCGATCTCCCGCGCAAGCGCCTCATCGCTATGATTTCCCGCCACGTAATCCACCTGAAAACCTTTCCTGGTGGCTGCTTCGGCGGTAGCCGGCCCCACCACGCCGACCTTCCAATTCCCCGGCTTGGCGCCACTGGAGCGCGGCGCCGATTCCTGTCTCCTCTGCGCGAAGAATCGTACCGCATTCGGGCTGGTGAAGAAAATCCAGTCGAATTCGGTGAGCCGTGCGATCGCCGCATCGAGGCTGCTTGAATCCTCCGGAGGTGCGAAGGTCACGGTGGGCAACAGCAGGATTTCCGCACCAAGTTGCCTGAGCGCTGCCGCCAACTCGACTGCTTGTTCCGGCGCACGTGTCACCACAATGCGCCTGCCTGCCAGCGGGCCTGGAATGCTATCCAACCGAGCGCCCCGCGAGGCGCAAAATTTTCTCCCCGCCCGCTTCCTTCAAAACAACTCCGAGGCGCCGTCCGATTCGTTCCGCATCCCCGGCAGGACCACGCTGCTGGTCGCGCAAGCATTCCCGCCCGTCTGAGGAAAGCAGACACGCCTCGATTCGTAACTCCCCACGTTCCATCTGCGCCCACGCGCCCAAGGGGATCTCGGCATCCGCCTTCGAGTTCGCGGAGCAGCGCACGCTCGGCGGTCACGCAGGCGCGCGTTTCGGCGTCATCGAGCGCCGCGACCATGGACGAGGTATCGTCATCGTCTTGCCGCGTCTCGATCCCAAGCGCACCCTGCCCGACTGCGGGGAGCATCCACTCGGGGGGTAAGATTTCGGTGATCTTACCGTTTGCGCCCAACCGCCTGACGCCCGCCACGGCCAAAATAATGGCGTCGAACTCTCCGGCGGCAACCTTCTTCATTCGGGTGTCCACATTTCCGCGAAGCTCGAGCACTTCGAGGTCGCCGCGATGGTGCCGCAACTGCGCCTGCCGCCGCAGGCTGCTCGTGCCGATGCGCACGCCCGCCGGCAAATCCCTTAGCGCTCGCCCGTCGCGCGAAATCAGACAATCGCGCGGGTCTTCCCGCTTGGTTACGGCCCTAAACATGAGCCCGCGGGGCGTTTCGGTCGGCACGTCCTTCATGCTGTGAACCGCCAGGTCGACTGTGCCCGCCAGCAGCGCGTCCTCAAGCTCCTTGATGAACACGCCCTTGGTGCCCGATTCCCTGCCGATCTGCGCGATCGAAGCGTTCTGAAAGCGGTCGCCCGAGGTGCGAATGCGCACCAGTTCCGCACCCACCCCGTGCAGTTCCTGCAGCCTTTCCCGGATGTGATTGGCTTGCCACAGCGCGAGCGCGCTGCCGCGGGTTCCGATGCGCAGGGACTTCACGTTTGGCCTTCATCGAGGCCGAAGATATGGCGTAAGGCCTCGACCGCGCCGAGCCGGCCGCGCAGACCGCGCCCGCTGCGCAGCCGCTCGGAGGGCTCGTTGAGCACGCGCTCGATCAACTCTTCGGTGATGCGGGCGATGCGCTGGCGCTCGTCGGCGGAAACCTCTGGCAGTTCCTGCAGTTTTTCCTCGATCAACTGCTGGCGCTGCTGGTGGAAGCGCTGGCGCAGTTCGTCGAAAATGGAGCCCGCCTCGAGGGTTGCCCGCCAGGATTCAAATTTCGCGATGTGCTCGGAAATAATCGCTTCGACGCGCGGAATCTCGGCCTCGCGGGCTCGCTTGTTCTGTTCGACGATCTCACCCAGATCGTCGATGTTGTACAAATAAAGATTGTAGAGTCCCGCCGCCGAAGCCTCCACATTGCGCGGCACTCCCAGATCGATCACAAACACCGGCCGCCCGCCGCGCGCCGCACTGGCGCGCTCCAGCATCTTCCGCGTGACCACGGGTTCGATGCCGCCAGCTGAGGTAATCAGCACGTCCGGCTTGCTCAGCACGTCCTCCAGCTGTTCCCAGCGCACGGCGTGACCGCCCACGCGGCCGGCAAGGTCCGCGGCACGCTCGTAGGAACGGTTGACCACCTGCAAATTGCCGATCCCGCGGCCGCGAAGCTGCTCGACGACCTGCTCGGCGACCGTGCCGGCGCCGATGATCAGCGCGACCTGCCCTTTCAAATTGCCAAAGACGCGCTCGGCGAGTTTTACTCCCGCAAGAGCCACCGACATGGGCCGCGCGCCCACTTCGGTTTCCGCGCGCACCCGCTTGCCCACTTCTAGCGCGCCCTGGAACACACGATTCAGTACCGGTCCGGTGGCGCCGTGTTCCAGTGCCTGATTATAAGCCGTGCGCAGCTGCCCCAGGATTTCCGCTTCGCCCAGCATCATCGAATCAAGACCCGCCGCCACGCGATAGAGATGCGCGATCGCCTCGCGCCCGATCCAACGGTAGAAGGTGCCGTTCAGGTCGGCGCGCGAAAGCCCGTGAAAGGAGGTGAAAAACTCCTCCATCGCTTCGGTGAGCGCGGCGCCGCCTTCGCCGGGCACGCCGTAGAGCTCGCTGCGGTTGCAGGTGGAAAGCACCACCGCCTCTTCGAGGATTCCCTGCTTGCGAAGCTCATCGGCCGCGTCGAGGGCTTGCTGCTGGGTGAACGAGACGCGTTCGCGCAGTTCGACCGAAGCCGTGCGGTGGTTGCAGCCGATCAGCGCGACCTGGATGCGTCCCGCGACGTTGCGCCGTTCGTTCGAAACCGTCGTACTCATCAGAAGAACCGGTGGAAACGTGTGAGATAAAAATTCACGAACGTGTAGCTGAACAGCACCACTGCAAAATTCACCGCGCAGAGCAGGGCCGCCCGCGATCCGCGCCACTGCGCGTTTCGCGAGAGCCGCAAATAGGCCACATACACCACCAGAATCACGGCGGTAACCAAAACCTTGGGATCGCCCAGCGGATAGGTCCCGCTCAGCCGGTGCGCCCAGACAAGGCCCATCGGCACGCCCAAGGCAATCAGTCCCAAACCGAGATACACGCTGCTGCGCGCCATTCGATCAAGAACGTCAAGAGCCGGAAAGCGCCAGAACGCAATGCTCAGCCTCCGCGAACGCAGCAGAGCATCCTGCACCAAATAGACCAGACTCAGTACAAACGATAGCGCAAACGCCGCATAGCTCCAGGTATTGAGCGTCACGTGCAAGGCGAACAGCGCGCCCCGAGCCGGGGCCGGGGTGGCTGCTTGCACCGGGGCGACCCACGAAAGCATCCCGACCCAGCAGAGCATCAATAGGGTCACCAGCGCGCCAACCGTCCGCTGGCGATGAAAAATCTCCAGTACCAGGTAGGTGACCCCGAAAAGCCAAGCAAAAAGCGACATCGAGCCGTAGAGATCGTCATAGGGCACGGTATGCAGCAGCCGCGACCGTTCAAGCAAATCGTAATACTGAAATAGCAACCCGCCCGCGAGCAGCATCGAGGCAAAACGACCCAGCCACGCATTCGGCACGTAGAGGATCCTCGCGTAGCAAGCACAGCTCGCTGCATAGAACGCCAGGCTCAAGTAGCCCAGTGAATGTGCCATGAGGGTGTGGAACTCTCCGTACCTCGGAATTATACAGCGGAAGGCACCAAATCTGCGTCGGTGGTGAGAAACCAGCGGCTGCGAACAACTCTCCCGACACCCTGTCAGCTGGCCCCGCTCCGGTGATCAACCAGCCAGAACAACAACTTGGTAGGCGGCCAAGGACCGGCACCAATCCACAGCACGCCTCGCTTGCCCTCCTGACGTGCTATAACGCGCTATAATAAGATGCACGGATGAATGCTGCATGCAGACAAGCTGGCTGGCTCGAAGCCTCTGCCGGAGGCAACAGACTGCCATTTGCGCCCGGCTTACCCGGCACGGTGAGCCGATCAGAACCGCACCTAAGTTACAGAAAACAAGCGATCCGCATCCTGCTCACTCGGCACGCTTCCCGGAAACCGAGCGCGGCAGAAAAGGGGGGCAGCAGAAATGCCGCTCGGCCTTGAACTTCCGACCTTGACGCGCAAGGAGCGCTTCTTGCGGGCCTGCCGCTTCGAGCCAGTCGACCACGTTCCGGTCTGGATCATGCGCCAGGCCGGACGCTACTTGCCCGAATATCAGGCGATGCGCGCAAAGCATACTTTCCTGCAAATCTGTAAAACGCCCGAAGTCGCCGCGGAGGTTTCGCTTCAGCCTTTCCGGACCATCGGGGTCGACGCGATCATCGTTTTCTCCGACATTCTGATCGTCGCCGAGGCCATGGGGCTAGCTCTCGATGTGCCCGACTCAGGCCCAGTGCTGTTGAATCCGATTCGCGACGCCGCTGCTGTGCGTCAAGTTCGGAATTTCGATCCGAACGTCGAAACGAAATTTGTAGGCGATGCCATTGGCGCGATCTGCAAGGAAGCCGGACCCGACGTGCCCGTGATCGGCTTTGCCGCCGCGCCCTGGACGCTGGCCTGCTACATGATCGAAGGATGCACGCGCGGCGACATTTCGCGCGCCAAGCAAATGCTGCATGAACAGCCGCAAGTGGTGCGCGATCTGCTTGACCGAATCGCGCGCGCCACCGCCGGCTACCTGCAATCGCAAATTGCGGCGGGGGCCTCGGTCGTGCAGCTGTTTGACACCTGGGCCGGCGAGTTGAGCCCGAGTGAATATCATGCCTTCGAGCTTCCGGCCACGCGGATGATTTTCGAATCGCTCGGCGCGAGCCCGGCAGCAAAGATACTTTTCGCCAAAGGCTCGGCACAGCATCTGGAAAGCCTGGCTAAATCCGGCGCAGACGTTCTGAGCGTCGACTGGAAAACGGACCTCGCCGAAGCACGCGCCAAACTCGGCGCGAAAATCGCGCTTCAGGGAAACGTCGACCCGAATATTCTTCTCAACTCGGAAGCTGATGTGCGGCGCGCCGCCACCGCAGCGGTGGAAAAAACAGGAGGCGCCGGACACATTCTCAATCTCGGCCACGGCATCCTCCCCAACACTCCGGTAGGCAACGCCAAGGCGTTCGTCGAAGCGGGGCACGCCGCTGCGGTCCAAGCAAGCGCGCAGCTGGGTTCGACCGAATAACATGGCGGACACTACCATCAAACCCGACAAACTCGAGATCGGGCAGATCTCCGACGAGGTTCTCGACAAGTACAACCGCCCCGGCCCGCGCTACACCAGCTATCCCACCGCGCCGGTCTGGAAAGACGATTTTGGACCCGATGATCTCGAAACGTATTACCTCCGCGCCGAAGAGCAGAGAACGCCGCTTTCGCTCTACATGCATCTTCCTTTTTGCGAAAGCCTCTGCCTGTTTTGCGCCTGCAACGTTTCGATTCACAAAGACAAAAGCGTCACCATTCCCTATCTCGCCGCGCTGAAAAGGGAAATCGAGCACGTCTCCGGCAAAGTTTCAAAAACGCGCCAGGTGATCCAGTTCCACTGGGGCGGCGGAACGCCGACTTATCTTTCACCGGCGCAGATGGAAGATCTGTTCGGGTACGCGCGCGGAAGATTTTCCTTTTCGCCCAGCGCCGAAATCGGAATCGAAGTCGACCCGCGGGTCACAACCGTAGCCCACCTGGAAGCTTTGCGCCGCCTGGGGTTCAACCGCCTGAGCATGGGGATTCAGGATTTCCAGCCGCAGGTACAGCAGACCATCCATCGCGTGCAGCCCTATGAAATGACGCGCGACTTGATCGTCGCCGCCCGCGAACTTGGATTCGAAAGCCTCAATGTGGATTTGATCTACGGCCTGCCGTACCAGACCGCCGAGAGCTTTGAGCACACGATCGACCAGGTGCTCACGCTAGTTCCCGACCGCGTAGCCATGTTCAGCTACGCCCACGTACCGTGGCTCAAAAAACAGCAGGGATCGTTTCAGGCGCATCTTCCCGACGGAAAAGAGAAATTCCGCATTTTTCGTGCCGGTCTCGGACAATTCCTGGGAGCCGGGTACCTCTACATCGGTATGGATCACTTCGCGCGGCCCGGCGACGAGCTCGCCGCGGCACAGCAAAATCGCACTCTGCATCGCAATTTTCAGGGATACACCACCAAGGCGGGCGCCGATTTATACGGCATGGGCGTGAGCGCCATCAGCTCGATCGGCTCGGCCTATGCGCAAAATCGCCGCGAAGTTCCCGCGTATCAGGATGCTGCTGCCATCCGGGGCATCGCCACCATGCGCGGCTACCGGCTGTCGCCTGACGATGTGCTGCGCCGCGCCGTCATCGGCCGCCTGCTCTGCCACACCGTGATCCCCAAGCAAGAGATCGAGCGCGAATTTGCCATCGGCTTCGATGAATATTTTGCGCCTGAGCTCGAGCGACTCGAGGAAACCCGCGCCGGGGGCTTGGTCGAGCTGGCGCCCGGCGAAATTCGGGTGACCCCGCTCGGGCGCATTTTCATACGCAACGTGGCCATGGTTTTTGACCGCTACCTGCAAGAACAGCAGATGGACACGCGCCCGCTGTTCTCGAAAACTCTTTAGGCGGATCCGGGACCAATGGCCGCAACCAACAACGTCGCCGTCATTGGCGGGGGAATTTCCGGGCTGGCCTGCGCCTATCGCCTGCGGCAGCGCGGTATTCCGGTCACACTGTTTGAAGCCCAAGACCGCGTCGGCGGCTTGATCGGCACCATCGAGAAGGACGGCTTTCTCTTTGAATCCGGCCCCCAGAGTTTTCAAGGCACCGAAGTTCTCATGGACCTCATTCGGGAACTGGGCCTCGAAGCAGAACTCTGCGTAGCGAACCCGCGAGCACCGCGCTATGTCCTGCGGCATGGCAAGCTGCAGAAAATTCCTATGTCTCCGCAGGCCATGGTCACCAGTTCCCTGCTGAGTGCCGGCTCGCGCTGGAAGGTCGTCTGCGAGCCGCTGCGTCGGACCAAACCGCCCAGCGAGGATGAGTCCGTGGCGAATTTCGTGCGGCGCAAGTTTGGACACGAGATTCTGGAATATCTGGTCTCGCCGTTTATTTCCGGCGTCTACGCAGGCGACCCGGAAAGGCTCAGCCTGCGAGCCGCCTTTCCGTCAGTCGAAGAATGGGAGCGCCAATATGGCAGCGTGTTGCGCGGAGCGATGAAATCGCGCCCGGCATACCATGGCGGCAGACGCAGACCGCCGTCACTATGCACCTTTCAGCACGGAGTCGACACCCTCGCTCGCTCGCTTGCCGAGAAGTCTGGTGGGAACATCGAGCTACGCACCGAGATTTGCGCCATTAGCCGCCATGGCGCTGACGGCCACGGCTATCAAATCCATGGCGAGCGCGGCGGGCGCGCGGAGACCCTGTTGGCGCGCGGGATCGTGCTGGCGACGCCGGCCTACACCGCCGCGCATCTGCTGAGTTCCCTTTCGGCGCCGTTCGCCCGCACGCTGTCTGGAATCGCCTACGCTGGGGTCGCGGTCGTGGCGGCCGGATATTACACCCAGCAGATTGCCCTCTCGCTCGAGGGGTTCGGATTCCTGGTGCCGCGCAGCGAGAAATTGCGAACGCTCGGCACGGTATGGAATTCCTCGCTATTTCCCGGGCGCGCCCGCGAAGGCGGCGTCGCGCTCACCAGTTTCGCCGGAGGGGCGACCGACACCGAAATTCTGCGCAAGCCGGAGGAGGAAATCGCCTCGATCGTGCAGGCCGACAATGCCAAGGTTCTGATGATCACCGGCGCGCCGGCGACCTCGGTCGTGTGGAAGCATCCGAAGGCTGTGCCGCAATACAACCTCGGACATGGCCATATCGTCGCGGCCATTCGCGATTTCGAGCGGCAAAATGCGGGAATCTTTTTCTCGGGAAACTACCTCGAAGGACCCTCGCTCGGGAAATGCGTAGAACAGGGATTTAGAACTGCCCACGCGGTGCAGGAGTTTCTCAGCGGTCCGCGCTGACCCCTCGGCTCATCCTGCGGCAAACGAGGTGACGCCAAGCCCCGCGGTCCAATCACTTGGCAGGCAGCAAGCCCTTGTGACGAGTCAAAAGTCGGAGCTCGCGACGCTCACCGGCTTCGCGGAACCGGCGCCGGTCTTCGTCGGTTTCAAGGATCAGCTGCGGAGCCTGGCGCGGATGGCGGTTGAGGTCGAGCGCCACGTAGGTGACGTAGGCGCTGCTGGTGTGCTTTCTCTCCCCGGTCAGAATATTCTCGGCGAAAACTTTTATGCCCACTTCGAGCGAAGTGTGAAAGACGCGATTGACGCTGGCCTTGAGCACGATGAATTCGCCCACGGCGATCGGGAAGCGGAAGTCCAGATAATCGACCGACGCGGTCACGACGTAGCTGTTCGAATGCCGGCCGGCGGCCAGAGCGCCGGCAATATCGATCAGGTGCATCACCCGCCCGCCGAGCATGTTGCCGAGAGCGTTTGCGTCGTTGGGCAGAACGAACTCGGTCAGCTCCGAGCGCGACGCGCTGACCGGCTTGCCGGGCACGAGCGGGTTGATCGCTCGGGGTTTCGCGGAGGTCTGCTGCTTGCGCAATTTGGGCATTCCGATGGTCCGTTTCCGCGGGGCGAGGAATGCGCGCTTGGCGCGTGTCGCCGAGCCCGTTATAATACGCGGGAAAGCTGCATGACCCAAGCGCAGAAGTCACGCCGTGAAGTTCTTGAGCAGTTCGTCTCCCAAAAACCGGGAGATGCCTTCGCGCGCTACGGCCTGGCCCTGGAATGCGCCAAGCTTGGCGACGATGGGGCCGCCCACGCGCATTTTGAAAAACTCCTCGAAACCAATCCCGGATACGTCGCGGGATATTTTCAGTTCGGCCAGTTCCTTTCGCGGCTCGGTCGCCTCGAAGAAGCGCGCAAGATGCTTTCCGATGGCATTGTCGTTGCGCAAAAAGCGGGCGACGCCCATGCCCGCGACGAGATGCAAGCCGCATTGTCCCTGTTGCGTTAGCCGCACCGGCCCCAGCATTGCCAGATATGGAACAGCCCAGCCGCATTCCGCTGTTTCCGCTCGACGTGGTCTTGCTGCCGGCCATGACGCTGCCGCTGCACATCTTCGAGCCGCGCTACAAGCTGATGATCCGCCGTTGTCTTGACGAGAAGGTGGCATTTGGCATGGTGCTCGCCGCGGGCAAAACCGTGGCGAACGTAGGTTGCACCGCGAAGATCACCCAAAAGGTGAAGGAATATCCCGATCGACGCCTGGATATCCTGACCGAAGGCTGTGACGTGTTCCGCCTGATCCACATCCATGACGAAAAGGTGTATTACGAGGCCACGGTTGAATACCTTGTCGACGAACCTCCGGGCGCCGCCACCCAGGAGCCGCGCCTAATGGAGCTGTTCGAGCAATGCCACCAGCTGCTTTTTGGACAACCTTGGGCCGACGAGCATTCACCGGACCTCTCCACGCTGTCCTATCAGATGGCGGCCCGCCTGCCGATGGAACTAGAACAGCGGCAAGCGCTGCTGGAAATGCGGCACGAAGCTCAACGGAGGGAATCGGTGCTGGCCTGGCTCGCTACATTCCTGCCCAAGCTTGTGGAGCGGGAAAAAACGCGCCGGCAAGCGGGAGGAAACGGCCACCGACGGAGTTAAATGCATCCTAAATGAAGCCCACATTGGCCCCCCCATGCGATTTTGGGCGCGATTATGATCGCGTGGCACGTTCCACTATAATGAGGGCGTAGCTCTTAATCTCCCGGGCGCGCTCCGTCTAGTAAGGATTGGTGAATCGAATGAGTCCACAGCCTAAGAATCTGGGTGAGCTTCGGCAGAGCCAGTGGTCTGAAGAGCACATGGCGAATCGCGGCGTGCGGCAGGAACTGCGCGAAAACCTTTTGCAGAAAATGGAAAAGGGCGAGGCGCTCTTCCCCGGCGTCCACGGCTATGACGACACGGTGATACCGCAGATTATCAACGCCATTCTCTCGCGGCACCATTTCATCTTGCTAGGGCTGCGGGGCCAGGCCAAGTCGCGCATCATTCGAGGGTTGATGGCCTTCATGGACGCGCAAATCCCGGTTGTTGAGGGCTGCGAGATTCACGACAATCCCTACCAGCCTTTGTGCCGCGCATGCCGCGAACGGATTGCTGCGGAAGCAGACGCCACTCCGATCGCGTGGCTTCCGCGCGCCCTTCGCTACGTCGAAAAGCTGGCCACGCCCGATGTAACCATCGCGGACATGATCGGCGACGTTGACCCTATTAAGGCCGCCCGCGGCGGCCGGAATCTTTCCGACGAGCTTACCATTCATTACGGCCTGCTTCCGCGCGCCAATCGCGGCATTTTCGCGATCAACGAACTGCCAGACCTCGCGGGCAAAATTCAGGTGGGCCTGTTCAACATCATGCAGGAAGGCGACGTGCAGATTAAGGGCTACCCGGTAAGACTGGCGCTCGATGTGCTGCTCGTTTTCACCGCCAACCCGGAGGACTATACCGCGCGGGGAAAGATTATTACCCCTTTGAAGGACCGCATTGGTTCCGAAATTCGCACGCACTATCCCGCCACCGTCGCCGAAGGCATGTCGATCACGGCGCAAGAATCCTGGACCAACCGCGACGCCAAACGGCGGATTGAAGTTCCCGATTATATTCGCGAGATCGTGGAGGAGGTCGCCTTCCAGGCGCGCGAGGACAAGCGCGTTGACCGGCGCTCCGGCGTGAGCCAGCGCCTGCCCATCAGCACCCTTGAAAATGTTCTGAGCAGCGCTGAGCAGCGAGCCGCGCGCAGCCGGGATTCGGCCGTCGTGGCGCGCGTCGCGGACGTCTACGCCGCGATCCCCTCCATGACCGGAAAATTCGAACTGGAGTACGAAGGCGAAATGCGTGGCGCTGAAAACATCGCCCGCGAACTGATCCGCGCGGCGGTTGGAAAGACGTTTACCAAGTACTTCGCAAACGTGAATTTCCAGGCGGTCATCCAGTGGTTCGAAATCGGCGGCGAGCTCAAAGTGGCGGCCAATTCATCGAGCGCGGAGGTTCTGGCCCAGCTGAAGAAGATCCAGGGGCTTTTCGATCATCTCGAGACGCTGGGAGTGCGCTCGAAAGATGACGCAGCGGTTCAGACCAGCGCGGCCGAATTCATCCTCGAGGGGTTGTGGGCCCACAAGCGCATCAGCCGCAGCGAAGAACGCGGATTTTATGGCGAGGCGCGCAAGGCGTCAGAGCCCCGCGACCCTCGCGAACCCTCGGGACGAATGCCGCGGCGGCAGTTCAACTAAAGCGGCAAAGGCGGAAGAGCATGAAATACACAAAATATTCGCGCTACGCTCCCGATGCTGCCGAGGATATCGACCTGCAGGAACTGCTGAGCCGTATGTCCGATTTCTTTCTCCAGAGCGGGTTCGAGAATCAATACGGAATCTACGAGCTGGACATGGAGCGCTCGCGGGAGCAGCACATGGACCAGCTCCGCGAGGCAATTCTCCACGCCCTGCAGGAAGGCGATCTGGTGCCCCCGGAGCTCATGGAGAAGATGCTCGAGAATCCGGACCTTTCGCAGAACAGGGAACTCAAGGAGTTGATCGACCAAATCATCCAGCGGATGGAAGAAGAAGGGCTCATCCGCCAGCAGCAGAATGCGCGGGTCACGGCGCCGCCGGAGGAAACGCCGGGCGGTCAAGTCGGCAAGGATCAGCCGCACGTCGAAGCGCGATTCGAAATCACCGACAAAGCGCTCGACTTTCTGGGATTCAAAACGCTGAAGGATTTACTGGCCTCGCTCGGGAAAAGCAGCTTTGGGCGGCATGACACCCGCGACATGGCCACCGGCGTCGAATCGGGCGGCACTTCCAAGCAGTACGAATTCGGCGACACGCTCAATATGGACATCAGCGCCACGCTTTTCAATGCGGTGCAGCGCAACGGCAACAGCATTCCGATTGAACTGGACTATCCCGACCTGATGGTGCACCAGTGCGAGTATCAAAGCTCGTGCGCGACGGTGCTAATGCTCGACTGCAGCCACAGCATGATTCTGTATGGCGAGGACCGTTTTACACCCGCCAAACGCGTGGCGCTGGCGCTTTCGCATCTGATTCGCACCCAATATCCCGGCGACTCGCTGCATTGCGTCCTGTTCCACGACAGCGCCGAAGAAATCCCCATCGGAAAACTCGCGCGCGTGCAGGTTGGACCGTATTACACCAACACGCGGGAGGGGTTGCGGCTCGCCCAGCGCATTTTGTCCCGCCAGAAAAAGGACATGCGGCAGATCGTGATGATCACCGACGGAAAGCCGTCGGCGCTCACACTTGAGGACGGCCGCATTTACAAGAACGCCTTTGGGCTCGATCCGCTGGTGGTGACGCAAACGATGGAAGAGGTGGCCAAGTGCAAGCGCGCCGGAATTCTGATTAACACCTTCATGCTTGCAAGCGACTACAGCCTGGTGCATTTCGTGCAAAAGATTACCGAGCTTTGCCGCGGGAAAGCCTACTTTACAACGCCCTATACTCTGGGCCAATACCTGCTCATGGATTACGTCGGCCGCAAGACCCGGAACATCCATTAGAGTGGGGTAGCGATTAGATTCTGTGTGCCAGGCGCGGGCGGGAATCGCCAGCGAGCCGGACGGTGTGGCCACGTCGGGTTGTCTTTCGCACCGGCCTTTGCTGTAAGGGGCAGGTTTGCTACCTCGCTAACCACCCTTCGTGAATCTGTCGACGCGTCCGCCCAACTGGTTTAGCTTTGTAAGGTGAGCTTCAAGGGTTTCCTCCGTATGTTCTTCGGGCGCGCACCAGCCGGCACCCCGGGCGCGGGCAGCGTTGCGCCGCAGATCACCCTCGCCGGCCTGGATGGAGAGAAACGCAGCCTCGCAGAAGCCCTGCAGACCGGTCCGGTGCTTGCCGTATTTTTCAAAGTAAGCTGCCCCACCTGCCGGTTTACCTTTCCTTTCCTCGAACGTATCTACGAAAGCTACGGCGGCGGGAAGTTTACCTTCTGGGCCATCTCGCAAAACGATGCGGAGGACACCCGCGAATTCCTGGAAAAATTTGGCGTGAAATTTCCAGCGCTTCTCGACGGCGCCGGCTACCCGGCGTCGAATGCCTACGGGCTGACAAACGTGCCGAGCCTTTTTCTGATCGCACCCGACGGCAGGATTCAGCTGAGCAGCGTCGGATTCGCGAAGGCCGATATCGAGAAGATTGCCGTCGAAGCGGCGCGCGCCGCGGGCCAGGCGTTCAGCAGCATTTTCCGCCCTGATGAATCAGTCCCGCAGAACAAGCCGGGCTGAGGATCCCGCAACTAGGGTTCCGGTGGAACCCTCAAGAACGCGAGTCCGAGTTATTGGTCGACTAAATCATCGGCCAGATCAGTGGGCATCTTTTTGTGCTTGGGCGGCTTGTCGCGCTTGTCCATGATGACGCGCGCAGCAGGAGGCATGCCGATACCGAGGCGCGCCCGTCGGCGCGCTTCCTTTCCTACCCGCAATTTCGGCTTCTTTTTCCGCGGCATTGCCTAGCCTTTCAGGTTACGACCTTAGCAAATTCGCCTGAGCGGACCAAACATCTACCGGGTTTCAGGATACAGCAACGCCTCATTGAGACGGAGCAATGGCTACTTCAAGGGCCGCTGCAGGTGATAAAGCGGAAACCCGGCTCAGTAATGACCGCGGTCTGCTGCTGGTGGTCACCTCCGGGGGGCCACCCGCACTATTTTGACGACTTCCGAGCCCGGTTGGTCGATGAATGTTCGGCGGGTTGCGCTATATTCATTGGGTGACCGCGAGCGCAGGGCGCATGGCGACCTCCCTCTTTTTGATTCTCTGCGTTGCGCTGGGATTGCGGCTCGCTTATCTGTGGTACGAAGTCAGCACGATTCCCCGGCAAGCTCTCGAAGCGGTGCCCTTCTTGTACGAACCCGGCGATATCGCCTATTCGCTGGCCACCGGAAAAGGCTTCAGTTCGCCCTTTCGCGTCCCGACCGGACCTACGGCATGGACCACGCCGGTTTATCCATTGTTAGTGGCCGGGGTTTTTGAATGTTTCGGAACTTTTACCTTTCAGGCGTTTATCGCTGCAGTGCTGTTGAATATTCTGTTTTCAACGGCGACATGCGTGGCGGTTTTTTATGCGGCGAAACGCATCGGCGGATTGGCTGTCGGGGCTACCGCGGCGTGGCTCTGGGCGATCTTTCCCAACGCAGTGATCATTCCGTTTCAATGGATCTGGGACACCTCACTTTCCGGCTTGCTGGCGGCAGGCCTCATGTGGGCCACGCTGGTTGTTGCCGATTCAGCACTCCTCCGGGACTGGACCTGGTATGGATTGCTGTGGGGCTTCGCGTTGATGACCAACGCGACCCTCCTGGCCGGATTTCCTTTTTTCCTCGGCTGGATGCTGTATCGCAGGCGAGAGCAATCCGACATGCGCTTGGTAAGAGAAGCCGCGCTGGCGGTTGGCGCCGTAATCTTGTGCTGCTTGCCCTGGACGATCCGCAACGCCGTGGTGTTTCACAGCTTCATTCCGCTGCGTTCTCCTTTGGCATTGCAAATGTGGCTCGGAAATAGCGATCAGTATCGCGACAGCTTTCCGGGATGGTTGCACCCCATCGATAGCGTTGGCGAGCGCTCGAAATATATCCGCATGGGCGAGGTTGCCTACATGCGCGAAAAGCAGCAGGAGGTCATCCGCTGGATGAAGATGCACCCGGCCAGGGTGGCGGAGTTGTTCAGGCAAAGGTTTGTCGCCACCTGGGCCGGAACCCCGCATCCATGGCGCGATTTCCGCCGCGATCCCTCGTTGCTGATTCGGATCGTGTTGGCGTGCAATTTTGTGGCCGCGGTGGGAGCGCTGGCGGGGACGCTGCGAGTGTTCGCCGACCGGAATCTCCGGCGCTACGCGATTCCGGTTACGACGCTGCCCATCCTGTTCCCTTTCGCGTTCTATCTGAGCCAGGCTTTGCTCCGGTACAGGTATCCCATCGATCCCCTGGTGATGTTGTTAGTCGCCCTGGGAGCCATGGGTTCATTTGAGCTCCTGCACCAGCCGCGCAACAAGATACGCTACAAACTGCCAAACCCTGGCGCCTCATCTGACTCCCACTAAATTCCAAGAAACCTTTCCCCAGCCATCCTCATCTCGAGTCTCATCCTCGATCCGCGGAGCGTACCGGGCGGCCGATCGCCACAAGAGGTGTATATTACCCAGTCAGATGGAGCGAGCCTTGGGAAGCGTAGCCATGGACCCGGCCTGTCAGGCCGCCTACACGATTGACGATCAGCGGCGGATGAGCCAGGCGAGAAATTATTTTGGCTGGCAGGGTCGGCTGGTCAGGCCAGAGATAGGACCGCGGGTGATCGAGGTCGGCTGTGGGCTTGGCAACTTCACCGAAATGCTGCTGGATCGCGAGGCGCTGCTGGCACTCGACAAGGAAGAAGGTTGCATCGAATGCCTTCAACAGAAGTATCGGAATTATCCGAATGTCCGCGCCCTCCCTTGCGACGCCGAGGATGATGCTCAATTCTCGACCCTGGCTGCATTCGCCGCAGATTCATGCGTTTGTTTGAATGTATTGGAGCACGTCAAAGACGACGCAGGCTTGCTCGGACGCCTGGCATCGGTCCTGGCGCCCGGCGGGACAATCGTCTTGATCGTCCCCGCCTTTCGCTCGCTCTATGGACCAATCGACCTGAACCTAGGGCACTGCCGTCGTTATACCATGCCTGCGGTTCGCGAATTGGCAGCCGCGGCTGGCTTGGGGGTGAAAAAGGCTCACTACATGAACGCCGTTGGCTTTTTCGGCTGGTGGGTGAACTCACACATTTTGCGGCGAGAAGCGCAGTCTGCGAAACAGATCGAGCTCTTTGACAAGTTCGTAGTGCCATTCTCATCATGGATGGAAACGATTACGCCGCCTCCGTTTGGGCAATCGATCTTCGCGGTGCTGCAAAAAGCATGAAAGTCTCGATCATCATTCCGGTCTACAACGAGTTTCGGACCTTCGAGCAAGTGCTCGAAGGTGTGCGCCGCGCGCCTTTGCCCCCGGGCTGCGAAAAAGAAATTGTGGTTGTGGATGACGGCTCGACCGACGGAACCTCGCAAATATGCGGCCACCACGCCCGCACGGGTTTGGTCGTCGGCTGCCGCAGAGAAAACAACTCCGGGAAAGGGACCGCACTGCGGGCAGGAATTGCGATTGCCTCGGGCGACATCATTCTCATCCAGGACGGCGACCTCGAATACGACCCCCATGATTACGCGCGTTTGATCGAGCCCATTTTGAAAGGTGAAGCCAGCGTTGTCTACGGCTCGCGCTTCCGCGGCAAAGCAGTTGGCATGGCCTGGAGACATCGACTCGCGAATCACCTTCTCGCAACCATGGCGAATCTGCTGTTCAACGCGCAGATCACCGATGAAGCCACCGCCTACAAGGCATTTCGCGCGTCGCTATTAAGAGAAATAAGCCTGGAGTGCGAACGTTTTGAATTTTGCCCCGAGGTAACGGCAAAACTGAGGCGTCTGAACCACCAGATTCACGAAGTGCCGATCAGCTACAACGCACGCGGAATCGGCGAAGGCAAAAAAATCCGTCTGGTAGACGGCATCGAAGCGGTCTGGACACTGCTCAAGTACAGGTTCATTTCACGAAGCGCGTTGCTCGCGACTCAAGTCGACGGCCCTCTAGCAGAACAGAATCCATTCCTACTAACCGGTCCTAGCGCCACACTCCTGTTCACGATTTCTGTCGTCGCGGTTCGCTTGGTGGCCCCCACGACTGCAGTCACACTGCGAGCGCCGCGCGCAGGGCTGCGGTGCCCCGTTGAACCACGAAGTTCCCCGTGCGCCATGGAAGCATCCACGACATCCGCAACAAGAGTTTCTTGACACGCGGGCGAGTGAATAATACAGTGGGTGCCAGTAGATTTGGTTAGGCGCAAAAAGGATTCACAAAACCAGTGGCTCATATCTCCAGATTCGAGAGTATTGTTGGCCAACTTAGTGTAGTAGGCCTTCGGGTGGTAGTAGGTGTACCCGCCTCGGTCTGTGGTGCAAGAGCCAGCTGAAACCAGGAAATTCAAGGCTCCTGACCCACCGGCCAGAAAAACTGGTTAGGTGGGTTTTTTAGTTTTAGAGCTCGCCAGGGAGGGCTTTCGATGGCTGGACAGAAGACGACCATGACGGGTGCCAGAATTCTGTGGGAGTGTCTGGAACGCGAGGGAGTAAAGCACGTGTTTGGCTATCCCGGCGGAGCGATCCTCCCGGTATACGACGCGCTGCGGCATAGCTCGATCCATCACATCCTGGTGCGACACGAGCAGGGTGCTACGCACATGGCCGATGGCTACGCGCGCGCAACAGGTGATGTAGGCGTTGCGGTGGCCACGTCGGGACCCGGCGCCACCAACATGGTGACCGGTATCGCCACAGCCATGCTTGATTCCTCGCCGATCGTGTGTATCACCGGCCAAGTTGGCAGCAAACTGCTTGGCTCGGACGCTTTTCAGGAGACCGACATCACCGGCGTGACGCTGCCGATCACCAAGCACAATTATCTGGTGACCCGCTGCGAAGAAATCGCGCAGACCGTGCGCGAAGCCTTTTACGTCGCGAAATCCGGGCGCCCCGGGCCGGTGCTGATCGACATCACCAAAGACGCGCAGCAAGGTTCCTGCGAATTCGATTGGGAAGCCGCCGCGCCGAAGATGCGCGGCTATCGTCCCGACCTTTCGCCAGAGAAAGCGTCGTTCACCAAGGCGCTTGAACTCATCCACGCCGCGAAACGCCCGCTGATCCTCGCCGGGCACGGCATCGCGGTTTCCGGAGCGGAAAACGAAGTGCAAGCCTTTGCCGAAAAAACCTCCATTCCCGTGGCTATGACGCTGCTGGGCCTCGGGCACTTTCCAGCTTCCCACGTGCTGAACCTCGGCATGATGGGCATGCACGGAGAAGCCTGGGTGAACACCACGATCCAGGAAGCCGATCTGCTGATCGCCTTCGGCATGCGCTTTGATGATCGCGTCACCGGCAACCTTAAGACCTACGCGCCGAATGCGAAGAAAATTCATGTGGATATCGACCCCACGGAAATCAACAAGAACGTCAAGGTCGACGTGGCCCTGGTTGGCGATCTGCGCAAAATCCTTCATGAGTTGCTGCCTCGCGTGGAAATGCGCGACCGCCAAAAGTGGCTCGAATTCATCCGGCGTCTCAAAGGCGATTCCGCCGTACGCGACATTCAGAACCTGCCCGACAATGGCCATCTCTATGCCGCGCACGTGATCAACGACCTGTGGCATGAGTCGCGCGACACCGAAACCGTCATCGTAACCGACGTGGGCCAGCACCAGATGTGGGAGGCGCAGTACTACAAGCACGAGCGCCCGCGCTCGCTGATTACCTCCGGCGGCCTGGGCACGATGGGCTTTGCCTTGCCGGCGGGAATTGGAGCTAAGGTGGCCTGTCCCGCATCCGACGTGTGGGTGGTTGCAGGCGACGGCGGATTCCAGATGACCATGGCGGAGCTTGCCACCATCGTGCAGGAAAATCTGAAAGTGAACATTGCCATCATCAACAACGGCTACCTGGGAATGGTGCGGCAGTGGCAGGAATTTTTCTACGACCGCAACTACGAGGCAACTCCGCTGCTCAGCCCGAACTTCACGAAACTGGGCGAGGCCTACGGCATCAAGAGCGTCATCTGCAACAAGCGCGGCGAGGTTGTGCCGACCATTCGGGCAGCTCGCGCGCACCATGGCCCGGTGCTGATCGATTTCCAGGTGGAACAGGAAGATTCGGTGTACCCCATGGTGGCGGCGGGCGCGTCGCTGCACGAAATGATCCGGCGGCCAAGCCCCATCGTCGAGACGGCCGGAGACGAATAGGAAAAACCATGCTCCATACCTTCATCGTTTATGTGGATAACAAACCGGGCGTTTTATCCCGCGTCGTGTCCTTGTTCCGACGGCGCGCCTTCAACATCGATTCCCTCACAGTCGGGCGCACGGAAAAACCGGACGTCTCGCGCATGACAATCGTCGTCGACACCGACGCTGATCAGGCGAAACGCATCGTGGCCAACGTCTATAAGCTCGTAAACGTCCTGCTGGTTGACGACATCACCCACCAGCCCGCGATCATCCGCGACCTTGCGCTCATCAAGGTTGCGGCAACGCCGGAAGCGCGATCGCAGGTGCTGGAGCTTGCAAACGTATTCCGCGCCAGGGTCATGGATGTTGCTCCCGAGTCGATCACCATCGAGATAACGGGAACAGAGGACAAAATCGACAGGCTGCTGGACGTGCTTCAGCCCTTGGGCTTGCTTGAGGTGGTGCGTACCGGTCAGGTGGCGATGCGCCGCGGTGCCAAGCCAGCCACCGTCGCCGCCAAAGAAGAGGAAGCCACGGTTGTGGAAAACGGGAACGTTTCCTACTCCGTATAACGGGATGAACGCAAGGAGCCGAACCCCAGATGCACTATCTGCTTTTGTACGAGTACGCCGCTGACTATGTGGCAAAACGCGCGCCGGTACGAGCCGCCCATCTGGAGCTGGTTCGCCAAGCCCACCAACGTGGTGAATTGGTGATCGCGGGCGCTTTGGCTGATCCTCACCGCGGCGGAGTGCTGGTGTTTCGCGGCGAATCTCCAAAGGCAGCCGAAGAGTTCGCCCGGGCCGATCCCTACGTGAACAGCGGGGTCGTCAGCAAATGGGAAATAAAGAAATGGCTGACAGTCATCGGAGACGGCGCCCAGATGCCTCAGTTGTAAACCGACGATTCCATTGTGCCTGTGGGGTGCTCTATTTTTCCATGTTCGGCAATTCGAGGTACTCAGACTCGGCAGTAGAGGCTTCGATTCCCGTCCCGGATGACTGCACGTCGCCGCCAACCACATAGAAGCGGTTCCCGATCGTGCCACCCGCAAGCCCGTGCCGCGATACCGGCAATGGCGGCAGCGTCGCCCAGGTATTGGTCGCCGGACTATACGCTTCGACGACGCGGAAGGTGGCCATCATTTTGGGGTCCTGAAACTCTCCGCCGGCGATGAAAATCCGCCCGCCGTAAATGCCCGCTGCCAAGGCGCTGCGCTCGGTGGGCATGCGGGCCAAGGGCGCGCTCCAGGAGTCGGTGGCCGGATCGTATGCCTCGACGACCGAGATGTCGGTCGAAGGAGCGATAAACGCGGCGCCGACCCGCCCGCCAATCACGTACATCTTTCCGTTCACGACCCCGACGGCAGCGTGATTCCGCGGCGTGGGCATTGCGTTGCGTTCCTTCCAGGTATTGCTCTCCGGATCGTATTCTTCCAGGGTGCCAAGCACTGTCTGCGGGCGCGTCGGATCAATCGCCGTATCGTTGGAACCCAGGCGAGTCGTTGCCCCACCAACCACGTAGATCTTGTCGCCAACGGCCGCCGCCAAAGCCGCGCCTCGCTTGATAGGCATCGGTGCAAGAGCTTTCCAGCTGTCCGCTGTCGGGTCGTATTCCCAGGCATTGTTAATTGGCACCCAGGCCGCCGGACCCGATTGCGGATACACGAAGCCGCCGAAGGCGTAAATCTTCCCGTTGTATTCGGTGAAAGCCACGTGGTGCGAGGGCAACGCCATGGGCTTCTTCTTGGTCCACTTGTCGCTTGCCGGATCGTACTCATAGACCAGCCCCTTGGGGTGCCAAAGCGGGATCAGCCCGGCAAAGACGTACATCTTGCCGTTCGCCGGGGCGCCGAGAATTTCTTCCGAAGGCTCGGGAAATGGCGCGATCTTGGTCCACTTCATCTGTGAATAAGCCGACGGCGCAAACCACAGCAGCGCCAGCACAGCGTAAACAAGACGCCCCCGGCAATGTAATGTTTGTGAATGAGTCATCGATTCCCTCTCCGACATAAGACCCGTACTATACACCGGCCACCGGGATGCGCGGAACACCTCGT
>CAVQZU010000022.1:0-40798 GCA_963718485.1 uncultured Acidobacteriota bacterium
TCGTAGGTTTCCGGATCGACTTCGATTTCGGGCAGTGCTATTGTTAATCATGTCGCGCTTGGTGAGGCCCCGGCATTTCTTCACCGCGACGACGTCTTTTTCAAGCAAGTTCTCGGCGACTCCCGCTTCGAACGCCGCCTTCGAAATAAATGACATCGACGTGGACTGCACAGCCTTGCCGTAACTGCCGTACATCGGGCGATAGATAACCGGCTGCGGGGTGGGGATCGAGGCGTTGGCGTCGCCCATGACGGACCACGCGATCAAGCCGCCCTTGACGATCATCTCGGGCTTGACGCCAAAAAATGCTGGGCGCCAAAGAACCAGATCCGCAAAATTGCCGACTTCGACCGACCGACCGCGTGCGAAATGCCATGCGAGATCGCGGGGTTGATAGTGTACTTCGCGACATAGCGGCGGGCGCGCAGATTGTCATTCTCAGCTGACTCGCCGGAAAGCGGTCCGCGTTGGCGCTTCATTTTGTCGGCAGTTTGCCAGGTGCGCGTGATGACTTCGCCGATACGACCCATCGCCTGAGAATCGGAAGACATCATGCTGATGGCGCCGATATCATGCAGAACGTCCTCGGCGGCGATGGTCTCAGCGCGGATGCGGGACTCGGCGAAGGCCAGATCCTCGGGAATCGAGGGGCTCAGATGATGGCATACCATCAGCATGTCGAGATGCTCGTCGAGCGTGTTGACGGTGAAGGGCATCGTCGGATTGGTGGAAGAGGGCAGGCAATTAGGCTCGCCGCAGACTTTGATGATGTCGGCGCGTGGCCACCGCCGGCGCCTTCGGTGTGATAGGTGTGGATGGTGCGGTTCTTGAATGCGGCGATCGAATCCTGCACAAAGCCAGATTCGTTGAGCGTGTCGGTGTGAATCGCGACCTGCACATCGTATTTTTCGGCGACGGTAAGTGCGCAATCGATTGCGGCCGGAGTGGTGCCCCAATCCTCGTGAAGCTTAAGCCCGATAGCGCCGGCTTCGATCTGTTCGATAAGCGGCGCAGGCTCGGAGGAGTTTCCCTTGCCGAGAAAGCCTAAATTGATGGGAAACGCTTCGGCGGATTCGAGCATGCGGTGCATGTTCCACGCGCCCGGAGTGCAGGTGGTAGCGTCGGTACCGGTCGCAGGACCTGTGCCTCCGCCAATCAGCGTGGTGAGCCCGCCTGAAAGGGCCGTAGTGATAAGTTGGGGGCAGATGAAATGGACGTGCGAATCGATGCCCCCGGCGGTGACGATACGGCCTTCGCCCGCGATCACTTCAGTGCCCGCGCCCACGATCATGCCAGGGTAACGCGACTCATCACGTCGGGATTGCCCGCCTTCCCGATTCCGGCGATGCGATTGCCGCGAATGCCGATGTCGGCCTTGAAGACCCCGGTATGGTCGAGGACGATCGCGTTCGTGATGACAAGGTCGAGCGCGCCGTCGGCTAGAACAGCGGTGGAGGATTGGCCCATGCCGTCGCGCAGTGATTTGCCCCCACCGAATTTCGCTTCATCGCCGGGCGTCGTGAGGTCATTCTCGATTTCGATAAAGAGTTCGGTGTCCGCCAGCCGGACGCGATCGCCGGTAGTCGGGCCGTAGAGCTCCGCGTACTGCCGCCGTGGGATTTTGAGGCTCACGTGTGCCTTCTCGTCGTTTAGAGTTTGCTGAAAAAGCCATGGTCCAGGGCGCGCTTGATCGCGGCTGGCTTAGATTTTTCGTCCGTCGCGCCATCGGTAAGATCGTTCAGGCCGTAGACGGCCTTCGCGCCGGCAATTTCAGTGAGTTCCACACGCTTGCTGTCGCCCGGCTCGAAGCGCACGGCGGTGCCGGAAGGGATGTTCAGGCGCATGCCAAAAGCTTGGCCGCGGTCGAAGTGCAACGCGCGGTTCACCTCAAAGAAATGGAAATGCGAGCCGACCTGAATGGGCCGGTCGCCGGTGTTGGCCACGTCAAGCTCGATGACGCGTCGGCCGTCGTTGGCAATGATGGGGTCGTGTTTAAGTCGATATTCGCCGGGGATCATTTTTCCTCTCCAACCTGCAGAGATCCTGGGATGCTCCCTTGCTTCTTGTTGGGGCCCCGAACAAGCGAAACGACAAGGGGTCTGTCTTGGTCATTTTTTACTCGAAGCTACTTAGCAAGCAACACCCCAGGCGTCGCACATCTCACCGGATCGGATGATGCACGGTCACCAGCTTGGTGCCGTCGGGGAAAGTGCCCTCCACCTGAATTTCGTCGAGCATTTCGGGCACGCCTTCCATCACGTCCTCGCGGCGGAGAATGGTGCCGCCAAATTCCATCACCTCGGAAACCGAGCGGCCGTCGCGAATCGCCTCAAGAAGGTCGGCGGTGATCAGCGCGAGAGCTTCAGGATGATTCAGTTTCAATCCGCGGGCCCGGCGCTTGCGGGCGACGTCCGCCGCGACAACAATCATTAGCTTATCGATTTCTCGCGATGTGAGATGCATTGCTTCCGTTTTGGGCGCCGATTCAGTCGACAAGACTACCAGAAGCGCGCCGCGGCAGGCTATCCGCAATGTGAATGAGCCTTATCGCAAATTCGTGGGGCCCTTTGCCCTGCTGGCAGAATGAATGCCGTATCTTCCTGATGCCGGCTGGTCTGTAGGTTGCGCCCCATACGGAAAATGTGGGTTCGGTTTAAAATCTCTTCGATTATCCCGAAAGTCCCCAGAATTGAACAGGCAGTCGCGGTTGAAGTTGCTGTGTAACCGTATATAATCGTTAGCCACGGTGCGCCCGTAGCTCAGCTGGATAGAGCGTCTGGCTACGAACCAGAAGGTCGGAGGTTCGACTCCTCTCGGGCGCGCCACTTTCTCCTTCTCTCTCATCTACTTACAGACCTCCACAGCTTGTTGTATTTCTTCTTGAGGCTCACTGTCACATAAATGTAACGGCGTGCCGCTCGGATAGGCTTTTTCGTTTGCTCGCTCTAGATGCTCGCGAACTTGGTGGACCAACCCTAAACCAACGGATGGGCGAAGAATACCGGCACTACCGATCTAGTTATGGCAAGGCAGTAGGGTGGGGCCAAATCAAACGATCGAAAGGGGCCAATTCAGCAAAAGACCCGCGATGCTCGGGTCAAGCAGGTAAGGAACACCTTCATGCTCGATGGCGATACGATCTCTATCGTCCATGGGTGACGGCAAGTAGGCCGAATATTCAGTGGTGCATCCTTCGGGAGCCCGTAATTCAGCGTGGCCCCAGACTTCGTGCTCAAGCCAGTGGTGACGGCGGCTTCTCGTCAGAGAGTACGTCGATCCCGTTTAGGAGATTACTCACTCTGCACAGTCTGGGCCGTCTCGCATGGCCGAAAGGAGACTCATGCCGAGAATACAGAAGAGGAAGAGCACATCGATGCCCGTACTATCTTGTCTTGAGCTGAATGCTGCCGGTGTGGATGTAGGAGCAACCGAGATTTACATCGCCGTGCCTGCTGACCGCGATCCACAATCTATACGCCGTTTCTCGACGTTTACGGAAGACCTGCACGTGGCCGCTGACTGGCTGAAAGCCTGTGGTATCGAGACCGTGGCAATGGAATCGACGGGAGTCTACTGGATACCTTTCTTTCAAATCCTGGAAGCCCGAGGTTTCAAAGTGCTTCTCGTTAACGCACGCCACGTAAAGAATGTGCCAGGACGCAAATCGGACGTTTCCGACTGTCAGTGGATTCAGTATCTTCTTTCGGTTGGTTTACTTCGCGCGTCGTTCCGACCCGAACAGGCGGTCTGCACCGTGCGTTCCATTCTCCGTCACCGCGACAACCTCGTACAGATGGCTTCGACTCACATCCAGCACATGCAGAAGGCATTGGATCAGATGAACCTGCAACTTCACCACGTCATTAGCGACATCACCGGTTTAACCGGGATAGCCATCGTTGAGGCGATTCTGAAGGGTGAGCGGAATCCTCTTGCCCTGGCAAAACTACGCGATCCGCGTATCAAGGCCACAGAGAGCACGATCGCAAAAGCGCTTGTCGGAGACTATCGACCTGAGCATCTGTTCACGCTTCGTCAATCGCTTGCCGCATACCACTATTACCAGCAGATGATCGCCGCATGCGACGTGGAAATCGAGCGATGTCTGGATACGTTCCAGTCAAAGGTCGATCTGACGCAATACCCCCTGCAGAAACCACAGGACCGTCACAAACCCCGCCGCAATGAGCTTCGCTTCGATCTCCGTAGCCATTTATATCGAATCTTCGGCGTCGACTTAACTCAGATCCCGGGCGTGAACACGCTCACTGCCCACACGCTGCTGGCGGAAATCGGCCCTGATCTTTCGCGCTTTGCCAACGCTTCGGCGTTTGCATCCTGGCTCGGATTATGTCCGGACAACCGCATCAGTGGTGGAAAAATACTGTCCGTGAAAACGCGGACCGTGAAGAATCGTGCCGCCACAGCTCTAAGAATGGCGGCTCAATCCCTGCATCGAAGCCGGTCCTGCCTCGGTCAGTATTATCGCCGAATGCGCACAAAACTCGGCACTCCGAAAGCGATCACCGCTGCGGCACACAAACTTGCACGCATCATCTACCACCTTCTGACTACACGGAAGTCCTACCAGGAGACCATCTGCGCACAGCACGAAGTGCAATACCACCAGCAGATCGAAGCTAGGCTCCGCAGACAAGCCCGAGCACTGGGCTTTGAGCTCACTTCCAAACAAACCTGCACCATGTAGCTGTGTTCCTTAGGAGACTAGCGAAATCAACCCCCTCAGCACGACAGGCAAAATACTTTGCGGTACTCGTTCTCCCGACTCTTCAGTGGATACCGACAAAGGGATTTTCGATGAGAATGCCGGCAATCCTTTGCCCTGCGTTTAAATCTTCCGAGAGAATCCGAGTCGCCCCGTCTTTTGAGGCACAGGAGACAATCAGGGCATCCCAGAAACCGATTCGCGATTCGTCCTCGATCCGAAATGCCGAGATAATTTCAGTCGGAGTGGTTTCCGTGCACCAGATTGCATAGCTGCTCACCACAAGACGTGCCAAATCCTTTGACAAGGGAGAGGAGATCTTTCGCGTGACGTTGACATAGAATTCCTGGAGTACCTGCACGCTAAGAACGCCCGTTCGCTCGCTCCAAAGGTCACGGAGAACCGTCTTTGCAATTTCGTGCTTCGCACCTGCATCTTTGTCATGCGCATAGATCAAGACATTCGTATCGATGAACGTCTTACCGCTCATGGAGTTCATCTCGGCCGACTCGAATTACGCCGCCCAGGTGAAAGCCCTGGTCGAGCAAAGTCATTGCCTGCCGCTCCGCCCGTTCGTAGGCTTCTTCCTCGCCTACGAGTATCTCAATTTGGTGAGCTAGAAGGCCGCTGATGGAAGTTGAACGCCGAGCTGCCAAGATCTTGGCCTTCCGAATGGTCTTCGGGTCAAGACTGATCGTCACATTCTGCTTTCCGTTTCTCTTGGCAGTCGCCACGATTTTCCTCCGTCACACGTAATATACGTGTAGCACGTATTTTACGTGCAGTCAAGCCGAGGCTCGTGGCAGTGAAACACATGTCGAGACTAACGTTCCAAAAGCCGCCGATTAGGTTGCAGGTCCAATCAACGAGACTTTAGAGAAACCACTCGCGCTCGAGTACAGCGCGATCTGGCTTTTCGCATAGCGCTGCTACGCGAAGCAATTGAGTCCATGATTGCAGGCGACGTAGAAACCGGTAAGGCTAGGCTACGCGACTTCATAAATGCAACATACGGCTTCGGCGAACTGAGACAAGAGATGCACGAATCGCCCAAGAGTCTAATGCGAATGCTTGGACAAAAGGGAAACCCAAACGCGGGAAATGTGTGACTTCAGAGTCTGGAGGGTATCCAGTTCAGATTGAGTGATCCTACGATAAAGAGACGATTAGCAACGCGGGTTGAAATAGCGGCCAAGAAAAAACGCGTACCGGGCCGTCCCGAAATGCGGGAAACGCACGCGTAGCGCCATGGCTGAGCCTACCCCCAGCGGCAGTAGTGGAACCGAAACCATTCCGATGGCTGCGTTTTTTGAGTCGACTCCACCGCAGGGTGGAAGTTAATGGCTGGTTCGCGACAATGAATCCCGATCCCTATCGCATCACTAGCGCCAGTCGGCTACCCTTCCAGAGTGAACAACGCATATCAGTTCGTCCTTGAATGCCCGAAGTGCTATCAGCGAATTAGCGTGCAACGCAGGTCAAGCAAACTCTCGCCATCGGAAGAGGTTCCTTGCGTCTGCGGGTGGCGCGGCACGGCGGGCAAAGCTAAGCTGCATCAAGTCTTGCCTTTCAACTGGATATACTCAGCGTCGTAGTTCTGTCGAGCCCATCGGCACCCATACCAGACAAACGAACAGTCGCACTTGGCATCATCTGTGATATCGTTTTCAAACGGACATGCGGTTCAGCCTCAACACGGCGCAGCAGCGAAACTAGTCCCATATCTGGCGGACTGACTTGCACGCGACTGGGGTTGAAAGCGAATCAAGAGTCTGGCTTCGGTTTTTCCCCTCTGTGACCGACACGTCTCCCGCCTCTCAAATTGGAGCCTACGATGTCGGGTTTCGTTCCCTTCAGTTCAGACGACGAGGTTGTGGAGATTGGGCGCGGACTGGAAGATCGAACACTGCCGAAGTCCAGATGGACCCACAGTGCCCATTTCGCGGCGGCTCTATGGCTGTTTGCTTGTCGCCCGGAGATGGTTCCGTCTATCGCTATGCCCCAGATGATACGTGCCTACAACGAAGCGACCGGCGGAGCAAACACTGACACCAGCGGGTATCACGAAACGATCACGCAAGCCTCCCTTCGCGCTACTCGGTCTTTTCTCATGGCCCGTACAGAGAAGTTGCTGTTTGAAGTCTGCAATGAACTGATGGCGTCTCCGCTCGGAAAACCGAATTGGATTCTCACCTATTGGTCACGAGAGCGGTTGTTTTCGGTCGAAGCTCGCAGGGAGTGGACGGAACCCGACATCCGCCCCCTCCCGTTCTAAGGACACTGTCGGACAGTTCCATGTTGCACTTTTCGCAATCGATGTCAGTGATCCAGACCTTTTGCCCATTGAGGGCGCTTCGTATCGTCCAGATCGCCATTCCATTGAGCAAGCAAGCGGCCAGTCTTTACATCACGTAATTCACAGTGCGAAGACTCCTCACCGTGAATTGGCCCAACGTGGTAAGCCACTTGCGCTTCTTGAGCATAGAACGTCCAACTCCCAAAAACCTGATCGGAGTCAAATCGGCGAACAATTCGTCCGCCACGAAAGATCACGAGCTTGCCAGCGTCAGGTGATGAGTTGTCTGGATCGGAGTAATCCACCAACCAGCCCACTGTCTGCCCATCTGGCGCTGTTTGTACCGACTCAATACCCCTCTGATGCGGCTCTCCGGGTACGACCTGTTCCCCGCCATCTCGTGTCCGGATGTGTACCCGCCCATTCTTGTCAACGAATACTTGAAATTCAGATTGTGCAAGTAGGGAAACGCTCAACACGAACGTAGAGATCAGGGTGACCGAGAACTTCAGCATGAGAGCATGGTACACCCGCCGCCAATCGCATTGTGGGCCATGAGGTCGTAAAATGGTGGGACACGCCTCTCGCGAAATGCGAAATGCTCAGGCCAAGGGGAAATCAATTGGCCGACCGTCGATGCCTCTCAGATCGGCCGTCTCCGGGATTCAGGGGCATCGTGGCGCGATGTTGTGAAAAAAACAGGTCTGAGCATCGGCACGGTCTACGCAACGCGTTCAAAAAGCCAGCTCGTCGAGCCGTCCCAACTCGTTGATTCTCCGGTGGCGTTCTGGATGTAACGAGTGTTTATAAAGGAAGTGGTTTTTGAACGCAACGACGAGGATTGAATGCTCAGCACCAACTAAACCAGGCGCTCGTGCCGTCCTACCACAGATCGTATAGTTTCAGTTTTTGATTCAGTTCCGCCAGCTGTTTTGCAACCTCGGGTGCCTCGGTTATCCACTTGCCGATACTCTCATAGGTGCCTTTGCTCAAATGCTGTTCAAAGGCCTTGATATTGTCCACGCCCCCGAGACTCGGGAAAAACTTCTCCAAGCCAATCTGTTGGTTATCGGGAGTCGCTTGGCTCGTGCCCTCCGTGCCAACATCGCTGAGACAAGTCTAGTACCCTTAATTAATGAGTAGGGCGAGAAAGAAAAAGGCAGAGATGAACGGGAATTCTCTTGGTGATGTTGGTGTTTCCCCTGGGGCTTTGGCTGCCGCGGAACGGAGCGAAGGCGAGCGTAGCGAGCCGCAGCGCAGTGCAGCGGCAGCCAAAGCGGGCGCCGATGTACTGCTGGCCTCGCGGTCGGATCCCGAAGTGGTCGCTAAACCAAAGCGGCGCACCTATACCGCGGAGTACAAACAGCGCATCCTGGCCGAGGCCGAGGTGGCTGCCGCCATACCCGGAGGCGTGGGCGCGCTTCTCCGGCGCGAAGGTTTGTACTCGTCTCTGCTGGCCTATTGGCGGCGCGAACGGGCCGACTGCATCCGCGAAGCGCTGACCCCGCGGAAACGCGGACCGAAGTCCCAGCTCCATCCGCAGGACGAAGAGATCCAGAAGCTGCGCCGTCAGAACGCCCGCCTCACCGAAGATCTGCGTAAGGCGCACATCATCATCGACGTCCAAAAAAAAGTGGCTGCGCTGTTGGGGAATCCGATTCCGGATCAGGACCCCGAGGAGAAATCCTGATGGCTGCGGTCACCGAACTGGCGGTGGACGTGGGCACAAGCGCTGCTTGCCACACTCTGCTGGTGCCTCGCGCTTCCTATTACCGGCAAAGACGTGCCGCTTCTTTCCCGGTGGTGCGCACGTCGCGACCTCCGTCGCTACGCGCCCTGCAGCCGGCAGAACGCGAAACGGTCCTGGCGCATCTTCACGCCGAACGTTTCCAGGATCGCTCGCCAGCCGCGGTCTATGCGACGTTGCTCGATGAAGGGGAATATCATTGTTCGATTCGAACCATGTATCGCTTACTGGAACAGCGTGGCGAGTCCCGCGAACGTCGCGATCAGTTGCTTCATCCGCCTTACCAGAAGCCCGAGCTGATGGCCACTGCTGCCAATCAGCTGTGGAGCTGGGACATCAGCAAGCTACTGGGACCAGCGAAATGGACCTATTTTTATCTCTACGTGATCCTCGACGTGTTCAGCCGCTACGTGACCGGCTGGATGGTCGCTTATCGCGAAAGCGCGGTGTTGGCCCAGCGCCTGATCGGGGAAAGTTGCAAAAAACAATGCATCCAGCCCGGCCAACTCACGCTCCATGCGGATCGTGGCACGTCGATGAGGTCCAAACCGGTAGCTCTTTTGCTGGCCGATCTGGGTGTCACGAAAACGCATAGCCGGCCGCACGTCTCTGACGACAATCCCTTTTCCGAGAGCCACTTCCGAACTCTGAAGTATCGGCCGGAGTTCCCGGACCGCTTTGGGTGCATCCAGGACAGTCGTGCTTTCTGTCAGAGATTTTTCCGGTGGTACAACCAGGAGCACCGTCACTCTGGCGTGGGCTTGCTGACGCACGCGATGGTTCACTATGGTCAAGCTGAAAACATCCTGCGGCAACGTCAAGAGGTGCTCGATGTGGCTTACCAACGTCACCCGGAGCGTTTCGTACGAAGCGCTCCCAAACCACCTCAGCTTGCCAGCGAGGTATCGATCAACAAGCCGGTTCCCACTCCGAAACCGCTGCCTACTTTGGAAAAGCGAAATGTGTCTGAGGAGTGACAAAAGCGGGGATGCTGTGGGTCGACCGAGTGGACGATCGTCGTTCCTAGGCGTTCCTAGCGCGAAATTTTCTTGTGGAAACTGGGCAAGACACGAAAAACTCACTAAATTTCGTGAGCACCTGTCTCAACGTCGTTGACACGCGCCGGCCTTCCGTAATGCGTGCCGAGAATTTCTTGAGTTTCCTCCCCAATTCCTCAAACTGGTTACCTAATTCCTGTGATTCCCCCCGCAACTGGCTTAACCTAGTTTTGGCTTCGCCATGCTCTCGAACCATTCTTCCAACGACTACATCTTCTTGTTCTTGGCTCACGAAGTGCCCTCCCAGTGGACAGAATATGCGTCTTGAACAAGATTTAGGGTTTTACCTTTGAAAAGGAAGTATCAAATTGAACATCGACTGGAATTGTGTTCTCCCCTCTGTTTGGTACGCCATTGGACACCAAACGGCGTACCCCAGCAAATCTGATCTAACCAACTAGTCAACTTCATTGCTCAGATTGTGGACATTCTTGGCCCGAAGGTAACTCGAAGGCCACCAAGCGCTTCACCGTTTCGTCACCGGCTGGAAACCACGATCGGAAACCAGGTCCTGCCAGATGGCCATCGCATTGCGGCCACGACCCACTCCTTGCTCGATCCGTTCGCGATACGGCTCGCGGGCACTGGAGGACTGATCCTGGCTGCTAGTCGGAGGGTGAAAACTGCCGGCCAAAGTCGGCGGTCACCTCATGGCCGGTTTTGCCGGCGCTCGCCGTCCCCAGCAACCCGGTGATCGCATCGCGATCCCCGCTGCCCTTAGTTCAGGGTGAGCGCCTGCTGTTTCACGAGCTTCCCCAGTGCGATGGTGAACGCATCCTGATCTACTTTGGAATTGCAATCATTACGGGAGCCTTGGTATGGGCCTTCGGTTCTCAAAGCGATCCTCACCTTACTGGCACCCGACAAGTACCGAGGAATACCGGAGGCGGCAAAGCCCCCTGTCCCTTGACTGATTTGTCGGTTTCCACCATATCGCACAGAACGGTCTCCTATTGGGGTATGAATTCGAAACCCCGTGGGACGACATAGATGAGACGAAGGCCGAACGGTCGGAACGATCGACGCAACTGCCTTCCAATCTGGAAATGCCGCTTTTGAGTCCGACTATGGCTTCATGCTCACAACGCTTCAGATTACGCCGACAGAAATCTGTCCTTGAAGCTGGCCGCCCCGTATCACCGACGACCCGTATGCTGATGATGGCGGGATCGAATTGATGTTTTTTCACGGAGGTAAGGAAGCTGTCCCTAGCATCTCGCAGGGCGGAAATTAATCGTATCCTCCAAACCATCCGTAAGAATCCCACACCAGCGATAGCCTTGAGCCCGACTTCAGTTTAAGTGCGTGAGACTCGCCGCCTCGGGGGCGAACAACCCTGCAACACTGCCCACAGGAAGCGGTTCTTCCGCTGACCCTCCTGACCACACTCTTCGGTCAAACTCACCATCCCAATCAGGCACCCGCGTTCGAACATCAACTTTGCTTTGCTTCTATTCTTTTTAAATTAGCCAGTGTAAAAATTCTAGGCCGCAATTGTCTCCCATTATCGTCCCCTAGCGGGTGCGGCAACAGAGGGCTTCCCAGAAGACCGGGCTTCCGCACCTACGTCTCGCCGAGAATGGAGGAACCTACTGCCGGAAAACGATCCTATCAAGCACGTCGTCGTATTGATGATGGAGAACCATTCGTTCGACCAATTGTTGGGCTGGACGAAATCGCTCTATCCAACACTTGAGGGCGTCGATCCAAATAATCTGAAGTCAAACCCTGATTTCCCGAACGCTGCCACGGTAATTAAACAATCCCCGACCAGCGAGAGTGCAATTAGCCTAGACCCACGTCACGAAACCCTCGATGTCTTGGCACAGATTGACAATAGTTGCGGTGGCTTCGTTTCAAATTTCGCACGCACTTTCCCTTCAAGCACTCCAAGTCAACGGTCTCAGATAATGGCTTATTATCCGCAGGGGAGTCTCCCAGTTCTGGGTACTCTCGCCGCAAACTTCACCATCTGCGATCACTGGTTTTCTTCACTGCCCGGTCCGACATGGCCCAACCGATTCTTCGTCCACACCGGCACTTCGAAGGGGGACATCAGGATGCCATCGGGCGTTTTCATCCAAAATGAATACTGCTACGACCAAAATACCATTTATAACGAACTCGACACCAAAGGCATTACCTGGGGTATTTATCACCACGGAATGTGTCAGGCGATCTTGTGCCTCAAGCTGTGGGACAAGCTCGATCATTTCCATCGGATAGACAAATTCTTCAAAGACGCTGCCGGCCCAGAAAAGGGGTTCCCGCAGTACGTCTTTGTTGAGCCTTCCTATGGTGGAGACGATGAAAACGATCAGCATCCCCCAACGGATATCCGCAAGGGTGAGTACTTAATCGCCCAAGTTTACAATGCCATCCGGTCGAATCCAGATTTATGGAACTCAACCCTCTTTGTCCTTCTTTATGACGAGCATGGAGGATTTTACGACCACTTGGTTCCTCCGCCTGCTATACCCCCGGACGACAATGTAAGCGACTATACGTTTGAGCAATGCGGCGTTCGTGTTCCCGCTGTTCTGATTTCTCCCTGGTTAAAAAAAGGGTTTATCGACACTGTGTTCGATCACACTTCATTGCTGAAGTATTTGATCGACAAATGGGGGCTGAGAACCGACCAGTTGGGGAAGCGGGTTGAACAGGCGAAAACGTTTATAGCACCGCTTCAAGAGTTGAATGCAGTAAGAACAGACGCGCCGCCCGTCTTTGATCTAAAGAAATTGCCTCTTCCGCAACCTTTGGTCCCCACCACCACCAACGAGCACCAGAATGCCCTTGTGTCGTTCGGTCACTTCTTAGAACAAAAAATGTCAAACGTCGAAGAGCTTGCGGGCGCAGGGTATCGCTCACTGAAGAGTCTTGACGGAGCTCTGGCGCAGATAGGAGTAGCGAAGGATCGGTTTGTTCTATTTCTGCACCATGCTCAGAAGGGAAGACTTCGACTGGACTGACAGCCTTTGAGGGTGCCATCGCCGCTCTGAACGGCGGGGAATTCCCAGCTCCTCCACCGACCACACCCACCGGTGCGTTTATTCGCGTGATCTGAAGATGCGTTCAGGAACAAATCGGCACGTGTTTTTCGTTTTTTATTGATACCATCCTTGCCGTTGCAGGCATCGCAAGAGACTTCAGATAGCCTGGATACGATTACTTAGCTTCTACGTTACTGCAGGACGGACTCGATGTTATCCTCTCCGTGCCTATTCCTCCGGTGCCAGCCGCTTCTCTTCTGAGAATCCAACGTGCCACAGAGTGCGGATAACTTACAGGACGGCCAGAATCACGTTATCGGGATAGTGAACGCATTCAAGGCGTGTGGCCCTGCAGAGGGTAACTTGGATGGCATTTACTGCGGGGGAATCTCCGAGGCATTAGTCTCAACGGCTATGGGACTCCTCGCAGCAGTACAAAGCCCCGCGGTCCTACAATTATTTATTTACGCGCGTGGGAAGGGCAGGGAATCGACCGACGATCTGGGGGCCCCCAGGGACGACTTCGCATTTTGACTCCAATTGACTCCGATTGGGAACTTAGTGAACCTGCCAGCAGAACGGGAGGGAGCGAAGCAAACGAGACTGGGTCTCTTCCTCTTCAGGAAATCCGGGCGATCCACCGAACTTTTTGCCGCCGGATCGTTTTTCGTTTCACCCAGCTATATTGTCACCGCCTCTCAACTGTTCCCTCAGCCCGAAGTCCTTCCATCGTGGACTAGTTGCCAGTCTCCGTTTTTTTTTGCAGGTCGCCGAAGGTCCCATTGTCTTCGCATACCAGTTCCCCGATATTCCAGCCCGGCTTCAAATCGAAGGTCGCATGCCCTCCCCAGGGCTTCGTATAAGCCTTTGGGTCATCGATCAAAATATCGATTGTCAAGGCGTCATGATTCACACGCCGTACGCGCTCGACAAGGTGCAGCGCCTCGGTGTGGGGATGGCCTACCAGATCGAGCCAGGTCTTGTCGTTAAAACCGATCGTGTCGACCACCAGCGTGTCGCCCTCCCACCTGCCGATCGAATCCCCCATCCACGTGGGAGCCAAGTCCTTCGGGTGTTGCCGCCCATCGGTGTAGATTTGGCGGACGAAGTGGTCATACTCAAAAAACATGAGTACGCGACCAGGGACTTGAAGAATTTCCAGGGGTTCCCCTCGTTGAAGGTAGATTCGCGGTACGCCGGGCGGAAAACAGTTGATAACTGGGTCGTTGGATTTTGCCAAGGAGACTGCGTTGGGACCGATGTTGGGCCTGTTGGCTTTGAATTTCGCCAGCGCCCAAGGCGTCATCGGAGGCTCTTCATTGGTGATGCTCATGGCGAGTTCAAAGATGGTGTATTGACGAGAATTATCAGGCGGGCGCCGCGAACGCCTCCAAATTCCCGATAGGTCCGGGGGCGGGGCCGCCGTCTGGATCGCGCTCCCTCCGGGATGCGTAACGCCCCGATCACATCCGGCAAGTAACGGGGCCAGAACCGCTACCGCCAGAAGAGCCGGCATCCGTAGACGATTGCGCATGCTGGAAGCTCCTTGTGGTGGATTCGGGGCATCTGCATCCCTAACAAAGGGAGAATTCACGCTCGCATCCTCAATCAACCACTCATTGACCCGCGTAATCCTCACCGCGTTCGATGATGAACTCCTTGCCACTGGCCAACACAACCTTGCGCAGGCGCATGTTATGCGAACCGTTCTTCGCACGATTACCCGCAACGGTAATCTGGTCCCCGGGTTTGAACGTGCTCGTGGTCCAGCCAAGCCGGGACATGGTGAGGGCGCTGGCGCTTTCCGCACCCCACTTTTCGACCTTGCCACCCGAGCCGGTCACGTCGAAAAAAAGTTCCGTATGGGGATTCATAAGGTGGTAATCGGTTACGGTCCCTTTCAAATTCGTCAATCCCGTCTCGTATGCCGAAGCGCCGTGGTGCGCAAACAGCGGAGACGAAACGAGGAGAAGGCCAAAAGCCAGAGCAAAGATGTGTAAAGACGCAGTTTTCAAGGGACACCTCCAAGATTGCTGGCGACTATTCCATTGCTATTGGCAATGTGTCAATGCCAAAATCGCGCCCGCTACCAAGGCGGCGTCAGAAAATCGGTTCCTCAAGTGTATGAGATGCCGGAGGGGGACGAACATGCCCGGGGCTTGTTTCCTTTTCCTAAGCGGTACTTCTTGGGCCGGCTATTATCCTTCGCGCACAAAGTCCGCAGCTTCTCGATCTCGCCGACCTAACTTGGAACCAGGAAAACGACCTGGCTGGCCCGAAGAACCTGCTTGGCACTTTCGACGTATATCACACGGCCCGCCATGGCACAGAGTGGTCAGGTTCCCCAGAATTACATGGAGCCCGTGCCAGGGTCGCCCTAATGAACAACGGCCCTAGAACGGGAGGCACACCGGAAGCTTGGGCATATCCCAAGAACGCCCGGATTCCAGGATCTTTGGCAACTCCATTACGCGGAATCGGCCGACAAAGTCCATAACCCTCCGAGCGATCTCAACGACACAGACCACGGACGCGCTTCTACGATGACTGTGCGACCCGACGGCAGCTTCACGATGAAGAACGGACGAAATGGATTCACCAAGGAATATCACAAGCATGCCGCTGCCGTGAGAATTTCAAGGGAGATCCGCTTCGGGCTTGGCTACCTGTGCGGAGGGGCCAAAGGCGTTACTCCATGTCAGAAGCCTTGCGGAACTGAATCCGGGCAATTTTATTCGACCGGTTGTAAGGGACGAAGAGTTGCGGGGGATTGGTGCTGTAATCAAGTACCAGGTGCCGCATGTCGGTGCCACGGCTGGGCATTTGGTATTCGGTGAATTTCTGAGTGGCGGGATTAAATTTGGCGATCATGTCCGTGTTCAGCATGTTGATCCAAACATTGTGGTCGCGATCCACCACGACCCCGTAGGGACGACTATACTTGTGAGGTAAATCGAATTCAGTTACCTGATGGGTATGGATGTCCATCTTCGCAATTTTATCGGCGCAGAATAGGGCCACCCAAACCACATCCGCATTCGGATCTGCCCCAATTCGGCGCGGGCACTTGGAAATTGGGGTCGCTGAGTTCGCGCCGGCCTGTAACCTCAAATAGTTCTCCCTATCCTTGTCGGTGACCTCCATACCGGTATCCGCACCCGTAGGCGGGAAAATAATCTCGGAGCTCTTGCCCGTTTCCCAGTCCACAACGTCAACCCTGTCACTAGCTGGCGAGGTGTACCATCCATTGCCCTCCCGATCGACCGTGATTCCGTAGGTGGGTTTACCCGGAGTGATCATCGGATAGAACGTATATTTGCCTGCCCGCGGGTCCAGTTTCAGAGCTCCCGCTCGCGATGTGGCCCAAACCACTCCCTTGTTTACGCTGTGATCCACAGCGACGGTGGTTTCCGCATCGGGCATATCCGGCGGCCTGGGGAAGTCCCTGATCTTTTGAGTCTTGAGATCGAACTCCAGCAGATCGCCATTCGCCTGATCGTTAGCCCAAATATTACCTTGTGGGTCGGCGTCGAGCCCGTGGGTGCCCGCAACCCCGCCATTTTGAGAAGGGAATTTGAAAGAAGTGACCTCGCCCGTTCGAGGATCCAGTCTTGCGATCGACCGGTCCGGCGTTCGGTCATCCGAGAAATAGATGTTGCCGTCGGAACCGACGGCCACATCGTGAGGCGCGCGCCCCTCCCAGCGAGAGGGAGTGCCTTCCATCCAATCGCTACCATTGTGCACGTAGGACTCCGGGGGAGCTCCGGAACGCGGTATGTCAAACTCGGTGATGACTACCTGTGCGGCTTCCCCCGTGGGTCTTGGCAGGAGCTTCAGCGGATAATTCGCTGGAACTGGTCCTCGAACCTTCGTCAGAAATCGAACAATTTCGTCCTTATACGCGTTCGTCACCGGTTGTCCAGTAGCGTTGGCCGGCACTGGAGTTCCTTCGGAACTCAGCGACATCACGGAAACAATCTTGCCCCAGCCATCGGCGTCGAACCGGTTCTGCAAAGCAAAATTATTGTCATGGCAACCGCTGCAGTTGCTCGCAAAGATTTGCTTCTCTCGTTTGTCAGCGGGAGTGTCCTCCGGGAAGCTGTTCATCCATTCCACGCCGGTGAGTTGCTTCTCGAAATGTTCGAGCGGCTTGAGTTGCAAGGGCGCGACTTGCCGAGTTTGTCCACCGGCCGCACTCACCTCGAGTCGTGCCGTCTGAAATCCCTCCGCCTGCGCCCACAAGCTGTATTTGAGGCCCTTCTCCAAAGGCGGGAAAATGTAGACGCCTTGCTGGTTGGTGAAAACCGTCGTTACGAACGTCTTACCGTCGCCCCGCAGAGAGACCGGGACTCCTTCAAGGGGTTTCCCATCCGAGGACTTTACATACCCCTTGATCTGGGGGCCGCCAGCTGCGTATTGGGAGAAAGCCTTGGGCGCGATGGCGATGCTCGCCAGCAAAACAAGGAGTACCGGGACCCGATAGAAAGTTCTGAGTTTTGTCATCTCTTTCCCTTCCTCGTTGTCGAGGATCAGCCCAAAGTCTTCAAGTACGTAATAATATCGTCGATCTCTTCAGGGGTTAGTCCGTATTTCCATCCGGGCATATAGGTGGACCCGCCATTCAGGATGATCTCTCTCATGGCCTGTTCCTGATCGGAATCTATATTTTTGAAGATGCCGCTCAGGCTGGGTCCCAGCGAAGAAACGCAACAATACTTGCTTCCGCCCGCCCCGAATGACTTCGGCAAATGACAGAGGGCACAACGCTGGATAAACAGTCCCGCTCCTCGCATTTGCTGGTCGTTTAGTTTCGTGCCGCTGGCATGGTGAAGCGGCATCTGCCGCGAGGCTGGAGACGTGTTGGTACTGCCTTCCTGCGCGGACACAACCGCGATGCCCCCGGTACAAAAGGCCAGCATCACAACCAGTCCCGCCAAATAGTTCCATCTCACGATCCTTTTCGTCGGCATGAAACCACCTTGTGCATCGAAGGAGCTAAGCCCGTCTGTCCGATGGTGAATCTATGCCGTCCGTGGCGCTGGGTCAACTAAAAGCGGTCGATTGGGTGGCGATCTGGAATGGGACGGCTGCCATCCACCGGCGGTGGTTTCTTGAAAGAAGAGGCAAGCGCCAAGGCCTCGATTGACCACGGCCGGTTTAGAGCACAGTCTTCTCTTTCCGTCAGAAAGGAGTGAGGCGATGGCAAATGGCGGCTCGGGCTGTCTTCAAATCTCTGGCTCCGAAAGGTCGAGGAAAATCGGCTGAACCAACCCATCCCCGCCATCAAATACAGAAACCTTTGGCCCCTGGGAACCTAGGTGATGTCCGTGCACCAGACTTGGTCGCGCCGCTCGATCTTAAGCCTTTTCAATCGGTAGGGATAGCATCTTGCCGCCTTTCCCCAGGCTGGCTCAGTTTCGGCTTCTCGTCCGCCGCCTCGATGCCCATCCTTCGCATCAGCCGTGCCACCCGCTTGCGGTTCACCGCGTATCCCTGCGAACGAGGTGGGGCCATCTATTGAGACCTACTCGACGGGCTATCAAAGTTTTAGCGCAACCGCATAGCCGGTCAGCAGTCCGTGAAAGAAGGCCTGTCGGACTTTCTGGTCGGAGTCTTTGTAGTGCCGCGCCGCATCGTCGAGGGCACGCAGCAGTTTTTCACGGCGAACTTTTTGCTGAGGGCCTACCCTCACCAGTTTGTCTATAAGAGTGCGTACCGCGTCATCATCAGCAATTGTGAATTTGTGCGAGTGTTCACGAGCCATGATTGTGCCTTCCTTTTTTCAGAGATTATAACCGAGAAAAACTTCGTGGTCGCACCTCGAATCGAGCCATGCGGTTTGGCGGTTGCGTTCGCCTTGAGATATACATCTCGTGATTTTCCGATGCGATCTCGCGGGCATGGGGCCGAGAAGAATGGCTAAACGAGCTTGCGATGCGTTCTGTTGCCCATCCAGTCCTCGAAGGGCCTGAGATGCAATATCGGTGACTTGTTTTTGAGCTTTTTCAAGAATGCGGCTGCGGCCTGTGGTCCCACTAGAGCAGATACCTTTTTAGTTTGCTTCTTCGTTAACTCGATACCAACGTCAGCGGCTTGCGTTCGCGGACTGCCGTCAAGAAAATCCCCGAACGCTACTGCCTTGCTCACAATGAATTCGGATTGGGAATCGCGATTCACTTCGCCGATACGCTCTTTGAGGCTGGAGAGTGCCTCTCGAATCGAATCGGGACTGTAGCGCGGCGTCACGGACGCGGAGACGTTTTCTCCCGCCACCGATGTGAGCCAGCGCCCATTCCCCGCTGGCTTGACGTAGCCTTGCATGTGCATCAAATCGACAATGCGACTTGCATCAGTCGCATTAATGTTCAAAGTTTTTGCCAAATCCCGCAGACTCCAATCCACCATACCTCGCGTGCCTTTGAGAAAACTAAACACTGCGGCTATCGGGACTTGGGGGTTGATGGGCGTGGATTCGCGTTTCGGTTTGGATGGCATCGCGAGCGGATCGAGTTCTGCGGGCAGCTTACGTTAAATCACCGTAGAATATACAGAATAACGCTCAAAGGGCACAAACGAAGTTTCAAATCTCTGTATAGGAATCAAAGAAGTGTCGTCCGAGTGGAGGGGCTGTCATGACGGGAGAGGGTCCAAGCGTTGCTGCGCCGAATATAGATTATTGCAGACCTCTCTCCAAACATGCGTGCAGCTACTGCGATGGGGCAAAGACGAGCTGGGGGAACCTCGTTGATCTCGCTCGAACCTGCTCTGGTGGCAAATTCGTTGTGTCGAGACAGGGCCGATGCGGACGAGCCAGAGGTCAAAATCGGAGATCCCCTTTAATTCAATTTCGGCTGGATAGAGCAAGCAGTGAAGGCTCGGCTACGGTGTAAGCTGGACGTCAAACTCGACTCTTACGTCGTCTTTTACCTTCACCGTGCCCCCAGCCACCCTTACGGGTTTCATTCCAAACTCTGTCTGCTTCAATGTTGCTTGACCCGTGTAATGCCCCGCGCGGTAGGTTACCTCCACTGTCACGGCCTGCGTTCTCCCGTGCAGTGTCAATTCGCCGCGCACCGTCCAACGGTCTGTGCCACTTGGTGCCACGGCGGTAGATTTGAAAACGATCTCCGAGAAACGTTCGGTGTCAAGAACTTCAGGGCCGAGCATCGTATTCTGAATGTCGCGGCGGTCCTTCTCTGAAATTCCTGGATCGAGCACGCGTAGTTTCCGTGAGTCCACATGCAACACCACCGAGGCAGGCTCAGAGGTATCAATGGCCCCCTCAACGATCTGCGCTTCGATTTCGTGGTCGTGAGCGAACGCAGAGAAGAGGCCACTCTTGAAAACGCGGACCTTGAGTTCCGAATGGTCCACATCGATCACTCGCCTCTGGCACAGAAGTATGGATGGACAGAGTCCCATAGCCAACACGAGGACCAGAGTGTCTCGAGTAAGTCTCGTGAAGTTCATACGTGTTACGCTCTCCAACACGGTTCTGGTCCTCCTGCCAGGTGGAACAGAATCGGGTTGCTTCATGCTACGAGAGGTTGGCGGGCTTAGCAAGGACCGCGCTTCGTCGTTCATTTTTCCCCGTCGTCTTGACGCGTACGAGTACCCGTGAGAGCGTTGTGGGTCGCTCGGAAGGTTCTGGTCTCGGGCATGCCTCGAAACCAAAAATGAAAATTCAGCGTAACGTGAACAACATTCGCATTGAACATTCTGGCTTTATCGCCTGGACGGTATTTTTTCTTGTCACGGTGCTCGCATCTCCAGTCCGTGCCGCTAACATCTCGTTTCCTGCGGAAGCCATTCAAGCAATGGATAAAATTTATGCCGGCGACCCGGATGCCGCCATTACCTTTGCGCACGTTTTCGAACGGGCGCAGCCTGATCATCCCTTCGGTTATCTCCTCGAAGACCAGGCAAGATGGTGGAAGATGTATTGCGCCGCTTGCGAAATCAAATCCGGCATGGTGGAAGCCTGGAGGCGCAACAAGGAACCCGCGGACGATGCCTATCTCATGCTCGCTGACAAGGTGATCGGTACCGCCGAGGCGCAACTTGCCAAATCCGATACCGCCGAGATGCGTGCCTATGCGGGCATGGGCTGGAATCTGAAAGCGCGGCTCTATCTTTTGCGCGGCGAGAATCGGAGCGTGGCGCGTGCCAGCATCGCTAGTCGAGCGGAAATGCTCCGCGCTTTAGAGCTAGACCCGCAAATGTCAGACGCGACAACGATCCTCGGAATCTACAACTATTATGTGGATGCACTCTCTCCATTCGTTAAGCTGTTGCGCATCTTCATGGGCATACCGGGAGGAGATAAGGCGACAGGAGTCAAGCAAATGGAGTCCGGGATGAATCGGGGCGGGTTCTTGTCAGTCGACGCGCGGTTCATTCTTGCACGAGTGTTGCGCCAGTACGACCAGAAGTATGAACAAGCACTTTCCGACGCCGAGCCGCTGGTCGCTCGTTATCCCCACAATCCTCTTTTTTTCCTACTTCTTGGTAACCTGAACGCCGAGCTTGGCCGTACTGCCAAAGCGTCGGAATATTTTCATTCCGCGCTGCAATCGGAAGTGCCCGATTCCGCATGCATGGCCCGCATCCGCGACATCGCCAATTCCTTTCTTGCATCGCTCCATTAAAACGGATGTTACCTACGAACTCGGTCGAGGGTATCCCATCGGTTGAGTAATAGGCACGTGGGAAGACGCACTCTTATGCTCACCTATTCCCGACTGATATTCAGCTTCAGTCAATTCGTCGATTGGCTCACTTAGTTCCTGTGGTCGATATGTTCGAAGACAGGAGACCACCCCATCAAATAGTAAAACAAAAGAAATTACCGGAAATTACCTACGCCCATAGCAATCGTGGCCAGAGGCACCCAAAAGAGAGAACCGCATCCAGCTGCGCGACAAAATCGCATCGGAAAATGCCTTCGGGCACTTCAACTGGGTATATTCAGCCGGGGAGTCGCAAGAGGCGGGGTTGCTCAGGTGAGTAGTTTCCCTTGAGATTCGCCCCGAACAACCCCGCCACGCTTCTTTGAGGCCTGCCCCAGCCCGGGCTCAGGCCGTGAAAGCGCACCTCATGATGCTCTTCGTCAACAACATTGAGCGGGCCGGTGTGATTCTGCTTGTCGTAGTGAGCAACCTGGTGTCGGGCTGGCGCACCGCTACGTGGAACTGCAAAAGGTTCATCATCTGAAAGGTGCATGGACCGGGTTGAGCGAGGATTAATATTTTCCGTGGAATACTGCCTGATTGATGTCCGGCCAGAACTCCTTTAATACGTTGAACACCCCGTCCAAACCCACCTGCGTTCCCCAACGTTGATAGGTTTTCACCCAGGGGTTGGATTGTGCCGGATAATACGCGTTACCAATGCCCGCGGCCGCTCCGGCCCCCACGATCTCCGAAATATTGAGGGTGTTCCGTCCCGCGTCGGTCCTAGCGATGAACAACCGACTTACCGCGTAGCTAGTCCGTTTGATGAATCCGCCTTTGCCCAGGGTGTAGTATCTCGGGTCTTCCTTGGTCCCCGCCGGCACCAACGCTTCGGTCATGTAGTTCTCTATGACGCCGTCGACAAAGATGTGCCAATAGTATCGGCCGTAGCCTGGGCCGCCTGTCCCAAAGGAAGGCTGGGAATTTTGGGCCATCGAAATTCCGGCAAGCCCTCCAACAAAAATGAAATCGGAGTAGTCGAAGGTATCCTCGGTCGCCAACCATAGCTTTTTCCTGAAACTCAGCGGAGGCAAATGCGTGTTGGCGCTGACCGCACGGTAATTTGGGACGATTCCCAGAATTCTCTTGGGTTGTTTCCCTTCTTGGTCATTCGGGTTATTGGGATCTGCGGGGATGATTCTAGGTGTGGGGGCGTCTGGTTCTGGCGATTTTCGATCCGTTGTTGTGCCTGCTTGCGGCTCCTGGCGGAGCAGCGAAACTTCGTCCAGACTCCAGCGTACGGCTCCTTCTGGGGATTGTTCTAGCGTGCTCATTGATTCCTGGGCTCGAACACCCGCAGTTCCCAACGTCCCCGCTAGCGCTGCGGCCAGGCAAAACGATCGAATCGCTTTCAAATTCCCCCCCCACGGGCATGTTCTGTTTCGACACCCCTCGCCTGTACTTTTCAAACGCTTCCTGCCAATCCATCGTTTTCAGATTCTTTCCACTGGCGTTTGGATGCACCCTGGCAAGTCGTTCAATTATGTCAGAAAGCCGTCCAGAGTTCTCACTCCAACGCGCTGAGAGGCGTTTAGGGGACCGCATAGCTGGAAATGAGGCGTGAAGGTCCGGCCCGCGATTCAGCGGAGAGAGCCTTGGACAGGGCTGCGTCGGACGATGGGGTTCTGCCCGGCTCTCGATGGCCTATAGCGTGAGCTGTATGGGCTTGTGTATGCGTTCGCCGACTTGCCTTGTGGCCCCAAGATGAGCCTGCCTGCTAGTCACCGAAGCCGATCACACACGGGCAGCGGATGAAAGCACCATTCGATCCGGACGCTAGGTGGTCAAAGACAGTCGCAGCCAAGGGTCGGGACCACTCTCGTTTTACGGCGATGATGCATCTGGGCTATTCCCTGGCGCACCCCTTCGCCCCCGACAAACAGGCGATCGGCGTTTTGTGGACCTTGCTCGCTCGCACCTGGCGCACCCGTATACTGGCAGGTAAGCAAGGTGGAAGTCACGCGTTCCGGCGAGTTGGCGCATGCCATTGGCCATCTACAGGGGACCGTGAAGAATCTTCAAGGCAGGCCAGCGGCGGATCACGGCAAATATGTGGAGGCACGGAAGACGCAGGCGAATGCCAAGGGAAGACTGTCGCCGACTCGCGCAGAGAAGAAGGCACCTGCTTGGAGTCTCTCGGTGACAAAATCCACCTCTGTAGGGAGTAAAACCTATTGTCCTGCTCGAGTGCGGGTCGGTAGGCTCGTCCGAGTTATTCCGAGGTGGCCCTGATGGCTGACGTCTCGGTGCTAGTACTTGCATTTCTCGGGATCATGTTGATTCTGATCGGCGTGACGATTGCTAGGCAAGTTGTGGAACGGCGGCGATCTGATACCAGCCGAAGATCATTGGGAAAGGATTTAAGTGACGGGTAGAAGCTTGCAGGTGTCCAGACTATGCGGCTCCGGCTTTCTTCACCTGGGTTTCGGCTTGCTCCAAAATCTTCTTGCTCGTATCCACTCTGTCGACGATGCCGTGCCCTTGAATCCAAAACAGAAAGTAAGTTCCGGGCTCCTTGGCGGCAATCTGTTTCATGCCTTGTGTGGCATTCTCTAATCCGCGGACGGCCTCCAAGCACATAGCGTTGGCGGGTTCGCCACTGAAGATATCGAAGGTGTGGGCGAAGCTGCCTCGACCGCAGAAATAACACCATCGCCGCTCCATTTTCGGTAACATGCGCGCGAAGCCCGATCTTCAAATTTCGAGCGCTCCGCTCGGGGGACGTATGAAAAAACTCCTTACGATTCTGTCTACCCTCGCCTGGGTTTTTGTGCCAGCATTCGCGCAGCAGTTCTCTGCGGTTCCCGAAATCAAATTCGAATCCGTGCCATTCTTGAAGCTGTCCTACGATCGAAATCTCGGAGAGGTTTTGGGGGTAGCGGTCAACTCCAAGGGGCACGTCGTCGTTCTCAATCATCCTGGCACAGCAGAGCTGGGAGCACCGGTCTACGGCGAAGCCACAACGCAGCTGCTCGAATATGATGAGAAGGGCAACTTCGTGCGGCAATTGGGTAAGGGCGTTTACGGCCTGGCCTACGCACACTCGGTGCGGTTCGACAAGTATGACAATCTGTGGGTCGTCGACAAGGCGACGATGTCGGTAATGAAGTTCAATCCCGAGGGAATCGTGGTTCTGAATCTCGGCCGCCGGGACGAAGGGCCCGATGAACCGCATTATCGCCGGGCGAATCCGCCTCCCACCCCCGTGGATGCGATGTTCAATGGCTCGACGGACATCACCTGGGATATCGATGACAACATCTATATAAGCGACGGCTACTTCAACTCCGAGATCGCCAAGTTCGATAAGCACGGCAACTGGATCAAAAGGTGGGGCTCCGCCGGGAAAGGCGGCGTGCATGCCAATGAAAACCCGGGGCAGTTCAGCAATCCTCACAACATTGGCATCGACCGACAAGGCAATATCTATGTGGCTGATCGCGGCAACCGGCGCATTCAGGTGTTCGATACGGACGGCAACTTCAAGCGGTTCATTTTTCTGAACGTTCCTTACGACAAAACTCGCCATCCAGTGCTCGGCAATGCGAATCCCGACCCGCCCGATGAGACCGCACCGTGGACGATCTGCATTGCGCAGGGAACCACGCAGTACCTCTACACTTCGGACGCGGAGCCGGGCCGAATCTACAAGCTCGCCCTGCCAGGAGGAGAAATTCTGGGGACCTTTGGCAAGTCCGGACACGAACTCGGACAATTCAGTTGGGTGCATGGTCTCGCTTGCCCGGATGAAAACACTCTCTATGTAGCTGACATGAATAATTGGCGGCTGCAGAAAATTATCATGCATCCGGATAAGCAGAGGGAAGCGGCCATTTTGCAGCGGAGCAGGCAGAAGGACACCGCGGGAGGACGTTGAAGCGTAATTGAGTCAAGTCCAACCAGAGAGCTCTCCACTCGCTGGCAGTGGAATCCTTAAACCACTGTCGGCGATTGGCGTTCCGTCTTGAACGGCCGGTGATCGCGCCGATGGACGTTCGTGGAGATTGCCGTGTCCCGTCTTGATGGAAGGCAACGAGATTGACCTCCCGCCCTGGCAAGAGAACCTTCCCGAAAGGATCGCGCGCTCAACCCGGCGGCCTAAACCCCCAAGTATGGCGCCCACCTCTCTGCTACCAGATGTGGTAATAGCCGTTGCGGCGCAGAATTTCAACCGAGTAGCCGAAGAGGTCGGACATGCGGTCTTCCTGCAGCAGGTCTTCTTTGCGGCCGTCGGCGAGGACGCGCCCGTCGCGCATCAGCACAACGCGCTCGATTTCGGGGATGATGTCGGCGGCGTGGTGAGTCACAAGGACGATGCCGACGCCGGATTGGGCGAGCGAGCGCATGGCTTCGCGCAGTTTGTGCTGCATCAGGATGTCTAGGCTGTTGGAGGGCTCGTCGAACACAAGCGCTTGCGGGTCGTGGACCAAGGCACGCGCAATGAGGATGCGTTGGGCTTCACCGGAGGACATTTCGGCGACCGGACGGTCGGCAAGATGCGTGGCTTCGAGCCGCTCGAGCACCTGGTTGGCCTTCTGCAGGTGGGCAGGCTCGACGTGATGGTTCGCGAAAATCTGAGTGCTGCTGAAAAAGCCGGAGAGGACGATTTCGCGGCCGGTCGGCTCTCCTCTGAGGCGCTCCATCAGATCGTTTGAGACGATACCGAGGAGCAGCCGAAGCTCGAAAACGTTCCAGCGATCATTGCCGAGAATGGTGATCCGGGAATTATCGCGCTGCACCGGATAGCACTCCCGGGTGATGGTCTTTATCAGCGTCGATTTGCCGCAGCCGTTCGGGCCGACAATGGCGATGTGCTCCTGCGGCATGATGCGAAGACTGAAATCGTCGAGGGCAAATTTTTCTCCGCGCATGACGCGGATATTTTGGAAGTCAATCAGAGCTGTCAATCTCGTCTCCCGAGCGTGGGATTGGACGGCTTGTGATGAGGCTTTAGATTTATACCATTGAGCTCGGGCGATCTTGGGGACGATATACAGAAAAAGTGTTCTGCAGAGATCGTGTCGCCGCATGGTTTTCAAGTCCCGACCACAGAAATGCGCCGCTTTCGCTTCTCGGTGCTGTCCCGCCAGAGCGTAGCGACAAAGGACCTCTCTTCCTTGTCTATAGGACTTTGCCGCAAGGCATCGCTTTGGTCGTCGACGCGCCAACCGGAATCATCGCAAACGCGGAGGTCGTGTATACTCCCCGCCGGGCGATGTCCCGGCAGCGGCGCTGGCGCGAAAGGAGAGAAGCGACGATGGAGCCTATGAGCAGGATGGCAGGCCGGCGGGCATTTTTGAATTTTCTAGCCGCCAGCCCCGTGTTGGCGTGCAGCGGTTTTTCGTTAGGATGGGTGGAAAACCTGATGGCAGCGCAGGACACGGCAGGCGAAGCGGCGCGGAACGAACTCGTGATCAAATCAGTAAAGGAGGCCTTGAACGTCTTTGATTTTGACCTGGTGGCGCGCCGCAAATTGAATATCGCCCACTATACATTTATTACCGATGGCTCGTTCAACAATGAAACGCTGCGTGCCAATCGCGAAGGCTTTACCAGGTATCAGATTCGACTGCGGCGGCTGAACGGGATCACGCAGGTCGACCAGTCTGTCAACCTCTTCGGTAGGGCGTGGGAGTCGGCGATTTACTTTTGCCCCGTTGGTCGAATGAACGCATATTACCCCGACGGCGCTGTCGTGGTGGCGCGCGCGGCGAAAGCCACCCGGACGCTCCAAATGCTTTCGGCCTCGCCGACCGTGCTGCAATCGCCCAAGGGGATCGAGGACGTAATCGCGGCCCGCGGCGAGCCGGTGTGGGTGTCGGCAACCGGAGAAGCGATGCAGCCCGAGGTGATCAAACGCATCGAAGCGACCGGATGCCCGGCGCTGGTGTGGACCGTCGACGACGGCGGCGCAAACACGATTGGCGCGAAGTCAATCCAGCGTGCGGGCGCGGCGGATCTCGACCGCGAGGCGGACTCGCGATGTGCCGGATGCCACAGCAATTTGCCGAAGATCACGCGCATCCAGTCGAGCACGCCGATGCAGGAGATGGGGGCGGTCGGCTCGCTGCGCGGCGAAAACAGCGTGAAGCTGAGCTGGGAGGATGTTCGCCGCGTGCGAGACATAACGAAGATGAAACTAATCCTCAAAGGGATCGTGGCGAGCGATGATGCGGCGCTTGCAGTGCAGCACGGCATCGATGCGGTAATCGTGTCAAACCACGGCGGCCACGAAGACGCGAGCGGGCGCGGCACAATTGAATGTCTGCCGGAGGTTTTAACCGGGGCAGCTGGCAAGATCCCGGTGTATATCGACGGAGGATTCCGGGGCGGAGCGGATGTGTTTAAAGCCCTGGCGCTCGGTGCGACGGCGGTCGGAATCGGGCGCCCGCATATTTGGGGGTTGGCGGCCTTTGGGCAGGAAGGCGTCGAAACGGTGATTGCACTGCTGCGGCGGGAGTTGCAATCGATCATGGCCCAGACTGGCGCGGCTTCGGTTGCCAAAATTCGGCGGGACGCGCTGGTCACTCGGACATAACGCATTGGCACCTGAGGTAGACGGAGGCAGAGGAAAGGAATGGCGGACAAGATCGATAGCGGAGCACAGGTCGTCACACACGATGAAAAGGCGAACAGATTCAAGATGAGCGTCGCAGGCGAGACCGCGCTTCTCACCTACCGCATCTTGAATGGCAGCATCATTTTCGATCACACCGAGGTGCCACTCGCAATTGAGGGGCAGGGCATCGCGACCCAGATGACCGAGGCTGCCCTCGAATTTGCGCGATCGAAAGGTCTGCGGGTGGTGCCGCTTTGCGCCTTCGTGGCAGACTACATTCGCAAACATGCGGGATATCAGGATCTGCTTGCGCCTGCGACGCTGAAACGCCTGCTCGAATCATAGGTTCTCCTCGCTCGACGGCTTTGCTAGTCGAAGTTCGCGGCGATTCAGCACTTTTTTTCACAAGACTGGCGGTAAACGTCAAAGTGTTCTTGACTTCACTTCAGCAGTGATGTACACGGGTGCTTCCGCAGGATGTTTTCATACGCGCAACCTTCTGTTCCGAACTGCAGGACCGAACTGCAGCGAAGGATGGCTTGTGACCCGCTTAAACGCGAAGTGCTGCCTGGTCAGTTTCCACTTGGCGATTGGCTGGATAGCGTTCACGTCAGCACCTCCGGCACAGGCGCAGTCTGCTGAATTGGCACGTGCGGATGAAACGCCAGCGGTCCTCCAAAAGGCAAATGAAGGATTTACACAGAAAGGCTCCGCCCGCTCGATGCGGGTCGATGTGAACCTGGTCCTCGTGCCGGTCACCGTGGCCGATGTGATGAATCGGCCGGTGATGAATCTTCAAAGGGAGAATTTCGCGCTTTTTCAGGACAGCGAGCCACAAAGAATCGACTACTTTTCAACCGAGGACGCGCCGGTTTCGGTGGGACTGCTGCTCGACCTGAGCAAGAGCATGACCGACAAGTTTGAAACCGAGCGCGCGGCCGTAACGGAATTCTTCCGCAACGCGAACAAAGAGGACGACTACTTCGTGATTACGTTTGCGGACCACCCCAAGTTGGTCACGACTTCCACCCAGTCGCTCGATACGATTCAGTCGAATCTGGCAGCGCAAACACCTGACGGAAACACGGCGCTTTTTGACGCCATCGCGGAGGCAGCCGAGCGAATGCAAGCGGCCCAGTACCGTCGCAGAGCCCTGCTCATCATCTCCGATGGCGGTGACAACCACAGCCGCCACAACTTGAAGGGAACCAAGAAACTGATGCGGGAGTCCGATGTCGAAGTCTATGCCATCGGAATATTTGACACCGGGCCATTCAAGACGCTCGAAGAGGCCCTCGGTAAGCGCTGGTTGAGCCAGATTACCGACGCGACCGGAGGGCGCACCATCACGGTCGAGAGCCAGGAAAAAGCCCCGCAAGCGGCGGCGACAATTAGCCGCGAAATGCGCAGCCTCTACGTGCTGGGCTACCATCCCACAGCGGCGCAGGCGTCGGTCCGGCGAAAGATCAAGGTGGAGGTAGCCGCAGCGGTTCAGAAGACGGTCCTCCACGCCTATTATAAGACCGGCTACATCCCCACAGGATCGTCAAACCCTTCCAACGCGAATAACAACTGAGCTTTGCGTGTGTCTCCGGAGATCCACAGCACGGTCTTTTCCGCAGCCGGCCTGACCGCTGGGGCCTGCGCAATTCACCTGATTTCGACCCTTATTGAGCGAAGATGGGCGCCCTAGCCGTATTCGGGTTGAAAAATGGCTCAAAGCCACATAGTCTTTATAAAGAGGATTTGCCTCTTCTATGGCCACTACGACTACGACGACGGTGAACAGCTGGGGATTTTTTCTCGATGGCCAATGGCGGAATGAAGGGGAACTTTTCGAGGTCCTGGCTCCCCATGACCGCTCGGTAGTCGGCACCGGTTACCGCGCAACTGCGGCTCACGCGGACGCAGCGGTGCAGGCATCGCAACGCGCGTTTGAGATAACGCGGAGACTGCCGTCGTATGAACGGCAGCGCGTGCTGCGGGAAATTGCGGAAGGGATTCGCGCGCGGCGAGAAGAGTTCTCTAGGCTGTTGGCCCTCGAAGCAGGCAAGCCCATCCGGACAGCACGCGTGGAAGTCGACCGCGCGATTTTCACGTTTGCCGTGGCGGCCGAGGAGGCTCTGCGGATTACCGGGGAGTGGCTACCGCTTGACTGGCAGCCCTCGACGGCGGGGCGATCGGCGATTGTGCGGCGTTTTGCGCTGGGCCCGATTCTGGCGATTACTCCCTTTAACTTTCCTTTGAATCTTGTGGCGCACAAAGTGGCTCCCGCGATTGCGGCCGGCTGCACGATGGTGCTCAAGCCGGCACCGCAAACGCCCCTATGCTCGCTGTTGCTGGCAGAAGTGGTGGAGAAAACCGGATGGCCGCAGGGCGCGTTCAACGTGCTGCCGCTTTCTAATCCCGATGCCGAGCGCCTGGTTTCCGATGACCGCTTGAAGATGCTTTCGTTCACGGGAAGCGGCGCGGTCGGCTGGGCGCTCAAGTCCAAATCGGGTAAAAAAAAGGTGGCGCTCGAACTGGGCGGCAACGCCGGCGTAATCGTCCATTCGGACTGGGACCTCGACGACGCCGCCAAACGCTGCGTCGCCGGAGGATTTGCATATGCGGGGCAGGCCTGCATTTCGGTACAGCGAATCTTCGTCCAGCGCGGCGTGGAAGAAAAGTTCCTCGCAAAGCTCGTAGAGGGAGTAAAGAAGCTGAAGGTTGCCGATCCGCTTGACGAAACCGCGGACCTCGGTCCGATGATCGACGAAAATGCAGCCCGCCGGGCCGCCAATTGGATCGACGAAGCCGTAGCCTCAGGCGCCAAGCTGCTCGCCGGCGGCAAGCGTACCGGTTCGTTCCTTGAGCCGACCGTGTTAACCCACACCAAGCCGGAGATGAAAGTCAGCTGCCAGGAAGTATTCGCCCCGGTAGTTACCGTCGAGCCCTACGACGATTTCGACGACGCCATCCGCCGCATCAACGCCTCTCCCTATGGCTTGCAAGCCGGCGTTTTCACCCGCGACGCCAAGCTCCTGTTCAAGGCCTTCGAGGAACTAGAGGTGGGTGGCGTAATGGCCGGGGATACGCCTTCGTTCCGGATCGACCACATGCCGTACGGCGGTGTAAAGGAATCCGGCATGGGCCGCGAAGGATTGCGCTACGCGATCGAGGACATGACCGAACCGCGAACCCTGGTGCTGAACTTGTAGGTGTGCTTCGCCCTTTCGATATGCTGCCCATCGGCGCGAGCCGTTACTTAGGCACGCTGAACGTTATAGCGCCGGCGAATTTGATTGCTCTCCTGCTGTAGCCTTTGCCTCTCTTCGTCATCTCCAGACATTGTGACGTGTTCGTGCGATCTGTTCGGTTGCGACGCGACGCGATGTCACCGCCCATTCCTTGTTTGTGGCGGGTTCAGCCGCGACAAAAAGGCGGCGCGAACCCCTTTCGACTCGGGGTGACCTCCGCCGCGAGCATTCGTTTGCCGCGCTTGGGTCCTTCGACCGGGCCGAGAGCAAACCTAAACCTACCTGCCGAGGAATTTCTCTAATTTTTCGACGTCGACTGCAGCCATATCCAGATATTTCCTGGCCTTGGCGGCATCCTGCTTATCCATGGCCGATTGCGCCGCCGAAATGTTGGCCTGCATGCGCTGTTCGGCTGCCACCATATCTCCGCGCAGCCCCAGTCCTTGGGCGCTTTGCGCGCCCCGCAGACCTGCGAGGCTCTGCGAAACAGCTAGGGCTCGGCTGTTGAGCTGGTCAGCCTCATGCTGCACCTGCTCGAGCTCCGCGGCTGCAGCTGTCATGTCGGGGATATTCGACTGGGATGCGGTTTGCTGCTGCTCGCTCGAGGCAGATGGAGAAGGAACACTTGCCGAGGCCGTAGCGGGGCGAGGGGACGCGGGGCGTTCGCTGGCATCGTGCACAGCAGGCTTCGGCTGCGCCGGAGCCGCCGCGGGCTTCCGATCAGAAGATGCCGCCGGAGTTGCTGCCGAGAGCGCGTCTTTCGCGCCGTTTGGAGTTGTTGGCGCACTCGAAGGCACCGTCGGCGAGATTTCCGGCTGGCTGCTCGTCGAAGGCGCGACCAGAGTATCGGAAGCAGGCGCCGCCCCGGTCGCCGAGCTCGGGCTCGCATGGATCTTGATTCTTCGCGGCAGGTAAAAGGCCGCTGCGAAGAGAACTGCAACAACGAGCAGAGCGCCCAGAGCCATGTAGAACCCGCGATAGTTGTTCGTCGCCGGGGTTGCCACAGCGCGGGCGGAGCCAGCCGCAGCTACAGCCGGCTGAATTTTGGGCTGCGACGTCGCCACCGACGCTGGGGGCGCCGAACCGATCCGCGCAGGCTCTGACAGCGCGGGCGCCGGACTTGAAGCCCGCATCGGCGCCGAGGCGTCCGCACAAGCTCCCGCACCGGCCGCCACAGAGGCCGTCAACGGCACACTCTTCAAAGCGTTGCAAAACGCGTCGGCCGACTGAAAGCGCTTCGCCGGATCCTTGGCCAGGGCGATCAGAATAATCTGGTTCAAGGTTGTCGGTAGATCAGGGCGAATCGCCACCGGCGCCTTCGGCACTTCCTGAATATGGGCGGTCATCAACGAGTAGCCACTCTCTCCCTGAAACGGCAATTGCCCAGTGACCATTTCGTACAGCGAGACGCCCAACGAGTAAAGATCCGAGCGCGCATCAACCGCCTCACCCTTTACCTGCTCAGGCGGCATGTAGTTGACCGACCCCAAGGTGGTACTAGTAACCGTCATCGCCGTCGCTTGCTCGCCAGGACGCGCCAGCCCAAAGTCCATCAGCTTCACAACGCCCTGTGGGGTGAGCATCATGTTTGCAGGCTTGATGTCGCGATGAATCACATTCAGCTTGTGCGCATAACTCAGCGCTGCAAGTATCTGGTCGGTGTAGTTAATCGCGTTCGCCGACGGAATCGGCCCCTGCTTCAGCCGCGAGGCCAGCGTGATCCCCTCGACATACTCCATGATCATCACCAGCTGATCGTTGATCGTAAGCGCCGTCCGCAGCGTCGCAATATTCGGATGGTTGAGGCTGCCCAGCAGCTTGATCTCGCGCAGAAAGCGGTCGGCCAATTCCTTCTGGTTGGCGAGGTTCGGCAGGATGATCTTCATCGCCTCGACGCGGTCGGAAATAACATTCCGCACTTTGTACACCTTGCCCATCCCGCCCGCGCCGAGCACTTCCAGCACTTCGTAGTCGCCTATCCGCTGGCCTGCAACGTAGTCTTGGCTCATGTGGGGAGCTCCTTGATCGCGAACGCGACTGAGACGCACGCCTTGTAGAAAGGAATCGGCGCGGGCATTTTGCCTTTTGCTGAAAAGCGGCTCTCAACTGCCGTGCGGGAATGCTATCGCCGGAAACTGCTAAAAGCAATCTCCAGAGCCCGGGAGGCTCAACAAAGGGTTTTTTGGGGTAGGGCAGAGGCGCGGTCTTACGGTTCTTCGTCTTGATCGGTCGATGGCGTGTTTTTCGGGGAACATGTGCTGATGCAGGGGTAGTAAGAGACTGGAATACCCCCCGCTCCCGGCGGTAAAACATGCTTGCCGCGCTCCAGACGATGCAGGCGGCGAACGTCGTCGCTAAGTCTGCCTAACGCGGATTGTCTGCCAGCTTCTGGCAACAGACCTGAAGTTCGCCGGACATAGTGGCGGCTCGATCCTGGCGATTCGTGTGCCTCTGGCCGCTGGACATCAAAAAGAATAAGCGCCATTATCTTGCACCGATAAGTGGACGGCGTTCTATGAGCAAATGGCAAAATCGGCCAGAGACACTCGCTGGCCAAGGGAAACAAACCTACAAAGGAGTCCGCTCTTCCCGGCGAAATTTCCTGAAGACCGTCATCGCCGGTGCGGTCTCGATTCGAGAACCGCTTTGGGCCCAGGGCAAACCCGCGGCCGTCTCGACTCGCAATTTTGCTTTTCCGCAAATCAACCAGCAGTTCATGATCAGCCCCAAGCAAGCTTGGGACTGGGCCTCTTTTAAGAGCCAGGGAGGTCCAACTTATGCCGGCGGCGCGGGCTGGAAGCGATACACAGATTTTCTGATATCGAAAATGGCGGAGTTCGGCGCCGTTGACCTGGAGTACGTTGAAATACCCTACGATCACTACATCGTCGACGATTGGCCCGACCGCAGGACCCACATCTATGACTCGGGCATCGCGCTTGAAAAGCTCGTCTCTGACGGAACACCGGTGCCGGTGGTGGCGTCATACGGCATGACTTCTGGCTCTACGCCTCCCGATGGCATTACAGCGCCGATGCTTTACTACGACCCGGCCCATCCGCCCGCTGCTGCACAAATTGCTGGAAAACTACTCGTCTTCCAAACAGTGCAGTATCCAGATCCTCCGTACACCAATTCGTTTTTGGACAACTATACCCTGACCGACTACGAATGGCGTTCACCCGGCAAATGGGCGCCGTTGTTTGAGCCCCCTCCCACAAGCCTCACCAGCTCTTATCATTCGCGCTGGGTCTGGAGCCAGCTCAATGGGTTTGCTGCGATTGCCATCAAGGGAGATGCTGCGGGAATGGTTGTCATCTACGATCTTTCGCCTGGGGCGGCATTCGGGCTTGCTCAGCGGAGCGTCTATACATTGGACGGGAAGGCGGGACTCGGAGCGGCGTATGTCAACTGTCCCACGCTCACACTTGATCGCGTGAACGGAGCGAAAGTGCTGATGGACGCAAAGGCCGGAAAGACGGCCACATTGACCTTGCGTGCCCGTTTCGAGCGCGACACAGGCAAAGCCATCATCGCCTATTTGCCAGGGAAACATTATGGCACGCCGCTTGACGAGCAGGTCTTGCTCGCTACCCACACCGATGCCATGTCGTTGATCGAGGAGAACGGCGGGCTGGGCATGCTGGGCATCATGTCCTATTTCAATCACATTCCACAGTCGGCAAGGCCGCGAACGCTGACCTTCTACTTCGATTGTCGGCACTTTATGCCGGGCGGTGAGGGCGCGTGGCCACAATTCGACTACTACACCATCCACCCTGAGCGCTTGAAACTGGTTGTGGCCACTCTCGGGATGGAGCACCTGGGAGGCCGCCAGACCATCGAAGGCGGACCGAACGGAAACGATTATGTCTATTCCGGCGAGCTCCCGGAAAATGGCGGGGTCATCACCAGCTTAATGGACGTCAACAACAACAATATTTGGTTAGTGGAAGCGATCGCGAAGGCCGCCACCGACAATCATTGGCCCCGAGTTGATGTCAAAGCTGGCAATGTGGAACCAGGCCTCAACGGCGGGTTCCAGGGCTCTGTAAAAAGCCCGATGAATAAGGGCAGAGGGTACCGATTGCCGGGAATCGGGCTTGCGGGCGACTGGCCCGGTGGCTGGACCCAAACTTACGCGCAATTCGACACGGAAGCGGGGCCGCAGGGCTTTGACCAGGAGTATTTCGTGCAGCAAGTAGCCGGCTTATCTCAGCTGGCGGGCGGGTTGATGCTGGTCAAGCCCATTGTGATCGATCTCGGATGGGGCAATCTGAAATCAGCCTTAATCAACCTTCCGGACTCTAGCCTGTTCAACCGGCAGAATGCCGCGAAACAACGACGGACGCTCGTGGAGCAATACGTCGCCGCATTCAGAAAAGTGGAAGTGGGCACCTATGAGGATGCTAAAGATACGCTTAAAAACTTGGCGGCCAATGTGTTGGCATGGGTTGAGGTTGACGAACAAGCGGCCTTGAGCAGCTTAGTGGATGGCCAAATGTCCAAGTTGCACTGAGAGCCACCACATCCGCGGGGGTATCGGCGGCTGCCCTCGCAGCAGTTCCTGCACCGAAGTTTAGGCACTCGCGCGAAAGTCGCGATTCGAAGCCGCAATTTTCTAACACCGGGTTATTGATAGCATGAATGGTTGAATCGTGTCGCTATGCCCCGTCTGGAGAAACTGCAAAAAGTTGAAGGCTTCTCCGCCGCGAATTTCTTCCCAGGTGATGTGGTCGGTCCGTGAGGCAGCGTTGCCTGGAGATTGAGAAGGCCCCGGATTTTTCGCGGAAAGCAGTTCTGTTCCCAATGTGCTTCGAATCGAATTATGTGCTCTTCCTGTATCTGGATCTCGGCAGTGTCCTCGATCAAGATGATGCGTTCCCCGTCCGGGATGAACTTGACTACGAGATTGGCACAAGTTGACTTGCCACTCGACGCGGCGCCTGATCGGCACGTTGCTTGCTCCTCGCGCTGCAAAGATCCGCGACCCGGGGCGCACAACTTCACTCGCGTTTTCGTGGCGCCCGGTCTTACTCCTGTTGTCTTGGCGACAAAGCGATCAAGCTCGTCGGTTCAATTGACGCTTCGGGCCAGCGCGGACGAGCCCCTTCTATGCTTTAGCGATGTGGCTCGGCGACCGTGATTATCAGGCGCTCGTCGAAGCCGCTGGGTTGGCCGGAAGTGAGCAGACTGCCGGCAATGGTCACAAAGAAGTTGAGGCAGAGCGCCCAGAAACCGGCATTGATTCCTAGCAGCGGATCGCGATCGGTGAATATTAGAAAAGCGGCACAACTCACTCCGATGAACAGCCCAGCGAACACACCCGATTTGGTGACCCGTTTCCAGTACAGTCCCAAGGCGACACCTGGGAAGAACTGCGTTACCAGGGAGTAGCCCACGAGCAAGAGTCCTACGAGCGTGCGCGAACTGAAGATTGCGAAATACAGGCTGATGAGACTCAGCACCGGAACCATAAATCGAGCGAGGCGAACAACATGATCATCACTCATTGCTGGAGCGAGAATGGGGCGATACAGATTTTTCGCGAAAAGCGTTGCAGCAGTAAGGATCTGCACAGCCGCCGGCACCATGGCGGTGAGAGCACCCGCGCCTCCGATGACACCGAGAAACCAGGCCGGAAAGGTCCTGCGGACGATCGTTAAGAGCGCCAGGTCGCTATCGCTGAGGCCCGGGATAACCAGAATCGCCGCAAGACCGGCAAACATCATGAAGGCCAAACTGAGGTTGTAGAGCGGCATCACGACCGCGTTACGCCGCAGCACGTCGCCATTTTTGGCGGTGAACGTCGCCGCAAAGTTGTGCGGCCACATCCCGGCTCCGAGGGCGGACAAGAGAACAGTTGAGATGTACCAGGAATGTCCCAGATCCTTTGTTGCCCCGGGCATGACCAAGTGCGTTGCATGCGTACGTGCGAGCGCGGTGAACATGTGTCCGATTCCGCCGAAGTAGATGTAGGGGACACCAATGCCAACTGAAACGGCGGCGGCAATCATCAAGGCGTCTTTCAGAATGCTGACCCAGGCGATGGCCCGGATGCCGCCGAGAAAAACGAAGGTGGTCACCAGAGCCACAGCGATGACCATGGCCGAAGCACGCCCGATGCCGCCAAAACTGGCGGCTTCGACGATGATGCCGATTCCTGTGAGCTGGAGCTGCAAGTAGGGAATGATGCAAATGACCCCGACCACGGCGACAAAACCCGCCAGATATTTGCTGGTATAACGCTTCCCAAAAAAGTCGGGCTGACTGTGCAGTGAGTTAGCACGACCGAGCTCCCAGAGCTGCGGCCAAATAAAGAAATAGACGACATTGGACAAGCAGAGATAGGCCAGCACGTACAGAATGGGTCCGCCACGAGAATAAGCCCACCCACTCACGCCCAGAAATGAATAGGCCGTATAGACCTCGCCTGCCATCAGCAGCCACAACAGCACGACGCCGAAACCGCGGCCGCCGACGGTCCACTGTTCCAGGTTCATCTTATGGCGGCGACTCGCAGAAATGCCGAGCCCGGAGCCGAGCACAACAATGAGGGTAATGGTGGCCAGAGCTATCGTGCTGGGGGTCATGCCCGGGGGCTCCCGCTGGAAGTGGTCGATACGGTCCGGGCGGTGGCCTTCACTCGTGGAGTTACTATGACGTACACGACTGACATGCAGACGGGAGTGAGAATGAGCCACAGAATGAGCCAGAAGAGATTGAAGGGAAGACCAAGAACCATAGGGTTGACGCGGTCCCAAAAAGAAACCGAGAAACACATCGCCACAAAAGGAGCGAGCGCGAAGAGGATTGGGAAAAGGAAAGGGCGACGCGCATGAAATGTTCTCCGCATAACTCTTATTTATAAATCTGCCGGCGTGGTCGCCATGGATCTCCCGTTAGCGGTGAGCTGCCAGAGTATACCCCTTCAGAGCAAAACCTAAGACGAATCGCGGGGCGCGACCCCCCATAGCGGCTTCTGGCCGCCAAATTTTCGGCAATCTTCTTTCGCTTACATGTTTTCCCGTGAACGTCCCCCTTTTGAGGCAACGCCGCGACGATATTCCCGTTCTCGTACAGCACTTCGCACAACAATTCTCCAGGCGTATGAATAAAATGATTGAAACGATTCCATCGGCGACAATGGACGCGTTATGCCGATATCACTGCCGGGTTCGACGCTGAGCACGGAGGCACCCTCCAGCTGAGAATGGGCAAGCTCGGGATCAAGCGCCCCAGGGCGCAATTGTTGCGAGGCGACCGCATGACTTTGTGTGTGCCAGAAAGCTGGCAGCTTACCATCTGACTGGCAGCAACACGCTGGCAACGTCGATCTGGCTAATACCCTCATAGTTGGCGAACTCACAGATAAACAAATACGTTAGTTGGTTTCCGAAAGCCGTCGAGCTTTGGCACGCCCGCTGCAATTCCCAAGACCGTGAGGCGCTTGTGACGGCTGGCGCATACGGCGAGAACGGTCGGTCGAACCAGCCAACCCAGCTCGTGCAAATTCAGAAGAATGCTTCGGGCCTCGAGATTGAGGCTCGAATGCCGAGTGAAGTCAAAGCGATCTCACCATTGGTAGACCTACTGATTAGCTTGATTGAAGAATCGCATTGTATTGCTAGGGAGGAACTCGCCGTTGAACTCGCTCTGCAGGAGGCTGTCGGCAATGCGGTCGTTCACGGCAACCGCCTCGATCCGGCCAAGCTGGTTGAGATTCATTGACTTGGCAGGGGTATCTATGGTTGTCAAGGACCAGGGAAGAGGATTTGGCCCAGACGCCATTCCCAATCCCTTGTCTACCGAGAATCTCGAGGCCGAGCGTGGGCGAGGCCTCTTGCTGATGTGCTCGCAGATGGACGAGGTCTTTCTTGATTGCAGAGGCAAGCAAAGTCCACATGCGCAAAGGATCCCGACAAGCGAATCAAGAGCGGTCCTCGACTGACACTCCTTTTGAGGCGTTCGATACTTATCCGCGAGGTGACCTGTGATCGCGAATGATGTGCGGGTCGCGTTCCTTTGGAGGTACCAGGTTCCGGCAATCTTGGTGCGTTACCCGCGCTTTGGGCGAGCGGTGCAGCAGGTGGCCAGTCTGAATAGAGTCGAGGTTGCCGCATGCATCCGGCACCTGCAGGCCGGGCATCGCTTGGGCGACGACCCGGTTGATCACTACGGTGGAACGCGGAAGGTTGTGGCCGATGCGTGGGGGTACCGAAAGGGCGCACGCATGCACAACGGATTCTCACCGAGACAATCTGCGTCGGACGCTCTGATGCTGGAATGCGACTTCATGCGCTTCGAGGAAGACAGCCGTGTTGAAGATCACCACTAGCGAGAGCCCGACAGAGATGCGATGGATTCTGCACGGCCGCCTGGTGGGCCCTTGGATTGGGGAGCTGAGGACGAACTGGAAAAGACAGATCGCAAATCGCAAGGGACGTGCATGCGTTGTTGATCTCAATGACGTCACGTACATCGACAAACGTGGGGAAAGGCTATTGCGCGCCATGTCAAAAGAGGGCGCTCAATTCATAGCCAACGGCCTCTACATCAAGCATGTGCTGGAGGGCCTGAAAATGTACGGCAACTGCCGGCTGTCCGGAATCATCGCCTCGCTCTTCGTGGGTCTCTTGCTCAGCGTTATTTGTTTCGACCCTTTAACGCGATTGCAACGTGAGATCGAGAAGACGGGCGCGGAACACAACGCTCAGACACAGGTTAACTCCGCTGAATGCCGTGCATCTACCCAACTAGGTGACTCCGCGATTCAAGCGGAACGACGACCAAGACTATGCCAGCCGAATTCCCAGACAGGGACGATGACCACGAAGTGGCTGTTGTTGTTGGCAGTCTGGAGGACACCGAAGACCTTCTGCTATTTGTTGCCGGCAAGAGAGGAAGCGGCTACGCATTTGAGGTTCTGGTCAAGCGACACTCTCAACGAATTCTATGGGTGGAGCAGTGTGTGACCGGTCACCGGAGGATGCTGAAGACGTTCAGCAAAGCTTTCAAAAAGCATCTGTGCATGTGCAGAAGTTTTAAGGTAGATCATCATATTCCACACGGCTGACGCGGATTGCGATCAACGAAACGCTCATGTACCTGCGGAGAAATTGCAGGGCCGGCACAGTGTCAATCGGCGATCCAGCTTTGCGAACTTGACGAGCGATCACTCAAAGAAAGCGCCCAGATGATGGGGGTGTCCGTTGCGGCCGCGAAGTCACGAGTACTCCGCGGGCGAAGACGGTTGCGCGAGACACTCAAGCGCCGCATCCCATCCACATGGTGGCGGGGAGGCGCCCCGGACAGACAAAACATCTGTACGCCAGAGACCAAATCAAGACGAAACGGCCCGCCGGCCACACAAAAGTTACCTGGAGCGTGGTGGCCTCTCAGCCATTGAACTTGATGATTGGCTTGGGGCGGCCGCGACCCTCGAAAG
>CAVQZU010000023.1:0-19828 GCA_963718485.1 uncultured Acidobacteriota bacterium
GAGGACCTTGTCCAGGACCTCTTCATATTCATTCAGCGGAAGTGTGCGATCTTCGACAGCTCGAAGAGTTCGGCCCGGTCTTGGATCATTCAGATGGCCTACCATCGAGCCATCGAGCGGCGACGTTATCTGACCACGCGGCATTTCTATTCACGCGAGGAGCCGAAGGGTTTCACCATAAGGCGGTCGGAACGCCGACCACTGAGAGTGATTATTCCGCAGAGGCCGTGTTTGGACGTAATGGTCTAGAGAAGGTATTTGAAACGCTGTCCGAGGGCCAGCGTGAGACCCTGCGACTGCACTTTTTTGAGGGCTTCACACTGGCAGAAATCGCCGTCAAACTTGGCCAGCCGCACGGAAACGTGAGGCATCACTATTACAGGGGGCTCGGCAAGTTGCGAAAACAGATGTTTGAGACTACTGTTCGGGTTGCCGGGCCAGATGGGAAGTAGTGGCAGGGATCGGGAAGCTGGAAAAGTGGTCGGAAATGGAACCGCATGACGAATTCCTCGAGCTTTGCGCCCTTTCAACTTCGGGTGACCTAAGCGAGGAAGAACAAAAGGATCTACGAGCTCACCTTTCTCGATGTGGAGAATGCCGCCAGGCCTTGGCGGAATTTGAGGCCGCCGTAGATGTGGGCGTGCCACTTTTGTCCTGCAAGCTGGCAGGAGCCTCGACCGAACAATCCGAGTCTGGTCCTGCGGCTCGGGGGGAGGCGGTGACCTTACGAGTTTCTGCCTCAGACGGAACCACGGCAGAAGCGAATACTCCTGGGCCACCCGGGGAAACGAGCGTTTGCCTTCGCGCATCGAAATGGCCCTCGTCCTACGCGGGTCAATTGGAACTACGTATGGCTGCCCTTTGCAGCCTGCGTGCTGCTGAGCGTCGCTCTAGCCACCTACACCTATCGAGTGGGAAGAAGCCGCCATTTGCCAGCGGTTTCAGGCGATTCTTCGACGAAGACCAGCGTGGGAACAGAGGCGCTCGAACAACGGATCAGCGACGCCGACCACGAGCGCCAGGTCCTGCGGGTGCAGTTAGGGTACCGAGATCAAGTCATCGCTGACCTGCGTCGCCAAGTCGACCAACAATCATCCTCACTTGAGCAAATGAAAACCGCTCAGACCAACCTGGAGCAGTCGATCCAGACCGACGAGACCGACAAGCAGCGGGTAGCCGACGAGAGGACAGGTCTGGCGCAAAAGCTCGATGCCGCCCAAGCCTCGGTTCTAAAGATGCAGGCAGAGCTTGAGTTGGCGCGGCAGCAGCGGTCACAGGGCGATGCCCAGGACGCGAGCCTGCAGGCTCAAATCATGGATTTGAATGGTCAGCTTCGCGACCGCGAGCAGATGATTAACAAGCAGGACGACCTTCTGTCGCACGATCGCGATATCCGCGACCTGATGGGCGCGCGCGATCTGTATATCGCGGAGGTCTATGACGTCGGGCGCGACGGCGCTACCCAAAAGCCCTGCGGGCGCGTTTTTCTCACACGAAAGGAAAGTCCCTGGTCTTCTACGCCTACGATCTGGACAAGCAGCCCGGCGTAAGGAATGCAAGAACGTTCCAGGCGTGGGGCCGGCGTGGCGCGGACATGCAAGAGGCTTTGAATCTTGGGATTTTTTTTGAAGACAACGCAGCGAAAAAGCGATGGGTTTTGAAGTTCGACGATGCCAAGTCGCTCGAACAGATCGACGCCGTGTTTGTGACCGTAGAGCCCGACGGTGGAAGCCACAAACCGAGCGGCAAGCCGTTGCTGTTTGCTTATTTGAAGATTGACCCGAATCACCCCTAGTTCCCGCCGCGCAGCTGCTTCGGAGGTTTCGATGACTAGCAAGGGGTACAACTGCGAAGTCTCCTACGTAGACCGAGGGAGTGTGTGCAAACTGTTCGGCCAGAGGAGATACCGGGTGCGACTGCGTGCGATTGCTTTCCTCTTCCTAGTGCTTCTGTTTTCGAGCGTGCCTGTTGTCGCCCGATCGCCCAACGGAACGATCAACGGTCTGGTGCTTGATCCTTCGGACAGTAATTGCCGCGGCTGACATTACGATCGTGAACGACACAACCGGTGTGCAATACGCTGGGAAAACGAACAACGAAGGCATCTACGTGGTAACGAATCTTCCGCCCGGACCCTATCGGATGCAGGTCGCAAAGATCGGATTCAAGACACTCATCAAACCTGACATCGTTCTGAGCGTGCAGGACTCGCTGGCCATCAACTTCACGCTGCCAATCGGCGCCGTGTCCGAAACGGTCACGATTGAGGGTGGCGCGGCCATGATTGACACACAAGACGGGACCGTGAGCACGGTCGTCGATCGGCAGTTTGCGGACAACCTGCCGATGAATGGCAGAAGTTTTCAGACGCTGATCACCCTGGCGCCCGGGGTAACGGCGGTGCCGGGTGCCGTTACCGGCGCGCAAGGCGAGTTCAGTGTCAATGGCAACGCACCGAAGCGAACTACTTCACCGTGGATGGAGTCGCCTCGAACACCGGGACGGTCGCTGTCAATGCGGGTAACGCTTCCGGAATTGCAGGCTTGACGCCCAGCGAGACGGCGCTTGGCACGACCCAGAGCCTCGTTTCAGTCGACGATTTGCAGGAATTCCGCATTAACACCTCGTCCTATTCCGCCGAGTACGGGAGAACACCGGGAGGGCAGATATCATTCCTAACCCGCTCGGGCACCAAGGACTGGCACGGATCAGCATTCGATTATTTTCGCAGCGAGGTTCTGGATGCGAACAACTGGTTTAACGACCATGCGGGACTTCAAAAGACAGCCGAGCGGCAGAACGACTTCGGAGGAACCCTCGGCGGGCCGGTTGAAATTCCTGGACTCTACAGCGGCAAGGATCTGGACCTTCTTCTTTTTCTCCTATGAAGGCTTGCGGCTGGACGTTCCGCAGCCCGCTCAAACGTCCGAGGTTCCCGACACTTTCTTGCGGGAAACCGCTCCGGCCGCGGTTCAACCGCTGCTCAACGCGTTCCCGGTCCAGACCGGTGCCGATGATCCGAAGTGCCTGGCACCTGGACCGCCTGCAACGGGGGCAACTTGCCTGGCGCTGTTCACTGCCGCGTACTCTGCTCCGGCGGCGCTCGATGCCAGCAGCATTCGAATCGACCACACCTTGGGCGACAAGTTGAAGCTGTTCGGGCGTTACAGTGATTCGCCTTCTGATGATGTAACTCGCAACACTGTCGACCTGGCCAACCTGATTTCAACGAACTTCGATGTGAAGAGTGTGACAGTCGGGGCAACTAGCGCATTTTCACCGCGATTGAGCAACGACTTCCGCTTCAACTACACGCGGAACAACAACGGCTTTGTCGAGACGCTCGATAGCTTCGGCGGCGCAAAGCCGTCGGGGCCGGGCGAGCTTTTCTCGACAGCTCCTCCTCCGGCGTTTCAATTCGCGGCCTTTCTCCTTTTCGGAGCCGAGCCTAGGTTCACCGTTTCACCTTTTCGAGCGAAACAGGACCAGTTCAACGTCACAGACGCATTCAGCATCGAACTGGGCGCTCACGTGGTCAAATTTGGTGTCGATTTCAGGAGGCTAGCCACCGCTCAGGTTCTGAACCAGCTGGTAAATGGATATTTTTTCACCAGCCCCGCAGGAGTGCTCGGGAATTCTGCGATCGCGACCGCCAGGACCCAGCTTCAAACCGAACCGATCTTTTCCAACTTTTCGGCGTACGTTCAGGACGAGTGGAGGGCCACAAACAGACTGCATTTTTCTGTTGGGCTGCGTTGGGATTTGAACCCGCCCCCAGGAAATGGCACCGGCAGCCTGCCGTATACGCTCGATCAGGTCACCAACCTTACGACGGCGAAGATTGCGCCCCAAGGGACTCCGCTATGGCAGACCGACCGTCACGCATTTGCTCCTCGCGTGGGTGTGGCTTATCAGATTCGTCAGAATCAGGGACTTGAGACCGTACTGCGCGGTGGGATTGGTCTTTTCTACGATACCGGCAACACGCAAGGCGCAGTCGGACTCATAGGCGTTGGTTTTGCGTCGTCGGTCCTGCTTCCGGGCGTAAGTTTTCCGCTCACCGCAGCGCAGAACACACTTCCGCCCCCAAGCGCTGGTTCACCCTATAACAATTTCGTGTTTGCGTTTGAACCGCATTTGACGCTGCCCTATACGCTGCAGTGGAATGTCGCGATGCAACAAGCCCTGGGCGGTAATCAGTCGCTGACAGTAACCTACGTGGGGGCCGCGGGGCGCGACCTAATAAGCTCACGATTCTTCAATCTCGCAGGCATCAACCCGAACTTTTCTCTCGGGAACGGCCTGTACGTCATTACCAATGGCGCCAGTTCTAATTACAATGCACTCCAGGCCGAGTTCCAGCGGCGTCTCTCACAGGGCTTCCAAGTTTTGGCTTCGTATACCTGGTCCCACTCCATTGACGATCTATCGACAAACTTCGCGAGTTACGAACCCCCGATCCGGGGCAACTCGGACTTCGATATCCGAAACAACTTCGCCGCTGGATTGACATACGATCTTCCCGGTCGCTATGCGAATCCCATCGCGGGCGCCGTGCTAAGACACTGGGCGCTCGATGGCCAGATTACCGCCCGATCCGCGTTGCCGGTCGACATCACCAGTGGCATCACACTGCTCCCAAATGGCATGCAGCAGTACGTTCGGCCGGACGTCGTGACCGGTGTCCCTGTGTATGTCGCGAACCCTACGACCCCAGGTGGCCGCGTCGTGAATGCGAACGCTTTTGAGCCGGCCGCCGGGATGTTCGGGGATGAGCCGCGCAACTTCGTGCGCGGGTTTGATCTTTGGCAGACGGATCTCGCGATTCAGCGGGATTTTCCCTTGCACGACCGGCTGAGGCTGAAATTTCGAGCCGAGGCGTTCAATCTATTGAATCGACCCAACTTTGGAAACATCGACAGCAACTTGTCGGACGGGCCGGCACTTTTCGGCCGGGCGACCAACACTCTAAACGGTCAGCTCGGCGGCCTCAACCCGCTTTATCAGGTTGGCGGGCCCCGCTCGATCCAATTTGCCCTAAAGCTCACCTTCTAAGATTGCGCTGCGAACGGCCTCGGTGTGCGGTGAGTGATTTTAGCTTCCCTTCATCGCGGCGGATCGGTGAAGAAGCTCGCGCAAACGCGTTCTTGATAAGGAGTTCTCTGTGACGAACGGACTTCTTGCCACCAGAAACCCCAAGAGAGTGATGAACCGCTTGGCCTTAAGAATCGCGAACGCCCTGGTTCTAATGACGCTCGTGGCCGGACAGATGGACTCTCGACAACTCCGTCCGCTCACCGTAGAGGACTGCGTTCGAACACGAAGGGTCGTTGATCAGGAGCTCGAAATATCTCCCGATGGAGCGCGGGTCGCATACCTCGTCAAAGCCCCGAATACCCTTACCAATCGAAACGACTACCGTCTTTACGTTCGAGAGCTTGAGCATCTCGCCACACGCGAGAACGGACACCTTCTCCTGCAAGCGGACCAGATTTCTGGAATCCGCTGGCTGGGTTCGGACGCCATCATCGCCCGCGTCGGGAAGGGGCCGAAAAATAGCAAGAACTTCAAAAGTCAGATCGAAATCGTGAATGCCGCAACCGGCGAGTCCGAGACCCTCAGATACCCCGGTACGATCAAGGAATACAGCGCGAGCGCCGACGGGACGACGCTCGTGTTCTCGGTTAAGGTGCCGGCGAGCAGCACCTCGTCTGCTGCCAACCCGCAGCAACAAGAAGTCCGCGACGAGCGGGGATACCCGATCATTTTTGGAGAGGGAACCGAGGGCTCGGCCGAACGTCCGCCAGACGATGAAATATTCTTGGCCAAAAGGACAAACACAGGAAAGCTCGAAGTGAGGAGATTGTATTTCGACGAACCGGGAGCCCCCCTGCACCGCTCTTCTCTGCGAGATGTGCGCCGACTTGATTTATCGCCGGACGGCAAGCACCTGCTCGTAACCCACAGCGCCCGATCGCTCCCGCCCGGATGGGCCGACGAACCTTACGTGCAATACACACAGGGCTGGGGCACCTTGTTTCACAGCTACGTCTTGAGTCGATATGACGTTGAAAGCAGTCGATTGAGTTTGGGCTTCAATTTCATTGGCTATTTCCTTGAGACGAGTTGGTCACAGGACAGCCGGTCGTATTCGGTGGTTGCTCCTTCGCCCTTTGGAACCGACGACGCAAGAGCGGAAGCTCGAGCCGCCGGCCAGTCAGGGGACATGGACTCCTACATAAACCGATACCAGCATGTGTTCGTTGTGGACCTCGCGAGCGGCACGACGACTAGGGTGTTGGGTCGAGAAAACAGGAAGCTGTGGAAAGACCGGCCCCTAGTTTGGAAACACAGCGATGGTCCCATGCTCGTCCGGACCAGTGACACCGCGTTCGCGTGGATGGCCAGACAGCAAGGGAAGTGGAGAGAGACGGATCGATTCGACATCCGGGAGAAGGAAAACTTTCTCTCCTCGCTCGCAAGTGACGGCCAGACCCTTGTCGGCGTTTCGCAGACCACGATGGATCCACCGAATCTGTTCGCCGTGAATCTAAAGAGCGGAGAATGGACGCTGCTGACCGATCTCAACCCGGAATACCGGGAGATTCGGCTCGGACGGGTCGAAAGACTTGAGTGGATCAACCGCTACGGCTCGGCCTGCGCTGGCTTGCTGATCGAGCCTGTGGGTTACGAAGCCGGGAAGCGCTATCCGATGGTCTTTCTTTCCGCGCCTCCAGCCGAGGTCTTCATCAGTGATGCGCTGTACACCACAGCCTACGCTCCCCAGTCACTCGCGAATGCCGGCTTCGTCGTGGTGATCGCGCAGTATCCGCAGGACGACAAGATACCCAAGGGCGAGTTTCCGGGAGAGATGCGGGAAGCGTACAACTGGATGGCGATGGTTGAAGCTGCGGTTGACTTGCTGGCGGATCGCGGGATGGTTGATGCCAACAACACGGGCATCGGCGGCTTCAGCCGCACGAGCTGGTTGACCGACTTTACGCTGACCCATTCGTCTTACAATTTTGCTGCCGCATCGTCGGCTGACAGCGGCATTTATACCTATGGGCAGTATTTCAAGTACAACAGCCGGGTGCTAATAACAGGTCTCGATCACGAGGTCGGGGGTCCGCCTTATGGGGGCACTTTCAAATATTGGCTGGGGTACGCACCGCCCTTCAATGCCGAAAAGGTAGGTACACCGGTTTTGATGGAGTATCGAGACAAGGCCGAGCCCGGTTTCGAATTCTTCACCGCACTCAGCCGCTTGGGGAAGGCCGTCGAGCTGTTCAGCTATCCAAGAGGGAGCCACCCTCTTGATACGCCATTTGAACGGGTTGCTTCGCTGGGGCGTAATGTTGACTGGTTCCGCTTCTGGATGCAGGGGTATGAAGGAAAGGCGCCGGACTATGACGTCTCCCAGTATGTTCGCTGGCGCGCCCTCCGCTCACGCCGCGAAACGAGCCGAACCGCTGCCCAGCCAACGGCTCGCTAATTTCGGTCAGGAGCTTTTTGCTCTAAGGGCTTCTCAGGGAGGACCCGGCATGCCGGGTCCTCCCCTGAGTGGTCAAACGTCTACTCGTCGGCTTCATATGCACTCGACGACTGCTCCGAGTTCATGCCGTCGAGCTGTCCGCCCGGTTTGGTGTGGCTTTGGACGGCATCAATCGCCCGTCCAACAAACCGCACTTCTGGCTTGGTGTATGTCATGGCTTTCACCCCCTTTCCTTTTCGATTTTCTCAGCTGAGATGGAGACCCTGAGGCGAAGTTATCGTCGTTCCTATTTGCGTTGCCCAGATGACTTCTAGCCCCGAGACGGTTCCTTTGGATGGCTCGGATTGCATCTGGCCCACCCTGACCCGGTAATCGACGTCTTGAAGAAGAGGGCCCGGCATCCCCGGGCCCTCTTCTTGTTCCGCCTATCGGTTACTCGTCGGATTCATATGCACTTGACGAATACTCGATCAAACTGTCTAGATTTCCGCCCGGTTTGCCAACACTCTGAACAGCGTCGATTGCCTGTCCGAGAACTAGCACTTCTGGTTTCGTGTATTCCATGGATTTCACCCCCTTTCCTTGAAGATTTTCTCAAGCTGAGATCAGAGCTCCCCGGCCAGGTTACGTCCTTGCATGCTCTCTCCGTGGCAGGCAGGAGCGAGTTCTATCGATTTTCGGTTCAAAGCGTTTCCATCCTGGAGATTCCGAAGCCATGACTCAATTTCCAGAGTGCGCAGGAGCGGGATGATGGGTACTTGCTGCCCGCTGCGTGCTTTTTCCAAGGCCTCGCGAAGCGCGGCGGGGTTGATGATCCGGAAAGACGCCGTGGGCATTTCGACCAAACTGTCCCACTGCGCAGAGATGGCCAATCTCGGACTACGTGCCACAAACGCTTTGCGCTTTCGGTTGAGGACTACATCAGGGATAATCCCGGCCAATGAGCGCCTGGTTAGCGACCGACGCTCGCCTGGTCTAACGAGTTGCGCACGAGGGATAGCGCAGACGAATTCCAGGAGATCGCGATCAAGATATGGATAACGTTTTTCCGAGAGCGGTTCGCAGGACAGCGCGGCACAGCCCATTTGTCGACGCAACGCATCGACTGTTGAAAGATGCTCCTGGAAGCTGGGCAGCGGGCCGAACAGCTTCAATCTAGGTTCATAGCCGGTCAGTGCTGTCAGGTGACGCTTAATGAAATCGCCGCGCAGCCAGGGCGCAGGCCTCCTGAATTCCGGAACACGGACCAATTCCGCAGGAAGAAATGTTCGTGCAGCTTCCCAAAGCAGATGGAACCAGGGCTTTCTCTTGTCGAGCGCCCACACCTTCAATTGATGGGTGAGTTTCCGCAGTTGTCCTCTGGCCAAGAGATCGGCAAGTTCCGGCAGGGGTGTCGGCAATCCTCCTGTGAATTCGTCGCCCCCAATCCCGGAGAGAATGACGCGATTTCCCTGGCGCGCCATGCAGGCCTGAAGCTGCCGAGAGATTTCCGACAGGCGGCCCCTTGAGCCCGGAGTAGCCCGAAAGCAATCGTACGCAGACCCGAACTTCGAGCTTCTCTCGGCACCGAGATCGATGTGAGAGCCGGCCCGGCCGCGCTGCCGCTCGACGGCCGTGAAGTAGGGCCGTTCGTTCCAACTGGGTTCTGAGTCGTCGTAATAAGAGAGTGTATCGAGTCGCGGGGTTGGAGCATCTCCCCGGCCGATGATCCCATCCGCGGTGCAGACGATCGATGAGGAGTCCATTCCCCCGCTCAACTCGGCGAGGATCGGTGTGTCGGAGCGGAGTCGCCGCCGCACCGATTCCGCGAAGACCGTGCGGAAATGCCCTTCATACTCGGCGTCGCTGCGGTAGCGGATTCTCTTGCAGGGATCAAACTCCCAGTACTTGACAATGTGCTGACCTGTGGGTTTCAAGAGAACGAACGAGGACGGAGGGACGGAATGAATCCCGACATAGGGTGTCAGGTGGGCGGCGGGGAACTGTGACAACCAGCCGGCAAGGTATTCTTCCTCGAGTTCGACGCTGGTATCCGAAAAAAGCACCAGCGGATCGAGCAGGGTTGACCAGATAACCTGCTTGGGGCCGAGTTGATAGCACAGGTGGCGTGTGCCGATCGGGTCCTTGGCCAAGATGGCCGTCCGATCGCTCGGATTCCAGATCGCCAGCAGCCCAGTCGCCAACTAATTTCGCGAAGCAGGCGGTGCCCCAGCGTTCGTACGCCGTAGCGACGATGGAAACATCGGTAGAGCTCGTAGAAATCGAGTCATCGAGCAGAGTGATGACTTCGGCCCGGTTGTCAAGGCGCCCGTCCCAGGTGATGACCGAGCCCGATGCGGAGACATGGGGTTGAATTTCCAGGCGGGATTCCTTGGTCGTGTCGAAGGCGCAAAATAGAAGCTCCACGCCGCCATTTGAGTAGCGATGTCCGTCCATCGGGCCCATAGGGAGCAAGAATCTCGCCGATCTTGGCAAGATATTCCCGCGGAGCCGTTGAGCCATCAAAACTCCATCTGCCGAACTGCACGCTCATAGTCGGTTACCTCCTCCGGCTGCCGGTGTTCTCAGCAACGATCGAGCACCGCATAGATTTCAGGCACGTAGGGCTTATCGTTGACGACCGAGCCACCGACTTCGACCCACGCGTGGGCTTTGAATGGCACCTGCTGGACCCCGATCACCATCTGTGCCGCGACACCATGTCGCCTCAGCATGCAGGTCGTGGCGGCCGATCGCTGCAGGCACAGGACTTCTTTCCAGTACCAGATCGAGGCAGTGTTGATGGCAGACACGATACGATCGACGGTAGTCAGCCGGCGGCGACCTCGGTGTCGATCGGGCAATTCGCGAACTCGGCTGTAGAGGTCGGCAAAATTGCGCCTGGCCAGGCACAGCCATCGAAAAATGCGCAGGTTCCATAGGCCTTCAGGACAAGAAGCGACATGACACCACCTCCGGCTTCACACCTCGAGATGCAGCTGATCGCAAAGAAACGCCATTCGATCCGTGAGCGCCTCGATTCGGTGGCTCAGCGGAAGAACCGGAGAGTGCCCGCGGAAGCGGCTGTAGTCGAGCAGGACCGGATGCCCGGACGAGGACGCCGCCTGAAGGCGAGCGACCATTTTGCGGGCATGCAGGGGATTGCACTTCTGGTCCGCGTCGCCGGAAACCATCAGTGTCGCCGGGTAGGCGACTCCGCTGCGGACTTGGTGATAAGGGGAATACCGGGCCAGAGCGGCGAAATCGTCCCGGTCCTCGGCGGTCCCGTACTCGTCTCTCCAGGCTTGGGCGTCGTCAAACAGATGGTAACGAAGCATGTCGAGCAGCGGGACCAGGCAGACAACCGCCCGAAATAGATCGGGACGTTGGGTGAGGGCGGCGCCGACCAGCAAGCCGGAATTCGATCCCCCGAAAATGGCAAGCTTGTCCGCCGTGTGTCCGGCCGCGCGCGATGAGCCATTGTGCGGCAGCCAGGAAGTCATCGTAAGAAGTCTGGCGATTGCGCCGCTTGGCAGCGTTATGCCATTCGGCACCAAACTCCGATCCGCCCCGAATGTTGGGCAGCGCGAACAGACAACCGTGCTCAATAAGAAAGGCTACGAAAACGCTGAACTGCGCCGTCATCGGAACACCGTACCCGCCGTAAGAAGTCATGATTGCCGGGTGGCAGCCACCTTTGAGCAGCTCCCGGCGTCCGAGCAGGAACATGGGAATTCGGGTCCCGTCCTTCGAGTGGTACCAAACCTGTTTGTGAGCATAGCGTTCTGAATGGAACGGGCTGTCGGGCTGCGCCCAGAGGTCGAATCGATTGCTGCGTACGTTGCACAACAGTGTGGCCGCCGGCTGTGTGAATGACTCGGACTCCATAAGGAGTTCATTGCTGTCGGGCGAGGCAGCCAGGAAGCGCACGGTTCGTCCGCCGGTTCGAACCGGCCACTCGTCGACCTTCCCACCATCGAGATCAAAGACGCAGACCCGAGTTTCGGCTTGCCAGACGTAGGAAACCAGGATGCGGTCTCCTGCGACCACCCACTGTTGAATCCGACTCCTGTTCTCGGGGACGATCGTGATCCACTCCGGATCGTGATTTTCGCAGACGCGGAGTTGCACGATCTGGAGATTGGGCGCGTCGCGGTCGGTGATCGCCAGGATTTTTCCGGGAACGAGCCTCGGGACGAAACTGCACTCCGCTCTGGTGACCACCGGGCGCGGCAAATCATCGCTGCCAAAAGCCTGGAGATAGAAATCGGTGGTGGTTCTCTTGAACAAGCTCGAAACCAGGAAGCCTAATCGCGTCGTGTCCGAAACGAGATACAGCCGGAGGTGCTTCTGCTCTCCGGCGCAGAATATTTCTCGGTCGTCGGTCGCTGCGGTGCCAAGCACATGCTGATAAGCGGCTCGGTAAAATGGCCGCGAAGTCTTCAGGGCCTCATGGACGTAGTAGAAACTGCTCGAATCTGGGGCAAACGCAAAGCCTCGCAGGTATCCCGAGGGCAGGGCATCTGGAAGAGTTTTCCGGGTGTCGATCTCAAGAAGCTCAAACCTCCCCGTGCGTTCCCCGCCTACCTTGATTTCATAGAGCAACAGCTTCCCGTCAGGTGAAACTTGAGCAGGCTTGACCGCCGTGTATTTGCCAGTTCCGCGCTCGGCGGGATCAAGCAACAGTTGGTCCTCGCCGTGTCCACCCTCACGCATGTAAATCGCAGGCTGCTCCTGATCGGGAAGCCGCTTGCGAAAGAAATAGCGGTTACCAGCAATCCGCAGCGAGTCGTAGAATCTCAACTGCAAGAAACTGGCGGATTCGCTTGCGGATCGAGTCGCGCCCCGGGAGGTGATCTAGATAGGCCCGTGCGTACTGCGCTTGCCGCTCAAGCCAGTCTCTGGTTTGAGCAGAGTCAGCTTCCTCGAGCCAACGGTACGGGTCTGTCACCGGGACTCCGTGAATCAGGTCGGTGACCGGCTCGCTTCGAGAGAGGGGCGGGGTCGACGTTAGGCTAGACATCGATCGCTCCTTGTCGCCAGTTTTTCTGCCTCGCGATGCGCGCGGCGCGCGAGACTGCGGAAGTGTCGAGCGAAGGCAGAATGCCGAAGGATTTCAGGGGAGGAGGCGGTGGCGTTAACGGCGCACGCGAAAACTGCCAAAAGAGGGGAGATCGACATCGCCCGCGCCAGTGTTTGCGGCGAGAAGAAAGAGTGCCACGGCTGCAGGTAAGCGGCGACCAAGGTTTCTGTTCCGGCGCCGGGTTGAGGATAAGTGCGCCGCGCATGCTCGCATAAGTATTCGATTGTGAACAGAGGGTGAGTAACCGATCCTTCCGCCCAGTCAAGAAAACGACATCCCGTGCGAGAGGCAATGATGTTTCGGGGGTTCGGGTCCAGGTGCCCGAGCGTGCTCGGAATTCCGTGCTTATGCAGCTCGGCTAGTGCGCCGCCCAGACGGTCGCCGAGCGCGCCGATCTCGGAATCGGTCAAGATCTGCGGCGATGGCTTGGTCTGCATGGCCATGAGTTCCTTTGTGCGCGCCAGGAAAGGTTCGATCCAACGGCCAAGCTGATCAAGCCTCAGGTCCCTGCATCCGCTCTGAAGGAGCACCTCCGTCTTGGCGATGGAGGCAATCTGGAGTTCGGCGAGTGTCCTTGCCGCTACATCCCACGCTCGAACATCTGCCGAGTCATCGAGCGTCCGTCCCGCAATCTCTTCTGACAGCCATCCGTTCCAGATTGGATGAACGCCGAGAACGCGGGGGACATGACCCGGAAAGAGACGGTCGAGAGCAACGCTGATCCCGCGCTCGCGCGTGTTGGGTTCACCGGTGGCTTTGAACCACACGGCAGCTGTGGTTGTTTCAAGCCGCAGGAGGCTAAAGGCCGGACCAGCGTTTAGCTGCTGAAAGGCGCCAGTCGCGCACAGGCCGAGCGGTTCGATTTGACTCTGAACCCAATTGAGGAGTTCCTTAAGCCAGCCAGGCCTTGCAAACGGTCCCGCATCCGGCCGGGCGAGATGGCGATCGAGGTCTTCGAGCGAACTCCGAACCGCCAGGTGATCGGCAGGCAGGAGCGCCCCGTTCGAAGCGGCCTCTATTGACGAGATCCAGATCGCATCGTGGCGAGCGTCGCCGTCCTGGCGAATCGCCTCCATGACCGCGTGCCTTTCAAGGTAGGAGGCCGTCTCAGAAGTTGGGAGAATCCCGGTCAAAAGACAATAGGTTTCGAGCCCGCATTTCTGTTTCGCGCCTCGCACGAGCTGCTCTGCAACCCTGTTCTGGGCGAGTACCTCAATCTTGGGAAGCGCCCAGCCTGAGAGTTGCTTTGACAGGAAGATCTCCGTCGCCCCTCGCCTGGTGATGATCAGCCGGTATTGCGCCCGGTCAGGTTCGGTCTGAGCTGGCATTGCTTGCCTCGGGTGTGTTTGTTGCGAGTGCAGCCTGGTGCTGCTGCAAAATCTGGTGCTTGATCAAAGTCTCGAGAAAGCCGCGGACGTCGATTCGCACGGTTTCGATGTCTGTGCTGCATGCCGCGCTCAGTTGCTCGGCGATCTGCGCTTCGTCATGCCCGGTTTCAAGCAGGTCGAGGATCTTTGAGCCGATCGCGTTCAAAGAAAACATCTGTCCCCGCCCGACATCCAACAGAATCGCTCCGTCGGGAGTTTGCGTTCGTCGAATCGTGCTAGAGATCTTAAGCATGTGATGGTTCGGTTTCCTCGGGTATACAGAAAACCGTGAGCCAGCAGGAAGAAATCGCGTCGCTGGCCGCAATTGCGACCATGCGAGGAGTTTTAAGGTCGATGGCGAGCGGGTAAATATAAGCTAGAGCGTTACGTAGTTAGACATTGATTGACTTCAAGAGTAGGATACCGGCCAATGGACGCGAACAGGCCGAACCTCAGTGCTGGTCAGCGGCTCAAGGCGGCCCGGGAGCGCGTGGGTCTGTCTACGCGGGACGTGCAGCGCAAAAGCGAGCAGATCGCTCTTGAGAAGCAAAACCAGGAGTACTACCTATCGCACGCCTGGCTGACCGACATCGAGCAGGGCAAGTTTATGCCCGGCCTCTTTAAGCTGTACTCGATCAGCGCCATTTATGACAAAAGCTTTACCGAAGTGGCCTCGTATTTTGGTCTGCGGATTGCTGACTTGAGCCGGGATCGAGCCTCGATGGGGGTGCCAAGAACGCATCTGGTGGACAGGGAGGGTGATGCCGAAGCTCAGAATGTCTCGCTTCCGGTTGAATTCAAGCCTGAGTTTCGGTTCGAGACCACGAATCTGCTGGCGAGGGTGGTCGAACGGTGGGACGAGGTCCCCATTGGCCTGCTTCAGCACCTCGACCTGCGCAAGTCTGTCTATGGGTACATCGGCCTTGAAGACACCACTCTCTATCCCCTCATCAGGCCTGGGTCTTTGGTTCAGATCGATCCGAGTCAAAGAAAGATCAGTACCGGGAAGTGGAGAACTGAATTCGAGCGGCCGATCTACTTCATCGAGCTGCGAGACGGATATCTCTGCAGCTGGTGCCAGCTAGAGAAGGGACAGCTCATGGCGATTCCGCATCCGCAGTCGCGTCAAGCGATCCGGCACTTCGATTACCCATCCCAAGCAGAAGTGGTTGGCCGCGTGACCGGCGTGGCGATGCGGATCGTCGAAGAAGAAGCCGCAGAAGGGGGAACCGCGCCAAGATGAAATATCGGCGACTCCCGCAGGCGCACCATTACAAGCCGCCACCGCCCTAGGGAGGCCTGGACCCACGCCGAACGTATATTCATCCCGCCCCTTTTTACGTGCCTGCTTGCAGTTCCCGCAGCTGGCGCTCCTCTAGGTCATCACCCTACACATCCTGCGGGATGCTCGCATTTCAGTGCCTCCTGTGAGAGGCCGCTAGCCCTGGGGGCGAGAGCTGGCAACTGGTCCCTCTGTATCGGTGCCTGGAGCGCGCCGATTTCAAAATGCAGCCCGTCATTCATGTTCGTGCTAAGAGGATCGAAGCGCGCTAGTCTGCTGGAAGACGCTAACTCCATGGTTCGCCTAAGCTGCTATCTCACGGTGAGCGATCCTTGCGTAAACCTTGAGTAAATGGGGCGTCTCTCCGCTGTTGATGGCTCTTTCGTTAATCGTCGTTCGTTTTGGGAGCCAGAGCCTATTCTCGGAGCCATAAGCATCAGGGATCTGTACAAACGTCTCGATCCCGCCGAGAGTTCTACCCAGAGCAGGTCGAGGCCGCCCGGGCGGTGCGCAGTTTCCGCAAAACAAAGAGAGTTCGTTTGGCGTGTGCCAGGGCGTATCGGCATCACACCACGAGAGCGGAGGGTCAACGATGACCGAAGTGAACAAGGAAGAACGCCTGCGGCCTAGCACGCAGATTCTCACGCACGGTTTTGACCCGCACCTGTCGGTAGGCTCCGCGCGCCCTGCGGTTTTTCGCAGCTCGAGCTACGTATTTTCGAGTCCCGAGGCGGCCGAGCGCGCTTTCGCGGTCTCGACAGGCCGCGCCGAGCTCGAGGCAGGTGAGGCGGTTGAACTCATCTACTCCCGGCTGAACCACCCCAATGCCGAGATTTTGGAAAATCAGATCGTTCCGCTCGAAACGGGTGCCGGCGATGCTGTTGTTTTCAACTCCGGCATGGCTGCGACAATGACCGCGCTTCTTGCGTTCCTAAGACCCGAGGACACAATCGTCTATACGGTGCCGGCCTATGGGGGAACACAGCATTTCATCGAAGACTATCTCACTGGCTGGGGAGTGAAGGCCGTATCGGTCGAGGCTGGAAAAAGCCCAGAGCTTGGTCGCGCGATCGGTTCGGCAGAGAAGCTCGGCATGGTGCTGATTGAGACTCCCGCGAATCCTACGCTCACGATGACCGACATCCGGGCGGCCGCGGAGTCCGCCCGGAAAATCGAATCATCGCCCCGTCCGCTCGTGATGGTTGACAACACCCTGCTTGGGCCGACCTTTCAGCATCCTCTTGCACTCGGCGCGGATCTGGTGGTCTATTCGGGCACCAAATACCTTTCGGGATTTAGCGACATGCTCGCCGGGGTGGTTCTGGGACCGGACCGCGAGCTGATCCAGCCCATTCGCCTGTTGCGCGGGCTGTTTGGAAATATTTTGCAACCCGATGAGTGCTGGATGCTCAATAGCCGGCTTCCTACCGTTGCGCTCCGCATGAACCGCGCGAGCAAGAATGCGCAGCGGATCGCCGAGCGTCTGATGCGCCATCCCAAAATCGAACGAGTGCTCTATCCGGCGCTTTTTGAGAACGGTGAGCAGCTGCGGATCTATCGGGCGCAGTGTGACTATCCGGGAGCCATGCTCTCGATCGAGCTGCGCGGCGGTAAAAAGAGCGCCTTTGACTTTCTGCGCAATCTGCGGATTGCGCGCAACGCGGTGTCTCTCGGAGGGGTTGAGACGCTCGCCTGTCATCCGAAGACCACCACTCATTCCGGATTTTCAGAGCAAGAATCGAAGCGTTCGGGGCTCTCAGATGGCCTGGTGCGTGTGTCGGTCGGGATCGAACACTGGCGCGATCTGTTGTCTGATTTTGAGAGGGCGCTTGAGCTGGTGTGACAACCGAATTGTGGCCATAAAGATCAGCGGCTCGATTCTAGGTGCCAGCCGGGAGTCCTTGGATGCCTGATCGGGCAAAGGCCTGCAAGAGCTTCAGCGGGGGAAACGGAAATGGAGGCTGTAAGACTCAAGGAGACATGCCGTCATGAAAACGAGCCTGTTTGAGATCTTCAAGATCGGCATTGGTCCATCGAGTTCGCACACCGTGGGGCCGATGCGCGCAGCGGGCGATTTCGTTTCCATGCTGGAATCAAAGAGCTTGCTGGCCAGCGTAGGAAGAGTCCAGGTTGAGCTCTTTGGGTCTCTCGCGCTCACCGGAAAAGGGCACGGTACCGATCGCGCCATCCTTCTCGGGTTGTGCGGCGAAGTTCCCGACCGCATTAATCCTGAAACGATCGAGCCGCGTCTTGAGGCGATTCGCAGCATTCACTTGTTGCCGCTCCAAGGAGTTCAGGCGGTCGGACTTGATGAGGCGCGGGATCTTGTCTTTCACCGGGAACAGACGTTGCCGGGACATTCAAATGGCATGCGATTTCACGCCTTCGATGGAAAGGGCGCCGAGGTAGCCAGTCAGGTCTACTACTCGGTTGGCGGAGGGTTCATCGTTCGAGAGGGTGAGTCTCCCTCAGCCGGAGCCGGGAAACCGGTGCCGTTTCCGTTTGGAAGCGCCGATGAACTGCTGCGGATCGGTGAAGAGCACGGGATGGCCGTCTGGCAGATTGCACTTGAGAATGAGAAGACCTGGCACCAAGAGTGCGCCGTTCGAGAATATGTCGACCGGATCTGGAATGTGATGCAGGCATGTGTAAAGCGCGGGCTTGCAACCGAAGGCATCCTGCCGGGTGGGCTCAAGGTGCGCAGGCGCGCGCCCAACCTGGCGAAAAAGCTGAGAGCGGGCGGCAGCTCGGATCCCCTCGCCGCCATGGACTGGGTCAACGTCTACGCCATGGCGGTGAATGAAGAGAACGCCGCAGGGGGCCGGGTGGTAACGGCGCCGACCAACGGAGCCGCGGGAATCATACCCGCGGTGGCCCATTACTACATGCAATCGTCGCGAGGACCCTCCGGTGAGGGACTGTTCGCTTACTTCCTGACCGCCGCTGCGATCGGCATCCTTTATAAGGAGAACGCTTCGATCTCCGGGGCCGAGGTCGGGTGCCAGGGAGAAGTCGGCGTTGCCTGTTCAATGGCTGCAGGCGGGCTCGCGGCGGCGCTGGGTGCGACCAACCGGCAGATCGAATATGCCGCCGAGATCGGGATGGAGCACAACCTCGGCATGACGTGTGATCCGATCGGGGGCCTGGTACAGATTCCGTGCATCGAACGCAACGCCATGGGTGCGGTGAAAGCCATTAACGCGCAACGGATCGCGATGCGGGAGAGCGGCGAGCACAAGGTTTCACTCGACCAGGTAATTAAGACCATGTATGAAACCGGGCGCGACATGCAGAGCCGTTACAAAGAGACTTCGCTTGGTGGGCTGGCTCTGAATGTCATTGAATGCTGACCTTCCGGGTGCAGGCCCGGAGACATCCTCACGTGCTCTCGCCCGTGGTCTCGCTGCTCTGGCGGCGCATCGTGCTGGTCAAAACGCTGACCTCTGGCGCAGCCTGGCGGGTCCGATATCGTGCATAGGACGCTGCTCGATCGGGACAGTCTTGAAATCAGCGGACGCCCATCGCGAGGCGATCCTCGGAGCGTTCGCGGCGCTTCTTGGCGAGCGCACGCTATTCATCACCACCCACGGAACCAACCGCATGGTTGAAAAACGGGGATGTACCGCAGCAGCGGATCGCGGCCCTCAACGTTCCGATGGTTCTGACCGGTGCGATGGTCCTGCTTTCCGATCTACCAGGTGCGGAAGGATCCGCTGCTAGGGCGCTTTGTCGGGATCGACGCCAATGTCGTGTAATGATAAAAGTCCCGGTTGAAATCGGGCGAAGCGGGGAGGATGAGGCGAGCGTGAAAGCGATCGTAAAGAGCCGGTTTGAACGAGGTCTGTGGCTTGAAGAGGTTCCCATGCCCGAGCTGGGAATCAATGACGTATTGATTCGTGTGCTGCTGACAGGGATCTGCGGCACCGACCTGCACATTTATGAATGGGACGCCTGGGCGCGGTAAACGATTCCAGTTCCGCTCGTCGTGGGCCATGAATTTGTCGGTGAAATCGCGGCCGTGGGATCAAATGTCAGCGATTTTCTTTCCGGCGAGATCGTCAGTGGTGAAGGACATGTGGTCTGCGGCCGTTGCCGGAATTGCCTGGCTGGCCGCCGTCATCTTTGCGCTCATACGATGGGAGTGGGTGTCGATCGCGCGGGCGCCTTTGCCGAATACATCGTGTTGCCGATGAGCAATATCTGGCGGCACAACGCGCAAGTGGATCTGGAAACCGCTGCGATCTTTGATCCTTTTGGCAACGCGGTGCACACGGCGCTTTCCTTTCCGGTGCTCGGTGAGGACGTGCTCATCACCGGAGCCGGGCCGATCGGGATCATGGCGGCTGCGGTCGTGCGCCACGCGGGTGCCCGCCATGTGGTGATCACCGATCTCAATGCCAAGCGGCTCAAACTCGCAGAAAAGATGGGCGTAACCTTCGCTGCGAATCCGGCGGAAACCCGTCTGGCCGAGGTTCAGAAAAAGCTTGGCATGCAGGAAGGCTTTGATGTGGGGCTGGAGATGTCGGGGAACGCCAGTGCGTTCTGCGAGATGCTCGCCAACATGAGTCATGGCGCCAAGATTGCCATAGGAATTCCCTCAGGCGAAATGTGGATTGACTGGA
>CAVQZU010000024.1:0-38210 GCA_963718485.1 uncultured Acidobacteriota bacterium
CACTTTTGGTTCAACACAACGGGAACGCCTCCGGCTGCGAGAGTTGTGGCGCCGCGTAATTTATCGGCCTATCTTTCAGTTGAGACCTTGACGCACGACGTTCACCAGCCGATGCCGGTATTGCTCCCAGGAATGCTGCTTCGCCTTCCGTATGGCGGCGTCACTCATGGTAGCTAGGCGATCGCGGTCGATTATCAATATTTCCAGTTTTTCCACGATGGTCTCGACGTCTCGAATGGGTACGATGAAGCCATCTTCGCCGTTGCTCACGATAGGACAGCTCCGGCATTTGGAGTCGCGATCACCGGGAGGCCCTGAGACATCGCCTCCAAAATGACCAGGGCGAACCCTTCGAACAGTGACGGCAAAACCATCACGTCGTGGCGGGACATCTCTTCGAGCAGATCAGCGTGCGGAAGAGAAGGAATCCAGCGGTACACTCGCAACGCTGGATCCAAAGTGCGGCATTCAGCGACTCTCCGGCCAAGGAGTGTGAATTCAACCTTTGAGCCAAGTCTCTCGACTGCCTGCAGCAAATAGCTCAAGCCTTTCGCTGGCTGAGGCCGCCGACGAATAGGACCTTGAGTTTGCCATCTCTCCCGCTTTTTTTCGGAACTTTCCGCTCCGTCAGCGGTGCGCCATAAGGTAATACCGTGACCCGTGCTTCTAGGTGGCCAGCCTTCCGCAGAGTGCCTCTGACAAACTCACTCGGAACAACTATATCGGTTGCCAGGGCAAGTTCTTCATCCTTGCGCTGGCGTTTCTCCTCGCTGTCGCTCCTTCCCTGCAATGTGACCGCCCATTCCGGTTGCAGAGATGCTTCCTCCTGCATCAACTCCTGATAACATCTCCAATATCCGATGGGGAGCTCGTAAATGGTGGCGATGCCCAGTCGCCTCGCCGCGCGAAAACTCGCCAACGCTCCGTCTTCATACGCGTAGAGGCCCCGGATGTTCGGCGCCTCGTTCAGCCTCTCAGCCACCCTCAAATCCAGGCTGCGATAGACCGAGTCTACAGAAAACCTGCCAGCTTCGTGGCGTAACAAGCTTGAGATATTGAGCTTCTGCGCGGTCAGCCTACCAAGCTCGACCCAGGGGTGACAGCGCAGTTGGTCTCGGCCAATATGTGAAAAAGCGCGACGTCCCAGCTCTCGGCTCACGGAACGCGGAAGCATGCGATTTAGCAAATGCTGTTCGTTCCAACAAACGGATGTCCAGAACTCAGAGAGCAATCCGGCGTCCTTCAGCGCGCGGGAAGCCTCGCGGACAAATTCACTCCCGGTCGGATGGCTCAAGAGGATCATTGCGGCGGTATCCTCATAATTCTTGTCATGAGACAAAGCGCAACGATCATTTCGCCCTGTACATTCGGGACCCATAGGAATCCGTCATTACGGTCCCGATACCGACAATCGCTGGCGGAAAGCGAGTCTCTGTAAGCCTCAACATACATTTAGTTGGTCCGCAGACGTTCGTTGCCTTCACGTGCCATTCGCGTCGGGTCTTTCTTGCTGCCTGCAGCCTGGGACTCGATGCTCCGCGATCAATGGTCTTGAAAGGAACTCAGGTCGAATTTCGCGTCGTTTTGATGGCCGTTCGCACGCACATATCTTCCCGCGCGGAAACCCGCCAATCCAATTCGAGCCAGTTGCGCCATCCGTTGCCATGCATGCCGATCGCCCTTCAAATACCACTTTACACAAGCGAGCAAGCCAGGTGTGGAGCGCGAACCGAGCAGCCGCTCATGGCAGAAAAAAGCCAAAGACCGGGCGAGCCCAAAATACTTGGCAATCAAGTAGTGGTTGTTAAAGCAGGAATCGGGGAATAGGGGGCCCGTGAGTAGGTTTCGATCCTCCCCAGTTGGTCTGGGAGAGGCATAGTGCTTGACCACGGTTCGGTCATCGAACACTACATGGAAACCTCTCTGCAACATCTGCAAACACAAGTCCACCTCAGTACCTATCTGAGCGCCGGACCCACGGAGGTTGGTATCGATGCGATAGGCCCCCAGAGCGCGCCGGCGAAAGGCCATGTTAACACCCTTCAGAAACATCACTCTCTTTGTGTGGCCCCGCAGCGGGCAGTGATGATTGCCCCGCATAGCACCGTACCAAGTAAGAATTCCAACATTCGAAACTGGCGCAGGTTGGGACAGGGCAGCGTTGTCTGGCAGCTGAAGCCAGTCCCTGCCGCCCACAGCTCCGATGGCGGCATCGGCAAAGCTAGCTTCGATACGCGCCAACCAATCCAAGTGGGCCTCGGAGTCGTCATCAGTGAACACCAATAGATCTCCCGACGCGTTATCGAGCGCGCAATTCATCGCTGCAATCAGACCGGGCCCGGTGACCAGAACGATTCTGAGCACGGAAATCTTAGTTCGTGACATCGAGACCACATTCAAAGTCTCGGTGTCCTCTTGCCTGGCGACTACTAGAACCTCATCAGCTGGTCTGCTTTGGAGCGCAACCGCTTCCAAACAGCGCTGCAAGTCGGACGGGCGCTTAAAAGATGGAATTATGACGGTGACTTTCATGCTCGGCATGTAGAGAGTAAGAAGCAGGATCTTTAGACGAACTTAGCAACCCTACGGTGTTGCCGCGGACGAACCCGGCGCGAGGACCGGCGTCGTCCACATTTTTCTAACCGCGAGCCAAACCGACAGCGCGATGCTAGGAAGCCAGGAATACATCGTGAAAAGAAGAACACCCCTCACAGTCGACAGATCCAGAAAGGAAATCGTTGCGACTTGCACAACGATGGTGCATGGGATGAGCAATGCGGGAGGTACGACCCACGCTCGCGCTGAATTGATAGCCCAGAGTAACCAGGCAGTCGTCGAAACGACTGCGCAAGCCGCCATCAGGACCCCTTCGGTGTAAAGCCCGCTGTACTGATGGCCCAAAATCGACAAAATCTGTTTGGGAAACACTGCTACCGCGACAACGGGTAGGACGGACACGGCGAAGTAACCGGCGACAATCTGGAAGTAGCAACGACGGAGTTGATGCACAGTTTGGATGCGGGCGAACGCCGGCAGTATTATTTCCCCCGCAACCGAAGAAAGCAGAGCAAAAACAACTACCAACCGTCCCAACGCTCCCACGTTGGCGACGCTCTCCGCGTTGCCGAATATGCTGATCAGCCAGACTGTGATCTGAGCCTGCAGACAGTAGTAAATAGAATGCGGCGCTTGTTTCTTTAGGACTGAGATAATTTCAGAGCGCATGGCTGGGTCCGCCGGCGCAGCTCGATCAACCTCTCGGCGTGTCCATCGGCGCATCATAACGAACTGAACTGCGTATCCGATGACGACCGACACAATCGCGATCGTAGCATTCATGAAAATGAACAGAGCGCTTCCAACAATCGCCAGCTTTACTAGCGCCGCAACCATCGCCTGGATCTGGATCTGGCGGAATTCCGACCGAAGTCGCAAAGCCACGGCGTAGATTCGAGTGATCAACTCTAGACCTGATCCGGCCAGCACTGCCACGACCAGTCCAATAATGGTTAGCCGGCTCGCGCCGTTCCCCGCCAGCAGCCAGATGAGGATGGGGACTACCGCCAGCACGGTAAGTGCTCCCAGCTGGCGCCGTAACTGAAAAGCAGTGTTGAGCAAACTTCCCAAACGTTCACTGTCTTGCCATACTCGGCCCCCGATAGCTGTAAGAGCGCTACTTATTCCGCTATCAGAGAGGACAAGGATCGTGCTCAGCATCGTATTTCCGATGGTGTAAAAAGCATACTCGCGCTTGGGCAAGGCGCGCACGATTAACAACCCAGCGGCAAATCCAAGCACTTGCACGACTGCTTGGACGAAAGCGAATTTCATTAGAATCGGGGCCCATTTCCTGAGAGTGGTACGAGCGAACCAGTTTGGAACGGGCGGAGGCGACGGAACCTCCAACTCGAGAAGTTCTCTTTCCGCCTGGGATTCCATGATCGATGTGGTGTCGATTTGCATTTCGACTTTTCTAGAGCTTGTGCAGACCACTAAATCGCCCGCGAACTACGTCATTTGTAGGCGTATTTCGAATACGAGTACCCGTAACCTGGGCGGCGCGGATCAAGCTTGTTTACGGCCATACCTAATATTTTGGCACCCGCGGCTTCCAAAATCCTCCGAGTGCGGATGAGGCCACCGTGCGTCGTGGTACCGCTCGCAGCCACCAGTAAAACCCCGTCTACAAGGCCAGAAAGGATCGCCGCATCCGTTACGGCCAGCACGGGAGGCGAATCGATAATCACGAGCTCGAAACGAGCCGCAACTCGTTCCAGCAAGGCGGTCATTTCCTGGGAGGCGAGCACAGCTACAGGGTCCGCCGGAACGGCACCTGCCGGAAGCACCCACAGATTCGGTTGTACGGCAAGCAATGCGTGGGACATGTCAACTTCACCGGAGAGAACAGCAGTGAGTCCCTTGCATGCCTTTTGACCTATCGCTTTGGCCACTCCGCCTTTCCGAAGATCGCAATCCATAAGCAGGACAGGCCCTTTGCGCTGAGCCAAGGCTTGCGCCAGGTTTAGGGCCGTAGTCGTCTTGCCTTCGCCATTCTGAGAGCTGGTAACAAGCAGAGTTTTGACCGGCCTCGAAGGAATAGAAATTGCAGTTCCCAACGCACGAAACGCTTCCGAGAGTGATGAATTCGGGTCGGTGGTTAGACTCAATGCAAGTCGGCCGGCCCTCGCGCTGAGCCATGACCTACGCTCGAAAGGAATAACCCCTAGGGCTGGGGCTAGCATCAGAGCTTCCGCTTCATCGGCGGTTTTGATAGAGGAGTTCAGCGCCTCTAGAGCGAAAGCTCCGATCACTCCAATTATCAGACCTGCCCAAAGCGCGGCTATGATGTTCAAAAGTTTCTTGGGCCGCACCGAAGCTTCCGGCGGTAGGGCGTTATCCACCAGGTGAATATTGGTCGATCGCAGGGCGGCGGAAACGGTCGCATCCTTCAGACGTTGCAGCACGCTCTCGTAGAGCTGTTGATTGGTCTCGAATTCGTGCCGCAGAGTATTGTCCCGCACCAGTAATTGATTCATCCTACCAACGTCGGTTTTTTGCTGGGCAACCCCTGCGGCGGCCATCTTTTCGCGGCTGGAGGCCGCATTGTAGTCGCTGCCCATCCGATTGATGATGCGGTCCTGCTCGTGCTGAATTTGATCCTGGTTTTCGCTTATTTGTTGCTGCAATCGCTTGACGTTGGGAAAGTTAGGACCGTACTGGCCAAGTGTTTGCGTATACTGCTGTTTCAAGTCCGCTGCCTTTTCCTCCAGCCTCTCAAGTAGATCGTCATGCACGAGAGAAGCCAACTGCGCCCGATTGGCCATTACTTGACGATAGAGCGACTCCTTCTGAATGCGTTCGCTCGTGGCGCTGCTCAAATCACGGCTTTGGTCTGCCAGCACTTGCTCGAGCACATTCTGCTTATCTCCCGAGTTCACAATCTGATTCTGCTGTTCATAAGTGACCAGCGCCTGTTGAGATTGTTCGACATTCGCTTTGAGCGACTCCACCTGTTGTTCCATCCAACCGGACTGACGGATCGCTTCATCCTTCTCCCGAAAGTTGTATTCGAGATAGGCGGTCACGAGTTTGTTTGCAACTTGAGCAGCTACTTGCGGATCCGAGTCCTGAAAGCCGACCGAGAGCATGCGTGTTTTGGGCACCTGCTCGACTATGAGATGTCTGTTGAAGGCGCTGACCAGCTGCATTTTGCGTTTGTCTGACCCCTGGGTTACGCTCCGATCGGCCGGCCCGCTACTGAGATGGCTCGCCAGATTAAGTTGTTCTATGGTCTGCCACGCCAAGCGGTCGCTCTTAAGTACCTGTATTTGTGTTTGCAGGAACGTGTCATCCACATCCAGTTTTTCGTACACGTCACTCGACGATTGCAGGAGTGGAGCTTCAGGCTCGATTTCTAGGCGAGCCGTTGCCTGATAAACGGGAGTCGTGCGGAAGGAGACAACCGCGGCAATGGCGGTCAGCACCACCGTAGTGACAATAATCGTCCAGCGGCGCTTTAGCAGCACGTACCCGTAGGTCGCCATGGGCGTATCCCCATGCATATTCGGCGCGAACTCTCTGAGTACATGCGCGCGTGGTTCTACAATCGCCGTCGGGTGCTTGTAGGCAGTCAGCTCCCTTGAGTCTTCCGAGTATCGGTCGTCACTCATTGTTGTACCGCCTTTTACGCACTTGTTGCGCCGTCGAACAACGGGTTTAGAGGTGAGCTGAGTGACCTTCTGGGGAAAAGCATTTTCCGCGATTAAAAGCGCGCACCGTAAATCGCGACACCGGTAGCGGCCTGCATAACCGATTCGATTCCCCGACCAAGCGCCCGCTTGCCGGCGCTGTCGGGAATGAAAACAATGTCTTCGGCCCGTAGAACGAGATCTGGGCTCTTGCCTTGCAAGATAGCCTTCAGGTCCACCGGGATCCGTTGGCGGCCGTCTTGGGCTTGAGGATCGCTGCGCAGGATGACGGTGTCACTTCGCTTGGCGGTCCCCTTGGTGTCCTCAGCCAGAGCAAGTGCCTGCAGAACCGTCATTCCCCGGCTGCTGTCCCGCATGGGGAATCCACCCGGCTTGTTCACGGCACCCACAACATAGACCATGCCGGCTCGCGGTATAGTTATGCGATCACCGGGATAAATAATCACGTTGAGGCTGGGGTCGCCGCTCTGCAGTAATCGCCTTAGATCAATGGTCAGAGTATCAGCGGCCTGGGTTTGATCTGGACTGAGGGACGTGTCGCGTAGGTGCGCAGCCCGGATTCCAATGTCACCGCGACGCACGATGGCGATATTTCCAGCGTCGTCAGCCAGCCCCTCCGCTTGAGACAACACATCCAAGAGCGTAGTTTGGCTGAGGACTGGATAGATTTGTGGGTGTTTTATCGCCCCGGTGATGGCCACAGAGTGCAGCCTGGATTGGTCAACTGACAGAGTGATGTGCGGATCGCTGACCAAGCCTTCGGTCTGCAACTCCCGTGACAGCTGGTCTGAAAACTGTGAAAGTGTCAACCCTGCGGCGCTAACCGGCTTCGCCAGAACCGGGATCGTAACTGTACCATTGGCACTCACACGATAAACGCGGGAGAGCTCCGGCACATCCAGAATATATAGGTTGAGCTGGTCATCGGGCCCTATGATGTAGTCCTCTGCTTGCGTCGTACCTGCCACCGTCGCGCTCTTCATCTGCCCGTCGGCGGGGACTTCCGAATTAACGGCCTGCGCACGCAAGCTGATTGTCCAGGTGATACACAGCAGGAAAAGTAGACTGGTAAACCTACAACGACTGAAGAAAAATATCAGCATTTCCCGACTCCTTTGCCATACACGCGTTCTTCTGGGCCGAAGATCACGGTTGGCCTGTCGTCGCGAAGTTAGTAGGTATCGCACACCTTGCTCACTTGGTCGCTTAAGCCACTGCGAAGAAGATGTTCGAGCGGCACAGCGACAAACCCCTAGCTAGTCGTTGGAACCAGGATTCGCATGGAAATCTTTCAGGGTGCCACGGCTCACGCCGGCGTGAGATGGAATTTCTGCTAGGATTCCTGCACTGCCGAAGCCGGCTAAGTTCCGGATCAGTTCCCTTGTTTTCAGCACGATCATGAACTCATAAAAAGACTGCAGGACGGCATAATCGAAACCTTCGTGACCATCGAGAAATCCGCGCTTACCTATGTAGAGCATTAGAAATTTTAGCAGCGGCCGCGCCGGCATGCGGTAGAACAGTTCCTTCTGATGAACCCGGCGCTGGTTAACATCCTTGCCGAAGAGAGCTTGGCTCAGGTTCAACGGTTGTTTCGTGGCGTGATTTTTCACGATTTGCTGTGCTTCGAACGAGCTGTACGAGTTGTGGCGATTCAACCAGTGGATCATGCCCTTGCTGAAGGGATAGTGGTCCAAGTAGCCGGCAACCTCTCCCACCGGACCGTCCGGAATAGAAACGGGATTGACTAGACGCTCATAGCGGATCTTCTCCGGACGAAACAACCGGAGGTAGTAAGAGGACGCCTGAACATGCCTGAGCCAGCGGTCTCCCCAAAAGTCACGGCGCCGGATTCGAAACCCGACACTGTCCCGCGGATCCCGTGCGGCCTGCTGGATGCTTGCGGCGAGCTCGGGCGAAACCCGCTCGTCCGCGTCGAGGTAGAAAATCCAGGGGTGCCTAAATGGGATATTGGCCAGCCCCCAGTTGTGGTGCGAGGACCAATTGTCAAATTCGCGCTGCGTAATGTGAGCACCCACCGCGCGCGCAATCTCCAGTGTTCGATCGGTACTGTAGGAATCGAACACGTGGATATCATCGGACCAGCGTACCGACTCCAAGCAGGCGTGCAGATCCTGCTCTTCGTTTTTTGTCAGGATAAGGACAGAAATCATTCTGGTTCCTGACCAGGAAAGATACGCTCAGTAGTCGGTTCGAGCTTCATGCCCGTGACGTTCCTTCTCACCTTGATCTTGCGCGCTGGAATTCCCCCGTAGACGGTCCACGGCTCGAGATCGTGAGCGGCCACCCCCCCGAGTGCTAAAACAGCACCTTCCCCAACCGACACTCCTGGTTGCACTGTTGCGCGAGCACAGACCCAGGCGTATGACCCGATTGAAATAGGAGACGCTACCAGTTGAAATCTCGGATCCTCATAGTCGTGCGTAGCGCCGCACAGATAGGCTTGTTGAGAAATAATCGCGTGGCTTCCCAAGCTGACAGGTGCCGGGTTGTAGACGATCGCCTCGTCGCCGATCGTCGCCTGCTCTTCACATGTCAAATTCCACGGCGCCCAAATCCTCGCACTCCCGTAGATGTGGCAGTTCTTTCCGAGCCTGGCGCCAAAACAGCGGAGCAAAAAAGCGCGCCAAGCATGAAACGGGCGTGGGGATGTGCGGAAGAAAATCAGGTAAACGAATCCCCAAACGGCTCGCAACAGTCTATTGGCTAGCGGGAAGGCCGGTAGTAGGTACGGATCGATACTCACCGCAGGTACCACTGGCGAGGCTTGTACGCTTTGTCGAATCGAGCTAGACATGATTGCGTTCCGGCCCCAAGTCGCTGCTCAAGTTCCGGGAGCGAAGTGGTTCGCGTGACTGTGAGACTGCTTGACTCATATCCGGGGCGGGTTGATTCACGCGCATTATACCAGCCAAGATGGCATGCAGGTGCCTGGCCGCTTCCTTGATTTCAAATCTCTGCTCGAAGCAAGCAGTGGCAGCCCGGCGCATCGCTATTTTCCGCTCCGTAGGTAACCCGAGGTAGGAATGCAACAACATGCAGGTCCCTTCCAAATTGTCCTCGGCGACAAGTCCGGCTCCGTCTTGTTCGACCTCGCGCCAGATGTTCACCTTGTTGGAGATAAGCGCAGGCACGCCTGCCGCCAGCGCCTCGGCTACCGCGATACCGAAGTTTTCTTGGTGCGACGGCAGAACGAAAATTTCCGCTGCCCGCAGCGTGCCCCACTTCATCGTGTCGGTGACCATTCCCGTCCAGGTTACGCGCGAGGCCAGACCCAACCGTGAAGCCTGAAGGTTCAAGCTCCCCTGCCACCCCAGTTCGTCCGGGCCGGCAATCACTAGATGCCACTCGGGATGCGGCCCCATGACCTTGGCGAACGACTCGATCAAGAGATCGCAACCTTTCTTCTGGTGGATCCGGCCCAGGAATAGCGCCAGTTTTTTGCCGCGCAGGTCGGGATAGCGGCCGAAGAATTCTCGCAGCTCGGAGTCCGGATCGCCTATGGGCTTAGCGGTGCCATAACTGGTGATGACTTCGTTACAGCGATAGAGCCAGAAGGATTCTCGGGCTAAAATCCGTTCCTCTTCGCACGTAAACAGCACAGCTTGTGCGTCGCGCAGGACGCGATATTCCGCCCCGAGCCAATATATCCACTTCTTAAGATGCTTTAGCGGATATCGCTTTTTAAACCAAGGATCGAGCATGCCGTGAAGGAAGACAACGTAGGGCGTGCTCGAGTTGCGCAGCGTTTGCCAGGAGGCAAAACTGTGATATTGCCAGATTCCGTTCACAACCACGGCATCGTAGCGACGTGCGTTGGCGCGGAGCCACGGTACGAGCGCCGGACTGAAGCCATACTTAAGCTTCGGGGGACCGAGCGGATGCACCGGCAATGCGAACGACGACAAATACGGGGAGTCCGGTGGATCGAGTGAGGCAACTTCCACGTTGTGCCCGTCGGAGGTCAGACAGGTCCCCAGTTGCTTGATGCCCTCGATCGGACCGCCGCCTACTGGATCCACGGAGCGAATTATGTGGAGAATGTTCATAATATCTCGGTGTCGTGCTGTCAGGCAGCGCCCGTTCCCCGCAACACCGCAGGCAGGGTTCGTGCAAGAATCTTGACATCAAGCCACAGAGACCATTTGTCGATGTATTGCATATCAAGTTCCATCCATTCCTCAAACGTAATCGAGTTGCGGCCCTTAACCTGCCACAGACAGGTGATCCCCGGCTTGACGCTGAAGCGACGCCGTTGCCAATCTTGGTCAAAAAGTCGATAGTCGCGGAGCGACATGGCCCGCGGCCCAACCAGACTCATATCGCCTTTGAGGACATTTATCAGCTGCGGCAGTTCATCGATGCTTGTTTTTCTCAAGAACCTACCGAGAGGAGTGACGCGAGGATCGTTCTTGATTTTGAATGCGGGGCCGGTCATCTCATTCATGGACAATAGCTGCTCCTGCATCTGTTCGGCGCCTGCAACCATCGTTCTGAACTTATACATGTTGAACCGGCGTTTGTTCAGGCCCACACGAGTCTGACTAAAAAATACCGGACCGTCGGAGGTCAGTTTCATCATGATGACCACAAGAGCGAACAAAGGAGCTACAACAAGTAGTAGCATAGTTGTTACAACGCAGTCGAAGACCCTCTTGATCAACGCAGACCAGAAATCAATGGAAGCGGATAGACCCAGAATGTGGGAGTGATCGTCCAAGTCTAGCGCCGGCACCTGAGCGCCGCGAACATTGAAGATTTGCGAGTTGTATCGAATAGCAATCCCGTGCTGTTCGCACTGTGAGACCAACTGGGCCGCGTGCTCATAGTATGACCCTAGGGGCAAATAAATTGCGGCTTCGTCGACAACATTGTGGCGGAGAAATTCGGCCAGCCCTGGGAACTTGCAGCAGAGAGTATGGCCGGTCGCTTCAAAGTCCTTAATTCTCTCCCAGTCATCGTCGACGAAGCCAACGATGGTGTAACCAAGCTCGGGTTGTTCGTTGATCTTGCTGGCAAACTCAACTGCCCGCTCGTTCGTACCAACGATGAGAAGGAAACGGCTGTTTATACCTCGACGCCGCAACATGACAAGTAGTGGCCGTGCCGTGAAGCGCGCCGCAACCATAAGGCCAGTGCAGCAACCCCAAAAAACAACAACAAAGCTCGGGTTCACAATCCCAATATGAAACAATTTGGCGGATAGAAAGAGTACGGCGGAGGCAATGGACGTTGCCTTTCCGAGCTCTAAAGCTTCGATGCGCCGAGATGTGAGCCGTTTCGAAGTATAGAGCCCACACAGCGCGAAAATGTTGTGCCAGGCAGCGAGAAGAAGAGCAAACAGCAGACAATTTCCCAGCGTAATGCGCAAACCCATAAGCCGCGTAACCGTCAGGCTCGTGGGCGATGAATAAACAGCAATCGCCGCAAACACGAATGAACAGATCAGTACCGTGAGATCAAATAGTTTGGCCAGCTGTTTCAGAAGCTGCCGTCTGCGAGAAATCATAGGTTGGCCTGAGGATTCAAAAACAAAAACGAATGGGGATGTTCTGCCAGGGTCTTACGCCGGGTCAGATTAAGGGGCCCCAACCTGATATTCAGCAAGGGCTTTAGTACTGTGCATGACTCCGCCAAAGTGAGTCACGGAAACAGGTGACTCGGCTGGGTGGGAGGGTAAGGCCCCGCTGGGATAGGGCTTGGTACAAACGTTGAGAGCAACCTCTTGTGGCCCATCCACGCCCGGCGATGGACAACAACGGCATCATGGAGACTTCTCACCTACAGAGCAAATTCAATGTTTTCATCGAATCCATCCAAGGAGTTATAGTACTCCTAGCTCCCTGAGAAACTTATCGATCCCATGTTACAACTCCATGAATTCGACATAAAAGTAGCGATTCGACGCTCCGGCATCTTTAGACTACACAACCGGCAGTCTTGGTTGTGCGGGTTGAAAAATTGCCGCACGGCTCGAGCTGTAGCCGCCCGACTTACGATTGAGCCGCTCGATTTCGAACCCATCCACTTCTACCGCTGCTGCCTTCCCCAACATCACCACCGAAAGGACTAGCCGATAACCGGACTTCTTCCGCACCAGGATTCCTTCAATTCCCTCGAGAGAACCGCTTTTTACTCTGACCCATTCGCCGCACTTCAAATAAGGATGAGGTTCTACAGGGGCACCACTTTCGACCGCTCGCCGAATGGCATCGATCTCGCTCGTGGGAATCGCGATTGGCGTGCCTGCATTCGATACAAGAGCATGTATCCCGGGAGTCGTTAGGATATCAAGCCGGCGTTCGATCCCTCCGTGAAGAAAGACGTAGCACGGGAACAAAGGCAGAGAAAGTGATTTGGTTCGGTCTTTCCACCGTCGGACGGTTTGGCAGAGCGGCAGCAAGGTTTCAAACCCTTTGCTCGCCAGGATCCGCGCGATCACCTTTTCGTGTTGGTGGCGCGTATAAACTGCATACCACGCCCGACTGGATTCGTTGTGATTGGCCTGCCAGTTGACCGGCATCGAGTGCATATATAGCTTCGCCCTGTGACTTACAGAACCCTCTATAAGTCCGTTAAATTCGTGCTATTGCTCGCGATCGCGACTAAATCTAGCTCGCTACTTCTGGGATCGCGAATTCCTCGCCGACAATCGCAAATCCGTCCTGCCTCTCGCCCTTAAGCGGATGCTCCACACGGATGACCCGGCCCTGACACACCATTTTTAGCGGGTGTCCGTTTTGGAACTGTGGAAGACGAACCTCGACGTTTAGCGGGATTCCTGGTGGCGGACAATCCGGCGTCAGGATGAAAGCCCCTTTTACACTGATATCTCGCGTAATGCCTTGTCCTAACATTAGACCACCAGCTGAACTTCGCCACCTGAACGTTGCGGCGGCCGCCAGCCGATATCGGGAAGCGCGTCTTAGCTCCATTGTCGGTCACGCCTATCGTCGCCCCGGTTATCGGATCCGGTCGTCAGATTGAAACTAACTAATAGGTCACAATCGCACAAGAAGCCCCCCGTCACTTCTTAACAAGGGCGCAAGGCTTGCCGGCTTTCCCAGGTTCTACCATCGCCGCTTACCTCTGAATCCTCTTGCTCTGAGGCTCATGCCCCTTACGCCAGATGGGCATTCCGCCCGTTTATCATTGGGCGAATGTCACCAGCACCTGCATGGCATTCGCTTTATCTTCGACAGGCTTAACTGTAGTATTTCTTTCGACACACGCCCTCAGAAAGTACTCTGGCCAAACTTGACCTGAGCGGGTCCGGATTAGACAATCCGGTCTCCAGCAGCTTTCCTCGGCGACCCTTAACCGAACTCGGGGGATGACGGCCAGTTCACCCCGCTCAGGACTGGCACCCCAGCAATTATCTTGCAGGAGGTTTAATGAGTAGTTCGATCCAATGCGTTGCGAATAGCCTACCCAAACAGCCGTTACCGTACCCGCGTGAAAGAATTCGGGTGGTTGTAGCTGAATCAAGCCGTATGGCTAGCCAACTCATCGACGGCGCGTTCCAAAAGCACCGTCAGAAATTTGAAGTCCATGCTCTGTCGGGCGGATCCACTGAGGTACATCGAGAATTGGAGAGCAGAAAGCCCCACGTCGCGGTCCTCAGTTCCGACCTCCAGGACGGCCCGCTCGCAGGGTTCAAAGTTCTTCATCGATTACGGGACTCCAACTCGAGCATTGCTACCGTAATGTTGCTGAATTCCTCGGAGCGCGATCTTGTGATCGATGCATTCTGTTCAGGCGCTCGGGGTGTTTTTACCCGATCGCACTCGGTCGATGCTCTTCCAAAGTGCATCCGCGTAGTGCACGATGGACAGATATGGGTCAACAATGATCAGGTCAAACTGCTTCTCGACCTGGTCGTGCGTCTGAGGCCGTTGCAAGTCGCCAGGCCTGCCGGAACGGCATTGCTGACACCCCGCGAAGATGAGGTCGTTCGTCTCGTTGCGGAGGGTTTGAAGAACGAGGAAATCTCTGAAAGGCTTGCAATCACGGAGCATACAGTTCGAAACTATCTCTGTCGGATTTTCGAGAAACTCGGCCTCTCGAACCGAGTGGAGCTGGTTCTCTACGCGCTTAGTAGATGATGAGGATCTAACCGCGCTGCCTGCAGATCGGGTCACAGGCTATCGCCGCTCCCACAGGAGGAATCGAGCTCACGGAGCTAATTGCGATGGTGTGTGGAATGTTCATGCCTTGTTCTTGGCCCCGATTGCCTATTTTCTTTCGACCCGACGGGAGGACCTAGTCAGCGGTCGACCGTCAATCCGCACCTCAGTCTGACCCACTTCGACCAAGTGAAACCTCAATCCACCACTCCGCAGGTCTTGCAAGCCTTCAACCTTGCAAATATTTCTGGGCGATGTGGTAACTCTTAGCGACTTCCTCGGTGGGCGTTCCGGGACCTTGGTATTCGTATTCGATAAACGCGGGAATTTCCCAGCGATTTTTCTCAAGAAGTTGAAGCACGGCGCGAATTGGGGTATGGCCCGGGCCTTCGGCCCAGGCGACGTTCGGACCATCGTTGGTAAGCCGGTCTTTCAGGTGGAGGTTGGTGATATTGGCGTGCTGCTCGCGGATAAACGCGACCGGATCGAAACCGGCAGCCCAGAAATGGCCGATGTCGAGATTAATTTTGAAATACTTTGACCAGGCAAGAGCGGTGGCAAAGGTGGCGGGACTCGAGAACTGATTCGGATCTTTCACAGAGGAATGCCCGTGGATGCTGACGTAGGTACGGTGGTTCTCGGCGAAGGGCACAAGCCGTTTGGCGACAGATAGCGTCGTAGAAGCGGTGATGATATCCGTGCCGAGCGCCTTGGCCATCTCGAAACCTTTATTGATTTCCTCGTCGGTGTAGCTGTCATCAAAGCTGAGGTTGTAGCAGTGGAGCATGATACCGGCATCGCGGAATTTTTTCGAGATAGTCTGAAAATAGTCGAGCGGAACCGAAAGGCGCCATTTCCGGAGTTCCTCGCGCTGGGCCTTGGCTTCCGGACTACCAGCCTTGGCGCGGTTCAGAGCGACTGCGGCGGTTACATCACCGGCCGGGCCACTGCCTTTACCCGCCTTTGGCGCCCAGGGCTCCACCGAAAACCAGGGCATGGGGAACGGCTCCAAATCCGGCGAGAAAACTTCGCACATGTCGACACCGACTTGATTCATGTGCTGGACGATCTTATCGATCGCTTCGGGTCCGCCGTTGGTTATGTCGTGGAAGCTGTATGTCTGGCAACCCAACTGAACGCCAGCGATGAGCGAAGATTTCGTGGCGGCATTGAGCTTGAATAAGCCAATGGCCGGAACACTCGCTTTTAACAAGTCTCGCCGAGAAGTTTTCATGCCATCCTCCACGTGTTTCCAGGCCGGCTGGTTGAGTTTGCAAGAGCCGATGCAGGCAAACAACAGTTGACAGGAACCCTCGAACCGGAATAGCCTTCCGTCATATTTGAAGTATATGTACTCACTTTGGTGCAATATGCAACCGTTTAATTAACATTTGCTGTTAAGGGCCCTGTAGGGAATCCGGAGACCTAGCCGCGGCCCGCGCACCGATTCGGCAATAACGGGAGTGGCCGTAACATCGTACCAAACAGGGGACGTAAAGGGAGACTCAGATGCAATCCAGAAGAGACTTTGGGAAGGCAATCCTGGCGGGCCTGACCGTTTCAACGCTTCCCTTCTCGACGTTAGGGGGCGCAGCGCACATCGATTCCACGTTTCGAGGCGTGAAACTGGGCGTCATCACTGGCTCGTTGAATCCGATCCCGCAGACGCCCGGGACGGACGTGATCGACACGGTGATTCAGGAGTGTCTGCAACTTCAGGCCGGGAACGTGGAGTTGGTGAACACGCTTCTGGAGCCGGATTTCCCGGGGCTGAATCATCGCGGCGGGCAGGTGCCAGATGAGGTCACGCCTGAATACACGGCCGACCGGCAGAAACTGCGCGACTGGAGGCTGGGGCTGCACCTCGATCGATTCGAAGAAGTCCGAAAGAAATTCGCCGATGCCGGATTGAATCTTTTCTCTTACGTAATGACTTTCAGCGACGACGCAACCGATCCGGAAATCGATGCCGTATTCAAACAGATGAAAGCGCTGGGTGTAGGGATATTCACCACAAATCAGACGCGGGTAGCCATGGGTCCACGGATTAAGCCGTTCGCGGAGAAATACAAGATCAAACCTTCCTGGCACACACACGCGATGGTGGGCGACCCGAACGAAGTGGCCACGCCCGAAAGTCTGCAGAAACTGCTCGATATGTCGCCCGAGTTCGTAGTAAATCTCGACATCGGGCACTTCACCGCGGGAAACAACGACGCGGTCGCCTACATCAAGGAGCACCACGCTCGGATCACACACATCCATGTGAAGGACCGCAAGCGAGACAACGGACCCAATGTGGCCTGGGGCACAGGCGACACTCCCATCGTGCAGTGCCTCCAACTGATCCGCGACAATCATTATCCGATCTATTGCATCGTGGAGCGGGAATTCAAAGGGACCGGGACACCCGTGGAAGAAACGCAGAAAGACATCGAGTACATGAGGCACGCGCTGTCCGCTTGAGAATCAGCGTGTTCGCGATGAACAGGTCTGACGAACGACCTGTGCTGACGAATGAGACGGGCTGACGAGGAGAACATGTCCAAGGAGAACGTGTCCAAATTGAAGCGCTGTGCCGCCGTTGCTTTGCTATTTGCCGCCAGCGGAGCAGTGGCGGGCGGATCGCGACCTGCGGCGCGACCGGCACCGCAATCTTCGTCCACGGCAGCGGACCTGCATGACATTTCCGGATACTGGGAACTTTCCTTCGACAGCCGCAAGATTCCGCCGGCCGATCTCGCTCCCAGTGTGACGAAAACAATGTTGGAGGAAAAGGCCACCGCGGACGCGCATGCGATTCGCTACTGCAATCTTCTGGGTACGCCATTCATCATGGACGCGGGAAGACCTCTCGACATCCGGCAAGGCACCAGAGAAGTCGTCATCGCCGCTGAAACAAATGCCTCGCCGAGGCACATTTATCTTGACCGCCCGAAGCATGTAGCCGCCGAGGAATTCGATACGACAAGCAATGGCGATTCGATCGCGCACTGGGACGGCGGCACGCTGGTCGTGGACACCGTGGGTTTCGACGCCAAGAAGGGACTGGTGCAGATTCCGGGCGGAGGTTTCAGGACAGCTGATTCGCACCTCGTGGAGCGATACCGGCTGGTCGAGAACGGAACCGTGCTTTCGGTTGTTTTCACCTGGGAGGACAGCACGGTTTTTCGCACGGCCCACACCTACGAGTTCCGCTACTACCGTATGCCGAAGCAGTATGAACCGGCGCCGGCACAGAAGTGCGACCCATACGACGAAGTGCGCGACAAGTTTCTGGATAATCCGATTGGAATGAACTAACGATCCGAGGAGCATGACCTTGCGAAGACAATTTTTGAATCCCGATACGCATCGCGCAAGAAATATCCGCACCGGACGGATGGCGAGCTTCGCTGTGATTGCGATTGGGCTTGCGCTGGGTGCGCAAACGAGCGTTTTCGGGCAAGAGACTGAGATGGCCAAAGCCAACAAGGGAATCGAGGGCGACTGGGTGCGCACCGATTCGGGCGGATCCGGAAGCTTCGGAGGACTATCCGACAAGTTTCAGCAGGCTGAGCTTACGCCGGCAGGCGCAAGCATGGTGGCAAACAGCAAGCGCCCGCCCACCGGACCCGCGTACACCGAGGATCGCGTGCACAAACCGGGTGAGCCCTACATCGTGGTGGCCCAACCCTGCGGAGCGGGTGGACCGTTCGCCGGCGGCGGACTGGGCGTGAACCCGGACTCCAATGCGATTCACATTGTGGCGCAAAAGGATGAAGTGATCATCGCCCCGGAGCGAAACGGAGTACGGCACATTTACATGGATGGACGCCACCAACCCGATCTAACGAAGTGGACGCCAACGAACTCGGGACACGGAGTGGGTCACTATGAAGGCAAGGTGTTAGTGGTCGAAACGGTGGGGTTGGCGCCGGGCGTGGTTCCTGCAGGCGGATACCGGACTCCGGAGACGCATCTTACCGAGCGGTTTGAAGTTTCACCGGATGGCCAACTTCTGACAATCCACTACACCTACAGCGATCCGAAGATCTACGTTCATCCGCATTCTTACGACTACACATTCGATCGGCTCCCGGCTGGAAGTTACGCGTTCGAAGATTGGTGCGACGCGAGCGATCCGAAAGAACGCGAGTCGATCACCATTCCAGAGCAGAAGTAGGAGTCGCGCGCCGTGCTGTTGTCGTCGCGGCCTGCCAAGGCAAAAAACTAGCGAAGCTGTTCGAGATAGACCAGCGTGTTTGCTACGTCGGCCGGCGAATCGTTCTCGAGCAAGCGAAGATGTGCCTGTTCGCCGACGCTCGGCGTAACGCCTTCGACAGGCACAGCCGGACCCGGGCGAAGGAAGCGGGCGCGAAGGGTGTTGGCGTCGTACTTGCGCACGGATGTGGCAAGGTCAGTGATCGAGTGACACTTGCTGCATCCGCCTGAGCCGTTGAAGTAGGTTTCTCCCCCCTTGGCATCGCCGACTGGCAGGTTTGCGGCCATCAGTTCCTTGTAACGCCCCTGCCGACGAAGATAGTGGACGTACCCGGCGAGATCGGAAATCTGATCTTTAGTGAGGTTCACGAATCTTGGCATGGCGGTTTGGAGGTTTGGCAGGCCCGCCAAGACAATACTTCCGATCAGATTGCCGTTTCTATCGGCACCCACGAGCGGCGAATACATCAAGTCGGCAGCGCCCATGCTGGCACCGGTCAGGTCGATGCCATGGCAAAAGTGGCAGGAACTCAATACGTAAACTGTGCGGCCGCGCTCCAGAGCGGCGGTGGGCGCGACGGGACCGCCTGCATCCACTTTGGGCTTCGCGTCCTGGGCGGAGACTGGCGGCAGAAAGACAAGGCATAGAAGCGCCGTGACTGTGAACGCGCGCATGGGTATCGGGTAGCTCATGCGAGCGCCTCTCTGCAATATTCCAGGCAATTCCGGACTTCATCGACCGAGAACCGGAAAGATCCGTACTCGTATTCGATGTAGCAGCGGATGGGGTAGCGATTGTCTCGAATCAGGTGAAGCGCTTCCTTGATCGGCGTATCGCCCTGACCGAAGGGGCGGTTCGGGCCGTTGTCGCGCTTACGATCGCGGATGTGAATGTTGGTGATGCGATCGTGGTGTTTGCGGATGAAATCGACAACATCGTTGTTTCCCGCGGTAAAGTGGCCGATATCTAGAGTGACGAAGAAATCCTTCGACATGGCCAAGGCCTTCTCAAAACTTTGTGGGGTGGCGAATTGATCGGGGTCAACGAGATTGTTGTGGTTGTGCATAGCCACGAACATGCGATGTTTCTCAACGAACGGGACCAGGCGCTGCGCCTCGCTGAGAACGGTCGATGAGCTGAACCCCTCCGCCCCCAACTCTTTAGCCGCCTGGAAGGTGCGGTCGCGCTCATCGTCCGTAAATGTCTCGTTGAAATTTACATTGTAATAGTAGATGCGCAGGCCAGCGTCTTCGAATTGCCTGCGGATCTTCCGGTAATATTCCATGGGAACGGTGAGCCGCCACTGTCGAGCTTCCTCGCGCATTTTCGCGTAGCCGGGAGCCTTGCGCGTCTGCACCCACCAACCGGTGGCGTAGCTTCCCCAAGGTTCAATGTGGCCGGACATGATTTCGCATTCATTGATCCCAAGGCTTCTCATGTTGCGAATGATGATGGGGATAAGTTGCGGATCCCCCGCGGGAGGAAGATCGTGGAAGCTGAAAGTCTCAAGACCGAAAGGCAGCCCGGCGATGAGGGTGGGCTGAAAATGTTGCTGCGGTAGGGCCAAGGCCAGCGGCAAGGCCGCGGCGAATTTACAAAAGTCCCGCCGAGAGTGAGCGATCATAGTCCCGCCTTTGTTTTTGGCCAACGTTGTCGAGTGCTGACCGGCGAATGGAATGCAGCTATATTATGCCCAAGATCTTACGAAGGAATTCGTGACGTCACCTATATACTTCATATATAAAGTAAAGTCTAAGGCGTTTTTAAAGAGTGCCTATGCGTTAGAAACGGCCCACCGGAGGGGCCGGACGTTGTAAGTTTTGCGCAAGCACCGCTGGGAGCGCAACTTCTACGAGTAGCGATTGCTTACGGATTCTGGGAGGAGACGTAGGCGGCGATAGCAATCATGTCCTGCTCGGAAAGACCTGCCACGATCGGTTTCATAAGCTCAACGTCATCTCCACGGCGAACGCCCGCCTGAATATTGTAGAGCTGGCGCACAATGTAGATCGGCGAGCGGCCTGCGATGCGCGGGGCGATAGCGGTACCGGCCAGCGTGTCACCATGGCAAGTGGTGCAAGGCGCGGCGCCCGCCTTTTCTTCCCTGACGAGCTTCTCACCTTTGGCAATACTGCCGACCGGAACGTACGCGGTAAATCCCGAGTGGGGATCGTAATTGCGCGCTAGCACCGGTTCTTGCGGAACTTCGATGATGCGATCGCCCAAAGGTTCCTCTGCACCGTCTGGGAAAGGCAGGCGGAGACGTGTGAAGAGAACGAACGTCTTCGGAGCCGTCTCCGCTTCTACGATCTTCACCCAAGGCCCAGGCTTCAGTGACGCGAACCATTGGCAGGCGGCTTCGGCGTCGGCATCCGCGAGGCCCTTGGCGATGGAATCCATAGGAGGAGCAACACGGTTACCATTGTTGAAATCGGAAAGCTGGCTGCGCAGATATTTCACGGACAGTCCCGTAAGATTCGCGGATTGGGGATGGCCAAATCCGTTGGCAACGTGGCAGTAAGAGCAAGCCTGCACCGGCCCTCCGCGTCCGTGGCGCACAACTTCGGGCATCGGCGGATGTTCGTCCGGAAACCAATCCGGAGGATTGAAAGGGTTGATGCTTTCCTCGGTGTAGGTGGCGTTACTGCCGGGGACGTGCCGCAGAGGCTTATCGTTCTCCTCACCTTTCGGAAGAACTTTATCCGGCATGGGAAAGGCCCAGGAATGATTGCTGAGCGATCCGGAGCTAGAGATAGCGGATTGTCTTGCGAACACAGCAGCAGAAAAGACAAGGAAAATAAGGAGAGCGATTTTTTCCACGATCCCTCCGGTTCCGTCATAACAGGTTGGCGGCGTGAAACAGAGGCCGCAAGCAAAGTCAGTTCAGTGCGAATGCGTAGATGGAATCTCCAGCCGCCGACAAAATGTACTGGCGGCCGTCTAGCTGATAAGTTTCCGCGGCGTTGCTCACCTGCCCCAAATGCGTGTGCCACAGGATTTTTCCGTTTGCCGGATCGTAGGCGACAAGGTTGCCGCCGGCGTCCGGAGCGAATAACAATTTCCCTGCCGTGGAAAGCACACCAGCGACCCCGCCTCCGGATGAATTGCTTTCAGGGTAAGCATGCTCCCACACAACCTTGCCCGTTTTGTAATCAATGGCCGTGAGATAACGCCCCATGGAGCCTAGCATCTGTTCCATGGCGCCTCCGAAACCTTCTGCCTCTTTCGGGTCAGGATCCGTTATGTAGTAAACGGAAAAGCTTTCGTTGCGCTGCACGTAGAACAGGCCGGTCTCCGGATCGAAGGTAGGTGGCGGATAGTTTGTGATTCCGGGGTTCGAAGGCGAAACCAGCGCTCCGCCGATTTGGGCATCTTTTAATGGATTACGGATCAACTGGCCTTTGTCGTTGACCCCGGTTGCCCAATTGGTCGAGTGCGAGAACGGAGCGTTCAGCAGAGGCTCGCCGGTGACGCGATCAAGCACGAAGAAGTAACCGCTGCGGTTCGCGGTGAGCAGGAGTTTGCGCTGCTTGCCTTTGAATTCGGCGTCGACCAGCACAGGGGTTTGTGCCGCGTCCCAATCGTGTGTTTCATGCGGTGTTGGCTGAAAATACCAAGCCATCTTACCGGTATCCACATTGACGGCGATTATGGAGCAAGTAAAAAGATTTGTCCCAGAGCGCGAGCCGGAAGAAAAGATAGGATTGGGATTGCCGGTGCCGAAATAGTAGAGGTGGAGTTCGGGATCGTAGCTTCCGGGTATCCAAACATTGCCTCCGCCGTGGCGAGCCGCATCGAGGTTGGGCCAAGTGTCCGCGCCGGGATCCGTTTTTTCATGAGGAGTCGTCCAGAACGTCCACTGATCGTTCCCGGTTTCCGGATCAACGGACTTCAGAAACCCGGGTGCATCCATGTCATTTCCCGTTCCGATCAGCAGGTGGTCGCCGATAACGATCGGAGCCATGGTGGAAAAATACTGCTGGTTGAAATCGGAGATAACTTTGTGCCAGCGTTCCTTGCCGGTTTTGGCGTCGAGGGAGATCAGGTAATCGTCGGGTGTCTCGAAGAAAAGCCAATCGCGATAAAGAGCCGCGCCACGATTTCCAATGTGGGTACCACCTTTGGTTTTCCACACGAAATGCCACAGCAAGCGGCCGTTTCGCGCGTCCATGGCCCAGGCGTTGTCAGGCGTGACGATATAGAGGACCCCGTTTACCTGCAGAATCGCTCCGGAGATTCTCGAAACACCATTAGGACCCGACACCTTTATATCTTCTGTTGCCTCGCCACCAAAGATTGTCGGAGCCGGAGTAGCTCCCAGGCCGAAATCCGGGCCTACGGGAGCTGCGGTGCCGGCCGTAATGCGGCTCACCCACGCCAGCGAAAGATTCTTGATCGTGCCTTGGTTGATCTGCGCGAGCGAGCTGTAGTGCCGCCCGGAGTAATCACCGGAATAGGTTGGCCAAGAATCGCCAGTCGGCTTGAGAATCGATGCTGGATCAAGCCCCTGCGTTCTTGCCGGTTGCGGTATCGCTAAGAAACAGAGCGCGAAAGCGAGTAGAATTTTATTCATTTCAGGGTTACCAGGTATGCTGTCAGATCGTGAATCTGCGCGTCGGTGAGAGTCTTCCACATATCCATATGAACTTGGACTGGATTATGGATCTCAACCTTCGGACCTGCGGTTCCTCGCTCGAATGTCCGTAGGTATCCTGACGAATCGGTGAGGGAAACCGAAAAGTCATCAATAGAGTTCAGTCGGCCTTCAATTTTCTGCCCGTCCGCCAATGTCACCGTGACCGTCGGTGCTGTGTTTACCGCGGGACTATTCCCGGTGCGGCCACCACGCCAGGTGCCTCCAGTCAAAAAGGCGGCTTGCAGGTTTCGTGGGTCGAACTTCGCACCCACTCCTGCTAAATCGCCTGTGACCGAGTGGCACGTATCGCACTTCCCTGCTCCGTTGAAAAATGCTTCGCCCGCTTTCGCGTTGCCGACCACCGGGTCCGTGAGCAGCCCACGATTGGCGCGTCCGCCGACTGGAAAGCTGTGAATGAAAGTGGCGATATCCGACACTTGTGCGTTTGTTAAATCGAATTTTGGCATGCCGCGATCGGGCCGGCCATTCTGGACGACGGTGGCGATGAGCTCCCCTTTTTTGTCGTTGAGCACAATCTCCGAACGAACCAAGTTGGGTCCGCCCTCGCCGCCTTTCGCGGTGGACCCATGGCAAAAGCTACAGTTCACGCTGAACAGAGTCTTGCCCCGCTCGAGCGCCGCAGGGTCGGCGGGCGGACGCGTGGGATAAGCGTTGAAGGAAGGGATGGGCGTAGCGGGGGGCTGGTTTTCGCCCTGTCGTGCGGGCGCGGCGGGCGTCGAAGCTTGCGACGCCAGCTGCATGGTAGAGCTAATCACGAGAGCCGCGGCAATCGGTAACGCTCGAATCATAGCAATGCACCTTCTGTTCAAATTCCCCGCGCCAATAGGCGCGGGCAACATTCCCCGAACCGATTGAGAAGCGAAACCTAATCAGGGCCGAAGGCAAGCAGAACGTTTCCGGGAGCATCTCCACCATATCCGTAGCCGGAGCCCACAAACAGCATGCCCGCGACGACGATTGGACCGGGGCCATTAAAGGAGCCGCCGCGGGCTTCGACGCCATTCACCGTAGCGAACGATTTCGCCATGGCGTTGAACTCCCATAGAACTTTTCCGTCTGACGTGGAGTAGGCTCGCAGCACACCGTTTGTGGTGCCAGAAAAAACGACGCCAGGAATTACAGTCGCGGCGGCCGACTGCCCCGGCACGCACTTCTCGATCTTTTCCTTGCAGGAGGGCACCGGCGGCATGACGTGCCAAATTTTCGCGCCGTCTATCAGCCGAATGGCGGAGAGGCCTCCGGCTTCCGCGGGACCAGCTTGCGTGTCCACGTTCGGTACATACACGTTTTTTTCGTCGGCGGCAGAACCCCACATGGTGCCGCCGCGTCTCGACCCTTGACCGGTGTCCTGCTTCCAGAGGGTTTTGCCCCGGTGATCTGGATCGAGCGCATAAGCGGTTCCGGCCTTTTGCGAGACGATCAATATCTCGCGGCCATCGGGGAGCTTTCGGAGAATGACGGAGGAGCCAATGTCAAAATCCGGAGTGTAGTCGCTGTCGCCCACATCTTTGTCGACCAATTGGCGCGCCCAAAGCATTTTCCCGGTGTCGAGGCCGAAAGCGAGCACACCGTCGGTGGTGCGCACGGGAGGCGAGGTGTAGGAGTCACCTGTACCGGCGTAGAGCACGCGGCGCTTGGAATCGATCGTGGGAGAATTCCAGACAGCGCCTCCCGACGGTCCCCACTCCTGAGCGCCCGGTGTCGGTTTTGCCAGCAGCTTAGGAACTTCTGAAATGGTGTAACTTTTCCAAATCTGCTTCCCTGTCGCTGCGTCATAGGCCACTACGCTGCCCCGGAATTTGCAGCACGCGTAATATTGGCCGCGACCCATGGCCTCCCACGACGAAACCGGGACATACAGGCGGCCTTCAAAGAGTGTGGGAGCGGCGGTAATCCGCGCGCCGGTAACCGTATCGGCCTGCTGCTGCCACAGGAGCTTTCCGCTGGCCGCGTCGACAGCGTAGACGTTGGCCCGGACATCTCCGAAATAGATGGGATATTGCGATGGCGGCGAGTTGATCGCCGGGCCAATGGTGATGGCCGAGCGCACGCTAGATTTCGCCTCGAATGACCAGTAGACGCATCCCGTCTTAGCATTCAGCGCATAAACGAAGCCGTTGTTCGATCCAACGTACAGGCGCCCTCCGGCAACAGTGGGCTCGCCGTACGCAGAAGTAGAATCGGGAAAGCCGAAGGCCCACTTCAATTTCAGACGCGGTACTTGGTCGGCGGTAAGGCCAGCGGCGGCCGCAGACTGAAAGCGGCCGTTCGTTAGGTCAACGCCCCAGCCGTTCCACATGGGGCCTTGAAGAAAATTTCCGAGAGGCTCGCTAGGACAACGATGTTCCATGGCCTCCGCTTCCCCGCTATTCCCTTGGCGAAGAGGACGCCCGCCCAGAAATTCGGCGATGCTTCTTTTCTCCAAATCGCTCAGCGAAGCCGCGTAGGTTTTCATCGAACCATTTGTAAACGATTGGTAGATTGATTCGGGGCTCATTCGCATGAGGGAGGATCGTTCGGGCCCGGAGGCAGGGTCATAGCGTCCATCGTGGCATTTCGCGCAATCCTGCGAATAGGTGTGGACGATCGCAGGGCTGGACTGAGCGTAAACGGCGGAACTGAACGCGCCCGTCCACATAGCCAAGACCAGCAAAGCCACTGGAGAAAAACTTGGTGCGAAGATGAAACGCAAACCCCTCTTGGCAAACCGCAGCGCGAAGGTATCGAGAGGGATTATGGATGGCTTAAGTTCCACAAGGGACCTGACCTCGTTTCGCGAAAAGAGATACGGCCGAGCCGACCGAATCCAGCTCGATCGCATCCCGAGCCTTAAAACATCAGTTTCAAGGCAAATTGAATCTGCCTTGGAGTGTACAACGGGCTGGTTTGCGTGACATTGCCAAAATTGCTGGCGCCCGTCGCCAGACTGCCCGCCGTGGTTCCGGCAAACGAGCTCACCGCATTTGCGCTGTTGTTCACGCCTGGAGTAGCGAAGTTTGGGCTGTTGGTAATGTTGAACACTTCCGTCCGGAACTGTAGCCGCAGCGATTCCTTAATTGGAAAATCCTTGAAAATCGAGAAATCGATTCGGTGTGAGGAAGGTCCAGTCAGTTGATTCCGTTCTTCGTTGCCTGGTGTACCAAATGTTTGAAGTGCGAAATCGGAAGGAGCGAACCAAGGCACCACCGGTACACCCGAGACGACGATTGGCGCATGGCTAACGTATTGAGCAGCCACCAAGTTGGGGCGGTCTGTGACACCGCTTATTCCCATTGCATTCGTGCCTTCTGTCACTGTGAACGGAATACCGGTGGCATAGGAGTAGATGCCGTTAATCTGCCAGCCCTTCACAACTTCGCCGGCAAATCCGTTCATTGACTTTCCGAATGGCAGTTCATAGTTCACAAGAAGGGCCACACGGTTGGTGATGTTGTAGTCGCTGTTGCCATAGTCGTAGCGCAGATTGTTGGGGAGAAATCCGCACGCAGTGCAAGCCCCACCGGTTCCACCGACGTTTGATAGTGCATGCTCCCACGTGTAGCTCGCCTGAACAGTAAGACCAGCCGAATAACGCCGTTGATAAATGACGTTCATGGCGTTGAAGCTGCTATAACCATTGGTTTCGAGTAGCTGAATCGAGTTCACGAAAGGAATTTGGTCTCCAAATGGCTGACAAGCAGGATTAGGCAACGCGATCTTTGCTCCTGGCGCGAGAGTTGCAAGACACGCAGCCGTCTGCTGGCTCGGGGGAGCAGGTATGTCAACATTCGGAATGACTCGCCCGAGATGGCGGCCTGGCTCGCCGACCCAACCCAATGAGATGTCGTTCGCACCAAAAGCCTTTTCCAGCGTGATGTTGTACATATAAAGCATCGCATTGCGGAAATTTAAGGCCTGCGCATCCCCCACAGTTCTGTTGTTGCTGGCGCCGCACGCGGCAACCAAACACTTCGTGACTGGGTTCGCTGATGGGAATCCGAACGGAACGTTCAGAGAGATGCTTGCCCCAGGGCTGGAATACGCAAAATTGAATGGGGCGTTTTTCAGGCCGGCCGGAGAAGCGCTATTCGATACGAAGTAACTGGTACCAAATCCGCCACGAAGAACAACCTGGTGGCCGAGAGTTGCCGCAAACCCAATCCGCGGCTGAAACATGTTTCGCTGCGTGGGAACGCCAAGATTGTCGGGCACGTTATTCTGGCCCGCCACTTGTACCTGTCCGCTCGACAGGACGCCTGGATTGGTAGGATCAAAGTCAGAGATCAAATCATGCTTCTCTGTGAAGGGGGTGAAGATATCGTAGCGGAGGCCAAGATTGAGCGTGAGCCAATGTGTCGTGCGCCAGTCATCCTGCACATACTCACCAATTTCCCAGTCGCGATATTGCGGAGACGTCAGGGAAATCGTGGAGTTCTCCGATATAGCTTGACCGGCCAGTAGCGATGCGAAGGAGTTCCCTCCAGTGCCAGTGGTCGTCCCCGTCGAATTCGTCTGAGAGCTGTTGAACTGCATACGGCCCTTAAACAACTGCTGGTAGATGTTCCAGTTCCGGCGCATCAGGCCGCCACCGAACTTCAGTGTGTGAGCGCCTTTAGTCCATACCAAGCCCGCGGAATATTGAAAATTCATGTCCCTGTAGTCAGTCGGTAGTGCGAACTGATCGCCCAATCCGTTGTATCCATTGGTCTGAAAAGCGATCAGCGCCAGCCCGTTGGTGCCAGCGATGCTCGGGATGTTGGTGTTGCCCGGCCCCCCAAAAGCAGTATTCACGTTGGCGGTATTATCTGCCGTGGACAAGCTGACGTATCGCGAAATCGAAGCGTGCATATCCAAAAGTAAGTCGCTACGAAAAACGTGCGCCCATCCAAGTGTCAAGTTCTGCTGCCTACCATAGTTGAAGCCGGGAAACGTACTGTTGAAATTCACTCCGTTCGGATACACGGTTACGCCTGCTACCTGAACGATGGGCAATGCGCCCGGGAAGTACGAGTCGCCGTTGTTAATGGTGTAGCGAGCAAAGATGGTGTCATTGTCACCAAAATGTTGGTCGATCCGCGCGTCACCGGTGTGGAAGTATTGAGTCTTGTTGGGACTCGAGACAAAGGGGCATGGATCCGTAGTGCATGCCGATACCGTTGGAAACAACGCTGCGTAGTTCACACCAATTTGATTGAGCGATGTGACCGGAATAATGTTGTTCGGGTATGCGGCATGAGTGATTGGATCGTATATCTTTGTACTGCTGTTTGAAAAATTCCCAACCTGCTGAACGCCGTTACAAGAGATACGTCCCAGCTCACAAGGGTTCGGTACCTGGGCTGTCTGCGTAAGTCCCTGAATGATGCGCAGACCTTCGTAGTCGGCAAAGAAGAAGGTTTTGTCCTTGCGAATCGGGCCGCCGACGCTGCCTCCAAACTGGTTTTGCCGGTATTCGGGCTTAACGCCCGCTAGCGGATTTCCCGCTTGCGGAACGTTGAAATAGTCCTTCGCGTCGAACTTATCATTGCGTAGAAATTCGAACGCTGTCCCGTGGAATCCATTCGTACCCGACTTGGTAATCATGCTGATCACGGCACCGCCGACACGCCCCGTGTCAGCTTCATACAAATTCGTTTCGACCTTGACTTCCTGGAGTGCATCAATTGAGGGCTTAACGATGATCGTCGCGATCGCTCGCTCGTTGTTGTCGAGACCATCAAGGAGGTAATCGTTCGAGGAATCGTTTTGCCCATTGGCGACAACCGCTGACGTCTGTCGGCGATCATCAGGACGCGTTCCACCGGATAGGGCACTTTGTGGGCCCTCGCTGGCTCCAGGAGCTAGTTGAACGAGGCGGATTACGTTGCGTCCGTTGTCAGGCAGATCCTGAACGGAAGTATTCGTCAACAAGCCCCCCACACTCGAACTATCGGTTTGCAGAACGGGAGCGGCAGAGTCGGTAACTTCGACCGTCTGAGTAACCGTGCCCAATTCCATCTTGGCATCCATGCGGGCACGATCACCCACCGCGATGGTAATACCCCCGCGGAGTAGGTCTTGAATCCAGTTGCTTCCACGGTCAGCGAATACGCCCCCACCGGCAACAAGGTGAACGAATAGTCGCCCGAAGGTGACGTCTGAACCGAACGACTGGCGTTGGTGTCCGCATTTTTTGCGGTCACCTTCGCGTTCGCAACGGCGGCGCCGCTGGCATCAGTTACGGTGCCCAGGATATCCGCCGTGTTTTGGGCCACTAAGGCGGGCGACATCAGAACAGCGAGTAATAGCAGAAGCAGACCGGCAAACTTTGACGACGAAGTCTTCATATGCCCCCTCCGGAGATCCCTGAGATCTCGGACCGTTGTGGCCCACACCACCGATTAGCAGAACCGAACGAACCCCACGCCAGAGAGGTTTGGCCTGCCAATATACTTCAAATATGAAACAAGCGTATATTACCGTTTTGAGAAGATTGTCAATAATATTTTAATTGCTGCGAGTAACAGAGGGGGAGGCGGAAATGGATGCGCTCGCTAAGCGCCGGCAAAGGCGCTGACTCCGCGAGCCATACGGAAGAAAGCTCGCGGAACCGGCTGGAAGGTCAGGCTTGAGACACCAGACTGATCAGTTCTTGTTCGGATCGTCCTTGGGCCGGGCAATGTCCTGGTAGAGACGGGAGCCATCTGGACGAATGGCGTAGAAAAGCGAGGCGCCCTTCGCGCCGTTCTTCAGGGGATGGCAGACGATGGTGATCTGGTCGCCTATCTTGTAGGTGGCTTTATTCCATCCCTGGCGAGCCATGATGGAAGGGGCGGCGCCTTCGACGTCCCAGGTTCCGATCATTGACTTGTCAGCGGCATCCTCCACCTTCACCGTCATGTGAGTATGAGGGTTGTACCAGTCGAAGGCTTCCACCGTGCCGGTCAAGGTAACGTTCTTCTCCATATCGAACATAGTGAAACCGTGATGCGCGAGCGCGGGAAGCGCGGCCAGCATCAGACCGGCCATAAACGCAAATACTTTCGATTTTGTCATCTGCTCTTCTCCTAAATTTGCAACAGCTACTCCGAAATCGTGGCCGACAAAACACTCATGCCAAGTGGCCAGACAGTGCTGCTAGAAAGGAAAATGCGAAAAACAGGAGAACGCCGGGGCCCAAAGTGATGTGATAAAGGAGTCGATTCATATGCCCACGATATAATTCAAATATGAAGCAAGATAGGCCGACCCCGAGGCAGGTGTCAATATATTTATTCGGCCTCCGAGGGCGGAGCGAACCGAAGATGCCGGGCGAACAGAAGCGGCGATCGCGAATTCTCGGCGCTTCATCGGAGTATATCGAGAAATCCGCTCTGCCTTTTAGTCAAGGCTTCGAAGCCGCACTTCCGGCGGCTTCACGGCGCCCCCTTAACCGTTACACCCACCACGCCGCGGCTGGTTTTTCTTTAGGGACAATTTGATTGAGAAAGGCAGCAGCCCTGGTAAGTCCTTCTTCGGGCGAAAGCAAGCTGTCCTCATGTTCGATCGACAAAACATCGTCGTATCCGAACATACGCAGAGTGGATACGAATTCTCTCCACCAGCTCTCGCCGTGCCCATAACCGCAGGTGCGAAAAATCCAGCCACGGTTCCGTTCATCGGTATAGGGCTTGGTATCCAGAACGCCGGTCAGCGGCAGATTGCGCTCGTACATCTGCGTGTCTTTCGCGTGCACATGGAAGATGGCGTCCCCCAAAATGCGGATCGCGGCGATGGGATCGATTCCCTGCCAGAACATATGGCTGGGATCATAGTTGCAACCGACGGCAGGTCCGGCAATGGAGCGCAGGCGCAACATGGTTTCCGGGCTATAGACCACGAAACCCGGATGCATCTCGATGGCGATTCGCACGCCGTGATCGGCTGCGAATTTGGCGTGTTCTACCCAGTAGTGCCCCACGATTTCCCACTGCCACTTCAGCACTTCCAGATACTCAGGAGGCCACGGGCAGGTTACCCAATTCGGCTGCGTGGACTTGAGCGAATCTCCCGGGCATCCCGAAAAGTCGATGACCGTTTTTACTCCGAGTTGCTCGGCTAGCAGAATGGTCTTCCGGCAAATTTCGCGCTGTTTGTTCGCCAGTTCCTGATTCGGATGGAGGGAATTCGAATGGCAGCTTAAAGCGCTGATGTTGAAACCATGATCGGCCAATTTTCCCCTGAAGGTATCGAGCGCGGCACGGTCTTCCAGCATGGAAAGCTTGCAATGGGCGTCGCCCGGATAATTTCCAGTGCCGAGCTCCACGGTGTGTACGTGATGAGACTTCAGCTTGTCGAGAACATCTTCGAGAGGCAGTTGCGAAAGCAGAGGCGTGAAAACTCCAACTCTCAAGGCTCGCTCCTAGTGAATCGCATAGCGGATGCCTACGCTGACAATCAACATCAAAACGGAAAATGCCGGAATAATCATGAGCGCTTTTCCCAGGCGTTTCGATTCCCCGCCGGCGATGGCGCCAATGATTCGAGAGCTCACCGCCAGGCCGAGCCAACCGCAGGCGATCACGATGCCAAGGGCGGTGGAAGCCATTTGAGGAAATGCGTTTGCCACAACAGCCAAGGTGGTCGGAAATACGGGCGCCATGGAAACTCCAGCGAGAAAAACCAAAATTCCTGCAAGATTCGGATGGCTGGTTTTCAGCATCAGGTAAGTTGTTATCGCCATGCCGATGGCGGAGGCTGTCATCACCGTAAGTTCGGGCACGCTGATGAGAATCCGCGAAGCGCCAAAACGACCGAACAAGCAGTCCTAGACGCGAAACCCAAGGAGAGGATATTGAGAGCCTTTGACTCCGGCACACCTTTGGAGATCAGATGCTGCGCTAGCCAGTTCCAAACACCCACTTCACACGCGACATATAGGAACAGAAAGAACGCCAGAAGAAACAGCGCAGGCTTGCCCAGAACGGGACCAATTTGAGATAGAACGAAACTATGCCCTCCGGTGGGGCCCGGCATCGGCGTTGCAATATGAACGCCCAGGGCAACCAGGGTTATCACGCCCATGAAATAACAAAGGCGCGCCGAATTCTTGGCCAGGAAATTGGCGGAAATGAAAGGAGTAGCGAATCCGCCCAGACCGAAGAACAGATTCACCAAATTGAGGGTGGTTCCGCGGTGAGCTTCGTTCACGCTGCTGGCCAAAGCATTCGCACCGGTGACAATAATTCCACCACCCAGGCCCAGGACAAAGAGAATCGTCGCGATCATTCCAAAACTGCGTGAACTTGGCAAGGTAAGCAGTGCAATGGCGGCCAGGGCCAATCCTAAAACGAGACCTACTTTTATTCCTTCATTGTCCATCAAAGGACCGACCAGCAGCGACGCGATCATCAGCCCCAACGCTTGCGCGAAAGCGATGGTGCCATTTTGCCGAGGCGTTAATCCAAAACGAGTGGAAAGATCGGGGAGGATCGTGCCCAGGGTAGCGGCAATCATCCCATAAACAAAAATGGCCAGAATCGAGGCCAGAATCAGCATGGCTCCTCCGTAGAGACCAGCTTGCCGCTTATCGTTTCAACAAGAACTTGCCGGGCCGCAATGTAACACGCAAACAGAAACAACGTGACGGTAGGATTCTGATCCGAGTCTGCGCCGTGTCGCTGCGGAATACCGAACCTGGTACGGTGCGCTCGAAAGCTCAGTGGGCGGCGCCGGCTTACAACGAGGCCCAAGTTAATATACTTCAATAATGAAGCAAATCCTATGCCGGGCAGTTTAGGGATGTCAATCGTTTTTGTGAACGAAACCTGGTTGGCGTCAGAATCGGAGATCGGAGAGCACAAGGAAGGCCTGCGTGGCCGCTGCGGCTGCGTGCGGCGAAAAATTAGTTTTCCGCGAATTCTGAATGAAGATAGAGTAAAGATCTACAACGAAGCCCAAGGGAGCGCAATGGCGAAGCTCGACAATTCTCGCCTGAGGAAACAACGTAACGGCGATGATTCTGCTAAGCATTATTCGAAGGCTCTTCGAAGCGAAGTGGGCATTCTGCGGCTGATTCATGAGAAGAACAAGATATCGCGCATCGACCTTGCCAAGCGGACCGGATCGAGCGCCGCTTCCATAACCGCAATCGCTCACCGGCTCATCGACAAGAGACTCATCGTCGAATCCGGGCAAGGAGCAACCCACTTCGGGCGTAAGCCCGTGCTGCTCAGCGTGCGCAACGACGCCGGTTTTATCGTAGGCGTCGACCTTGGCTCGTTCTTTGTCAGAGTGGTGATCGCCGACATCAACGGAAACTTGATCTACAAGCTGCAAACGGAAACGGAGCTGGCGCAGGGCCGCGAACGGGTATTGAACAAAACGTTCAAACTCATAGAAAAAGCGATGAAAGAGTCGCGTGTTCCCAGAAGCGCGATCAAGGGCATTGGAATCGGCCATTCCGGCGTTATCGACATTAAGCGCGGCGTCGTTCTTTCGCTCCCGCGGGCTGGGCAAATGCTCGAATGGAAGAATGTCCCGCTCCGATCGATCCTGGAAGAGAAGTTTGATCTTCCCTGCGCGCTGGAAGATACCGTCCGAACCCGGGCGATTGCCGAGAAGCATTTTGGTCTTGGCGCCCAATTAAGCGACTTCATTTATATCGATGTCGGCATGGGCATTGGTGCGGCGCTGTTCGTCGGCGACGAAATTTATCGCGGCTCCGGCGGGAATGCTGGAGAATTCGGCCACATGACCGTGGACGAACGCGGCCCCCTCTGTTCCTGCGGGAACAATGGGTGCGTGGAGGCTTTGGCGTCCTGTGCCGCCATCATTCAAACCGCCCGGCTCGCGATCGAACGGGGAGTGGACACCAAAATTCGCGATCTGGCCCAAGGCAATCCCCAGAATGTGAGCATCGAGATCATCGCCAAGGCTGCGATGGAAAATGACAGCCTGGCTTTCCGTGTCCTGCGCGACGCGGTTTCGCACATTGCCGTCGCGCTGGCGGACGTGATCAATCTTCTCAATCCCAGCGTCATCATCTTCGGGGGAGCTTTATTTCAATCGGCGCCGCAACTGCTTCTCGATGAGCTGAAACGGCCGATGAAACAACGGGCGCTTGAAAAATCGGCGAATGAGGTCGAACTAAAAGTGTCCACCTTGGGAAGCGAGGCCGGGGCGCTGGGAGCCGCTCGTTTGATTTCCGAGACAGCACTGGATCGCCTCTACGCGGAAAATTGAAGCATGACTCAAATCCGCGATTTGGGCCGCCGGGACGATATGTTGTGTTTCTGAAATAAGTATGCTATGAATTCCCGGCCGGACTGCTGTAAGGCCAATATCTGAAATATATCCTGGCGGCCTTTTACCGAAAAACATCCAGTGGAAGCCGAAGCAAACACTCAACGTAGCCATGATCGGCCAGGGATTCATGGGCCGGGCTCACTCCAACGCCTTTCAACAGGTGAACCGGTTCTTCGATACTCCTTTCCATCTCGAGCGCAAACTTATTTGCGGCCGGGACGCGCGCGCGACTCCAGGAGATGGCCTCGCGCTGGGGCTGGGAAGAGACCGGAACGCAATGGCAGGCTGTTATCGACCGGAAAGACATCCAGGTCGTCGATATCGCCACTCCCAATAGCCTCCATGCGGAGATTGCTATCGCCGCGGCGAAACCGGCAAGATCGTCCTTTGCGAGAAGCCTCTGGCAAGGAATCTGGAAGAGGCCAAGCGCATGGCCGAAGCAGCTAAGCGCGTCCCGAATTTAGTTTGGTTCAATTATCGCCGTGTTCCGGCGGTTGCGTTGGCGAAGAAGATTGTGGATGAGGGCCGCTTAGGCCGCATCTACCACTACCGGGCCAGTTATCTCCAGAGTTGGGGAGTGAATCGAAATGCGGATGGCTGGCGGTTCAAGCGATCCGAAGCGGGTTCCGGGGTCGTTGGCGATCTACTCGCTCATCTCCTGGATATCGCGCTGATGCTGAACGGCAGAATTTCAGAATTGAACGGCCTAATGCACACCTTCGTGCCAAGCCGTGAAGTTGACGACGCGGTGCTGTTGCAGGCACATTTTGAGAACGGAAGCATCGGTAGTTTTGAAGCGACCCGTTTCGCCATTGGCTACCAGAACCGGAATACCTTCGAAATTCACGGCTCGGGGGGAATGTTACGGTTCGACCTAGAAGATCTGAACCACCTTGAGTTTTTCGACGCTCAAGGTGCCCCCCAGACGCAGGGCTTGTCCGACATTCTTGTCACCAGTCCCGTCCACCCGTTTGTCGCCAGTTTCTGGCCGCCAGGACACATTATTGGCTACGAACACACCTTCACCGCCACCATGGCAGACTTTCTTAATAGCCTGGTTTCCGGAGAACCTTTTCACGCAAATTTTCAGGATGCCTTGGAAGTTCAATGCATTTTGGACGCGGTGGAAGAATCGTCCCGATCCCGCCGCTGGCTAAGCGTGTCGGCCGAGAAGGTGCTGGCAGGCTCCGAAGACGACTGATCGCTATAGCGCTCGTTCCGGAGTGGTATAGTCGCTCGTGTGGAGGCTATCTTGTGTCGAATTTCGGACGGCTGGGTGTGGCCATCGCTGAATCACATGCGCAATCGTAAGGTTCACCCGTGAGCAGGAAAAGCTCTTCGAGCATCACAGAGACTCGCGCGCCGGTCCGGCGCGCGCCTCTGCCCCTGGAGTTTCCCGGCCTGCATTATTTTGACGAACAAGAAATCGAAGCTGCCTTGCGCGTGCTCCGGCGGCGCTCTCCTTTTCGCTATTACGGTCTGGAGTCTCCACCCGAAGTATCGGCATTCGAGTCGGAATTCGCCGCTTATCTTGGAATCTCCCACGCCGTTGCGGTAAACAGCGGGACGGCTGCTTTGCATGTTGCGCTGTCAGCTTTGGGAGTTGGGCCGGGACAAGAAATCATCGTGCCGGCCTATATGTGGGCCTCGGTTGTGGGAGCCGTCGTAAATCTTGGGGCGATCCCCGTTCTGGCCGACATTGACGAAACTTTTACCTTGGACCCCGTCGACGTTCTCCGTCGAATCACTCCCAGAACAACCGGCCTGATCGCCGTCCACATGAGCGGCGCCCAAGCAGACGTTCCCGCCTTGCTTGAAATCGCCCGGCAAAAGAAACTTTTCCTGTTGGAGGACTGCGCACAATGTCTGGGAGGCAGCATTGAGGGGAAAAAGTTGGGGACTTTCGGTGATATGGCGGTCTTCAGTTTTCAGATCAACAAGAACATGACCTGCGGCGAGGGCGGGTGCGTCGTGACAAACGATCCCAACCTTCATCAACGCGCTTTCGCCTGTCACGATACGGGTTACATGCGCGACGAAAAAGGCCGCGAGATCTTCGACGATCCCTCACTCTATCTGTGGGGACGCGGCTGCCGCTTGGACGAATTGAGGGGTGCCATCCTTCGCGTGCAACTCTCGAAGCTGCCGGCCATCGTGGCGCACATGCGGGAAAGCAAATATCGGATTCGACAGGCTCTCCAGGATTTTCCAAATGTCAGGCTACGGCGTATTGTCGATCCGCAAGGGGAGACTGGCTCGTTTCTAATCTGCACATTCAACGATGCGGCCTCGGCCAAGAGCACGAGCGAGGTGCTGCGCTCAGAGGGAATTTCCACCGCGCCTCAAGGCGTCACGAATATTGTGATGGAGGATTGGGGCCTACACCTCTACTACAATATTTTGAGCCTGGTCTACCGCACCAGCAACGATCGATCCGGCTCTCCCTGGAATCTTGCGGAGAACAAGGATTCGGTCGTTCGCTATGAGCGAGGCACCTGTCCACGGGCCGATGATTTGTTTTCGCGTAGTCTGCTTTTGGCTATTCCTTCCTGCCTTTCAGCTCAGGACGAAAGCGACATCATCACCGCGTTTACGAACGTTCTCCCCCGTTAAGTTCCTCTCAACCTTTGAGTGCCTCCCAAACCAGGCCAGAGACCATACACTTTATCCCTGGCCGAGAAAGACTGCGCGGTTGCCCTATGGGAAATTCCGACGAGGACTGGTATCGAGCGGAACACGAGATCGTAAGAGAATGCGGTGTTTATGGTCCACTTCGTTTTGATCACGACGCGTAGAACTCCAGTCCCTTCGAGAGGCCGCTTCTGTCGTTCTCAATAATCCGGTCGATCCAGTGCGAAAAGCCAACGCTTCAACACCGCCAGTTGATCGGGTGCAGTCCCCCTAAATCTCAGCCCCATACCCTTGCCCAGCTCGGAACGAACCACGTCTCCATATACGTGGCGACTGTCGCTCCGCCATATGTAAGGTTAATGCGGACCAATACTTTTCACCTCCAACGGTGTGGGTGTTTCCACGAAGCAACCCGCCAAACTCACGTCCGATGTTGGCCCGCTGACAGATTGCCCGGAAACCGAATCAGCAATTTGGGCGTTGGCTCTGATTGCGTGGCGGGTCGGACGGGGCGGCTTGGAATCCATGTGTCTGAGGTTTCTGCTTTGTGATTGCCGCCTGCGTGAAGCTTCAGGACGGGATTGGATTCCAAGGTGCACTTGCCCAAGTAATTCTTGCTCGACTATCCACCTCTGGCGAACCTTCCGGGCAGCGCAAGCAACCGCCAATGAATGGTGCGAAAGTGCGGCGACGTATTCCAGTCGAGCACGTTCGTAGTCTACATAGCGGAGGGTCCTTAGCTCGCCCGAGTGTTCAGTGCTGAGCATCCCCATCGAGCATTCTCGGGCACCTCGACAACTCACCTCGTTATTCTTATTTCTCGAAGACCTTTTCCACTTGCCCGGTCTTTTTTTGGACCTTCCCGCCTATCTTTTCGTCCTCTCCTTCGGCTTCCAAGTTGGGATTATTCGTTATTTTTCCGAGCTTTTCTTTGGCCTTACCTCACCTCGTGAAACTTACCCTTCGCTTCGTCCTTGGTTCCTTGGCTCATGGTGTCTCCTTTTGCGCTGATTATTTAGAAACCTTGTCTTGCGCGTCCCTATAAGATAAGCCCGAACCGAAAACCCTTCCGATACACTCCGGGCTGTATTTGAAGCGGAAAGAGAGGTTATTACTCT
>CAVQZU010000025.1:0-47558 GCA_963718485.1 uncultured Acidobacteriota bacterium
GAGCGCGGATGAACTGGCAGCGGTGGCCATTCTGCAAAGCCTTCAACAGCAGACCGCAAGCAAGTCCCGTTTTGCCTACGCCCGTCGGGCCAACCAACACCAGGTTTTCGTTTGGCAACGAAGTCGAGTTCGGCGAAGGCGCGTATCTGCTTACGGTTTACGCCGGGCTGGCGGGACCAGGGAAACGATTCCAGCGACCAGCGCTCCGGCAGATTGGCTCTACGGATGCGCCACTCCAGCGCGCTTTCCTGCCGGTCGTGCCATTGTGCGCGCAAGAGTCCGGCGACGAACTCCGAGTAAGACACTTGCGCTTTCTCGGCAGCGCGCAACTGTTCGTCATAAACGCTCAGCATGCGCCGCAGCTTGAGATTCTTCAGAAGTTGTTCCAGTTCTTCAGTCATGGGGGTCGGAGTTGGTACCCAGCAACAGAAAGTAGTCTTGTGCCACGCGGCGCAGAATCATCCGTTCCAGCCGGTCCAGATCGTAGAGTCCATACTGGGTGGCTTCCCGGACCACCGCCAGGAAGGGCTCGCGCGGATATTCCTTTACAAGCGCAACAGTTGCCGCAGGGCAAGCGCCACCACTTTGCGGCCCTTTTGCTCAGCCCCGTCACATAGGGTGCGAGCTCCGGCGCGGCCTGTAAGATCGCTTGTTCTTCGGGGTGCGGATAGCCGCGCTTGATGCCTTCCCCGCGAGGGGGCCGATGTTCGGCGAGGGTAATCCGCAGGAGCGGTGAAGTCACGGAGCGGACATGGGTGACGATGTGGCGCGCGTCGAGTTCGATCTCGATCTTGTCCCGGGTCTCGCGCACTTCCACGCGCCGCCCGATCCAGGAGACCGGAACCGAGTAGCGAATCGAGTTCACCGCGACGTATCCTTCCACGTCCACCATGCGCTGATGGAGCCGATACACTTCGGGAATCCACGCGGGCAGCGGTTTCAAATGCAGGCGCTCGACCGCGAATAGTTCGCGCGGCACGGCGCGGATGTGTTTCTTGTAGGTGGAGTTTGAGCACGGTAGGCACCACTCGCTGGCTTGTTGATTCAGATCCTGCCAACTGACGAACTTGCGGCCCGCCAGAAAGTTGTTTTCAATGAAGGAGAAGGGACGTTCCACGCGCGCCCAGCGGTTGGCGTCGCCGCGCTCATGTGCCACAAAGCGGAATCCGAAGCGTTCCGCAAAGGCCTCCATTTCGGGCACAGGGATCATTTCCCGCCCCGTTCCGCGCAACACCACCACATGCGTGTTGTCGATCATGATGCGTTCGACAGCACCGCCCATGTAGCGCAGCGCGTCGGTAAGGAACACTTTGCAGTCGAACCTCTGGAACGTAGGGTGGATCTGGAAGAACAACATGCGCGAGTAGCACAACACCGCTGAGGCGGTCTGCGCCTGGTACCTGCTGCCGCCCACCTCGACGGCGTGCGGCGATGTGTCGTGCTGCATCTCCACACCCGGTTCGAAATGATACTGACCCGCGGGCACGATCTGAGTTACTCCGATGCCTTGCCTGCGGCAGAATGCGGTCAGCGCCGGATACGACAACATCACGCCGCCCGCGGTCAGCTCCTCATGGACTCGCACGAGATTCCCCTGGCAGCCGATCCAAAGATCGAGGATCTGTTGCCGGTAGGGTTCGGCTTTCTCCGCCCGTTGGATTTTCGGGACCTGGATAGAGTTCGAGCGCAGAACTTTGCGCACGGTCAGGCGCGACAGTTACGGCGCTGGTCAGATCTCGCGTTTGCTCACTCCCTTCGCACTGCGTTCCAGAATCGCGGTTCGTTGTGCCTGGCTCAACATGAGGGGCTTCCGGTTCCTTTCCGATTCGTGCCGCCATCCGGCCCAGTTCCCGGCGCGCGCTTTCGATCTGGCGTTGCGCTTGTTCCTGTCGCAGGCCATCCATCTCCGGCAGAGCTTCTACGAGCCGCCGGCCGGCGCGAGCAGGATGGCAACCGCCATGTCCAGGTCGCGCTCCAGTCCGGCCGCGACCGGCCTGGTGGCCGGCGGCGGCCGCTGTGTTTTCAAAAACAGTTCCGGCTCGGCCAGGATGCGCTCGCGGACCACGCGCGAGCCGTCCCGCCAGGCGGCATAGCGTTGTCCGGCTTGCCGCGTGTCGCAATGGTGCTGGACGAAAGCGGCCGCCATCCGCGCGCAGTCTTCCACCTTGACTCGCGCCACCGGCACCGGATACTCATCGCCGTGCGCGCCGAGTGTTGCTTCGCACTTGCTGCTGGATGCTCTCCGGCAACGACTCGACCAACGCCAATCGCCGCGACACCCAACTCACGCTGCGGTCGAAGCGGCGCGCCAACTCCTGCAGCGAGTAACCAAAACGTTGCTCCATCTCCGACAACAACCAGCCTTGTTCCAGCGCGCTTTCCTGTGGACCGCTGCGCAACGTCCGGTACAGCAGCAGAGCTTCGGCTTCGCTCATTGCCCAGACCGTGGCTTCGATCGTGTCCCGGCCCAGTTGCTGCAGCACCGCGACACGCTTGTGGCCGTCGATCACCAGGTAACGATCCTGCTGGTCTGAGGCCAGGACCACCACGATGGGCGTTTGCTGACCTGACTCAGCCAACGACGCCATCAACCGCCTCTCACGCTGCGGTTGGCGGGCTCGCAGATGTTCCAATCGCCGGTCGAGTTGGTGAAATTCCGGTTGCATCGTTGCCTGCGGGTTCAGTATCGCCGAAGCCGGGACTGGTCTTTTGTGGTGACGGGGGAAGTGTGCCGGAAAGCCTTGCGGGATCAATCAGATACGCCCGGAACTCGTCTTTCGCGGTTCGACCAGGAGTGCCCCCATACTCCCAATGAAATCAGCGCGTTGTGCGCCGAACTGGTCTTTCGCGAACTCCCAGGGTAGTTCGTTCAACGGGGCGGGTAACCGCATCACTTCAGGCGGCGGTTGGGTTTGTGCCGCCCGCTGATCGATGCGGTAGGCGATGGCGTAGCCGGGTTCCGGCGGCGCCAACTGGCTAGGGGCTTCTGCCGGCGCGACGCCTGGCATTCCGGCTTACCGCAGCTATGTTGCCGGTTTCCTACTCGCGCGTTCGGCCGGAACCACCGGCAACAGATCGCACACGGTCCTTTCGGGTCTCTGGCATGGGGATGTTTCATGATCACCTCCCATGCGCCGGTGCACTAATTTCCGTTCAATCTGTCTGGGTTAGTTTTGGAAAGCAGGGCTGGGTCAGGTCGCGCGAGCGCCGAAGGGCGCTGACGAAATACGCGTTCGCGTCCCACGAGAGGCCATGCGATAGGTCCGATGTGAGATCGCAATTGCGCCTGATGCTGCGGGGCTCGAACCTTCGTACTCTGCTATGGAGGAGCGTGTCTTGACTCGACGGTTGCGTCTGCAGATGCACCTCAGGAATGCGTAACCTGGGCTCAACGTCCAGTGATCCGTAAGTTTTAAATTGGCGGAGACCTCGCCGCCTTCCGTTGTGCCATACAGCAGGTTCCCGAACGTGATGGGCATGACAAATCGAGCAGGGGCCGGGATTGGCTCCAAGACTTCCTGCCCCGGTTCCAAAGAGGCCAGATGATCGTAGCGGTTGAAAAACGTTGAAAATCGACGAAAAGCCGCCCGTTGGGCTGTGCCGGAAACCCACCTCGTAGGCCACTACGTGTTCACTCATGAATCTCTGGATTCGCCGATAAAATCGACTTCCACAGGCGTGCTCGATCCCGCAGGATCGGGGAAGAGCCGAGAGTGACCTGCACTGAGTTGGGTTTCCCTTTCGGTCGGGCTGCGTTCGGCTCGTGAAACGGCGGACCATAGAGTCATCCGGTTGGACGGGGTCCATGCCAGGCGCACGCTCGGATCGACTCGAAGCCGCTGAAATAACCGTTTTCAACCTTCGTTCCAGCCGTGAAAAACACTCGATCGGGTTGAAGTGTAATTGTATCTTGCACAAACCAAGTGAAGAGCTGGAGTCGCCGCATCGGGGGGAATAAAGACTGATCGACTGTGCCGAAATCCTGATCCCAGGTGCGGCGATATCCGGCGCCCCAGATCACGTCCTGGCAGTGATCCCCAAGCCCAGTGATGACTGAAATCGAAATCAATCGTATTCCGCTTTCGCGGGATTCGGGACCCGTCGCTCGTAGTTGTCAAAATAGAATTGAAATGTAGTGTCGGAACGGCTCGAAAACGCATGGCTCCATCGGCCAAGAACATTGCCGCCCGAAAGCCCTGTGACCACATCCAAATTACCGGTAACAGGCGGGTCGATCGAGAAAATATGAATGATGGTGTTGCCTTCCTCGCCCGCATAAAGATCGCCCTGGATTGTGAGAACATCTTTCGTGGAAGCATTCGTATCGACCCGGAAACCGCCGTGCAGAAGGTGCCAGTTGTCGTCGCCGGACCCGCCGCCCTGTGCGGGCAAAGAATTGCGATTCAGATAATCTGTGAAAATACGATAGCTGGTATTTTCCCGGATGGCTCCGCCATATTGCGCTGTTCCTTGTGCTTGTCCTTCCGTGCCTCCCGCGGCCGTCACCAGGGCGCCCCGCGTATCGGCGGCCTTCTTGGTCACTATATTGATCACTCCGTTGACTGCGTTGGCCCCCCAGATCGTCGCGCCCGGCCCACGGATCACTTCGATCCGTTCGATGTCTTCGAGAGGCGTGTCCTGCGTGTCCCAATTCACACCTCCGAGAAGAGGGGTGTATACTGCCCGGCCATCAATCATAACGAGTAATTTGTTAGTGAACTGCTGATTAAAGCCTCGCGCCGAAATGGCCCAGCTGTTGGCGCTGATTTGCGAAACGTCCAGCCCGGGCACCAGGCGCAGTAGGTCCGGAATATTCGTCGCGCCCGAGCGGTGAATGTCCTCCTGGGTAATGACAAAAATTGCGGCCGCCGCTTGCGAAATCTTCTGTTCTTTCTTGGAAACCGAAGTCACCTCGATGTTCATCAAGTCTTCGATACTTTGCAGTCGTAAAATCCACCGGTTTTTGCTGAGCCCCAGGCGGGAATTGTCAAAAACAATGCGGGGAGTAAGGTAAGGCAACAGCTTAGTGTTCGCATCCACTCACTCCACAATTCGAAAACTCCAGAAAAGTTTTTATTCGCATTGACGGCACGGAAGGGGTTCACAATAGTGTCCCAGCGCGAGCGTTACACTCTGGCCAGATGGATGTATTTTTGAAGGTCAGGGCAGCGAATGCGCGATTGTCGTCCCATTGATCGGCTTCCGCCGTTTCGTTGAAAGCGTATATCCGGCGAAAATGGGCTACTGTTCCATTGTGCACATGTTCCTAAAAGGCAATGCGTGAGTACTGCCTGGAGCGGACATTCGATTTTTTGCGAACGTGAAAGGCGGGAAAGCGTACCTGTATAAATTTGGTATTCTCGCCTCTTGACCATACAGCGATCAGAACGAGACCAACAACGATCCCAGTGAATAGAAATGCGACCATTTTCGATCGTCTCGACATGACCGAAGGCATCATCGTGCCAGGACTCCAGAGGTCCGCTAAGCGCGTCAAAATTCCGTCTTCGAGAGTCTCTGTGCCAGGCCGCCTGAGCCTCAGCGGGCAGACCAGAAAGCTACGACGATGAAGAGGATCTGCATTGGGATTCGGAGCGATAGGCTTGTGGCAGGCCGGCCGCGAACAGTTACGCCTGCGCGTGCGGCGTGAATATTGGCGGGTAGGACAGCCAAGAAAAAAGCTATCAACGCATAGGCGGCGGCACGGCGGAATTCGGGAAGCAGAAGCCCGATCGCACCCGCGATTTCGCAGGTACCGGTGAAATAGACCAACGCACGCGGCCACGGCATCGAAGGTGGCATCATGCGGACGAAATCTTCCTTCATGATCGTGAAATGGGAGATGCCTGTGAAAACGAGCATCAGACTCAGCGCATCACGCGCGCATGCTTGCCAACTCTCAAAAGCGGCGACACCTAAGAAGCCTAGTCCACGAAAAACAAAGCAGGACAACACAAGGATTAACAAGACAACCATGAAACTTACCCCTGTCGTCATTTTACTAAGCTGACCTTTCTGGTACCTGCGTCTCGTCAAGATTTCTCCTTTGGCTACCAACACAGTTGGGTTGTTCAATCTTATCAGCTTAATAACTATGCGGTATGCTTTACGCTTCGAACGAATCTCACTGGCAGGATGGCCTGAGGAAATCGCTCCTGCGCCCGCTGCCCCTGCCTGGAGCAATCTGCCTCTGCCTTCGCTCATGTGGGAATGAAAATAGCGGCCGCACAGCCGACCACCCTCACTTCGCCGCGACAGCGCCTATAGCCCCGCTTTGGCGAATAATATAAATAATTAACTTGACAGATAAAGCAGACAGGCGTATGGATCATTGCAATTGTTTGTTCTGGTTGCTCTGCGCATCTTTTGTTTGCTAGGTGACCGGGGAGCTTTTATGCTCCATCGGTGAGCAGGGTCGGCCACACCAGAACTCAATTGGCAATGGCCATACATTCTCCGTTCAACAGCTAGGTCGGCTCCGGGACTGAAATTATCTTTTTGGACAGGAGGTCCAAAAACAATGAAGTTCTTTCATTCAGGCACCGAAGGGGTGTGCGGCGTTGACTTCCAAAAATGCACGCGAACGCTGTTTGCAGTTTTTGGAGCGCTTTTGCTTTGTTTGCCAGCTTTTTCGCAGGGCAATTTCGGCCGGATCCTCGGAACGGTTACCGACAAAACCGGGGGGATTGTCGTGGGCGCAACGGTTACGATCGTAGACACTCAGCGCGGCGTGGCGGCAACCCTCACGACCGATAGCGCCGGCGAGTACAACGCTCCGACGCTGATTCCTGCAACCTATATTGTCCGAGCGGAGGCCAAAGGATTCAAGATACTCGAGCGCCAAAACGTGTTACTCGAAGTCGGAAAAGAAGTTCGTGTGGACTTAACCGTCGAGCCGGGAGAGCAGACCCAGACCGTTACGGTAACCGAAGCGATTCCGCTGGTGGATACCGCCAGCGCCACGCTCGGCGGTGCTCTCAGTAATACGGAGATTAATGACCTTCCCCTGAATGGCCGCAACTACCAGAATTTGTTAGGCTTGCGACCCGGCGTGATGCTGCAGGCCGGCGGCTCGCCGTGGACGCAGAGCACTAACAACATACGGCCCGATGAAACCGTCTGGATGGTCGACGGCATTTTCAACTCCAACTTCTTTGACAGCCGGCCTATCGCCAACATGCCGAGCCCCTTCACCGATATGGCGACGATCCTGCCGGTCGACGCGATTCAGGAATTCAACATCGAGGAAAACCCGAAAGCAGAGTTCGGCTGGAAACCCGGAGCTGTGGTGAACGTGGGCATACGGTCTGGAACCAACGGTTTCCACGGCTCGGCTTACGCCTTCGGACGTGATCAAAACTGGGATGCTCGCAACTTCTTCAACCCCGTACTGTCTGCCGACGGGAGTTGCGTGCTTGGCGCCCCCACTCTATGCGATCAAACGCCAACGCAGTTGGAGCAGTTCGGCGCGGTGGCAGGTGGGCCAATCAAGAAAGACAAGATGTTCTTCTTCGGCGGCTATGAGGGTATACGTTCGCGGGTTGGTAATGCGTTCGCGGTTACGCTGCCCCAATCGAGCGCAGGCGCCGGGCCAGCGAACAGCATGCCGGACGCGATCGCAGGGCTACAGACAGCTGGCGTACCGCTTAGCCCCCTCAGCCTGAAATTGATGGGGTGCACAGCAGGAGCGGCACCGAGCTGCACGGGCGGGTTTCTACCCAATCTGCAGGGCACAAGTAACTATCTGAGCAGCTTCCCCAACATCAATCGCAGCGACAATGGCGTGGGCAAGATCGATTACAACCTCAATGAGAAGAACCGGATCAGCGCTATGCTACTGACCGGGCACTACATTGCCAATGGAGAGGACCACGCCGCCACGAACCAACTCTTTACAGACAACGTGATCCAAACCACATGGACGATCGTAGGCAGCTGGATTTACACACCGAGTTCCCGCTGGGTAAACGAGGTGCGGTTCGGGTACAACCGCATGACGTTCCTGTTCGACCCCTCAGACGCAGCGACAAAAGCCAATGGCACGGGCTACCCCATCAATACCGGCTCTCCCCAGGGAGGGTTTCCGTCTATCAATATTCAGGGCTTCGATGGACAGGCGCACCAATTGCTGGGCAGCCAGCAGGGGCGTCCTCTAGATTCGACACCCAATCCGTACTGGGATTTGCAGGACAACCTGTCCTATCTGGTGGGCAAGCACGCCCTCAAGTTCGGTTTCGAGTTCGCGCACATCGAGGCGGACGCCTGCTCTTGCGACCAGCGGGGCGTTATACAGTTCAGGGGGGGCAGCCAAGCTTTCGCGGGTTCGACGCCGCTTGAGGATTTCTTCGCCGGTCTCCCGAGTTTCGCAAATGTGCTGGCTAACGGCGAACCGAAGGTCCGGATTCACTGGAATTCGAGCGCGCCGTATTTTCAGGACGACTGGCGCATCACTCCCAAGTTAATGTTAAATCTCGGCCTGCGTTACTCTTACGTAAGCCCCATGCAGGAAGTGCACAATGGCCTCGGCAACTTCCTTCCCTCTGTGGGATTGGTTCAGGAGGGTCAGCCCGGGGTGGGCAGCTATCTGTGGAAGCCCGATCGTACGGACTTCTCCCCACGCGTAGGCTTTGCTTATGACCTGACCGGAAAGGGGACGACCGTGTTGCGAGGCGGAGCGAGCGTGATGTACACGACGTTTGCGATCGCCGATTTCGTGGGGAATCCTGGATCAAACAACATACCAGGAGGCGCGAGCTTGGCCGCCGACCCAACCGGTGCTTGCACCGTAGCCGTGCCCATCGGGACGCCCTGTCCGCAGACCTTCGGCGGCACCATCGGGTTCGGCAAGTTGACCATACCGGGCAGCGCTCTCAACTGGAACGGCGTCGTTTATCCGACCGGTGCGAGTTTTTCCTGCACCGCTGCCAGCCCGTGCAATGCCGAGGCCATTTCGCCAAACCTCAAGACTCCCTACGTGATCAACTGGAACGTGGACGTACAGCACACGTTTGGAACCAACTACTCGCTCGAGGTTGGGTATGTGGCCAATCACGGGGACAACCTGATCGGTACGGTTGACTCGAACCAGATCAATCCCGCAACGGGCTTGCGTCCTCTTGCCACGCAATATCCTTATCTGGCTTACATCAACACGGAGGTCAACTATGCCCAATCCAACTACGACAGCCTGCAAGTCACCTTAACGAAGCGGACTTCCTCTGGGTTTTATTTCACGGCCGGTTACACGTACGGTCACGGCCTGGACAACGGCTCGCTGAACCGCTTCGGCGGATTACCGCAGAACAGCCTCGATCCGGGAGCAGAATACGCCAACTCCGATTTGGACACGCGGCATCGCTTCACTCTCGAAGGCGGGTATGAAATTCCTGGCAAGAAGGGCTACGGCCAGATGCTGGAAGGTTGGAAGATCAACGCCATCCTGAATCTGGCGACGGGCCAGCCGTGGATCGTGGCAGACACCGGAAACAATTTCAGCGGGACCAGCGAATTCCAGGACCGCTGGGATTTCTTCGGGAATCCGAGCGACTTCATGTCCGGCCCTTCGTCTTTCCCCTATTGCTCTGGTTTTGGTGTAACTCCCGGCGGAAAGATAGACTCAAGCGGGGTTTCCTGCTCGCAAACGAACCTGGTTGCCGGCACTATTAACCTGCCCGCTTCTCTCGGTGCGAAATGCGCGGCGGTGGCTCCCGATCCGACGACGCTGGCCACAGGCGGCTGCTACGTGAAAGGCAGCTCGGTGCTGGTTCCCCCTGTAAACAATACCTTCGGGACCATGGGCCGGAACATTTTCCGCGACCCTGGGTTCCGGAACTTGGATTTCTCGCTATTCAAGGATTTCAAGATTCGGGAGCGGTTCGCCGCACAATTCCGCGTCGAGTTCTTTAACGTAACCAACCACCCCAATCTGGCCAATCCCTACGGTGGCGCCGTTAACTCGGCATTAGGGAATGATCCATCGGTCACCGGAGGGTTCGGCTGCGGTTGCGCGACGCCTGACATCGTCAATGGAAACCCCATCCTCGGTTCAGGGGATGCGCGCGAAATGCAGCTCGGATTCAAGTTTTCGTTCTGAGTGTGTATTCTCGAACAGCCTCGGGGGTGAGACTCCCGGCGGTTGACGTCCAGTCGGTGCGAGGGACCTGTGCCCTCGCACCGGCCACTGACGTAGAAGAGACTGCTTCACTGTGGGCGCCAGATCTGAGCCCACGGTCTTACGAACTGGGACGCTCTCTGACTTGGGACGCGAGGCGGCGAGCGCCGTTTACGAAATCGGAAATGCCGTTCGGAAACTCCGACGCAAGGGCCACCGATCGCTGGCTTCGATTCAACTCGATTTAGCGAACTTTGATGACTTTCCTCACGGGTAGTCTCCCCTGATAATATTTTCAGTATCTCGTCCACGCGGCCCCGAGACACACCGCGAGCAAGGAAGGGAACGCGCTGGAAACTTTATAGCGGCGTTTTAGAGTAACGACGCCTCAACGCTTAGTCGGAATCGGTCTAAATTTCCGCGTCCAACTAGAAACGATGCGCCGATTTTCGCGTCCAACTGTGTCCAAGAACGCTATTTCGGGCGGCTAACCGCCTTTTCTCACTGCGCGGCAACGGAGCGATAAAAAGTCAGTTAGCCGAACTTGTCGGATGCCACGTTGGGGAACCAAATTTTCACCCACTACGGCTTTAAACCGTATTGGGAACACCGCCCCACCGGTTCAATGCGCGACAAGATTTGAACCTCCATTGACTGCTCGCCCGAACCAGCCCTGGGCTTGCATGTCAAATATGCCAATTCTTCTCCGGCGGGCCGAGCGGTCTGCCTCGAATCCCCAATACTTGTAGGCGAGTCGCTCAACGCGGCCTACAACCTCTGTCGATTGTGAAACCTGATGGCCAGAACATGACACCCAGCTTCGCTTCAGGCCCTGCTGAGTAAATAAAACAACTCAAAGCACTCCTTCACAACTCAGGGATAAACTAGAATTCAAGAACCGAAAGCTTTAAAAACTCGATTCTTCAACAACCTGCTAACGGTTCTCCCTGCACATGCACATTTGGACACGAAGCACGCAGAAGGAGCAAAACCAATTAGCGATCACGAAGGCATACTCGTCCAAGCATATCTCTGTCCTCATTGTCACTTGTTGGAGCTTTATCACTTACCAGCCGCCGGAATAGACACACGGCAGGAGGTTCTTGGCGTAGCTGCTTCAATACTCAGGTCGATCCAGTGCGAAAAGCCAACGCTTCAACACCGCCAGTTGATCGGGTGCGGTCCCTCTAAATCTCAACCCCATGCCCTTGCCCGGCTCGGAACGAACCACGTCTCCATACGTGGCGACCGTCGCTCCGCCATATGTAAGGCTAATGCGGACAATACTCTTCACCTCCAACGGAGTGGACGTTTCCACGAAGCAACCCGCCAAACTCACGTCCGATGTTGGCCCGCTGACAGCTTGCCCGGAAACCGAATCAGCAATTTGGGCGTTGGCTCTGATTGCGTGGCGGGTCGGACGAGGCCGTTTGGAATCCATGTGTCTGAGGTTTTTGCTTTGTGATTGCCGCCTGCGTGAAGCCCTCAGGACGGGATTCCAAGGTGCATTTGCCCAAACAATTCCCGATCGACTGTCAGCTCGGCCAAAAACCAATCCACCTCGGGCGAACCTTCCGGGCAGCCACGCAACCGCCAGTAATGGTGCGAGAATGCGGTGACGTATTCCAGTCGAGCAGGTTCGTGGTCTACATAGCGGAGGACCCTTGGCTCGCCCGAGTGTTCTGCGCAGAGCATCCCCACGAGCATTCTCTCTCGGTCGCGTCGACGACTCACCTCGGTATTCTTATTTCTCGAAAACCTTTTCCACTTGCCCGATCTTTTTTTGGACCTTCCCGCCTATCTTTTCGTCCTCTCCTTCGGCTTCCAAGTTGGGATTATTCGTTATTTTTCCGACCTTTTCTTTGACCTTACCTTTCACCTCGTGAATCTTACCCTTCGCTTCGTCCTTGGTTCCTTGGCTCATGGTGTCTCCTTTTGCGCCGATTATTTAGGAAGTTTGCCTTGCGCGTCACCACAAGATAAGCCCGAATCGAAAACCCTTCCGATACCCTCGGGGCTGTATTTGAGGAGGAAAGAGAGGTTATTACTTTTAGGTGATGCTCATTCCCCGGGCGAGAGTTCTTCTCGAAGCCCCGACCCCTAGGGAAAACCAAAAACGACGGATTTTTCTAATCGGTAGGAGGAAATTCGATGCCAACCGTACCGGACATAGTCACCGAAAGCGGCGCGCGGGGCACCCGTCCCTGACGGGTTCTACAGCATCGAATCTTCGTTTTCTTCTTTTTCCCGGACAGCACCGCGAGAGTGTTGGCGGCTGATTGGGGATGCTCCTGGCGGCCTAACGTGACTAATCGCTGATCGGTCTAATACGACGCCTCAGATGCTCCGCGCTTTCCGTGAGAGAATCCACCCAGCGAATTTAATGCGGAGGAACTAATGGAATGCGGAAATTCTCGCATCACGAAGTATGCCAGAGCCCAGCCGGAGACGTTCTTCGTCTATCACCTAGAGGGGCCGAATGGCAGTCTCGAGGTTAATGGGGAGATGACAGAAGAAGGAATCTGCAAATACTTGACGGAATTCGGCTGCCCTGAAGGGGAAATTGGAAGACTTATCGGGCATGCAAGAGAGAATCCGCAGTAGTTTGACGAAGTCGGTCTACTGCGGCCGTGCGGGGAATTGTCGAAATCCAATGCCCAGGTTCAAGGCTTCGTCGCGTCAGGCTGTGCTTCTATTGTGACATCAACCTGAGCACCCGGCTTGAGCTTCACGGTTTTGCCGTTTTGATCTTCCAAAGCATTTTCGACACGGATTTCACGATAAAGTTGATCCGCACCTTCGATTGAAATTTGCGCTTTTTCAGGTTCTTCCACTGCCTCTACGGCGGGGATGATCTTCTCGACTGTTCCAGGCAAAGTGATCGAAGGCTTTTCCCGGGAATGCTCTGATGACTTGTCCGGTTTAGATTTTTCCGTCATACACGCACCTTTCCTTGTTCGGTAGCTGGTCCGGTGGCTTTATAAGCACTGCACGTTCGATGGTCGGCATTATACACGCTACCACCTATAGGCAAACTGCCCATTCATACTGACACTACTCACGTAATGAGACATCCGTCCGCATCGATTCTCTCGTCCTTGGAGGGCCCGACCGGTGCCCACACGCAGCGTTCTTCTGGTTGATGACTTTGCGAGCGTTCGCATAATTTTACGTGAAATGTTTGAACGAGCTGGATTCAGCGTTTGCGCGGAGGCGGAGAATGGAGCCGAAGCAATCGTACTGGCGGAAATGCATAAGCCTGATTTAATTATCTTGGATCACTCGATGCCCATAATGGGCGGATTGGAGGCTGCACCGACACTGCGGCGCATCCTTCCGACCACTGCCATTATCTTGTTCTCGATACGCTGATGACCGCGGCCCAATTGCATTTGAAGCTTCCAGAATCACGAAAGGGCGCAGTTGGGGCTGCATCCTGAAAAGCAAAAGCCAGAAACACTCTGTGAAGTTGCTTACTTTAACGAGGAGTTTACGTTAACGAGGAATTTACAATGGCACAGTGGATTAGAACTGCTTACGGATACAAATTGATTTTCTCCGAAAGAATGCTCGACCTACAAACGCCGCGCGCCATTCGAGTCTCATACCTGGAAACGGATTAGCGGAAGAGTCGATTAATTCGAGGAGTCAGTAAGGTCGTCATGGATGATGGGGAATCGTATTCGTTCTACCGTGGTGACGGCACTCTGATCGAACGGATTGGTTGTGTTTACGGTGACGAGTTGGAGGCGTTGATTCCTGGCTTCGGAGGAGGACCGCGCATCCTGTAACCAACTAAGTTCAACCCCGAAAGCGAGCGGCTCAGCCCGCAGACTTTGCATTGGCCGCTGTCGACAGTGCTTGGATTGCTTGCCGAACCAATGCATGGGCTTCGAATACGCCACCTGGAACCGGCTTCTTATCGAGTGTATGGATTATTTGCCGAAGGCGGTTTTCGGCTGCAATCAGTCCCTCAACTATATCCCCAATGCTGTTCGTCATTGCAACCTCGACCGAGCCTGGGATCAACAAAGTGGGACCGATGACTTATCGCAAAGGAATACTCCTCACGTTAACCTACCTTTAAGTAGAAAAGCAGTACAATCCAACCCTGCCATGCACACTGATTGCTTCGATAAGTTAATTTCATCCGGAACAATTCAACAGTCCGCGCGGCGCTGGACAAGGCAGTTGTTGCCATGAAGCCGAGGGCTTGTTTAAGGCACCTGCGTATCGATCCCAACGATGATTCCATCTCCTGTTCGAATGACGGCAAGCTTGTCGGGGGTGATCCTGTAGACCCTGCTGCCCTGTATCACGACCAACTGTGCTTTCTCCCCGGGCAACAGGCAGTCCGCAACGCGAACATTTCCGCGGTGGTCCATGCTGACTGGCGGAGCCGCGCACGGCGTTACGTGTAGAGCTCCGGTGTATCCCTCAGGAACCTGAATCGCGATTTCGTGAGGTAACGGAGTGCTGGCGCACGAGAATAGCGCAATCGTAACGAACAGCGGTAGGCATCCGCGAACAACACTCAAGGGAGTTGAAGGCATAGCGGAACCGATTGTACTCCGGAAAATAGGCAGTCGGCACAAGCTAATCCCGATAGAAAAGTTGGTGACGCTGATAAACGGAAGACTTCTTGCAGTGCGGGCATTCTATGCTGAGCCCATCACTGGGAAACTCCGGCTTGTGCACAGTGCCCGTAAAGGGATCGCGCTGTGATGGTGGTCTGTCTACTACATCGCTGCGTGGGAATTCTGATTTGCATTTAACACAGGTCAACATCCATCGCGGGTTACCTTTCATGCCGCTTTTCCCTTGGTCATAACCACATGATGACACCGCCAATCAAAACTAAAATCGAGCTTGGTTTCCGGTCAATACATCAAAGGCGGTAGAACGAAAAGGAAAGAACATGAACCCCAACTAGAAAGGGCACCTCGTCTGGAGATGAAACTTTGGGAGGAGAATACGGCCCCAGGTGACAAATGCCACAGCCTCTTGATTGAACTGCGAGCCCGTCGCAAGGCTAGGTGCGATTCTGCTGAAGATCGAAAACTTATTTGAAGCCGCCTCGATAGCGGCAATTCCAAAATCAGCGGTTCGGACGTCGCAGATGTCAGTTGCAAATTAATCGTGACGGTTTAACCTTCGGGCGAACTCCGCAAACCATTCGCAGGCCCGTTTGCGGGCTCGGGGCAGTAAGTGAGCAAAATCGCAGATGTCTGTTGCAAAAGGACGCCGTCAATTTGTCATCCGGATGGTCCCAAGTCCATCACCGCTATCCGCAAAGGAGCAACCGCGCGCGGTGACAGCTGGTCAACCGTTAGGCGATCCCGCAAAGAGCTTCAGGTCATCACGGTATTCGCTCAGGACCGGCGCCTGTGGGCCTTGCCAGGTCAGGTCGGCCAGATCGGCCGGGCTGAGACGCCTGTAGATCTCGAGCCCGATCTCGTCAAAGACGTGATGCTGAGCCAGAGACAGAACCTTGTTTCGCGGATGCACAACAAAGCGGCATCATGCAAACAAGACAAGAAGTCAGTCTCCGACATTCAGGAAGCTCTTCGGGAGCTTGCGTACAAAGAGATCGACACGACGTTGCCGAAAGATGAAGTCGAACCATTGATCACAGCGATCGCGGCACAATACGAAACGATCCCGGTATGGAACGCCCCTGATCCGGCGCTCTACGGCGAAATCCGGAACACTATGGTTCACGACGGCGCGTCCGATCCAGAATTGTTAAAGCGCTTGGAAGCTACTCTCAAATTGGTTAGCGCCGAACGAAAAGACGCCTTTGAAGGATTGGCCTGTAACGGCTGCCGGAATGGCCTCTGACCCTAAAAAGCCGAGAAGATTAGCCCCGACTTGGAGAGCGATCGTTGAGGTCAGTTTCATAACCTTCCTCTTCTATTCGAATCTCTTGATGGGAGAGTTTGCTCGTGCAAATGGCCGTGGGAAAACGTGGGCTTTCGCAATTGAAGACGTTTTCTCAAAGACCAATTTGGCTATCGCCATCATTTCGGGACTGGTGGGCTACGTGGTTTGAATATCTGCGAAAGAAAGTCTAGAGTGACGTGAAGCCCCGCTCGCGATTAGACGGTCGGCCTTCGGTTTGGACGTGTAGGACGCAGGGAAATAAGGACTCTACTGTAGCTCGGGACATGGCGGGAAACTTCGGACAGGTGCTGCAGCGCGACGGACGGTGGGGATTTATTGACGTTTGGGACCGGGGTTAGTTCCTTCCCGTTCAACCGCCTCCGCCGCAGCAAGCTTCCGGCTGGTATGCGGTTCAATGCGTGGACCGCCGCCTGCTAGCACTATACATTGGTGCCCGGCGGGAACACCGCAGGTTGGGCAAGAGACTGAGGAAAATTGTTTCTTAGTCGGATCGCTGCTTCTCACTCGGAAAGGTTGCCAGAAAGGCTGCCGCGAAGCTGTCCAGTGTGGAACACTTCCTAAACTCTTCGCCTCCAGAACCTTTCGCTGCACACAATCACACAAATCCCACGGCCTCACTGTTGAGCTGCGAGAACGCCGCAAGGTTAAACGCGATTAGCTGACCATCTTCTTTCTTCGAGACGATGAACATCGCCCACCTCACCGACACCGATTCCGCCCGGTGCGATTGTACCCCGACGCGCGGCCTTGTCGAACAGCTCGTGCCGTCGTTCAGCCTGCAAATACGCTGGGTTCTTAATCTTGATCCACTTCGCTGCAGCCGAGTACGGACTCGCTCGGTGCTTCGCCACGATTCCCTCAAGATTCCGTTCGCAGATCATCCGAGAGAAGTCGACATGCGCCGTCCGAAGCCGAGTTAACGCGAGTCGGACGGAGCTATTTATCTCAGAAATGACTGAACAGCCCCACTAAGATAATGATAGGAATTGGCACGCCAAGCAAAAGAAGCAAGATTGAACGCATCGTAGGCCTCCTTGCAGTTTCAAACCGTTACAGCCGTCAGGCGATCACGTTGCCTACCGCCGAGGGTCGCGGCATAGCTGGCGCAAAAAGCGCCGATCAGCAGGGCTAGGAACGTCCAGTAAAGCGAGTGGGCTGCCGCTTTGCGAGCATTGTCTGCGGCTCGTCGAGCATCGTCAAAAACTGCCGACACGCGGCGTTGCGCGTCAGTTTGATTCAACCCGGTTCTCGCCGAGACAAAGCTGAGCAAGATAGTTCCGGTCGGCTGCGGACAGATCGCCCTCTTGAATACCCTTCGCTAGAATGAGATTCGCCTCAGCCCGCACTGGGGCGTCAACGCGCTCTCCCCGATCTGAACGGAAGAGTGAATCAACGAAGTATGCATTCGGACTGGTTTGCCCTTCGACGGCCGCTGTCGGCACACCGTTCCCTGGTCCACCGGCAACCGCAGCCGCGGCGGAAGCTAGGAAACCGGCTGTTATCACAAGTCCGACGCACCAAACGAGAAAGCCGTGTGCAGTATCTCGGAAATACACCTCGTGAGTGTGAACGCTAACCCATTTCGTGCGCAGACGGCCTGCGAGATAGCCACCGAGTGCAGAAGCAAGAATTTGACCAATGATCAGCCAGAGGATTGCACCTGCGCTCACGGTCGATGCTGACGCCCCTCTGTACGACCATGGCGAAACTGCTGATAAGCCGATTCCGGCGCCTAATGTAAGGAGAGCAAGCGACAAGGCAGCTGCCGCGAACGCGCCGCCAATGACGGCGTTCCATGAAATAGCAGATGCATAAGCTTCGTTTGAAGCAGAAAAACCTCCAAACTCCTGAACGGATGATCTGGCCTGGACTGGAATTGCCATAGGAGGTCACCTCCGGCGTCGAAACTTATGTCTCAGTGAGTGCATTGACCATACACGGGAGGGCCTACTGATGGTGGCAAATCACTGTATCTGGAAACGCTTCGTGTTGCCTGATGGGCTAGTTTCCCATATGAGAGATGGCTGCAATAAGCCTGAAAAGTTGTCGCACCCGAAGACCCTTACCACGTTCACCTCGGATGGGGTGGATTTTCCGGGCAGGGAGCTTGAAGAGTTCTGGGCGACCACTCTTGGTAAGGCGTTTAGCCGTTGCCTACAAGATTTTATCCGCGGTCTCGGGGATTACCGTTGATGGCACACCTCCATAAAACAGCGTAGTTTGGGCTGCCCTCATAACAGTGGACGAAAGGAACGAATGAAATGCGAACTCTAAACAAACTGTCTCGGGTAGCCCTGATTGTAGTGTTTGTGCTTGGCGGATCGCTGGTTTTGGGCGCGCAAGACTCGCCCAAGCAAGACCTGAAGGATGCGGGACATGAAACCAAGGAAGCCTCAAAGGATACTGGAAAGGCAACTAAGGATACAGCTAAGAAAACGGGCCACGCCGTAAAGAAGGGCACCAATAAAGCGGCGAAGAAAACGGAAGATGGTGCCCGGAAGGTAAAAGACAAAACTGATCCTGACTAAGGTGCCGCGGCAGGAGGAATCAAATGACTGTGCAGGTTCGCCTTTTGTTGGCGGGGACTCTGTTTTGTGTCGTCGGAGCAGGGTATGTTGTTGTGCATGCGCACAGTCCCAATCGGGAGGCTGACTCCAACCGTCCGGCGAATGAACAACAAAAAGAAAACCTCTCAGACCGCGAAATAGCCAGAACTATCCGCCGCGAAATTGTCCGCGACAAAAAGCTCTCAACTTATGCTCACAACGTGAAGATTCATGTGAAAGGTGGTCAAGTCACACTTCTTGGTCTCGCCCGCTCTGAGTTCGAGGCAAAGGACTTAAGGGCAAAGGCGGTAGCGGCCGCCGGTGAAGGGAACGTGAACAATCGACTCGAAGTTATGAACTGAGGAAGCGAAAAAAGTAGAATACATGTTACTGGTGATCATTCTTCTAGTTTTGCTGTTCGGCGGCGGCGGCTATTACGGATATTCCAGATGGGGAACAGGCGGGGGGCTTGGCGTCCTCGGCACGGTATTGCTCATTGTATTGATCGTCTATCTGCTTGGCGGATTGAATCTAACTCACTAGGGCGTTGTAAGACTTAATCGGGTACAGAACCACAAGAGACTGTCGGAAGACAAGGAGAGAACTCATGAAGCAAAGCACCAAGGATGAAACAAAAGGCAAGTTCCATGAGGTAAAAGGTAAAGTGAAAGAGAAGGTCGGGCGAGCGACGGAAAACGCGAATTTGGAAGCCGAAGGTCAAGACGAAAAGACGACCGGGAAGGTACAGAAGAAAATCGGTCAAGTGGAGAAGGTCATCGGAGAATAGCGGGGGCGGCTTCGACTCCTGCCGGAGCCATTTTGTCGAGTCCTGCTACCAAGGAGAGACATGAAAACTCTAAGATTGCTCATAGCGACCCTCACGTTAACGAGCACACTTATCGGCTGTTCCAGTACGACCAAGTCGCCTGATGTTTCTGAAAGCATCCGCAGGTCGCTAAACCAAGCCGGTTTCAAAGATGTTTCCGTCAGTGAGGATAGAGATAAGGGAGTTGTGACGCTCGGGGGACAGGTTGCGTCTGACAATGAAAAGTCTCAGGCTGAGTCTATAGCCAAGTCGCTTGCTGGGGGACAGGTCGTGGCAAACCAGATTGGTGTTATTCCTCCGGCTACTCCAAGTGAAGCCAAGACGGTCAACTCGGACCTAGACAATGGTATTGAGAAGAATCTAGATGCTGTTCTCCTTCAGAACAATCTCAACAAGGGCGTGAAATACGAAGTAAAGAACGGCGTCGTGAGATTGACCGGCGAGGTTAATTCGCAAGTCCGGCGATCACAAGTTGCAAAGGTCGCGGCCACAGTTCCCAACGTGCAGCAAGTCGTGAATGAGCTGCAGATAAAAAACCAAAAGGCGACGTCGTCGCACTGAGGTGGTCGGGCAGGGGCCTCGCCCGAATGTGAGGATCCTCGCGACATACTTCTCGAGTGAACATCAGCGTAGAAGAAGGACTGCCCCAGTTCGATGAGCAGAGGATGTTCGGTCTAATTTTCAGTGGCCCGAAGTACCAGAAATATTTTCTACCATTTTAGAAATGTCAGACTTGATCCCTGGGGGCTTCAGTTGCCTAGGGCTCGAGCTGTTGGCTCGGAAGTGGAGTTCACAGTCACGGCCGGCAATCGCCCTGGCCGTGACGCGGCCCTCGACGTGACCCCGTTCGAACCGTTCGTTCCGAAGCCAGTCGATTTGAATTACTCCGTGCATGATTCCTTCTTTCCTGATTTTGATTTCGGGACATAGAACTTCCTTCGCGGCAACCTAATTCGAGGCTGTCGCGTATAAATAAACGGCCAAATTGGAGGGCTCAATGAAGGAGCCAACATTCGACATCTTCAGTGGCAGTTCCGACAAGAACGCCATTTGGGTGGAAGCGGTCGAAGGATTGAGCAACGCGCGGGCCAGGATGCACGAGATTGCGGCTGTGAAGCCCGGGGCGTACTTTGTATTCTCGGCTCGTGATCATTCCATCCTCGCCAAGACTGAAACGTTTCCGACAGAGAAGGCCAGAGGCAAAACGGCCTGAGGGACTTGCTTCTAGAACGGTTCACCGAGATCTGCGAGGGCGTTCTTGAGGTACTCAAGCTTTGTTTTAATGTTTTCTTCCTCAACCTGCGTGAGCACGGCTGTACTCAGGTAGTGAGTCACGGAGTCGTAGGCCCGCCGCGCGTTCAGCTGGTTTCGGGTGATCGCTTCCTTGTCCTCGGATTCCCGGGCGATCTTTGCGAACGTGATAGCGAGGTCCAGGTCGATCTTGATGACGTCGACCTTCGCCTTATTCACCTTATCAACCAACGATTCATGGTCCATCCGATTATCCTATCGTATATCTGTGCTGGCTACACACCTCGCCTTTTGGCCCGCGTCCTTGTCCCACTCCATTACGCGCAAACGGATTCGGTCGATCACATGACCTTCTCTGCTATTAGTTTTCGCAGCGCATCCTGTGAGGCCACTTTGATGGATACCGCCTCGTCTCGAAAATTCGAGCGGAGCCTCAAGACCCGCGATTTTCGTGCTGAGCTTCATCCATCGGTCGATGGCCGCGGCCAAGTCGGAAGCGGCCTTCAAAATTATTTGCGATGGTGAGGTGGAGTCGACTACCGGGACGGCTTCGGCCTTGGCCGGCGCGGTGATCGCCGCGGGAGTGGGCTGGGCCAAGGGCGGAGCAACGCTGACCGACTTCTCCGTAGCCTCGAGCTCCCGACTGGCCTGAACATATTCGCGCTCGACGCAAGCTGGGCAGCTCCGGACATCATGATCGGGTTGGGCACAGCGAGATCCTAGTCCGATCGAGCCGTTGGCTCAGCGCGTACCACCGGCGTGATGTGTCAGCCAGAATTGAGCCTTCGATGTCCTGCGTCCGGCGGCGCGGGCGCGCAACGGCGTAGCCGCTTTCGGTATTGAGAATTGCTTCTTCGGGACTGACACTCATGACTTTTCTCCTCTTACGATCTTGATTCCATTTACACCAACCGGCTGACCGAAAGCTGCTTGGTCGCGCCCGTTCTTCACGTTTTGCCAGGATTGCCATCGATTCCCAAATCAGGGGGTCGACAGGGAGAGCGATTACCTCAAAGAGTCTAAAACGCCCCCCAACGAAGTGCAGCCGCAGCCGAATATAATGACTGGCACCGTAGAACTGTTGGTAACGCTAGAGATGCGTGCCGCGATCGAACGCAAGCGATTGAAGCGCCAGAAAGCTCGCATGTTGGCACGGCGGAGCGGGGTGAAATTGACCTGGGCGAAATTTGATTTTTTTCAGTTTATTGCGCGCCACGAGGTCCCGTTTTCTGAACAGCGGCAACTCGGCGATGGTGTCTTGTGGGCCGCTTTTATAACCTTAACAACCGTCCACTGGAGTGGTGGTGCCCCGCCTGTGGGACGTCTGGACAAATTCAAATTGCTGCGGACCCCGATACGGTTTCCTGCTGGCCTGCTGATTGTTGTGCTGCTGACGTTTTGCAGATCTTTCTAATAGCAGTTTGGAGTTCGGCGACCGCGCAGGCTTTAGTGAGATATCCGTCAGCGCCCGAAAGCTTCGCTTCATTGGCAATCTGGACAGAATCATGCATAGATAGAATGAGAATCTTTGTTTCCGGGACAACCTGTAGAATCACCTTTGTGGCCTCGAGGCCGTTCAGTACCGGCATCGATATATCCTTGAGGACCAGGTCCGGCTTCAGCTGCAAGGTTTTCTCAACACCCTCCTGTCCGTTCGCAGCTTCGCCGCATACTTCGCAGCCGTTGACATTGTTCAATAAGCTTTTAAGCCTGCGCGCACGATTTGGTGGTCATCTACGAGAAGGATTCTTATCATTGGTGGCCCCGGAATGTGGGCAAATTTTTAAATCGGATAGCACCTCGAGGTCAATACTCGTTTCTCTGTATTCTTGGACGCAAAGATTGAAGCGCCAGAAAGCTTTTGTTGGGCGAGGAGTTGCCTGCGGCGGAGCGGGGTTAAATTGACCTCGGCGAAATTGATCAATGATGAGCAGCTTCCACAGTTCACGCCTGGCCCGTTAACGTCGCGAGTTTCAGGTCGCGCGAAGATCAGCCTCCGGAAAATCGGAAGCTTGGGCGTTGTTGCACCCGTCGATATAACCTTCTAGCGCGGCAGAGTGGCAATCACGCGTGTTCCATTCTCATTAGAGATTTTCAGCTGGCCTCCCAGTTCGCTGAGTCGCTCTCGCATCCCAGAAATACCAACCCCCGGGGTTCCACCTGATAGTCTAGAGAAATCTGGATCGGCGATGCCCTTACCGTTATCGCGCACTTCCAGCTGCAACAAATTCTCGGTTACAGTGATCGTGATGAACGCGTTCGATGCTCCGGAGTGACGATGTATGTTAGTCAAACTCTCCTGAACGATCCTAAAGAGGACCGTTTCCTTGTCGCCCGCGAGGCGCGGTAATTGGACGGGCACTTCTACCTCTAGGTAAATACCGCTACGTTTCCTAAAGCCTTCAGCGTACCAGCGAACTGCGGCCATAAGCCCTAGCTCGTCGAGAAGCGGCGGGTGAAGCAGGTACGATACAGTTCGTGTTTCGCGGATGGCTGCCTCGATCGTTTCCTCAGTTTCTAGGAAGAGCCGCTGGCTGTTCGCATCGCCATTCGGAAGTGATTTGGAAAAGGATTGCAGGCTCATCTTCGCCAGGGATAGATGCTGACCGACGCTGTCATGGAGTTCGCGGCTTATTCGCCGGCGTTCGTCGTCTTGTAGGCGCATCAGTCGAGACGAGAGCATCCGCAAAGAAGCTGTGCGCTCCTGCACCTTCAACTCCAATTCTTCGTGCGCTTGCCGCAAACTAGCGGCGTGGGTCTTGGCCTCCTCATACAGCTGTTGTCGCTCCGCCTCTCTCTGTTTGCGTTCGGTAATGTCATGAAAGAAATTTACCACACCGACAATCGTGCCGCTTCCGTCTCGAATCGGATCAATGTGCACCGAAACTGTGACGCGGCTTCCATCCTGCTTTTCGATGACCACTTCCTGCTCGTGTACCGAGACACCCGTATTTAGCGCGAGGGCCACGGGAGTATCGCAATGCGCCATGTAGGAGCCGTCGCCACGGTAAAGCTTGTACGCCTCGCAGAAGCGTTCGTCGCTGTCACCAATCACGGGCACACGGCCCCAAAGCTCAACCGCTCGGGAGTTGAACCAGGCGATTACACCGTCAGGTGCCCGGACCGCATATGCGGCCATCGGCAAAAGCTCCATCAGATAGGTTTGGCTACCTAAATTGAGGAGATCAGGGGAACCAAGAGACTCGCTTGTCATGGCGCACTCTGCCAGGTCCTCATCAAGTGACTTCAACTTTTGATGTCCGTCCTTTGGAATTGAGCGAGTCCAATTTCCTCCTCCGCAGAATCCGCATCGTACGTTTAACAAATACGTTAAACGAATGGGTTAAAGAGCGCCTGCTAGTTACACCTAGTCTCGGCCTCTGGACTATACGGTATTCACTGTATTCGCTGGCGATCTCGGCCGGCGGGTGGGGCTCAGGAAAGGACCGATTGACCTCGATTCGGCTGACAGAACCGCAGACAAACGCTCTAGAGCGAATATCAAAACGGGATGATCGTTCCGTATCCTGGCTGATTCGCAAAGCGATTGATGAATTCGTGAAATGGGATCATGAGAAGGCGAAATCATCATCTTGACATTCGAAACCGTCCCCAACCAATGCCTCAACGAACTCGAGTCAGGCTCGAACCCGTGCCGGTTCAAGACGATCGCATCGGCTTCGTCGTTCCTTCTTCGCAACAATCAGGTTGTCCAATCTGAGCCGCGGGCCGAAGAGCGCTATACGCTGGGAATGGGGACCCATTCGTCTTAATAAATGTAATGATGTTGTAAAACTGTGCAATCCCCTTAAGAATCTTGCAACCCTCTCGATTTCACAGCGTCCGATGATTGTAAGCACAGGCTCACCAAAGGAGATAAATGCGCTTAAATAAAGGACTGTACTTCGGTGCACTCGCCGCTTTGTTGGCATCGGTGCCGATTTGGGCCGCTCACACCAACATGGTTACATGGAACGTCACTCAACCAACAACGATTGGTGGCACGGAAGTCAAGCCGGGCGACTATGTTATCCGTGCCGATGACGGCGGAACTCAATTGGAAATCCTAAGCCGTGGCAAGGTGGTTGCCCAAGTACCCTGCCAGTGGACTCAACTTGCCCAGAAGGCGCAGGCTTCCGAGGTGGATGAAGATAGCGGCCAGGTGACCGCAGTGAAATTCGCAGGCAAGACTGCGGCGATTTCGCTCAGCAAATAATTCGCACTAACATTTCAGTTCACAAATGCGCGGCGCGGGCGGCGGATTCACACTAACCCCCGGCGCATTGTACTGGACACGCCGGCGATACGGCCGGGCGCCAAAATATTCTGCACACATTTGACTACGCAATCGCGAACGGATACGTGTGCCTGGCTTCCACAGTCTTCGACGATTCCGCGAGAGCGTTCTGCGGCGTAGTGAATGCCGGAATCTTTTGATAAACGCGTAGATGGGTCATGCCGACCGGGAAATGTCGACTCGGTACGGCCGACAACTTCTCGAGGACAAAGAGTACCGCTAGGCTTACGCTGCTAAAGTCGGCCTTGGTTTCGATTTTTAGTTTTTGTCAACTCCAGCTGCCGACCGCGATACGCAATCGCAGAGGGATTTGAACGAGGGCGACAGCGGAGCGATGTGCGAAGGTGAAGTGAACCTATCGCCCGCAGCAGGACAGCCAACCGAACCCAACGGCCCTGTATCCATTGTGGAGGAAGAACACGGCTGGCGATTCGGCCGCGTGACCGATCCTTTCGGGCATCACTGGGAGATTGGTCTTCAGCTTGTCGCCTAGACCGCTTCCGTGTGTGGTAGTCCCAAAGACTCTTGCCGGTTGAGCACCCATAGCTTCGACGAGGTGTAACCATGAAGGAACCGTTTTGGCATTTTGTCGGGGACATTCAAGAAGGCCATCTGGATAGAAGCTGTAAAGGGGTTGTCCTAATGCCCGTGAACGCAAGCAACAAATTACGGCGGCGCAAATCTTCACTCCGGTACCCACCGCTTCAGAATGGCTTTCACATTCTCGCGCCGCAATTCATCTTTAACTAACATCGCCGAGGACATATCAGAATATGGCCCAACTGCTACTCTATAAAAGCCATCCGTTCCGCGCTTGAACACAAATGCCGGAAGATTTTGTCGCTTTAAAGAATTCGAGAGTCCGTCTGCATTGCCCTCCTTTCTCATCGCACCCACCTGAAGCACAAGTCCAAGAACATCAAGCGAAGTGCTCGCGGGCAGAGATGGAATTGTGGCCGGGAACGTGTTTACGGGGGCGATTGAACTTCTGGCAAGCGATTCGGGAACTGTCGTGGACGTGGTTTCTCTGGCCGTTCTGGTCTCAGCCCTTTCAGATAAATGAGAGCGTAACAATCCGATGGCTAAACATAAGATTGCGGTGGTGGCCACGAGCACGCCGGTAACGCGGGGCGGACGAACTCTCAATTGCTCAACGCCGTATTCCAGCACTTCCGGAGATTCGAATACTGGAATCGATTGTTGCGCAATCGGTAAGGGCGAAAGCCTCAGTGCGGGGTCATGGAACATTGGAATCGCGTGAGAGTCCATCGGTGAAGAACTCCACTCGGCAGTTTCGTGAGCAACGGCGATTTGTCTTGAACCGTACCATGGGGCACACATCCAGTTGGTAAGTCTTCCCTGCGATGCATCTGCAAAATTCAGGAAACGAATGCCCGTGCGATTCTTCGTAGCACTGCTCCAAGCGATTTCCGCGATACCTTTGACAGAGCCGGCGCCTCCTGGCAAATCAAAAATGACCGGAAAAAGATCGTCCCGCCCCTTCGGGACCAGACCGTATACGCAAATGCCGCCTTCACTTATGTCAAATAGCCGTTCGCCTTTCGATTCGCCGACCGAGACCGTTACAGGTGGATTTACCAATAATCGTCGGGGAGACCTTCGCCTTTCGGCATGATTTTCTCGGAACATAGGTAAGTACACATCCCAGCGAAGCCGCGACCAGCTATCTGGGCGCACCAGCGCTTTTAAGGTTCGATTACTCGGGGAGGGAACCAGAATGATGCCTCAAAGAGCGGTTCTACGCAAGAACAGCTAGTGTGAGCAGTATGAGCCTTAACAGGCGATATCTCATTGGTGGTCTTGTTCTGCTCTTCGACGGCGGCCGAGACCATTTTGTCCTCTACACTGGAATCATGAAAATCAATGCCTATGAACGCTCCAAGGCGGTCGCAACGAACGCCACTAACCAGAGCGGCACGGAACGGCGCGTAGACCGTGCCAAGAGCTTCTTGGTCGAACACGGAGTTCCTGCCAGTAATATCGAGACGCGAGCAATGCATGGGCCTCGAACACACCTCCTGGAACCTGTTCATTGGATGTATGAATGATTTGCCGAAGGCGATCTTCGATTGCAGTAAGTCTCTCAACCATATCCCTGATGCTGTTCGTCATTGCGGCCTCGACCGAGCCTGGGATCAACAAAGTGGGATCGATGACTTATCGCAAAGGAATACCCCTCATGTTAACGCACCTTCAAGTAGAAAAGCAGTACAATCCAACCCTGCCATGCACACTGATTGCTTCGCTAAGTTAATTTCATCCGGAACAATTCAACAGTCCGCGCGGCGCTGGACAAGGCAGTTGTTGCCATGAAAGCCGAGGGCTTGTTTAAGGCACGTGCGTATCGATCCCAACGATGATTCCATCTCCAGTCCGAATAACGGCCAGCTTCTCGGGGGTGATCCTATAGACCCTGCTGCCCTGCGTCATGACCAATTGAGGTTTCCCCCGGGCAACAAGCAATCCGCAACCCAGACATTTCCGTACTGGTCGATGCTGACCGGCGGAACAGCGCACGGAGTTACGTGTAAAGCTCCGGTGTATCCCACAGGAACCTGAATCGCGATTTCGTGAGGTAACGGAGTGCTGGCGCACGAGAATAGCGCAATCGTAACGAACAGCGGTAGGCATCGGCGAACAACACTCCAGGGAGTTGACGACATAGCGGAAGCGATTGTACTCGGGAAAGGGCGCACCTTGTGCGTGAATCTCAGAGGGATCAGGGACGGTCTGAGCTCGACGCAGCTTCGGCGGACGTGCGCGTTCCAACGATTCGCAGCGATATATGGAAGATGTCACAGTGGTCGGGTGGTTTGAAGGGGAGGACCTGGCCAGACAAATCCGGTTTCAAATCAGGTTTTTATAGTATTGACCCTTACTCGGTTAGAAATTAGGTTCCATCACGCGAGGAGGCCGAAATGAGCGAACCCAGTTTCGACATTTTCTCAGGAGCCCTAGATAAAAACGCAATTTGGCTGGAATGCGTAAATGGTCTGTCAAATGCCCGTGAACGCATGGAGCAAATCGCTGCGGAGAAACCGGGGCGGTACTTCGTTTTTTCTATCGGTAGCCGCTCAATCCTTGCTCAAACCGAAACCTTCGGTAAACCGGAATTGGCACTAGGAAAACAAGATACCGCGGCCTAAATCTCGACGCTAACTCACGCAAGCTGGAATACGATTTACGCTGGTCGATAGAAAAGTTGGTGACGTTGATAAACGGAAGTCTTCTTGCAGTGCGGGCATTCTATGCTGAGCCCATCACTGGGAAACTCCGGCTTGTGCAGATAGCCAGTGAAGGGATCACGCTGTGATGGTGGTCTGTCTACTACATCGCTGTGTGGGAATTCTGATTTGCATTTAACACAGGTCAACATCCATCGCGGGTTACCCTTCATTTCGTTTTTCCCTAGTCATAACCATACGATGGTGAGTCCGCGAGCCCGGCAAACCGAGTGGGCGCGCCCCGCGCATTCAGTTGGCACTTGAGGGCTCGTCCCTGATGTGCTCGCTCAGCCGGTCCGCATGGAGCCGGTAGCTTTGTATCACCAGCTCGAGCTTCCGTTTCGTTGCATCGTCCGGGATATTCGGCAGAATGCGTTCAAGTGAATCGGCTTGTTCGCTGGCGGCTTTGATCTCCTCGCGTATCCGGGCGGTGTGAGCTAGCCAGTCAGATTCGTCATTTGCCATGATGCTGCTCTGAGTTAGGAGGGAAGGCCAAGGTATATCTGGCTCAGAAACTCCTGGTCGATCTCCGATTCCGCCTTGAACCAATCCACTTCGGGCGAGCCTTCCGGACATCCACGCATGAGCCAATGCCATTCAGCCTGAGCCGCCACCGCCTTCTCCCTGCTGCGGAGATATTCAAGAAAGTCTGAGATGTGACACCTGACCGCTGGCTGCATTGCATCCCTGCCTTGACTGGAAGATAAAACCACCGGAAATTGGCAGCCATACGGGAAGTTCCGCACCTGCGAAAGGAAGAAACCGGACCCCGCTTCGGGTCGCATGAGTAACGCTAGTGATGGTTCTCGCCAGGAGCGAAGTTGGGCGAGTCGCTCTGCACGCACAGAGCTCTCAGAAAAGCCTATCTTCGCGAACTCCGGACTTCCATTGAGTCAGAACGGCATCATAAATCGACGTGGAGGCGGACGCCCGGCAGCATGACCGGACCGCGGGCCTGGTTGTACCCGGGATTATTGATGTGCTGGAGATCGAAAGAGGCGAAGACTGCCCGCCAGATGTGCGTGGTGTAGAAGCCCTCGAAGATTTTTTCAGGACCGTAGGTGAGACCGCCGTCGCCGAGCAGGAAACCAAGCCCGCCGAGTGCGAGATATTGCTGATGGGCGGCCACGATGCCATTCGCGACGAAGGCGACCCCAGAGCGATCGTTGCGCCGATGCCACCAACTGCCCTTTGCAAAGCCGCCAAGTTCGAGCGTGCGATCGACTTCGGTATAGGCGAACGATTCGTTGCGGCCGTCGCTCCAGCCCAGTCGCCCGAACAGACCAATATTTGGCTGGATTTCCTGCTCAAAATTCAGGCCGAAGCCATATTTATGGCGACCTTGCCGACGCGTCGCTATGACATCTGGCGTGGTGGTGTCGCCATCGAGGTAATCGTGGATCGCGTCGCGATTGATTCCGTTGGCTACTTTGGGCATGAGCGTCTCGGCGAAACGCACCGTCCACCAGTGATCGTCTTATTCGACAATCGCACCATCCGTGTAGCCACGCGTGTTTGCGGCGTAGTCATGTGCCGTTGGCGTCCACAGTCCAGTTAAGGAATTGAAGGTGGCTGTCGGACCCGAAAGAATTTAGATCGAAGAAATCGACCAAGTCGAATTTTCCGATGCGGAACTCGATCCGCCGCGCTGGCAGCGACGTTGCGAGATTGAGCTGGTCGCGGTCGGCCTCGACGCGCTCGTCAGTGAGCGGAACGATCTTGTGGGGCAACACGATGAGCCATCAGCGGGAAGGCGGTTCCTCGGCGGCCAGACGGCTACGGCCTCGCTGTTCTACCTCGGCGGCGAGTTGCTGCATGGATTCTTGCGTTACGGTGCGCCCTTCTCCGCGTGCAATGGCAGCCTCTGCCACGTCAACAGCTGTCAGAATTTCCGCGCGGGTGCGCTCGCGCTCTTCCCATAACGAGAGGCCTTCCTGTACCGCGTCTTCCTCACGGTGGAGCCGTCCGCTCTCAATCGCTTGGCGGATGGACGCTTTCTGATCGGGGGTAAGATTTATTTCCATGCGATTCTCAGGGTAGGCGGACAGAGTGCAGGTGTCAATATGTGTCGGGTCGCCCCTCCCCTTGTTTTTCTGTGTGGTCAAGTTTGAAGCTTTGGTGTTGATTTTGGTGCCCTACCCCCCTGCCTCGGCGGCTACAGGGATGGTCATCTATTGTATGAGGATGGCAAGTCGTGAAGGGGCCGACACGATTATCTTTGCGCTTTGCGAGGTATTAAATGCTTATAAACATCTTCGGCGATGTGAAGCGAATGTGGGCCGATTACAATGCAGAAATTCTGGTCGGTTTCATTCTCAACTCTTTAGCCGAAAGATGTGCGGGGCGCTCACTTGGCCCCTTTTCGATCGACGTGAAAAAAGTTTGCCGTGATACCCCAACTTTCTGCGCGACCTCGCCAGTAGAGTAGGTTTTCTCGTCCATCGATGCTCTTTATATCTTATTTCTTGAAACCGTGTCAGTAATTGTTAGGATGTCGCTAGCGAGAGTATTCCGGGAGCGGGCTAATGGGATGTATGCGATGACAGATTGGATCGAAAAGAAAGCCGCTCAAATCAAGGAGCGGCAGGGGCAGGCAGAATATGAGCGCCAATCGGGCATACATGAAGCGGATGTTATTTATGAGCGAGGTTGTGAGGTCTTGGAGCAACTCGAAGCTGTCGTGCGTAAAGATGTAGAAAAATGGAACGCCGAATTTCCAAACGATGCCAGACGAAGGATTGACAGGATAGATAAATCGAACTCGAGCGAGTTTGTCGTTCACAAAACTGGATATCCTACCGCAACACTCCACGCAGCTTTTGACCCCGACTCCATGTCGATACAGTTCGTAGCTATCAAGCTCCGAGCGATCGGAGAGGGCGTCTACAGCATTAAAGGTCTCTTTCATCTACATTTGTCAGACGAGGGGACTATCTATTTAACGAACCGCTCGGGGCAGCACTTTTCGTTCGACGATGCATCTCGTCATTTACTTGAAGCGGTACTCGACACCTAAGCTGGGGCAACTGCGCCGAATTTGTGCGCGGCGTGTTGGCGGATAGATTCGATGCCGCCGCCTGTCTTCGTTTCCCATCAAAAAGGTCAAATCGTGCCGATTGGTTAGGGATGACACATCTTTGAGAAAAGCACGGAGGGCGCGGAAGAGGCCGCGCATCGGGCACCTATGACCGGACGAACCTCGACGTGTTCCTTAACTCGCCCGCCGTGGTAGGCAAAGACCTGATCTACACCTTCGGCTACATTCCGACTTTCATTTCATAGGCTTTCGGTAGAGACGCTCGCACGGTGGATGGGCCAGCGATAAGATCGGCTACACGATTGGTGGTATTTTCTCTTTCGCACGGACATAAGTGTGGCTAATTGACCGACAACGCCACCAAAACGTATTTTGCGAGTGCGCAGCACGAACACCACCGGGATGAGGGTCGGGAATTTAAGCCTATCCGGCCCTTTTCCTCACGGTCTATCCACTTGACGCATTAGAAAGAATGTTGCGTCCCAAGTAGAAAAGTCTCTCCTCGAAGCGGAACATTTCAATTCGCACAAGTACCAAGCTTCTGTAAAGCGCTCGTAACAGAGTGTGTTAATCCATTCGCGACGCATTAATCGTTCCCTTGGAGTGAAGCGTGCTCGGACTTTCCACTCCAGCCGAAAACTTTGGAGGTACATGCCATGCAGAAGTTTTTACTCTCTGCTTGCCTTGCAGGATTGTTGCTGACGGGTGTGTCTGTATGGGCACATGCAATTTCTCCACAGTCTGAGCCACGGCAGCAGACCCAAAAGTCCACAAAAACGGTCACCGGCAAAGTAGCGTCCATTGGAAACGGCGGTGGATCGTTCGAGCTGGAAGTGAACGCCGGGGACGCCAAGCAGACGATGCATTTTGTCTTGGACAAAACCGCCAAAGTACAAGGGAATGTGAAGGTCGGCACTCCCGTAACCGTGGAGTATGCAACGGAAGGAGGCGAGAATCTGGCATTAAACATCACGGCACGAGCCTAGCGAGCGCGGAGCTAAGGTTTAAATTGCGACGGGGCGGAATCGGCTGAGAAACGACCCTTTGTCGGTTCCGCCTTCAGGCTCCGGTATTTTTCCCCACGGCACGCCTCGTTCGTCACTTCACTCCGGGTCAGGTCGTCAGCATTATGGTTTTCTGTATATTTCTACGATGCATGTAGGAGTAATTAATATGGGTACCGCCCCAGGCCGCTTGAAAACAAATAAAAAGATAGCTTTCAATGCTCAGCGGTTTCTCGATTCAGCTGGCTCGGCTAGAAAAGTTGTCGAGTTTCAGATAAAGGCGACGATCTTCGCGCAAGGCGATCCTGCCAACATCGTTATGTACATTCAAAAGGGTCTTGTAAAGCTCTCCGTGGTCAATGAGATCGGCAAAGAAGCTGTTGTGGCAGTTCTGGGACCAGACGATTTTTTTGGTGAGGGATGCCTGACAGGTCAGCCTATTCGAATCGGGACGGCAACCGCGATTGCGCCAAGTACTCTGCTCGTGATTGAAAAGGACCAGATGAATCGCGTACTCCACGAGAAGCGCGAGTTGTCTGACCGTTTCATCGCGTACATGCTTTCGAGGAACATTCGGATCGAGGCGGACTTAGTCGATCAGCTCTTCAATTCCTCGGAGAAGCGATTGGCTCGCACGCTTCTACTGCTCGCTCGATATGGAAAGGAAAACCAGCCTGAGAAAGCTATTCCAAAAGTATCACAAGAGGTCCTGGCGGAAATGATCGGCACGACGCGTTCACGAGTTAATGTTTTTATGAACAAATTCAAGAAGCTGGGCTTCATTAGGTACAACGGCGGCCTTCACATCGACAGCTCGCTCTTGAGTGTTGTCCTCCACGATTAAAACTGGGCTTTGCGTCGAATAGCTTCACGGTAGATTTCGCTCTACGTCCTGCTGCTGACGTTGCTCGGTGACCTTATGGTTTGCATCCTCTTCTTCTTTCCGGGCAGATTCCGCAAAGCGCGGCTGGGCCATTTCTTTCAGAACGCTGGCCAGTGTGTCCTCGTCTTTTTGTTTCTTTGATTTCGTATGTCCCATAGTCGGTATCGTGACATTGCCCCAAGCAATTGCAGTGCTATTCGGGACAGGGAGAAATGGCATTCCACCGAAACAATGCCTTCCTCAAACTGTCGCCTCCGCAATCGGCCAGGAGTGCTGGTGGCGCCCGCGCGGAACGAACGAGGACACCAGGCAGTCCACGTCCCTACGCTGTATACGCCTTGCGGCGCCATCATCACTCCAAGAAAATATGCGGAGGTCTTCGTTTGTAAAAGAAAAGGAGAATGGAAAAACAACCTTGCCGCTCAAGGGCGGAGCGTGTACGCCGGGCACGTTCGTTTGAGTGGGGGAAATAGTTCCAAAGCAATATTTCAATCCGTTTCCAGTCTTCATCTTTCCTGGTTTTTCGAAACTTTTCCCAACTTGGCGTTAGGCATGGACTGGGACGCCATTGCAACTGTCCGATCCGCCCCCATCGCATGACCTAACAGCGCACGCAGGATTTCCGCACGCCGCCCATGCCATCTGATTTTAGTTCGGATCGCCGGACAAATACCATTTAGTCCTCTCAGCTCGGGCTCAAACAGAGTTCCGGCACGCGTCCAAAAATACTTGTGGGACGAAGTTCCGCAAATTTCCATTTGTACGTTGGCTCTCGAAGGTTTTGACGTTCCGAAAACAGATGTTTTGGGGACCAGTCAGGGTCAAAAGGGATCCCGGGGCGACCCTACGGACCGAGTCTCCAACCGAAGATGCGACTTATCATGGACTGAATCTTCCCCTGGTCTTTCTTTGGACATCGTCGCCGGGAGTTTCTTGCGAGCCTTAGCGTGTTCGGGGTTAATCGCCAGAATTTTGGCATAGAGTGGCTGTGCGCGCGAGGTAGCTTCAGAGCCTCATCTCGCCAAAATAGAAATACTTCGGTATTCCAGAGATCGAGTCCAATTGGCTTTCTCAAGGAAGCTTGCTTCGTCCTATAAGCATGGAATTTGCCAGACTGCCGCCAGCATGCGCGATACCGACTGCCAGGCATGAGAGGTGCATTTTCGCCAAGCGATCGAGCCAGAGAATTTTCTCTCGCACGAAGACATTCTTGAGCCTGGTTCACGCATTCTTCGACTGTTTCCTGTGATTCCGCCTTGCTTCGCTCTAAATTGAACGTCCCCTTAGCGGCAAGTTTCTGGTCGTAAGCGATTCGTCTTTTCTCGTCCTTTAGAGTCTGATAAGCGTCGGTAATCTTCTCCATGAGATTCTTCAACGATCCGGCCACCTGTTTCTTGTCCATGTGAAGGTCGGGATGAGACTCTTAGCAAGTGCGCGTATTTGTCCTTGAGCCCTACGCCGGACGAACCAGACACCACTTCCAGCAGTTGGTAGTAGGTTCCCTTGTGGGCTAGTTCGGTGAGGTGAAGCAGTTCTTGTTCAAATGACGGCTTGTGAAGGAGAAGAGGGAGTGGGTTTCATCAACCTCCGGCCTAGACTTGCAACGGAGGGAAGAAGGCCTCGGTAAGGTTCTCCTGCTTGCAGTAGAAATTGATTTAGCGTCGCCCGGTCTCCGGGTGCATTTGGATAAACTGCAGGCCCATCCCTCTACCTGGCCTGGAGCGCCAGTTTGGCACAACCGCGCGAGCCCGCACTTTTCCAACGGACAATGATACTAATCAGTTCGATCTCCGTACCGGTTTTCGGAGGGTTCGAAACGAGCATCATGCGTTCCACCCAGCCCGATATTTTGAACAGGCGAAATGGATTTTTGATTTGGCGCTTTCCAGGCCGCGAAGGTTCCCCTGGGAACTTTGACACGCTTTTGCTTTCGACGGTCCTCAGGGTTCATAGGCGACAAAGCGATCCCTCCTTAGTTTCTGCACGATCGTTGGACGCGGACACGAGAGGTTTTCTGTGAAGGTTCTTATGGGTTACGAGAGATGTCATGCCACGCAGTGCACCGGGCTACTTCCGGGTTACCTAACAGCCAGTTCTGGCCGGGCTACCCGGCACAATCGGGAATTCGCATCTTTCGAAGTTGAGTGGACCGGAGCGAGTTGATATGGCACAAACATGTGTTTTCGGCACACTCTGGGTTCGCGATCGCCTCTTTATTTTCACTGTCGACGATAGGGCTTTCAGTTCAGCTCTATTCATCCCGCGCGAGAAGCACTATCGGATTCCTCACGGGCATTCCCTCGCCATTTGAGCGCCGCACTCTGTGAGCGCTCCTGGCTTTGTTCTCTGGTCAGTTTCATGCGAAACACCCATGTTGAGTAAAGAGGGAGTGTGGGAAGTTTTGTGCGGGAAACTTTTGGGCGCAAGCTTTGGGACTTTTGGGACGAACTTCAGTCATGAAGATGAAAGTCATTTTAAGGATGAGCTTTCAGGGAAGTAGTGTCCGCATGCTCCCGAGTGTGTTCGACTTGGGATTCTACGTTTGTCCTGACGATAGAAGACCCGCATCGATTCCGGAAGAGTCGCGACGTCGGATGCTTTCTCGGGCTGCGACCTGGACGCAGGAACTCCGGGCAGAGCCAGCCGCAACTGCACATCAGCAAAGAGGGAGACCGCTACCTGCGAACGATGATGGTGCAAGGCGCCCACTACATTCTGGGGCCCCTTCGGAGAAGACAGTGATCTGCGGCGATGGACTGCGACTTGCCGAGCGAGGAGGAAAAAATACCAAGAAACGCGCCATCGTTGCGGTGGCCCGGAAGTTGGCAGTACTGCTTCATAAGCTGATGGGTGAGCGGAGAGGAGCAGACGAACCATTGCGAAGAGCCGCAAGGTACAGGTAGCGGCATAGAGTTGTAACCGAACAGCCGAGCTCAGCCGCCGAGATCAGGTGACTGCAACTAAGTCCTGGCCCAGTCCCTCTCAAAGAGAGGGATAAGACCCATACCAGGTAGCAGCACCTGCTGAAACGAGTACGCCCAACTGGCACCGAGCGATCATCGCTCAACAAAGAGTGCGGATGGAAGGATGGCGACAGAGGCCGGGCTTGGTCGTATGGTATCAATCACGTAAACTTTTCACCGAAGGCGGTGGGTTCAAAAGCAAAGGATCCCTTTAGGTAAAAACAAAATCACTTTGACCGTTACCGGCCTTCACATGGAAAGACTTGGCTTAGGCTCTGGTTTTTCCTCGCCGCCAAATCATGACCAACAGCACAACCACCGCCAAAGCGCCCGCAATGATGCGAATTGTCGAAACATCCATTTGTGTCGGCTCTCTTTCACGAGTCGGGTAACGCGACTATCAGGCACTCTTGAAGGTTGTCGTGCTGTGATTGGAGGTTACTAGACAGCTGGGATCGCCCCGGGAGGTTGCGGTTAATGTTTCGCTCAGAGACCAGTCGGCAACTCAAATCACTCAGAGAAGATGAACCCGCCAGAGTGCGTTGTCAATGGCCCGAGTAGTCCTTCTCTACAAATATCAGCCTAGTACTCCAATCGGGGACTTGAGCGCGGTAAAGGGTCGAGTCGATGGGGGCGTGGCAGGTTTATGCCGCGCTGTTCGATTTGATCGAAGCCGATTCAGGTTTAGAGAAAGTTTCGATTCTGGCTAGTATTGAATGACTTAGGAGAGAGAAAAGGAAGTATCGACCGGGCTTTTTGGCGGCAATCTGCTCCATCCGTTCCCGCGCATTCGACAATCCGCGCACGCATTCCACCCACACGGCGTTCTTATCCGGTGCTCCCGAGAATATGTCGAAATTCGGCTCAGAATCCATCGCGTCATACCCTCCACGGGCGGTTTGATTATTTTCAACGTTGGATTAGGGTTCAATACAGGAAAGTCCCTATGCCACCCATATTCCGCGGGGGCTAGTCTTCCAGTTATGCAATCGCTTCCAGACGACTCACTGCGGAAAAGGTTTGAAGAAAATCGCCGGGCCTTCGAGCAAAATATGATTGGTTTTCTGCAAACCGAACTGGAGGTGGCAAGTGCCTTTCTAAAGATCGCAAAAACTGGGGGAGAAAGCAGCCAGACCCAGAAGCAATGCACGCAAGGCCTGCGACGCGGTCGTCTATTTCTTAGGGAAAGCTAGGCTTTCAGAAGATGAAAAGAGATACTTCGCGGTCAAGTCTGGAAGCTCTTAAATCCGACCTTGAGAAGCTAGGTGAAACGTTCCCAAGCAAGGCCTGATCTGGCGAGCGTGTGTTTCGCCCGGTTAACGCTAGCGATGTATCGGACGCGCGTTTTCGACAAGGAGCGAAATTGGGCAAGGCGCTCTGCGCGCGTTCGATAGATCCGTTAGAACGAGGCCATCCGTAGTTGCGGCAGACGCGGGCACCTATGGGGAATGAATGATCGGGAGTATGGGGATGAAGGCCTGCGGAATTTGCGGAGAGGAGCAAAACTGAGGATGGGGAGTGGGAAAATGTGGTTGGCGGGACAAGTTAGGCGATCGTGGATGACGATAAGGAGCGAGAAGAAGATTTGTTTGTGGGAGAGGACGCAAAAGGACTGAGAGTGGCGAGGCACCCGCAACAATGGTGATATTGCTCATGCTGATCATTTGCACCTTTTGCGCGTGCGCCACAGCACCTGGTGCCCCAGCTCCCTTAGCAGCCGGCTGACCCAAGGAGAATGTGTTCCGGTCTCCACGACAATCCGACGCACCAGGAGTTAGAGCGGCGTGGGGCCGTTTCGTTTGGAAAGCCTAATGATTCTTCCAAACCGGACTCGTCAGCTCAATCCGCCAGATTGGGCCACCTTGGTAGAGCGGACCTTCTAATTTGACGAACGCAGGGGCATCGCCGCCTAAAATCCAGACGTGAGTGTCTTCGGGCTGTTTGCCTACCAATGGTGCCACCAACCCAGAGACTCCGCCGACCTCGACCTTTACAACGTAACGCGTGGCCTCGTGACTGGAGCTGCCGATTGAAAATGAGTCCTTCCCTTCGGTAGAAATCAAGAGTTTCACCAGCCGGGGCTTTGGCGTAGCTGCCACCATTGACACTGTTGTCTGCGGCATATTACCCCGTATGCTTTTTAGCAGCGTGAGAACCATGCCGTTGGCGACGTCCGCCGGAAGTCTTATCCGCTCATTTAGGACCTTCTCCTTGCCAGCATCGTCCGTGTAATGCACCGTGAACTGGCCCGTTAAACCGTTGAGGGAAACTTCCTGGGGATGTTTGAAGATCGGGCCTTTTTGAAGCAGGTGGTCGCTCAGCAGTCGGAAATTATTGCGCTGTGAAAAGACGACTGTTTCTTCGTGTACGGAGCCATCCTTGAAATGAAAAATGAGATTACTGGTTACTGGATAGCCGCGAGCGACCTGTGTCAGATCGCCATCGGCAAGGGTATCGCCTTGCAACGTGCGTAACACAAGAAATCCGTGGATCAAGCCCTCTGTGTGTAGTACCGCAACAGGGGATTGCGGCAGCACAGGCGGAGGGAGCAGTAGCGCCCACATTAGCAGACCGACGGCCAGCATCCTGCAGTACGCACCTTCTACCATGAGGGAATCATACACCGAGATCTTCTAGTCTATTCCGAGTTGCTTAAGTCGCTATCCGTTCTCTATGTTCACGCACGCCGGGGCCCCGCCCGAAGGACACCACCATGCCTGATAGCAATCTGCGGTATCCGAAGTGGCAGAATTCCTGTATTGACGCAGCAATGGAATCAGACCCCAGGACGTTTTTGGAGCGCATGAATGTCGCTGAAACAGCGATACACTTACGGTTGCAAGAACTGCAAAACTCCCCGGATGGTGCCGAAGAGCGCTTGGCAATAAACGACGCAATGAAGACCTTGCCAATCTAAAATATGACAGACGCAATCTTGTCACACAGGCACCGAGCCGATTGTCGATGTGCTTCACCTACCTGCAGGATTCCTTGCGGTCCGCAGAAATAAATAACGCGTACAACAGCGGACCCCAAGAAGTCCAAAGGCAGCGAGGCGAAGCTAGGCTACCTGGGGCATGTATTGATGGAGAACCGCAACGGGCTTTTGGTGCAGACCTTTCTGACCGAGGCGAATGGAAGAGCGGCGCGGGATGCTGCGATGCTCATGGCGGAAGCCATCCCAGGCGGAAAGCGGGTGACCTTGGGAGGAGACAAGAACTACGAGAGCGCCGGGATAAACCGGCATGAAGGAGAGACTGCAAGAGTCTTACGAGAAAGGAGTAGCGATCCACTCGGCCCCGAGTTTTGCACGGCCCACCGCGGGGTGAGATGTGAAGCGTAAACAGGGGTATAGGTGGGCTGGGTATTGAGCTCCGAAAACTTCCAACCAGGACGCCGACGCCGTTCGTAGGGCGGAAGGCAACATGGCCAGGGACGCAAACGCGAGTCCGTGGGCAGTCCTGCGTAGTCGTAGACCCCAGACACGCCTAGAAACTTCATGCACGAGAACCGGGAGACCTCGGATGTGCCTGCGGCGAGACACTGCGGCAGGAAGGCGGGGAGAAGGCAGCGGCCGTACGGCCCGCGCATACATCTTCGAGGAGTCGGACAGCGGAATAATACCTATGAATCACGGAAAGTGAGGAGGGAAGGCCGCTGAGCAAGGAGAACACCCACCGACCTAGCACGTACCCGACGCAGAGCGAGAAACGCGTGTCACGGGGGCTGGCGGGTGTGCGGAAGGCAGCAAAGGGAAACAAAGAGATGAAGTTCACCGCTTTGCTCCACCACGTGACGGTTGATTTACTACGGGAAAGCTTTTACACATTGAAGCGAAAAGCGGCACCCGGCGTGGACGGCGTTACGTGGAAGGAGTATGAACCGGGGCTGGAAGACCGACTTGTCGGTCTGCACAGCCGGGTGCACCGCGGAGCGTTCCGAGCGGCGCGATCGAGAAGAGTGTACATAGAGAAAGAAGACGGGCGGAAACGCCCGCTGGGGGTTGCGTCACTGGAGGACAAGATCGTCCAACAGGCCATCGAAGCCAGAAGCGCCGGCCCAAGTCGATTGCGAAACCTGATGGCCAGAACATGAGACCCAGCTTCGCTTCAGGCCCTGCTGAGTAGATGGAACAACTCAAAGCACTCCTTCACAACTAGGGATAAACTAAAATTCAAGAACCGAAAAGCTTGAAAAACTCGATTCTTCAACAACCTGCCTAGGAGGGCTGGCGGCACACGCGGGCAGCGCGGGAGTGATGGTGGGCGCATTACGCGTTACTTTCTGGCGTGCGCTGGCGATGACACTGACTGCAGGTGTGGGGTGGCTGTTCGGAACAGTTGTGTGAACCCTCAGAGCGACAACATAGTTCTGAAGGCCTTTCACGGGCGCTGCGCGATCGGTGTGACGGGACACACTGCACTGGAGAAAAGCGGCAAGGTCCGAAACAAGACAAGGCGAGGATGAGAATGCCATTACCGGCTGTGATTCAAGCGGTCCGCTGGACGCACATTGCTACGCCTGAAATTCCGGCCTTGAAGCCGTACCGGGGAAAACCCGCCGTACGGAATTTTAGGGAGGACGATGGAAACGTCGGCATCATTCGAAGCCCGCTCCGCGCCATCGTCCTACCCGACCGGTAATGCCGCTCGTACGGTTCTGTGCGGGGAGCGATCAGCGATGGTCGTCCCAACCGCGACCACTGGGCCGGTACGCGCGTGTACCTCTTTGGATGCTGCGGAACACAGGTTTCTGTCCGTGGATTCCCTTCCATAGGCATAATGAAGAAATGTCCTTTGATTTTCGTGATCAACGTTGGCTTCCGAAGTCCGTGCTCACTCTGCGCAACTACAACTTCGACAAATTCCTGCTCGACCTCCTTGCTGGGATAACCGTCGGCTTAGTTGCGCTGCCGCTGGCCATGGCGTTCGCCATTGCCTCCGGCCTCACGCCGCAAGCCGGTATCTACTGTGCTATCGTCACGGCTTTTGTGGTTTCTCTGCTGGGCGGCTCTAAAACTCAGATAGCCGGCCCGACGGGTGCGTTCGTTGTCGTGATTGCAGGAATCGTCGAGGTCCACGGTGTGGACGGCTTGTTCATGTGCACCGTAATGGCAGGCGTCATGCTTGTCGTCATGGGCATAACCGGCATGGGTTCGGCGGTGAAGTTCATTCCTCGCCCCATTGTGGTTGGTTTCACCAACGGCATCGCGATTCTGATTGCCAGCACGCAAGTAAGAGATTTTTTCGGATTGCAACTCGAAAAAGTTCCAGGGATTTTCTGGCTGCGCATCGAGGCCCTGACAAGCCATTTTCGCACCTTCAGCTACGAAGCGACCATCCTGGCAGCCGGCACGGTAGCCATCATGGTTGGATGTCGGCTAGTTTCGAACCGCATTCCCGGACCGATTGTTGCGTTGGTACTCGGCACCGCCGCTGTCGTCCTCTTCAAACTGCCGGTCGAAACGATCGGAACACGCTTTGGCGGCATACCAAGCGGCCTGCCTCATTTCGCGATCCCCAAATTTCGTGCTGACCTTATTCACGGATTGCTCGGCCCAGCCGTAACGGTAGCGATGTTGGGCGCGATCGAGTCTCTCATGTCAGCCGTGGTGTCAGACCGCATGAGCAATGACCGCCACAATCCCAACGTGGAGTTGTTCGGCCAGGGCGTTGCGAATATTGTGTCGCCATTGTTTGGCGGGCTCCCTGCGACCGGTGCCATCGCGCGGACTGCAACCAGCATTCGGGCGGGAGCCCAGACACCGATGGCGGGCATCATCCATTCGTTCACGTTGCTGTGCATTGTGTTGTTCGCCTCGCCATTGGTCCGCTTCGTGCCGATGGCCGTGCTTGCCGGTATCTTGATGGTTGTTTCCTACAACATGGGCGAGTGGCGCGAAATCCCGCAGTTGCTCAAGCTCACGAAGACTGATATCAGCGTGTGGCTCGTCACGATTGCGCTGACGGTGTTTGCCGACTTAACAGTGGCCGTAGAAGCCGGAATGATTCTCGCTGCCCTGTTATTCATCAATCGAGTGGCTGGTACGACTACGGTCTCGCAGGTCACCAGTGACTATGTGGAAGATGGCCGTGTGCATATCCTACAAGATAAGGATATTCCGTATTACGCCACCATCTTCCGCATTCACGGGCCATTTTTGTTCGGTGCAGCCGATAAGCTTTCACTGGTAACCGAGAACTTGCACCGATTGCCGCCCGTTGTCATTCTGCGTCTTCGCAATATGACGGCGCTCGATGCTACCGGCCTGTTCGCATTGGAAGAAGTCGCCAAACAACTGCATGCAACAAAGCGCACGTTGATTATTTGCGGCGCCCGCGAACAACCCTTACAGCTCATCCAACAAGCCGAATTTGCGAACCTCGTCGGCCCCGAGAACATCTGCGAAAACGTGCAGGAAGCGTTGCGCCGCGCTGAGGAAGTGTACGACGGGTTGGAAGCAACCGCCGCCGTCCCCGGAAGCTAAATTCGCCACTGTGCATTCGTGTATGTTTCGGTCTGCTGTGAGCGCTGCCGAAAAAAGGATATTAGAGAGGGAGACAGTAATCGCTCTCGAACCCGAGTGCCTCGAGAACCCGACGGCCACCGCCAGAGAAAATCCCAGCAGAGAGAACCCCAGGGGATGGAGCGGACGAAAAATTGAGTTTGGTAAACCGCGCGAAGAAGGTGATCGGAGTACGACTCGCAGTAGGAATAGCCTAATGCAAACCGTTCACAAATATTGGTTTCCAGCCAAGCGCTATGGCTGGGGATGGGGCTTTCCCTGTGCTTGGCAAGGTTGGCTGGTCTTCGCTGCCTTTCTCGCGTTAATCATTGCCGGAATTTTTCTCTTCCCACCAGCCAGATCCTTGAGTCGATTCATCATTTATACAACGCTCATTAGTGCTCTGTTGGTTGCCGTGTGTTGGCTGAAGGGTGAGCCGCCACGCTGGCATTGGGGCAGCGACTAACGCATCACCAGTTGGTGCGGCTGACCGGTTCTTTATCGGACAAATGCAGTTCCGGGTGGGAACACCTTTTGTCCATACAATTTGTGGGGCATGGTAGACTGGCATGGGAGGACCAGAAATTGAACACTCGTTTTATGCTGCGGCTAGAGGAGCGAATGAAGGATTTGATGGAAGCCAGAGCCAAGCAGCATGGGGTTTCCACTTCGGAATACCTTCGCGGATTGGTGGCGATGGAAGCTTTGCTAGGAGGCTCACAGATGGACCCGAGGGATGTCCCTGAATTTATGCTGAAGGCTTATCCCATCGGGTTTCTGAAGGAAGCGCGTAAGAGATTGCCCAAGCATAAAACTGTGCCGCTGATGATTAGGTTGGAGGAATAAAAAAGGGGATTGTCGGAACAGACCAATCCCCATTTGAATCGGATTTAAGCGAAGTGAAGTACCTTGCTTCACTTACTGCAATTGCCAGCTGATTTTGCTGAACTTCGGCGCTCGCGAGAATTGACCCAGCCCTGCTTTCCAAAACTAACCCAGACAGATTGAACGGAAGTTTAGCGGACCCGCGCATGGGAGGTGATCATGAAACATCCCCATGCCAGAGACCCGAAAGAGACCGTGTGCGATCTGTCGCCGGTGGTCCGGCCGAACGCGCGAGTAGGAAACCGGCAACATAGCTGCGGTAAGCCGGAATGCCAGGCGTCGCGCCGGCAGAAGACCCAAGCCAGTTGGCGCCGCCGGAACCCTGGCTACGCCATCGCCTACCGCATCGATCAGCGGGCGGCACAAACCCAACCGCCGCCTGAAGTGATGCGGTTACCCGCCCCGTTGAACCAACTACCCTGGGAGTTCGCGAAAGACCAGTTCGGCGCACAACGCGCTGATTTCATTGGGAGTATGGGGGCACTCCTGGTCCGAACCGCGAAAGACGAGTTCCGGGCGTATCTGATTGATCCCACAAGGCTTTCCGGCACACTTCCCCCGTCACCACAAAAGACCAGTCCCGGCTTCGGCGATACTGAACCCGCAGGCAACGATGCAACTGGAATTTCACCAACTCGACCGGCGATTGGAACATCTGCGAGCCCGCCAACCGCAGCGTGAGAGGCGGTTGATGGCGTCGTTGGCTGAGTCAGGTCAGCAAACGCCCATCGTGGTGGTCCTGGCCTCAGACCAGCAGGATCGTTACCTGGTGATCGACGGCCACAAGCGTGTCGCGGTGCTGCAGCAACTGGGCCGGGACACGATCGAAGCCACGGTCTGGGCAATGAGCGAAGCCGAAGCTCTGCTGCTGTACCGGACGTTGCGCAGCGGTCCACAGGAAAGCGCGCTGGAACAAGGCTGGTTGTTGTCGGAGATGGAGCAACGTTTTGGTTACTCGCTGCAGGAGTTGGCGCGCCGCTTCGACCGCAGCGTGAGTTGGGTGTCGCGGCGATTGGCGTTGGTCGAGTTGTTGCCGGAGAGCATCCAGCAGCAAGTGCGTGAAGCAACACTCGGCGCGCAACTGGCGATGAAGTATCTGGTGCCGGTGGCGCGAGTCAAGGTGGAAGACTGCGCGCGGATGGCGGCCGCTTTCGTCCAGCACCATTGCGACACGCGGCAAGCCGGACAACTCGATGCCGCCTGGCGGGACGGCTCGCGCGTGGTCCGCGAGCACATCCTGGCCGAGCCGGAACTGTTTTTGAAAACACAGCGGCCGCCGCCGGCCACCAGGCCGGTCGCGGCCAGACTGGAGCGCGACCTGGAGATGGCGGTTGCCATCCTGCGTCGCGCCGGCCGGCGGCTCGTAGAAGCTCTGCCGGAGATGGATGGCCTGCGACAGGAACAAGCGCAACGCCAGATCGAAAGCGCGCGCCGGGAACTGGGCCGGATGGCGGCACGAATCGGAAAGGAACCGGAAGCCCCTCATGTTGAGCCAGGCACAACGAACCGCGATTCTGGAACTGAGTGCGAAGGGAGTGAGCAAACGCGAGATCTCACTCGTGTTGCAACTGTCGCGCCTGACCGTGCGCAAAGTTCTGCGCTCGAACTCTATCCAGGTCCCGAAAATCCAACGGGCGGAGAAAGCCGAACCCTACCGGCAACAGATCCTCGAACTTTGGATCGGCTGCCAGGGGAATCTCGTGCGAGTCCATGAGGAGCTGACCGCGGGCGGCGTGATGTCGATCCGGCGCTGACCGCATTCTGCCGCAGGCAAGGCATCGGAGTAACTCAGATCGTGCCCGCGGGTCAGTATCATTTCGAACCGGGTGTGGAGATGCAGCACGACACATCGCCGCACGCCGTCGAGGTGGGCGGCAGCAGTTACCAGGCGCAGACCGCCTCAGCGGTGTTGTGCTACTCGCGCATGTTGTTCTTCCAGATCCACCCTACGTTCCAGAGGTTCGACTGCAAAGTGTTCCTTACCGACGCGCTGCGCTACATGGGCGGTGCTGTCGAACGCATCATGATCGACAACACGCATGTGGTGGTGTTGCGCGGCACGGGGCGGGAAATGATCCCTGTGCCCGAAATGGAGGCCTTTGCGGAACGCTTCGGATTCCGCTTTGTGGCACATGAGCGCGGCGACGCCAACCGCTCGGCGCGCGTGGAACGTCCCTTCTCCTTCATTGAAAACAACTTTCTGGCGGGCCGCAAGTTCGTCAGTTGGCAGGATCTGAATCAACAAGCCCGCCAGTGGTGCGACCGCGTCAACTCGACCTACAAGAAACACATCCGCGCCGTGCCGCGCGAACTATTCGCGGTCGAGCGCCTGCATTTGAAACCGCTGCCCGCGTGGATTCCCGAAGTGTATCGGCTCCATCAGCGCATGGTGGACGTGGAAGGATACGTCGCGGTGAACTCGATTCGCTACTCGGTTCCGGTCTCCTCGATGGGCGGCGCGTGGAAGTGCGCGAGACCCGGGACAAGATCGAGATCGAACTCGACGCGCGCCACATCGTCACCCATGTCCGCTCCGTGACTCCACCGTCCCTGCGGATTACCCTCGCCGAACATCGGCCCCCTCGCGGGGAAGGCATCAAGCGCGGCGATCCGCACCCCGAAGAACAAGCGATCTTACAGGCCGCGCCGGAGCTCGCACCCTATGTGACGGGGCTGAAGCAAAAGGGCCGCAAAGTGGTGGCGCTTGCCCTGCGGCAACTGTTGCGCTTGCTAAAGGAATATCCGCGCGAGCCCTTCCTGGCGGCGGTCCGGAAAACACCCAGTATGGATCGACGATCTGGACCGGCTGGAACGGATGATTCTGCGCCGCGTGGCACAAGACTACTTTCTGTTGCTGGGGACCGACTACCCCCATGACTGAAGAACTGGAACAACTTCTGAAGAATCTCAAGCTGCGGCGCATGCTGAGCGTTTATGACGAACAGTTGCGCGCTGCCGAGAAAGCGCAAGTGTCTCTACTCGGAGTTCGTCGCCGGACTCTTGCGCGCACAATGGCACGACCGGCAGGAAAGCGCGCTGGAGTGGCGCATCCGTAGAGCCAATCTGCCGGAGCGCTGGTCGCTGGAATCGTTTCCCTTGGTCCCGCCAGCCCGGCGTAAACCGTAAGCAGATACGCGCCTTCGCCGAACTCGACTTCGTTGCCAAACACGAAAACCTGGTGTTGGTTGGCCCGACGGGCGTAGGCAAAACGGGACTTGCTTGCGGTCTGCTGTTGAAGGCTTTGCAGAATGGCCACCGCTGCCAGTTCATCCGCGCTCAGGATCTGTTCGACGAAATGTACGCATCTCTGGCCGACCGCTCCACGCGCCAGTTACTGAATCGCCTGGCTCGCTTGGACGTCTTGTTGATCGACGAATTCGGATATTTAAATCTCAAGCCCGAACAATCGAACACTTTTTTCAAGCTGATGGAGGAGCGCTATCATCGCCACGCGACGATCATCACAACCAATTTGATCTATGACGAATGGCAGAATTTTCTAGGCAACAAATCCATGGTGGAGGCGCTGCTGAGCCGCGTGCGGCATTACTGCCCGCACCCCGTCACCATCAGCGGCCCGTCGCTGCGCGAACCTCAAAGCTGAACTCATGGAGCAACGCGATTATGTCCGCAGACTTCTGGAGGCCTACCGTACGACACCGGGCACCTGCGGCGCCGTCCGTCGGCCCGACCGTCTGCTCGCGGCCCAACTGCACCAACGCGGCGTGCCGCTCGAAGCGGTTGAGAACGCCCTGACTTTGGCCGTCGCGCGGCGTCTGGCGCGACCCGCCGATGCTCCACCTCTCGGGATCATCCGCTCGCTGGCCTACTTCCTGCCTGTGATTGAAGAGGTTCTCAGCCTTCAGGTTAGTCCAGAGTACTTCCGCCATCTGCGCAATCGCATCGCAACGTTCACACCAGCCCCGTAGTTTCGTTCTGACTGAAAGCACCCACGCCTGCGGCGTGGATGATTCTGTTTCTACCACCACCTTCAACCACCTGCGCGCCTACGGCGCGGATGATGACGCCTTCACACCCTCGATCCTGTTCTGAGTATGGGTCACTCTAGCCGATTGCTACTGGGTCACTTCTGATGAGCGC
>CAVQZU010000026.1:0-12346 GCA_963718485.1 uncultured Acidobacteriota bacterium
CTGAAGGTCAGAGTTTGGTCCGTGTCGGTTGTTGTCCCAGTGTTAGCTACGCTGATTTTGACTCTCCAAGGGAGGCGCCGTTGCCTCACGGGAGTTCTGTAAATCAGACCAATACTTTTTGATGTGTCGGTGGTAGCGGACGATTAGTGTTAGAAGTGAAATGTTGCCGAGGAAGAAAACCAAACCGAGGAAATCAATTACCCTCATCTGATCCCCCTGAATGCTGCATATTGTGTATACTCTATGTCTATCAGAAATGTCAATACAATTAGTTCGTACCACGTTATACCTGCCGCTCGTACCACTCGTCTAGACACATGATCCGAATGTAGAATGACGTGACTGCAGAGGAAGGAGTGCCCGATGTCCGCGATCACTGTTATCTATGCCGACCGGCCAACCCCGGTTGACGCAATTTCCGAGAGCGATAGCCTCTGGCTCGACACCGCCGATCTCGCCCGAGTCAGCGGATGGAAGCTCAAGCCCGAGGGCGCGTGCAAGGACGACATATGCATCCCGATGCCGCCGGCGCGCGAGGCCGATTTCGTCCGCGCGGACGGCCCCGGCTTCAACCTCGCGGCGTTTGCGCGTTCGCTCGGACAACCGGCGCTTTACGACGACAACCATGGCGTGTGGTTTTTTGGCGAATCTGCCGATACGCGCCGCGCCACGCTCGCCTCGCTCGAGGCGCCTGACTTCGAACTCCCCGATATCGACGGCACGATGCATCGGCTGTCGGACTATCGCGGCCGCAAAGTCTTGCTCTCCGCATGGGCGTCCTGGTGAGGGTGCCGTTACGACCTGCCAGTCTGGCAGGGCATCTACGAAGAACTGAAGGATAGAGGACTGACGATTGTCGCCGTTGCGCTCGATACCGCTGGAACGTCGGTCGTGCGCGAATTCGTCCGTCCGGCCTCAATCGAAATTCCTCCGCGGCTGCAGGACATCAGTGGATGGGATCGGGGCTTTCTCGGTAAAGCCGCGGTTCCCGAATACCCATGTCTCATCGACCAGAAACATATCGTCGGCGAGCTGTATAACTTCATCAACGTGCCCATGGTGGTCTGGATCGACGAGAAGGGACACATCGTGCGGCCGGCTGAACCGTGGGGTAAGCGGGATATGGTGCGCTCGCTCGATCAGAAGACGTTTCAGATTCCTGCCGAAGTGGTGGCGGATGGCCAGCAAGCGCGGCGCGCTTACGTGGATGCGATCCGCGACTGGGTCGCCAAGGGCGAGCGCAGCGAGTTCGCGCTTCCCGCCGAAGAAACGCGTCGCCGAGCCGCCCACCCCAGCGAGACCGAGGTGCTGGCGGCGACGGATTTCCGGCTCGGGCAGTATCTGTTCGAGCAAGGACATCGCGAAGATGCGGCCCGCTACTTCTCCGAGGCGCGCCGGCTCCATCCGGAGAGCTGGAGCTACAAGCGGCAGACTTGGGAGCTGGAGCAACCGGGTAAAGCGTCGGGGCCGGAATTTTTCGCGGAGATTGCGGGGCTCGGAGAGCGCCATTTCTACGCCCCGATCAAGTTGAAGACGCCGGCGAAGTAGTCGGCGCGCCGTGTGGATTGGTACACATTGGCTCGGGAAAGCTGCGAGCGCTTTCACTTGTAGGCGAGGCGTCCTTCCTGCTGCGTGCTCGATTCGACCAGCCGCCAGACCGCCTGGGTCCGCGGCACATTCGGGAATATCAAGCCGAGTTGTTTCAGAAGCGGAAGTTGTCACCGGGCACCGTTGCGACACGTCTGGCGGCTCTGCGATAAGCGGACGGCCTCAGTAAATGTACACTTCGATAACGTTGGAGACTTCAGGTCGTGGGTGAAGAGGCTGCTCGTGTGGGGCAAATTCGTTGTGTGGAAAACAGGGAAAGCGTACAATGCACCGGCCAGAGGTCCAAATCCGACATCCGGATTAAAGGGGAAGTCATGAGACGTCTCGACGTGCTTCGTGTTTCGGCCTGCATGTGCGGATTGTTCAGCTTCGCCAGCATATTCGGTGCGCCAGCGGCCAAGGCGCAATGCAAGGGTAATGACACGGGAACCTGGTACATGAATGCCGGCGCCGAGAACCCCGATGAAGGCAAACAAGCGGATGCTTTTTTGCCAAACAAAATTTGGATCTGCCAAGGCGACAGCATAGAGTGGACGTTCGTTCCGAAGAACGAGCCGCACACAGTTACATTCCTCAGCCAGTCCGGCGCGCCGACCGCTGCCGGCAGCGTTCTCGACGTAGCGCATCCCGGCCCGCCGGTATTTCTCGGGGCTGACCTTCCGCCGGTGTTCACCACCGCGAACTTTACCGACATGCTGGTGTTCAATGCTCCCACGTTCACTGAGGGGGTGCGTCCGTCGGCAACTCCGCCCGTTGGTCCGCCAAACGGCGGCTGCGGCGAGCCGAACCCGGTGACGCCGGACTCGCCCGTTCCGACCGTTGGGGGTTCACCCACGACGTGCGTGACGAGCGCTCCTTTGAATGGCGGGGCCACATACACGATCAAATTCACCACGCCTGGCACTTACAAGCTGGTTTGCCTGGTGCACACGAATATGAACGGCGTGGTCCATGTGCTGGTGAACGGTTCGACTCTTCCGTACAACCAGTTTCAGTACAACAGTCAGGCGCGAGATCAGGCGCGCGATGTTCTTGAAAGCGACAGGCCGCCGGACATTGATGATGTCCACGGGAAAAATGTGGTCATGGGTGGAAACATCACCGCGACGGGTGGCGGGCGGCACTATCTCGCGTTGACGCGCTTCTTCCCGGGTACGATTAACGTGCACAAGGGCGACACAGTCGAGTGGACCAACCTGGATCCCACCGAACCGCACACCGTCACGTTTGGCACTGAGCTTTGCGGCGGAAACTGTCCGCAGGTGCCACTAAATGTTTCAATGGGACTCGACGGAGCATTGTCCGGGATCGTTACATCAACGGTGAGCAGTCTGACCTCGGGATTCTTGCAGGCCGCGCCTGAGGATGCGGTGGGACGCGCACAATCGGCTCCAGGCATTACGATCATCCGCATTACCTTCCCGAATGAGGGCACATTCAAGTACTTCTGTGCTCTGCATGACACGGAGGGCATGGTTGGAACTGTGGTTGTGGGGAAATAGGCACCTAGATCTTTGAGGCGCTTCATGGAGCAAGCGGGTAAATGATGGCTCAGAGGCTAAAGCCCGGTTTTAAGCAGGTCGCGCTTAAAGGAATGACCTGCGGGCCATTTCTCTGCACACTGTCCGGTGCTTTTTGGGTCGTCTTGATGTTCTGCTCGGGAGCGGCTGGCGCATCAGCTCAAACGTCGAAGAAGGCGCCTGAGCCGGCACAGGCCGCACCTGTTGCAGCTCGGGTCAAAGCGGAATGGCGCGGAGGACTGATTTCGCCTCCGCTGCCAAAGCCGAAGTTCACTCTCACCGATACCTCTGGGGCTCCTTTCGACTTTTGGAGCAAGACTCAGGGCAGCGTGACACTGCTATTTTTCGGCTACACGCACTGCCCCGACGTCTGTCCGCTGCAGATGCATATGATCGCGCAGGCGATGAAGGCCTTGCCGACGAATGCTGCATCGCAAATCAAAGTAGCGTTTGTCACAACCGACCCGGCGCGAGACACGACGCAAGTGTTGCGCGCTTATCTTGACCGGTACGACAAGCGGTTTATCGGTTTGACCGGCAGCGAAGACGCGATCGCTGCCGCGCAAATCGCCGCGAAACTCGAGCCGGCGAAAAAGGGGACGGTTCGGCCCGACGGAAACTACGAGGTTGGCCATGCGGCGTTTGTCCTGGCGTACTCAAAAGATAATCTGGCGCACGTAATCTACCCGCTGGGGCTGAGACCCGAGGATTGGGAGCACGATTTGCCTCAACTGGCTGCCGAGAACTGAGCGGGGCAGTGAAGTCAGGCAGCGCAACGAATCATCGATAACAAATCGCCACAGCTCTTATCCAATTACAAACAGGAATATCTGCATATCGAGACTCGCTGCGCTAACTCGGATTCCCGTCCATTTGAGTATCGCTTCACTTTTTCCGTGTAGGGCATCCAGGCGCGAATTATTTGATCGACGCTGAAGGACAGGATAGATAAATCGAACTCGAGCGAGTTTCGTTTCAATCAAGCTCCCGCCATTGTTTTCGCTTGGCTTCCGTTGAAAAATGAAGTGGCTTGGTTAATTAACGCCGTTAAATCTGACTTCGCCATGACTGAGGTTATACCCGCGCCTATCGCATCTCTTGTAAGCATAACATCGGCGTAGAGAGTGAACAGAATTATCGGCGTATTGGGAAGAACGCTCCTCAATTCTGGCGCGGCTTCCAGTCCATTCATCACCGGCATTGCAAGATCGAGAATAATCAAATCGGGACGATGCACCCTTGCGAGGGCGATAGCTTCGGCTCCGTCTGCGGCTTCGGCACAGATGCTGAATCCAACGCTTTGCAAAGCATAAGACAAAATCTGCCGAACCCTCCCGGAGTCATCAACGAGCAGGACTGTGCGTGGAGCAGTGGGCATCATGCGGCCCTTCAGTTGAACCTAAGAAGACGTATCGGCAAGTTGGCCGGACATAATGGTTGCAGTATCGACAGAAGTGAGCTTCAGAACTACCGGGTATGCGCTGTAAATTGGGTCATGCAACTAGGGTATGTCGAAAGGTTAACAAGAGCTCAAGCCAACGCCGTAGCCACCCAGTGCGCAGAAGTTGTCAGCTTCAGCGCGACAATGATGTTCCTCGCTTTGCCGACTCCGAGGCAGTTCCCCTTTCCGAAACTCCGAGACGTCATATTCAATTTCCTGTGGATTCGGCGCGTGCTCGTGCTGCCGCAGAAATCCGGCACGCTGCACGGCGTCGCCTCGATCAGCAGGCAAGATATTGTGGGATGCGGAAGTAGGCCAAGGCGGCACGCTCGGCGGGATTCAGTGGGGCGCGGCCACAGACGGGGATCGTATTTTTGTGGCGCTCTCGGATATTAGATTCACGGCGAAAACGGCGACTGGGCGCGATCCGATCCCAACCGTGGTGGCGGCATGTTCGCCTTCCGCGCCGACAATGGCGAGCGCACGTGGATGACTGCGCTCGCGCCATGCGGCAATCGCACCCCGTGCAGCCCCGCCCGGTCGCAAGCCGTCTCCGCGATTTCCGTGCGGTGTTTTCAGGCTCGAATGATGGACACTTGCGGGCATACGCTACTGCAGATGGAAAAGTCATTTGGGATTATGACACTATGCGTGACTACCAGACCGTCAGTGGCGCTGCCGGCAAGGGAGGCGCGCTCGACGCGGGTGGCCCCGTGATCGCTGGAGGGACGCTATTCGTGGGCTCGGGCTACGGGCAATGGAGCGGTATGCCGAGAAATGTGCTCCTGGCGTTCGCAGCAGAACAATTTCTGCTGAGTGCGGCAGACTTTCAGATTCCCATCACCCTATCCGTACAAGTACTCCGTGGCACCGCCAGAAGGATACTGGACGAATTGTCGGCAATGCGAAAGTAATGTTGATTGCGAAGTGGTAGCCGAGGTCAACTTGCGGATTGCCCGTAATCCGCCCGCGAATAGATTTCGATCGGTTACCCCAACGTCGGTGCCAGGCTGGTGTACTCTCGCGGAATAATGGAGGTTTGACTGATGTCGCCGAAATCACAGCCGGAGGTGGTGGTTCGTGCCGCCACGCCGGAGGACAGCTCCGTCTGCGGTCGAATTTGCTACGAAGCCTTCTCCAAACTCAGTGCGAAGCACGGCTTTCCTTGCGATTTTCCCGGACCGGAGGCCACCACCGGCTTGCTTTCGATGCTGTTTTCCGGTCCTGGCTTTTACTGTGTGGTGGCGGAAAGCGGAGGCCGCATCGTGGGTAGCAATGCCCTCGACGAACGTTCCATGATCGCTGGCATTGGCCCGATTACAATCGATCCCAGCGCACAAAACCTCGGCATCGGGCGCAAGCTGATGCAGGCGGTGATGGATCGAGCAAACGAGCGCCGTCCCGCAGGAATGCGGTCTGGTGCAGGCTGCGTATCACAATCGCTCGCTCTCGCTTTACGCCAGCCTCGGCTTCGATGTCCGGGAGCCCCTTTCCTGCGTCCAAGGACGGCCCCTCGAACGGAATGTTCCAGGATGTGCGGTAAGACCGACAGAACCCACCGATTTGAACGCCTGCAACGTGCTCGCCCGGAAGGTTCATGGATTCGATCGAGGCACCGAACTGGCGCAGGCCATCCGGCAAACCACTGCCATTGTGGTCGAGCGCGCAGGCCGCATTACCGGATACGCTACTGCCTTGGCCTTCTTCGGCCATGCAACTGCCGAGACCAACCTGGACATGCAATCGCTTATCGCCTCGGCGGAATCCTTCGGTGGGCCCGGAATTCTCCTGCCGTCCCGGAACAGCGCTCTGCTGCGCTGGTGCCTCGCGAACGGGCTGCATGTCGTCCAGCCGATGACGTTGATGAGCATCGGTCTTTATAATGAGCCAGTCGGTGCATGGTTGCCTTCGGTCCTCTTCTGACCCGACACGAAGCGCTGGCTCTTCCCAACACTTCGAATCCGTCTGATTCTTCGGCAAACCGGAAGTAATAGCGCGAATCGGGTCTGCTGGGATTACTTCCGGTTCCAGTCATGCGTACAGGACAGGCAACACACGCCGGAAGGATTGCTACTTGATACCGATGGCCATCGAATCGGGGCCGATCAAATGCTCTACTCGGGTTTCGCTGAATCCTGCCTCCTTCATCCATCTGGAGCAGTCAGCGCCGGTGTAGTTGAAACCGTCGGAGGTTTCGATCAGCATATTCAGGCTCATCAGCAGTCCAAAAGCGTTGTCAGAGCGATCATCGTCGATGATGCTTTCGTAGACAATGTATGCGCCGCCGCTCGGTAGTGCTTCATAGGCCTTGCGCACCAGCATTCGCTTTATCTCCAGGTTCCAGTCGTGCAGGATGTGGCCCATCATGACCACATCGGCTTTGGGTAGCGCCTGTTCCATGAAACTGCCAGGCGAAAATTTTACCCGCCCTGAAATCCGGTTTGCCTCCACGTACTCTTCGAAGATTGGCCCTACCTCCGGTAGATCAAAACCAGTTCCCTCGATATGGGGATTGGCCAACGCCACCTGCGTAATCAGGTCGCCCTGGGCAGTTCCGACATCCACGGCAGTGCGGTATTTGCCCCACGGGAATTTGTGTGCGATTGCCAGGTTGGCGCCGTGGCTCACGCCGGTCATGGCTTTCAGGAACTCCTTGAGCCGCGCCGGTTCGGCGTAAATGGCCGCGAAAGGGTTGGGGCTGCCGTTTCTCGTTTCGTTTTGCGGAAGTCCCGTTCGGAGCGCCGTGGTGAGGTGGGTCCAAAACGGATACAGCCGATGGTTGGCCATTTCGAGAATGCCACCGATATAGGATGGCTTGCGCTGGTCGAGGAAGAAATCCGTGCTGGGCGTGTTGTAGTATCGGCCATTGCGGCGTTCGAGAAATTTCATCGACACGAGCGCATCCAAAAAATCGCTGGCCGATCTCGAGTGAAGGCCGAGCCGCCCCTGCAGCGTTTCGAGATCCTCCGGGTGTTTGGCAAGTTCTGTGAATAGCTCCATCTCGACAGCGCTCAAAAGCGTTTTGGAAGCCCAGAATCCTAGGCCCACTTGCAGAATATGATCGGGTTGTGGCTCGTTCATTGCGTTCCAGCCTCCGGATAGTCGTGCAGTATAACAAGTCTCAATTGGCGGGTGGTCGGCAAACCGAACGTTACTTTCGCTGATGTTCCTAGCGCTCCTAGGAGGATTGGCGGCACACGCGGGCGGCGCGGGAGTGATGGTGGGCGCATTACGCGTTACTTTCTGGGGTGCGCTGGCGATGACACTGACCGCAGGTGTGGGGTGGCTGTTCGGAACAGTTGTGTGAACCCTCAGAGCGATAAGATAGTTCTGAAGAGCTTTCACGGGCGCTACGCGATCGGTGTGACGGGACACGCGGCACTGGAGAAAAGCGGCAAGGTCCGAAACAAGACAAGGCGAGGATGAGAATGCCATTGCCAGCTGTGATTCAAGCGGTCCGCTGGACGCAGATTCTGGCGGGCTTCACGGCGTTCTTCATTGCTCCCGTACCGCTGCTCACCACCAAGGGCGGCAAGACGCACCGGTGCTGGGGCAAGATCTACTTCTGGGCAACGGCGGTTGTGGCAGCCACGGCGATGGTGTTAGCGTTGTGGCGTCCGATCCTGTTTTTGGCGTTCGTCGCGGTCTTCAGCTTCTATTTTGCGTTTCGCGGATATCGGGTGCTGTCCCGCAAGCGTCCTCCAAGATTACCCGTAGTCGTTCTTACGCAGTTGACGCTTCTTAGGCCCGTACATCGGCAGAAGACTTGATGAATCCTTCGAGCGCGGATCGTGGCACCATGTGGCGGCCGCCAACAATGATGGTCCACAATGCTCCGGTTGAGACGAGGTGGTAGATGGAGGTTTTGCTGACTCCGAGCAATAGCCCGGCTTTCTTGACGCTGTAGGCAAACCGATGTTCCCGCAGTAGCCACTGCTGCTTATACTTCTTCGCCATTGGTCTCCATTCGCCCGGTGGGAATTTACACTTTCTCCATTTCCGGTGCGTCGGAGAGCGCAAAACGCTGACACGATCTCAAATGGCAGTCAAGTGGTTGCGTGCGGTGGAAATTCTTAAAACCTGTGCAAATCCGCAAATACGGGTCAGGCCGTCATGCGTCTAGCTCCGCCAGAAATTCAGGCTACGCCACTGAAGCCATCATTACAGAGAGATACGGGTAATCTCTTCGTTGAACCGGTAAAAGCATCCACTGAGCAGCAAGCCCCAGGTAGCTGGTTCAGGGACGGCTGTGACGCTGAGCGTGCCGATGGCCGTTTCGTTTTCATTTTGCCTAAAGAGCCCTTTTTGCGACGGAAAGTAGCTAAGGGTGGTCCGGGCGGCTCACTCTAATTGAGAGGAAGCAACATCTGAAGAGACTACTCAAGCAGAGCAAGAATCCTGCACTTCTGTTTGCCGATCACATTGATGAGTACGGCGTCGATTTCTTCAGAATGATTTGCGAGAAGAATCTGGAAGGGATCGTAGCGAAGCATCGGAGTGGATAAGAATCAAAAATCCCAGCTATACACAAACCGAGAGAAGGCACGAGCTGCTGAGGCGCCTCACGTCAATTGTGAAGGGTAAGCGAAAGGCCGGGTAAGGAACCACGATAAGTCAGTCAAAGTTGCGAGTATCTAATCCGATAGCAATTCGCCCGCATTTACTGTTTGGGTGCTGCTCGAAACCGATCAGGTCATCTCCGCATCAAATAATTTGAGCGGAAGTTCGATCGATACTGCAAGGGTCGCTCACCACAGGTAACTCGGTAAGTCCGCTTCCGGGGCCTTAAATCTAATTTAGAGGAGAGAGGGAAAATTGCGTCTAAACAAATTGCGTCTAAACAAAACGCAGGTCCTTAGTGTGTTCGCAGGTTTGTTGCTTGCAGTGCCGATCTGGGCGGCCCACAGTAACTCTGTGTCGTGGAATGTTTCTCAGCCGACGACGATCGGCAGTACTGAAATCAAGCCGGGAGATTACGTCATCCGGGTTGATGATGGAGCCTCACAGCTGGAAGTCCTCACTCGGGGCAAGGTTGTTGCCCAAGTGCCGTGCCAGTGGACTCAGCTTTCCCAAAAAGCTCAGAGTTCCGAGGTCGACGTCGACGGCGGCCAGGTCACGCAGGTAAAATTCGGAGGCAAGAACTCGGCCGTATCCTTCAACAAGTAATTTTTCTTCCGTTCAAACATTTGGAGCCCGGTCAGCGCTTTGGCCGGGCTCGTCCTCTCGTCTGACCGTCTTCTCGCTACCGTTCTCAGCAAGCATTGCGAAGCTATTCGAGGCGAAGAAGAGGTCAGACTGGGAGAAGCCTAGTGTGGAGACGGAATCTCTCGCGTCGCCTGTTTAAATGCGGTGCAGTAATCTGCGAAGAACCGGGCAGGATCACAGTTGTTCTCCTCGTTTGCAAACAAGTCACAATTAAAGAGGGTTGCGGGAATGGAAGCGCCGTCGTTTCAATGTTTTAGATGTACTTAGGGGAGCAGTTTGGGAAAATTCAAATAGACGCTGCAACGGCGGCACTTAGCTTCAATTTACGGGCTTTCATTGGAAAATAATGGAAAATGAAAGCGGGGATACCGTCCGCGGATTGTGTTCATATTTGCTAGCCTCTCGACTTTAATCCGCTGTGAACCACGTATACACCATTCATTCGGCAAAAGTACGAGACCGCACCGATTGGAGACGCCCCCGCCCGTCCTGTAGCGTAAACAAAGGTGCGTTTTCTACTGGGAGGGGTGATGAGCCGGATGAGATTACTCACTTACACGATGGCTCTCGCCTGTGTCGGCGTTCTGGTCGGGGGTGCATCGGGACAAGGCACGCAAGAGCCAATCGATCAAGCAAATCCCGGGAAAACGACTCAAGGAAGCCCGAACAGAGGTGCCACTGAACGGACCGTCCCTGATGCAACAATCGGGAAAACAGCAGATGCAACTTTCGCAAAGAAAGCTGCGGCGGGTGGTATGACCGAAGTAAAGCTAGGGCAGCTCGCACAGGAAAAGGCTTCCAGCGAACAGGTCAAGGCTTTCGGCAAGCGAATGGAAACTGACCACACGAAGGCCGGTGACGACTTGATGCAGATCGCTGCGCGACACAACATGGCCTTGCCGACTGGTGAGGACCCCAAAGATCAAGCTACGTATGACCGCCTGTCAAAGCTCTCCGGCTCGCAATTTGACCGTGCCTACATGCGAGCAATGGTCACGGACCATGAGGAAGATGTTACCGAATTTAAGAGGGAGGCGAGTGCGGGTAAGAATCCCGATTTGAAGAGCTTTGCGTCCGCCACTCTTCCAACGCTTGAGGACCACTTAAAGCAAGCGCGACAAGTCGCCCAAGCTGTAGGCGCCACGACTGGCGCCAAGACTAACCTATCAGACAAAGAAGGCACCCCTGTTCACTAACACGAAATGGGATGCAGAAACCTCAGTTGGGCTGCGTTGGGCTACAATTGCAATATTGATGTCATCCGCCGCTTTTGGACAGAGTGCACGCAAGAACTGGAAAGTCGTTACGGAGCCGACCAAAACTTGCCGCTATGCGGTTCCGGGAGATTGGTCACAGGACACTGCTCGCCCAAACGTGTCAACATCGGCGGATCACAAAATGACTGTGATTGCTACGCCATCTGATCCTGGTCAGAGTTTCGCCGAGACTAAGCAGAATGCAAGGCTCGAAATGCCACCAGCACGGGTGATTGAGGATTCGGGACGCCGATATTGGTACGTGTACAGAGACCCGGCTGACGGGGAAGACAGCCCAGACACACACTGGTATGTGGCCGTTCAGCAAAAAGGACACGTTTGCAGCGCCGAAATTACCTTTAGAAGTGCCAACGGTGAATCGCTTCCGAGGCAAATTCTAGGGACAGTTGGCCCGGTTAGGTGATTGCCTATGGTCCCTTTGTCTTGGCTCAGCCGAAAATGGAGAGGTGACGTTTTCCGTTAATGAAGATTCCGCCCCTTCGGGGCGGGGATTTTCAAGGCATGAGAGTCTATCGTCCGATGCCAGGTTCTGCGTGTGAATGCTCCACGCGAGAGGATCGGCTCCAGCGCTGTTCCGCATCGCCTCGATGAGCTCTACTAGGTTATCCCTTAGCATGGTTGCATCCCTGCAGGGCCCGCTTCTGTTTCACCTGGCGAAGTCATTGTAGCCGCGTTCGAGGAATGCGCAAGCAGCGATGCTTGCTGTTGCCGGCGAAGTTGGCGCTGACTGACGTGCTTGTTCCAGCTTACGATCGCGAGCAGAAGATCCAGACGAAAGATGAAGTGTTGGCCGAACTGATGGCGGAGCATGTTGCCCTAAAAAAAAGAGTCGGGGAACTCTGACCGGGGGCTAGGTCCCGCACGATAGGCGGGACCAGATCGTGGATTTCGTCCGGCGCATTCTGGAACGGGCCAAAGAGCGGTACCCCGGGACCAAACCGCGAGTCATTTCCGACAACGGACCGCAATTTATCGCCAAGGACTTCAAGGAGTAGAATGACGTGACTGCAGAGGAAGGAGTGCCCGATGTCCGCGATCACTGTTATCTATGCCGACCGGCCAACCCCGGTTGACGCAATTTCCGAGAGCGATAGCCTCTGGCTCGACACCGCCGATCTCGCCCGAGTCAGCGGATGGAAGCTCAAGCCCGAGGGCGCGTGCAAGGACGACATATGCATCCCGATGCCGCCGGCGCGCGAGGCCGATTTCGTCCGCGCGGACGGCCCGGCTTCAACCTCGCGGCGTTCGCGCGTTTGCTCGGACAACCTGGCCGTTCACCAGCGGCCGCCAGCGCC
>CAVQZU010000027.1:0-3097 GCA_963718485.1 uncultured Acidobacteriota bacterium
GTCAGCGCCCTCCCGGCTAAGGGTGTCGCTTCCTATACGCGCATCGATACACAATTGAAATGGGAGTTCGCCGAACGTGCGGAAATCAGCCTCGTGGGGCAGAACCTGCTACATGACCATCACCTTGAATCAATGGACCAACTGACCCTCGTGAATTCGTCGCTGATCAAGCGCAGCGCTTACGTGAAGCTGACTTGGCAATTCTGAGAACAGGTCGCGGAACTCCAGATAAAGCTATTGTGGTAATACCTGCGCTTCTGCTAAGCCGGGCACAACCACCCCTGGCCGGGATACAACGAAGGATGGTAGCAACGGCGTTCACGTTCTCTGGCCTCCGGCGATTACAGAACCCAGCTTGCGGGTTATGGCACCCATGGTCAGATTATCGGAGCGCGAACAGCGGCCGCGAAAGACGTCGGCAACAAAATCGAGGAATGGAGGCTTTCCAAGTCTTAATCCCCTGCACTCACGCTTGGATCGCATATCGCGTAAAGTAGATCCGTCTTTGCTATAACCGCGTCCGTGTCGAAGCCCGAATCCGAAAACAGGCCCGGGACCTTGGCTTCCAACTGGTCGCTGCCTCGTGAACTCACTACCAGTTCCTCAAGAGGCAAGTGCATCCCGACTTGAGATTTGGAGGACGCGCTGTGGGCTTTCGATCCACTGCCAATAAGAAGCGCAGTTCTTACCCCAACTAGTGTGTCTCACCGCAGAGCAAAGGAATCGGATCTGAGGGTTGAAGCGGAACTCATAACCTTTGGGTTGCTAGACCAAAAAGAGAGGGCTCGCTCATCCCGAGCAAGCCCTTGTGAAACAAATAAGATAGCTGGTTGCGGGGGTCGGATTTTAACCGACAACAATCTTCGACCGGCCCAGGTTCAAAGGTTCGGGGGTTGGTGAATCTACCTTAGCCTTCGGGCTATCAATTTGGACTTGGGGGAGGGCTTAACCCTCAATCCAGAGATTGCTTTCGACGGCGCAATAGAGGAACCAATATCACAACTACTACTGCCGCCGGCAGAAGATGGATGTAACCATGAAGCGTAGACGGGGTCCCAACTCCGACCAACCAAACGCTGAGAAGAATCACGGAAATCGTCCAAACCATGCGTCCTCCTGAAGGAAGAAGACCTGGGGCGACCACGCGTCAAACAGGCTCAACCGATCCGCTTTGTTCGGAATAAACGAAATAATCATTCGGGGCAATGAGAGTCAGCTCGTGAACTCGCTTGTTCGTTTCTTCCAATCCCTCGACGGATTCCATCCAGATGGGTTTGCCATCGGGAAGCCTGGCGAAGATGTCAAAAGTGGTTTCCATGACGTACTCCAGTGAGAACGAACTCGAATCGGAGTGCATTTCATTTACCAACTTCGAGGAGAAGAAAACCTCTTAGGAATCAAGCAGGTTCCGTTCTGCTATGGGGCTGTCACCTAGGTCATGTGTGTAATTTTTCCATTCAAGTGCGCATGGGTGGTGAGCCGTCTTCCGAGTTTGCTTGCCCTGCGCGGTGGTGAACCTTCCGTAATCTACGAATCGTAAAACTTGAGTTTCGGCGTGCGAACAAATGCCTGGACGTGGCCGGAAGCGGCGCCTCGCATCGTCGCGGAAACACGTCCGGCAGTGAGATGAATCGGCTAGTTCGCCACTGGAATGCGAGATGATACGCGCATACCGCGACCCGTCCGTGCCAGCTATCGAGATGCTTGATGATTCGGTGTGTCCCACTGCCGCAACCAAAGCTCGAGTGCAGCGCACCTCTCTCTCTGGCCTCCTGCATGCAGTGCGCAATGAGTTCAGTTCGCTGGATCGCCCAACGGACGCTGCGAGGTCATCGAGGGAGTCGAAGGCAACTCTGACAGGCCATCGCTGACGGCCTCACTTGCGCGTTTCGATCTCTTGCCAATCAATGTGCCACTGGTGACGGGCGGCAGCGAGCGCCTCGATTTCGCGCCGCAGAACCGCGAAGTCACCCGTCGGGCGCGGCCAGCCATACGGAATCCGCAGCGGAAACAGATTCTCTCCCGTTACTTCGGCACGCAGCACGGTAGGCCACTTACAAAACGCTGCGTCCAGTATCCAGCACCTGAAGAACGTTTGCGAATCTTCGAGCGTGTGTGTTGGGCGGGGTTAGTGGCTCGGCGGTAAAACCAAAACGCCATCCCAAGAGTGGCTTCGCTATGACTGGTTCCTCGCCCCCGCGACCAACAGGATGACTCCTCCAGCCAATGCCAGCCCTCCAACTATTGGAGGAAGAGGAATTCGCTCGTAAGTTCTGTGGTGAGATGCACCGATCCCACATCGAGCACTTTTTTCTGACGTGTGTAGTTGATGCCTTGATAAGCGAGGGCCAGTGCGCCCAGAACAATTAACACAATCCCAACCCAACTGATCGGTTTCATGTTGACGTCACCTCTTCGGCCTTGAACGAGCCTGATTATAACGATGGTCAAACAGGATGAATAGCGGGCTGAACAAAAGCAAACAGACCGCAAATGAAAATGGGCCGTCCGGTTAAGTCCGGGCGGCCCGACCCTCTACTTAGAGTTAGCGGCGGCCAGTCGTCGCCGTGGCGGACACTTCTTCCCAGTAAGGTGTGTACCCATAATGCTTATAAATGCTGGTTCCCCAGTTCGAATCGGCCATGTTCGGCCAATTGTTTTTATCGAAACCTGGAGCATTCTCCAGCACTTTCTTGTCAGCATTCAGTACGGAGCGCTTTTCCGACAAATTGAAGTGGAACGCGTTCCAGGGAATGGCGAAATACTTGTCGCCCATCCCAAGAAACCCTCCAAAGGATAAGACCGCGTAAGCGATCCGGCCGGCTCCGGCGTCTAGTACGAGATCTTCGATTTTCCCGAGGTCCTCATTTTGTGCGTTGACGACGTTACTGCCTATCACGGTCTTCTTCGCGGGCACGATATCTGTGTATCTCACTGCTCTCGTCTCTGCCATGTTTCTCCTTTTCAAATACGACGTCACCAGGGAAGCCATCGACTACCACGACGACCTCACTGTCGACCAGATCACCGGCAGCGTATTCTCTGCCATGTCCCCGGACAAGCTGTCCCGCCCCAATCAGCGCAAGGTCCTCACGAA
>CAVQZU010000028.1:0-7462 GCA_963718485.1 uncultured Acidobacteriota bacterium
TTTCCCACTGCCTGCATCCTTTCGTAGCGGACTAGCTGGCGAATTGCCGCTCATCAGCCAGTCCACGCGGCAATCTCACTGCGGTAAAGACGATGTTGGCTGTGGTGGTATTGGCCCGCGCCACGAGCCAAGCCCGAGACGCCGACAACCAGCACCTGCGGCACCTGCTCGAACCGTAGCCGGTAGGTGAAACCCGGTCCGTTCGGCATAGATCTTTTCTTTTACCCCCGAACGGACCGTATGCCCTCTTCCAGCTGAATCATCTCGATATGAGTCTTGATGCCATCATTGATGGCAATGGGGGAGCACGTGCCCGCGAATTTCTGCCGTATGCAGACACGGTCTTGTTCCCTGATATTGCCCCCTATCCTTGCTCCACTAGGAACTGCGTTTCCTGATTACCTGGAAACGGAAGTCATGCCCGCGATCGCTGCGAAATATCCAGTCCAGACCGGACCCGAGCATACTGCCATCTGGGGCGCATCCTATGGCGGGGTCGCCGCGGTGTATGCGTTGATCCACAGATCGGACCTATTCGGCGCCGGAATCGTTGAAAGTCCCGCACTGGAGGCCGGCAACGGGCAACTACTCCGCGATACAGCGGAACTGGTTAAAGCTCCGAAACGGATCGCCATCTGAATAGGAACGGCGGAACTAAAAGCAGAAACTCCTGGGGCGCTGGCTTTCAACGTCGCTTGGGTTCGCGAGGTCAAGCAACTAACGCAGAACTTGAAATCCGCTTACCTGCCCGGGGAAGTGCAACTCACGATCACAGAAGGGGGCCACCACAACTACCCTACTTTCGGCGAGCGCTTCGCCGCGGGCCTCCAATTCCTTTATGGCGCACCGCCCGCGAAATAACGCACTCTGCTCGTTGCCCTTTACCAGCATTCGTCCTGAATTACGGGAAAACCGGAAGTCATCATCCCCGTGGGCCGGATAGGTCCTGATAAACGCGGTTACCGTCAATGTGAAGTTTCACTTGAAATGGACGGGACTCCGACTTATCAGGCCCTATCCCGCTTTGCGATTCGTGGGGGCACGCTGCTGGATCACTTTACGGTTTGCCGACAAACCATAAACTATCCGGCCATACCAACTCAATGTGCTGGTTTTTATTGGAGATATGTTGAGGTTTTACGCGATTGCAGCTATATCCCCACCGGGGCCTTGCGTCGCAGTTCGTAAAGAAGTTGGCTCCCGCGCCAATCTGCGCGAGGACTTCGTAGGAGCCGAGTTTTATGGCAGTGGCGAGCGCCATTACTTGATTCCCGCCGTAGCCTTCGGTTTCAAATCGGGGGTCCAGTTCAGCACCACGTTGATTTGCCCGGGCGACTGCTCGGAGGCCTTGAGCATCAGGAAGCGCTGCCCATCGTAAGTCACGTCATAGCCACAGTGATCGTGGCGACGGCATGTAAGGCCCCTCAAAAAGCATCTTCGGCTTGCCCGCAACGAACTCGGGCTGCTCGGTGTAATCCACCTCCATCATTTTTTGTCCGCTGCGATAGAAGAGTTCACGCCCCTTGGGATTCCACACCGGCTCGGTGCCGCCGTCGGTGGAAACCTGCCACTTGCCGCCTGGGTCTGGGTAGGGCCGGACGTAAACTTCTGTGCGGCCGGCTTCATTCGAAGTGTAGGCGATCCAGCGGCCATCAGGAGAAAAGCACGGCGATGAGGCGCCGACTTCGCCGGTGTCGAACGGCTGAGCCTTGCGGTCCTTGAGAGAGAAGACGAAGAGATCCCTTATGGGTAGAGTTTCCATAAATAGAAGTCCCTGACCATCCGGGGTCCAGTTACCGGGAAGATCGTTGGTGCTGCGTTGGTCGGAGGTCAATTGTTCCGCAGCGCCGCCGCCGTCCGCCGGTTGCCAGAAGAGGTGATTCCCCTTGCCTTTGAAAACAATCCGCTTTCCATCACGCGTCCAAAGAGGGTCAACATTGGTTGTCCCGTCGAACGTCAGCCGGCTGATGGCATCTCGCGTCGTGTCGTAGACCCAAACTTGGCCGCCACCCGCTTCTTCGATCCCTACAGCTACCCGCTTTCCATCGGGCGAAATCTCCGGGTATGTGTAGTTGTGAGCCGTTGCTGCAAGGGGTTGTGCCGCTCCGTCGCGGCTCACCCATTCGAGGGTGAGTGGAACTGCTCCGCCGCCGCCGCGATAAACCAGCACGCCATTGTCGGAGGCTGAAAACGGCTCGTAGCTGCCGAACGGATTGAACGCCACCCCCTCCGCAATGGGAACGGCGTCGCCCGTCAATTGCAGGCGGTCTGCATCAATGGGCTGGGCCAGCAGCGTCCCTAGCCGGTTGTAGAGCAAGTAGCCCTCAGTCACGTAGATGGGATTCGAACTGGCCTTTACCAGTAATTTCCTGTCTTTCGAATCCAGCGATCCGACGAAAATCGCATTATTCTCGGGCTTGGCAACGCTTTCCGCAAAGTAAAGGAAGTGCTTTCCGTCGGGAAGAAAATAAGGCCAAAGGTTACCGCTTTCGGACCGCGAGGCATCCAGGGTTGTGACTGGAGTAACCGTGCCGCCCGATTCCGGCACGCGGACAAGCGTATTGTTGTCTGCGATAAACAAGACAACACCCTCGCGGTTCCAGGTTCCGGCGGTCGGTCGAGTCTCAGCCAACGTTTCGACTGCCCCGCTGGACAAGGTGATCTTTTTCAGCTTGCCATCCGCGGAAAATGCGATGGAGCGGCTGTCGGGCGACCAAAATGGTGACGACCCATCCTCCGTTCTGGGGAGTGCTTGCGCGGATTGCGAGTCCAATGCGCGAACCCAGAGTTGCGGCCCGCTATTTCCCGTGGAAGCAGAAAAAGCCACTTTGCTCCCATCGGGAGACAGCGCGATCGTGGCGTTCGACAAGCCCATTCCGAACGCTCCCTTCTCGGGCGGGCCAATGGTGAAGCGCACCGCCTGCTTTTCGAGCGGGGGCGTGCGGTGAAGGTAGAAGAAAACCGCTGCAATCACCGCAACAGAAAGAACAGCTGTAATCGCAACCCATGCCATCCGGTTGGCTGGCTTCTGTTGATCTGCGGAGGGGGCCGCGGAGGCTGTTTGCGGGCCGCTTTCAGAAATCCAGCGAAGCTGCTCGCAAATATCACGTGCAGATTGCCAGCGATCGTCCGGGTCCTTGGCGAGACAGCGCTTTACGACGTGGTCGAGGGCAGGCGGCGTCATGGGTGCGAGCGCGCTCATCGGCGCGGGGTCTGTCTCCAGAATCTTGGCCATCAGGCTGGCTTGACTCTTGCCCTCGAACGCTTTTTTCCCCGTCGCCATTTCATAGACCACTACGCCAAACGCGAATATGTCCGTACGCGCGTCTACTTCCTTCGCCTCGACCTGCTCCGGTGCCATGTATTGCAGCGTGCCGAGGATTGTTCCCTCGCCGGTGATCGATCCCCTCATCGTGGCAAGTTGCGATTCCGGTGTGACCGGGGTGGCGTCCTGCTTCATTTTTGCCAAACCGAAGTCGAGCAGCTTTGTCCCCGACTTGGTGAGCATGATGTTGCCGGGTTTCAGGTCGCGGTGGGTGATGCCTTTGCGATGCGCCTTGTCCAGCGCGTCGGCGATCTCGATTGCATATTGCATGACCTGCTGAATCGGCAGCGCGCCTTTCACCAGGCGCTGCGCCAGCGTCTCGCCTTCGATGTATTCCATCACCAGAAAATCAACGTCGTCCTGGTGTCCGGTATCGAAAAGTGTGCAGATGTGCGGATGATTCAAGCTGGCGATTGTTTTCGCTTCGCGCTCGAACCGTTCGCGCAATTCGGCGCGGTCGGCGAGATGCGTGGGCAAAACTTTTATAGCGACGGTGCGATCGAGGCGCGTGTCACGGGCTTTGTACACTTCACCCATTCCGCCTGCACCGATAGCAGAGAGAATTTCATATGGCCCTAGACGTCGGCCGGGGAGGATCGTCATAGGCTCCGCCTGTTTGGAGTGGGCAGAGTATAACCCTGTCAGATGTTTGGACATCCGGAATTCTTGAAGCGGCGGAGACACTTATATCAATCGTGCTGCCGTGACCTAGTTGCCTTGGGCACACCCGAGGCCGCATGTCTACCCGGTCAAAAACCGATAAATAATGAAATACGGGCAAACCGAAAGTTATCCGCCAACCGGACCGGATAGGGCCTGAGACACGCCGTAACCGTCCATGTGAAGTACCGCTTGAAATGCACGGTTTGCCGACTACACAGGAGCCGAGAAGATAGGAGTCCTAACATTCGAGATGGATTCTGCGCGCTGACGCGAATGAGCTTCGCCGGACAGCTCATTAAACAGGTGAGCTAGGCACCCTCTTTATCGGCAGCAGCAGCACTAGAGTCGCTGACACAAACAACAGAACGCCAGTCAGAGCGAGGCCTCCGTAGATTCCGTGCGTTCCTTTGGCCAGGGCTCCAATGGCGAATGGCCCCGCAAAGCCGCCCAGCGCGGCGATAGAATTGATCAACGCTATACCTGAAGCAGCAGACAACCCAGCCAGGAAGTTGCTCGGCATCGAGAAGAATGGGCCGAAAAAGCTGTAGATTCCCATCGCTACGAAAGACCAAAGTGCAATCGAAAGGAAAGGAGAGTTGGTTGCGCCCAATAGGAGCAAGGCCACGCCGGCGATAGCTATGGGAACGGCCGAGTGGTATCGCCTTTCCCGCCTTCGGTCGGAACTTTGAGATACCAGGATCATCGCCACCAAACCAGCCAGGTGGGGAACCATTACGAGAAGTCCCACCGCCGTATTGGAGTATCTGTTCGAAAGTGATTTCACCGATTGCGGCATGTAGAAGCTCATCGCGTACAACCCGATATCGAATGCAAAACCAGCACATGCCAGGTGCCACACCCGCGGGTGAGCCAGTACGCGCATCGCGGAGATAGGGTGATCGCCGATTTTCTCTTGGTCCTCACGTGCCAATTCCGCATCGATCCAACTCTTTTCGTCCTGCGTCAGAAATGTCGCGTCGGCCGGTCGGCTTGGCAGCAAGAAATAAGTGAGAACGCCGCAGACAATGGCGGGGACTCCTTCCAGCATCAGTAGCCACCGCCAACTGCTAATTGCCGACCAATGCGCATGGTCCAGTATGAAGCCGGAAATCGGAGCTCCCAAAATACTAGCCACAGGCAGTGCTGTTACGAACAGTGAGATTACGCGCGCTTGATCGCGCTGAGGGAACCAGTATGTGAGATACAAGACTATACCGGGGAAGAAGCCGGCCTCGGCAACCCCCAGCAGGAACCGCGCAATATAAAGCTGCGGCACGCTATGAACAGCTCCCGTGAGCATCGCCACGATTCCCCAACTGACCAGAATGCGCGAAATCCAAATGCGCGCTCCGATCTTGTGCAGGAGAAGATTGCTAGGCACTTCGAAGATGAAATAACCCCAGAAGAATATTCCGATGAGCAGTCCGAACTGGGCGGTGGTAATGCCTAAGGCGGCGTTCATCGTAAGCGCCGCGAATCCAATGTTGATGCGGTCGAGATACGCGACAACGTACAAGAGAAAAAGCAGGGGAATAAGCCGGCGGCGCAACTTGCTCGTGATCCTCGATTCGACATCGTCCGTGGCGATCACGTTTTCGGCTGCTACGAACGTTGTCATTTTCACGCCACCGTCCGGAAACGTTTCGTAGCCGCTTGCCGAACTATATGAATGGCAGCCTGGTTACTGGAGATGATGGGTATCTCCAACTTCCTCTGAAGCGGTTCGATCGCCTCGATGGCATGCCAGTTTGTACAGGAAAGAAAAATACAGTCGGCGCCGCACTCTGCGACTTGCGACTCCACAAAAGCGACAATCTCGGCGGGTGTGACCCTGCCGATTTCGAGATTAGCGCGGATTCCCATCCCCGCTGCTTTGATCGGTGGAAATCCTGCTTCGGCAAGGGAGGCTGCGATGCTGTTGGTCAAGTCTTGTATGTAGGGCGTGAAGACCGCGATATTGTGGGGCCGAATGGCGCGTAATTGCGTGAGTACCGCCCGAAGCACGGTAACCACTTTCGCGCCGGCTCCTTTCTCGATCAACTCTCGTATTCCGTCATCGTGCGCCAATGATCCGAGCGCCCCTGCGGAGGTACAACCAAACACCACTACATCGGGCAGCGCGGTTCTGACCAGTTCCACCGCCTTCGGCAAACCATCTGCGAGCATCCGGACTTCCGCTTCACGCGTGACTTCCTCGAGGAAGACGCGCGTCGTGTTCACCACGCACTCGCTTCCGAGATGTCGATGAAGATCCGACTCCATTACTGTGTTGGACGATGGGACTATGAGGCCAACATTTAATGGTTCGGGCATTTTTCGAGTCTATAAAAGCAAACGCTTCAAGGAAAATCGGTCATAGCACTGTCGCCGTCGATTCAACCACTTAGACGAATAGTGCGGTACTCGGACAAGTACCGGCCGAGTATCGACAAATGTCGGGTTTCCACACCCGTTCCGCTTAGGCTCGGATATTCTCAGCTGCACCGTCAATGTTTTCTAGTTACTGCTTCTTGAACACCGTAAGAGACGGTACAGCGCTGACATTTGGCGCGAGATTCACAGCGCTGAGCGTTAGCACTTTCCCGTCGCCCGACAAGGTGAGCGTGAGTTTACCCGTGGTCACACCCTGCCTGCTCTGGTTAATCTCCAATTTGTCGGTGCTGATTGGCTTGAGTGCCGCCATGGTTCCCGAAATCACAGCGGGTCCCTTTACAGCCGTTGGCTTGCCGTCCGGGGAGAGCATCAAAGTGACACCGGTGTTGTCCACCATCATCAATTGATCGCCCATCATCGAGTATTGCCATTGCGTTGGAACCGTGCTGTGGTAGGCCTCAGCCTGCCAAGTTCCGGCAAGACCTTGACCTTCACCTTTGATGCGGTGAAATTTTATGGCGATGTGTTTCTTTCCGTCACCGAGCGTTCGCGTGGTGACTTCCGTGAGAGTCTTACCATCACCGGAGAGTTGAATTTCACGCGTCGTCAGCAGCTTGCCGTTGTCGAAAAGTTTCCGTTCAAAGTGAGTTGTGTCGATCTGCTTCCAGGCGATGCTATTGCTTGACGCATCGATGGTGTAAGGCTTTTCGTCGAAGTGCACCGGTTGGACCAGCGGTTTGGCATCCGCACCGCGTAATTCTTCGAGGTTTCCTTTCGCATCCGCACGGAATTTGAGCGTCTCCGTCGAACCGAAGCTGCGCTTGGATTCATCTTCGGTCCAAGTTCCGACGAATTTTCTGAGTGACGGCGTTTGCGCGAAACATAGGAAAGAGGTGGCGAGGGTAAGGGCGAGCACCCTGGAAGCAATCAATGAATACCGGATAACTTTCAGCGCGTGTTTTCGCTTGTACATGGGATGGGCCCCTCCTAGGGGCTGCGAGCCTACTGCACGGGTATGGGATCGTCAAGCATCGTATCGAGCCAATCGGGTCAATCGGTTGAAAGCGCCGAAAAACCAAACCATTGGAAACGGAGTACTAG
>CAVQZU010000029.1:0-66444 GCA_963718485.1 uncultured Acidobacteriota bacterium
TCAATTACGTAGTCCGGTGCCGTTGGCCGAGCGTGGGCCCGTTTCGGCGCAGCGTCAAGCGGATCAGATCCTCGATTGCGTCTGGCCCGACCGCCGGCCCGTTCGCGATTACTCCACCGGGCGAGACGGCGACCGCGGCTGGCACAGACCGCACTCCTACGACCGGGAGTAATGGCGAACAGGGAGTCGTTAACACAGCAGGCACTCGAAATATCCGACTCCTGCCGGACCTCGTCATCGACCATCAGGAGAAAATCGATTTCCATCAAGGTGCGCGGCACGCGCGCGGCGGCTTGCGCGTTCTTTCGCTCGGCGCGGCGCATGAGCGCCCTCCCCCACCGGTCCGGCGCTGAATCGCCCAGCGCGCCGAACAACGCCTTGTCGGCATCGGTGTGCTGCGGCCCGGCCCGAGCGTCAGGGCCGGCTCTAGCGCGAAGCGTTCGGGGTGTTCGAGCCATGCCTTGTCATATTCGAAGGTCGCGCTTTCACGCCCTTTGCGCGCGCGCGACCACAGGCGGCCGACCAGGGCGGGTGCCCCGGCGAGATCGACAAAAACCAGTGCCTCGGTATCGCTCATTTCGGTCTCTTCGGTTTGCTCGACGTGCGAATGCGCTTGGGCAGATGCTCCTCTTCGACCGCCAGCCCCGTCGCGTCGTGGCTGGCGTCGGCCAGCTCGTCGATGCGGCCGATGAGGCCCAGCACGAACAGGACAGATGCGTAAGCGCCTATGGAGACGCCCGGATCGCCCTGCTCCATCTTGTTCAGGGTCATCCGGCTTATATCGGCCCGCTCAGCCATAAGCTCCGTCGGGATGCGGCGGCGGCGGCGCGCGTCGCGAATGTCGGCGCCGAGTTTCGCAAGCGCCCGGCGGGCCGGAAGGGGCAGGCTCTGTTTTGCTTCGTTCATATTACGTCCATAATGTTGTACGTTAACGCCAATAGCGTACAGTATTGTAGACGTTAAAGCAACACACTTTCAGTCTTGTAAAGGTGTCCGCGCGGTGGATACCCCCTGGCTCCCCCGGCTTAGGCCATTCTTTTCAAAAGCATTAGCGTTGTTATCAGGCGTGTCCGGCGGGACGCCGGCCGGGCTCTATTCGTCGGGACTCACCGAGCCTCTCGTCTCGGCCCTGCGGGTGACGATCCCTCACACGAACTAAGCGGGGCGTGCCGCCCCCTTCCATCAAGCACTGGACGCGAGCGCGGGCCGAGGGGTGTCCCCGGCCTTCCGCACGTTGTTTGTGCAGGCCGGGAAATCCCCCCTCGCCCCGGTGCTTGACGGAAAACCCCCGCTCATCGGCGCGTGCCTAGCAGGGTTGCATGTGCAACCCCGTATTCAAGGAGAAGAAAATTGAGTGAAGAAATATCAGCGCGGATCGCGGAACTGAACGACAGGTTCAGGCGGCGGTTCGGGATGCCCGGGCGCGGAGCCGCAGGGCGTTGTCCCAGGGCAGATCGTGTCGACGCGGAGCATCGCCGCGCTACCGTCCGAAATTCAGGTTCAGGTCTGGAACGCCGTCATCGGGTTCATGATTTCAGCGAGGACAACGATCCGCATGGCGAACATGATTTCGGTGGGTTCGACATCCACGGCGTCGGAAAAGTCTTCTGGAAGATCGACTATTACGCGGACGCGAAATGCGAGTGGGGGTCGGAGGAGCCGTCCGACATCACGCGCTGCTATCGCGTGCTCACCATCATGCGGGCGGAGGAGTACTGAGACATGACAGCGAAGAACCCGGCCAACGACACCGCCATCAATGAGGTTACCGGATCATTGCGTGAGGGCAGCGATGCGTAACTGGTATCTGACCAAGGACGGTGATGTTTCATGTATGGCGCTTTTCCGCAAGCACTATTCCCATCGTCATTATAAGGACGGCAGGATGGTAAAATATTTGCAGGCCCCGGAGAAAAAATTGTTTTGAGGACACGAAATGCAGACGCCCTCTTTGTTTGGAGAAAGTTTATTGATGGATCGGGACAGGAAGGAGTTAATTGTTCAATTTTCAGGAATGAAGGGCCGATACGGTCCTCAGAGCTTATCCGACAAGCTGACGAAATCGCTGATTTCTGCTGGCCTGGTGAAAGGCATTACACCTATGTCAACGCGAAAAAAGTTAGGAGCACCAATCCCGGATTTTGTTTTATTTCTGCCGGATGGTCGGTGTGTGGAACAACTAAGTATAACGGATTGAAAATTTTAGAGAGGATAACATGACCCAAGATTGACCCAAGTCGCACACCAAGTTCAGATTCGCGAGCACGCCAATTACAACGCGCCGAATGTCAATCTCGGTTGCAGAGAGTTCTCCCGTACACGTTTCTGCATTGAAGGAGTAGCCGCCTTGTCCGAATCGGACAAGGCGGGCACGCTTGGAATCGGCGTGGCGATTCCGCGACGCCGTTTTTTCTTTTCACCACACGAACCGAAGGAAATAACCGCCAAGAAACAGAAAAACCCGCTGCGAGAGCGGGCCTTCCTTTAAATTTTGATTCGCCGTGTTAGCAACCTGACAATTCCCAACATGGCAGAACAAAAGACCGGACGCAAGCGTTTTTGCGAATGCATCCGTATGGCCTTTTGGCGGGTTTCTCATAACCAGAGGAGAACCCTATGCACGATCCATCCGACCTGGCTGTGTATAATCAGTCGCTTACGAGCATACAGAAGGGACTCAAAATCCGTTGGCCGCAAGGCCGTGTGGGTTCAACTCCCTCCTCCCGCACCACTTTTGGCGCGGCAGACATTGCACTGAACTACTGCGCGACCCGACCAGGGCCAAGACGGAGTCTCTGTCTGCTTTGTGGTTCAATTCCTTCATTCTTTTCAGCATGCCGGTTTATCCCGGATGGTCGACTCGAGAGCCGATATGACTCACACCGAACGACGGCATCCGATCGGTAAATTGCGCCTCTTTGCTGCCCATGTGGGTCGATATTGTGGTGCCTACACTGGGCTATTTCGTCCTGCGCTGTTGTGGCCTGAGTGACTTTTGGGCGCGCTAAGTATCGTCGGGGCAACCTCTGCTGTCCTGGCGATTGCTAACACCGTGCGAAAGCAGGGCGTGGACACTCTCGGTGTGCTGGTCCTGGCCCGAATCCTGATTTCTGTTGCCCTGCTGTTTGTGACACGGGACCCAAGAATTTTATTCCTCAAACCTGTCGACTATATGATGTTCACAGGCATCTACTTCCTTTCGACTATCTTCATAGGCAGGCCATTTCTCTTCGAGGCGAGCAAGCCCATCGCTACGAAGGGAGATCCCATTCGTTTGATGGCCTGCGAACGATCCTGGGAACGGTCGGCCCGCCGTCGTAGCGTTGGGGGGCGCCGTGGTTTTCACTCGGCATTTGATCCCCTCGCTTCACAAGGCTACAGCGATGACCCTACAGAAGCTCGCCTTCTGAAGTACAGGGAAATAAGTATCGTAAGCAATTGAGGGCCTATCTTAGCATCTGTGTTTCGTTACCCAACCGTCTGCGATGAACCATTGAAGTCTCGCATCCTATTAGTTGATGATCACAACCTTGTCCGTAAGGGCATCGCTTCTTTATTGGCCTCCGATTGGGTAATCTGCGGTGAGGCTGCAAACGGCGTGGACGCGATTGAAAAAGTCCGTGAACTCAGGCCGGACCTAGTGGTGTTGGACCTTGGTATGCCGTTGATGGGCGGCACCACGGCCGCTAGAGAAATCCGCCGGATAGCTCCTGAGATTAAGATTGTTTTCCTGTCTATGCATGAATCCGAGACCATTGCCCAGCTGGGTAAACTCGTTCGGGTGGATGCTTATTTGACCAAAGGTTGTAGCCCTGAAAACCTAAAGAGAACCATTGCCGATCTGCTTAGACCGGCGCCCTGAATGCTTACGCAGGGCCTGGCCCCGGAGAGCCTCCGCGCGGTTCTTATTTCGCCTGGGCCAGAGCGGCCATTTCGGCTTGACTGCGGATGGTCATGACGCCCATCTGGCTTGTGCGGTACACCGGCATCACCACCTGCAGCTTGCCATCGCGCTCAAGCAGCGAAATGTGGCGGATTTCGGTTCCGTGCACCGGTAGCTCGAACATCGTCCATTTGTTCGCGCTCGGATCGAAGCGATAAATCCGGTCGTTGGTCCACAGGTCGCCCCAGACCTCGTGGTGGCTGTCTACCGCAACATGATAGGGCTGCATGGTGGGATCCGGCATCGGCACCATTGTGGTTTCGCGAGTCTTGGTGTTGATCCGCGCCAGGCTTGAACCCCAGGAATTGCCCACCCAAAGGACGTCGGCGTTCTTATCGGTGCCCATGCGGCGCGGTCCCTCGGACCAGGGAACTGCGGTATTAAACGACGCCTCGTTGAAATCCTCATAGTATTGGCGCTCTCCCGCTGGCAAGCGCTCTATCCACGCTTTGACAGGCGTGAGCTTGACCTCGGAGACCTCGCCGGTGGCAGCGTCGCCATGGCCGATGGCGTCCATCGGCATCTCGGCCCACCAACCGTTGCCGTCGCGGTCGCCGGCAGCCCCGTAGGTCATGTTGGTACCCTTCGGGTTGTCGTACGGGGTGAGCGACTTGAAGGCCATGAATTTCTGCGTCACCGGGTCGAAGCGCAGGGCGCCATCTGGCGCGGAGGCCCAAATCTTGCCCTTGCCATCGACATCCATGGTGACCGCGCCACCGAGCGGAGACATGTCCTTGGGCGTTTCATACACGGTGATCTTTTGCGTCTTGGTATCGAGCTTGCCCAGGCTGCGCCGACCCGGATTCACGTCGAACCAGAAATTGCCTTCCGGGTCGCGCGTCATGCCGTGAGCGGTAGCTGCCAAGCCCTCCCTGCCTTCCACCTTCAAGTAGGTCACCTCGCCGGTCTTGGCATCGACTCTCCCGACCGTGGCGAGACGATTGGGGTTGTTCACGGTGAAATAGAGCGTGCCGTCAAGGCCGATGCCACCGTCGTGCGGCATCTCACCGTTCTTGGAGGTAATCCCGAGCGTCCAATCGGTTCCATCGTTGGTGTTGTATTTGGTGCCGACGCTGGCATCCGGATTGAGCGGAAGGTCGTACAACTTCCACACGATTTGCGCCGCTTCGCCGGTGGGCCGCGGGCGGGAGTTGAAGGTCATGGACGTCTCGGCTGGTCCGCGGGCGCGTGCCAGATAGGCCGCGAGCTGCCTCTGATTGTGGTCGATGATCTTATTGACTTGCGTGCCGGGAACCCCGGTATTGCCCACGACCTTCATCAAGTCGATGACCTTGCTCCAGCCCTCTTCATCGAAACGGAACTGCAAGGCGTAGCCTGTCGGATGGCAGGAGTTGCAATTGTTCATGAAAATTCTCTTCATGAGCGCATCCTGTTCGGTCGCTTCGGGCAATGCCGCGAGTACCAATTCGCTCGGCAACTGGCGGAAGCGGCGCTCCGCATCGGTGATTGGCTGCAGCGTGAAATCCTGATGGCGCGCGGCGGCGAGATCGATGGAGCTCTTGGCAGTCTCAAAACCGAGCGCCTGGGCCCAAACGTTGTACTTGCCGGCCGGCAGCGGCGGGAAGTAGTAGCTGCCTTTTACGTCGGTATAGATGCTCGTGGTGATGGTCGAACCTTCCATCTTCGCCGAAACCGTCACTCCCTCGAGTTTCTGCCCGGAGGCCGACGAAATCACGCCTGTCAGGACCTGGTCGGCCGCCTGAGTTCCCGTCACGACAACCAGGATTGCTACGCCGGCGAGGAGAATGCTTCGCAGGTTTCTCATAGACCTTATCCTTTCAATCTACGTCGCTCTTCCGCGCAGCGGGCGTGGCCGGCCGCGCTGGCGCCGGAACGGTTCGGAGATACGCGACGATCGCGTCGACTTGAGCGGGTTGCAGGAAATATTTGAAGGCCGGCATACGCGTGGTGCCGTCAAGGATAGTCTGGCGTATCGCGTCGTCGTCTTCGGGCAGGGTTGACTTGTTCAGCGAAGGGCCGTAGGTCTTCGCGCCGGGGCCCGATGGCAAGTGGCAGACCGCGCAAGACTGCGCCAGAATCTGTCGGCCAAGCCGCTGCTGGTCGTTGAGGTTTGCGCCCGCCTTTTGAGCGATGCCGGATCGAGCGGCAAAGGTCAGCAGGATCAGGAGCACTGCAACCGTGTGCTTCATGTGCCGTCCTCCGCAGGAGTTATACGCCCGTAGTGCCACGCTGTAAAGAGGAAGACCTATTGGGGTGCCTGCTGCGCACCGGACCACGCTTTAGACCAGTTCCTTCCGTTGGAGGGCCGGTTATCTCATCAAGTAGCTGTAAGGATTTTCCGAGCGGCAGGCCTAAGGCATGGCATAGCGGGACACACGCGATTAGACTCGCTAACTCCGGCACCCTTTATCGTTCTTCCATTTCGGTTCCCAGGCAAAGTGTGACGAAACGCGCGCGACAACTTCTTGAACGCGGTGAGGGCGTCAGATACGGGCAGGCTTGAGTTGTGTGCCGCCACCAGTTGGGCTGGGGGATTCGCTCCGCCGCTGTAGCCAGGCGCCGAGGCGGCGGAAATGGCCTTTGCGCATGGCCAGCTCGACGAAATTCAGAAGCAGGGCGAGGACGAGCCAGTAGGGCCATAAGGGACGGCGCTCGCGGACGTAGCTTCCCTTGTCATCGAGCAGCTGGGCCATGGTGGGCTCGACGCGGCCGTTGGTGACCCGGCTGATTTCGGTCAGCAGCGGGGCGTTGATTTCGCGGGGCTTCATCTCCTCCGACTCCCGATAAAAGCCGGCTTCGGGCAGAACAATCTCGGAATTGGCGGAAACGATGCGGTACAGGCCGCGTTGATCGGCGGGCACCTGGGCTTCGTAGTGTCCGGGCGCGGTTTGCTCGAGCGTCACGGCGTGAGGAGCTTCGCCCGGCGGGGTCACCATTACTTGCGGCGGCCCGACTGCGCCACCAGTGGGGGCCATGTCCTTGTCAGAATCGCCCAGCACGTCATAGTAGACGATCGATTCGCCTTCGCGAGTCCCGGGGCGCACGCCGGCGCGAACGGTGCGATCGCGATGAGAAACATCGCGGACCATTTGCGGCCAAAGTGTGCCGTAGGCGCTCCAGTGGACCCAGTCCGCTGACCATCGCGCCTTGGCATCCGACAGGAATGATACGACCCTGCCCAGGCCATACTGCCAGCGAACCAGCAAGGGCTCGCCGCTATCCAGCTTCAAAATCGTCTCCGATCCCTTTTTCGCTTTTTCCTTGGCAAAACCCAGCAGGCGCGGGGCGTGGGTGAAATCGATGCCGTCGATGAACTCGACCGGGCGCACACGCACCACCTTCACCGGCCGCTCTTCCACCGTGGAGGCCTGTAAATCCTTGGTTTCGCCGCTAATGACCTGAGGGATTTTGTTGGGATCATCGAGGAAGTAGGACTTGCCGCGCGCCTCCCGCGCCAATTCTTCCAGCAGCGAGCGATCGACGTCGCTGCCCACGCCAATCGCTGAAATCGTGATGTGCTCGGCGGCGGCGGACTTCTCAAGCTGCGGCAGATTGCCGGGAGGAGAAACGCCGTCGGTGAGCAAGATGATGTGCCGGCGCGTGACGTGCTCGGCCTTGATGGCGTCGAAGGCCATTTCCACCGCGGGATAAATGCGCGTGCCACCGTCGGCGGTGATGGTATTGATCAGGCCGCCGATGCGCGGAACGTCCGAGGCGGCCGCCAGCGGCACCACCCATTGCGGAGTTTCATCAAAAGCAATTACGCCAATTTTGTCGATGGGTCGCAGCGACGCAAGGCTCGCGCGCGCGGCTTCCCGTACCATCGCGATCTTCGGCCCGTCCATGCTGCGCGATTTGTCGAGCACCAGCACCAACGCGGTCGGCTCCTCGGGAGGAGGTGGAGGGTCGCCGCTCACGGGCAGAAGCTTTTCAAGCGGCGTGTGCGGATCAACAGCGAGCTGCGCATTGTTTTCACCGGCGATGAAAATCAAACCGCCCCCGGTAAATACGTATTTCTCGATGGCGTCCTGCTCCTGCACCAGAAGGGGATGATCGGGATAATTGTCCAGCACAACCGCGTCCCAGTTCAGCCCCTTCGGATCGACCGGAAAGAAGGCCGCAGTCTCGACCTCCACTTGCGCGCGCTTCAGAGTTTCCAGCAGCGGTGCGGCCGGACCTTCGCCGCCAGCAATGTAGAGAACGCGAGGCCGCCGCACGGTGATCGCCTGCGAGAACAGCACCTGCTCGATGCCGGCCGACGCGAGATGCACCTCGATCAGATCGACGCCCGGATCGGTCATGTGCGAGGCGAGATCGACGTCGTTGAGGCCAGCCTTCAGATCCACGTTGGTGGAAGTAATTTCCTGCCCCTGTGAGGTCATCCACGCGCGAGCCGAGAGAGCGCGCGAACTTTCAACGCCGAGCGACAGCGTAAACCGCTCGCCGGAAAATACCTGCTGGGGCGAGGCGACGCTCTCGAGCTGCACTGGCAAGCGCGCCGTGCCCCCGGTCGGCACAGTGAACACTTCGACTCCGCGCTCTCGAGCGCGGATCGCTTCGGTCAGCGCGTGGCCCTGCGTTTCATTTCCATCGCTCACGAGCACGACGCGGCGCGCGCCTTGTTGCGGGAACGTGCTGAGCGCAAGCTGCAGCGAGCTCTCTAGGTCGGTAGCCATGCCGCCCGCAGCGTCCACGCCCTGCGGCACGGTTACCTTTTCCGGTTGCGCGGCCACGGGCTCAAGACGCGCGTTCTCCGCAAACGTGATCAGCCGCAGCTCGGCGCCCGATTTCTTGGCTACCAGGTCACGAAGAATCGCTTGGCCGCGCTCGAGCGACTCCCGCGGCATGCTCGCGGAGGTGTCTACGGCAACCGTCACCGCCAGTTTTTGCACCAGAATCGGCGCCCAGGGATCGGCCAGCGCGATAACCAAAATGAGGAACACGACACTCTTGAGCACCAGGCACGCGCGGGAGGCGCCGGGAGACTTCCGCATCTGCAGCCACACCAGGGGCAGCAGCACCAGCAGAAGAAAAAATATGGGACGCTCAAACGTCATGCCGCCGCCTAAGTAATGAAATTCGGATCAAGGGACTCATCGTGCTCCGGCGTTCGCTCGGTGGCCATCGGCCGCGGGCGGGCCGTATCCAGATACGTCTGCTGAGCCATCACTGCGTTCCGGTTGATGCGCGCCGAATAGAACAGCCACCACTCCGCCCAAAGAGCGACCATCGCCAGGACCGTCAGCGTGCGCCACAAATAATTACCCTGATAAGGAATCGCTTCCGCCTGCATGGGAGATTTCTCCGCCGCGGTGGCCTGAATTCTTTGCGAAGGCAGAAGGGGCGGCGCATTCACCGCGTAGGTGGTCGTGCGGTTTGCGCCAATCACTTTGTACAGCCCGGCATCCAGCGCCAGGATGTGCAGGTTCAAGCCATTGCGCGCGAAGGGCAGCTCCGCGTTCGACGGAGAGAGCACCCGTGCCGCGGGCCCCGGCAAATCCAGTTCCCCCGCCGACAACGATTCGGAAACATCCTCGATCGGATGCGTCAGCCACTCCACGCTTCCGGCGATCAGAAGCGGAAACGCCGACTGCTGCGGAAAATTGGAATCATGAGGATCGAATCCCACGATCAGGATCTTGTGCCGGTTCTGCTCGCGCGCCACGATAAGCGGTACCAAGGGATGCCCTTCCCCGGACGCGAGCACCGTGTCTGTAGGGCGCAGATCGAGGACCGCGGCGTTGCGTACGCTCACGTCTCGAGTACGCACCCAGCGCGTCGCCGCGTGCTGAGAGTTCCAATCGGTTACGCGAATCGGGCGAGCGGGCACTTGGCCCTGCCCTCGCACAAAATAGATCGAATTCGTGGACGCTTCGGCAGGAGCAGCAACGCTGTCGTAAATGGCCATGTCCGGCGCGGGATTTAGCGCGCCGCCAGGCCGTAGAAATTCAACCTTCAGATAGGGATCGGTCGCCAGCACCGGCCGCAAATCATCCTCAAAGCTTTTGCGCGAGGTGTACACCGCAACCCGCACCGGCCGAAACGCCGGGACGTACACCATGGCGCGGTCATCGGCTCTCAAATCATCCGCCGGGGTGATCTGCGCCTCCAGCAATCCGCCTTGCGCGGTGGTGAATTCGTCATTCAATCCCGCTAGCTGGCCCGGCGCGAGCGATACACTGCGTTGCAATAATGGCTGACCGGCAACAGAAACCTTCAACAGAAGATTAGCTTTGGAGCCGCTGTAATTTTTCAGTTGCGTCAGCATATGCCAGCGCTCCGGCTGCGTTGGATCCCGCTGGAGGGCCAGACGAGTAATGCCATGATTTTCGATGGCCTCATCGGCGCCGACGACTCGAACGAGAAACTGTGGATGCTCTCGGCTGCCGTCGGCTGGTCCCAGTTCTTGACGGAACTGTTCGATCCGCCCCGCCTGCTGCGCATCAATCATCCCGGGGCCAATGTAAACCAAAAGCCCGCGCTGCGAGCCGGCCAGTGCTGCCTTGCCAGCTTCGAGGGCGCGCGGCAGGTCCGCAACACCGCTGGAAGGACGCAGCTGGGCAACCGCCCGGCGCTGCGCCGCACGATCGTTGGAGAAAGGAAGAATCGGCAGCGCATCGCCTTCGGCGCGCAACAACAGCACTTCATCGACGGGTGGCAATGCGTTCAGAAAGCGGTCGCCTTCCTGTCTCAGCCGATCGATCCAGCGCGATTCTCCTGCGGGCTGCACCTGCGACCAGATGGAAGCATCCAGCACCAGAACCACATGCCGGTTCTCCTCCACACTGCCCCACCGTGGATTCGCCAGCGCCAGGATAATGAGCAGCAGAAAAAGTATCTGCGCCAGTAAAGCCCAGGGCTCGCGCAGCCAGCGCCGGCGCCGGTAGACGCTGGGAGGCAAATCGGCCCAGAAACGAAGGGTCGAAACGCGCCGGCGCGTCGGCCTTTGATGCAGGTAGAGCCACAAGGCGAGCGTGCCCGCTGCCAGCCAAACCGCCAGCGCCAGCAGCGGACTCAGGGCCAGCCAGCTCATGCCAGCACCCGCCCGCTTCGCAGGCTCTGCAAAACAAATTCCTGGTAGGGAATATTGGTGACCGCGCGCGCATAACGCCCGCCATTGCGAAACGCCAGTCGCTGCAAGCGGTTCGAAAATTCCAAAAAGGTCTTCTCGTAGAGAGCGGCCTTTTCCCGCGAGCACTCGATCGTGCGCCGGACCCCGGTTTCTGCTTCTTCGAGCATCAACTCGCCGAAGGCAGAAGGCCGCTGCTCTTCGGCGCTATGCAACTGCACGATCACAAAATCGTGCCCTGCCGAGCGCAGCACTTCCATCGAGCGCTTGGCCCCGTCTTCGTCGAAGAAGTCCGATATGACCACAGCGATTCCCCGCGATGAAAAATTGGCTACAAATTCCTTTGTGCAGCGGTACAGATCAGTGCCGCCCTTGCTAGAAAGCTCGCTCAGAAACTGAAGAACAGGCCAGAAATTTTCGCGCCCCCCGGCAACCTGTATCGGCTTATCCAAACGTTCCGCAAAGGGGATAACAGCGGTCATGTCCAAGCGGAGCAAAGCGAGATAGCAGAACGTCGCAGCCAGCCGCTGTGCGTACAGAATTTCGATTCGAGCCGCCGCTTCGCAATCCATGGATTCGCTGCTGTCGAGCAAGATCCGCACGGGAACGTGCCGCTCGGTCTCAAAAATTTTAAGAAAGAGCTTCCCCAGCCGGAGATAAGCGCTCCAATCGAAAAAGCGGGGATCGTCACCTGAGGTGTAGCGCCGGTAATCGGCGAACTCCATTCCCGGGCCATGGCTTCGGGAGCGATGGTCGGCGCCGATCGGGCCGGTCAGATCCTCGCGGCACAACAATGTGATCTCTTCGAGTGTCTTCAGGAAATCGCGGTCGAGTAAGAGAGCAGACGACATGTTAAAGGTTAGGATGGAGAGCTTGGCGCCGGCCACCAGGCCTGGAGGCGCAAAGCCGCTTCGCCTCGAAACGGCTCCTTCAGTTCTTGCTGGTAGCTGCGGCGATCTCTTCGAGCAGATCGTCCGCCGCCCGACCATCCGCCTGCGCTTCGAAGTTCAAAATGATTCGATGCCGCAGAGCCGGTTTGAGCAGCGCGCTGCAACGTCGTCAGTGCTCACGTTGAACCGGCCGTTCAAAAGAGCGCGCACTTTCCTCCGAGTATCAAAGCTTGCGCGCCGCGCGGAGAACTTCCGTAGCGAATATATTTGTTGGCTAGGGCATTGGCATGCCCGTCGGAATGAGTCGCCAGAACCAGCCGAACGACGTAATCCTGCACGTGTGGCGCGAGTGGAACCATGCGCACGACGTGCCGCATCTCCAGAATCTGCGGACCAGTCAAGCACGTGACGAACTTCCGGTGAGGAGCTTTGCGTGGTGCGATCGAGAATGTCGTGAAGCTCCTGGCGACCCGGAAACGGCACGCGAATCTTGAACAGAAAACGATCCAGCTGCGCCTCGGGAAGAGGATAGGTCCCTTCCATTTCGAGGGGATTCTGGGTGGCCATGACAAAAAAAGGCTCCTCCAGCATGTGGGTGGTGTGCCCGACAGTCACCTGCTTTTCTTGCATGGCTTCCAGAAGCGCCGACTGGGTCTTCGGCGTGGTCCGGTTGATCTCGTCCGCCAAAAGAAGGTTTGTGAAGATGGGTCCCGGTTGAAAGTCCAGTACCTTTCTGCCGTCGGTGCCGTCCTGCACGACCGAGGTACCGATCACATCTGCGGGCATCAGGTCCGGCGTAAACTGAATTCGCGAATACTTCGAAGACACCGCCTGCGCGAGCGTGCGCACGAGCAACGTCTTGCCCACCCCCGGAACACCTTCGAGCAACACGTGAGCACCCGCCAGCAAGGCAATCAGAACGCCCTCGACCACTTCGCTCTGCCCGACGATCGCTTTGGAAATCTCGCTGCGCACTTCGATCATCTTTTCCGAAAGCGATTCGATCTGGCGTTCGAGTGCCGGGTCGATCTTCTGATTCTCGGTCAACACTGTTGCCCGTCCTTTTGCCTGTCGCCCGCCGGCGTGAATTTACTCAGGTGCCTTGTCCGCGTGTTCGAAATAGTGCTGCACGTACAGCCGATATCGCACCGGAATGTTTTCCTGCTCCGCCCCCTTGATCGCCGCCGTGGGCTGAGGCTTGATCTCCCGGAGCGGTAATTGCGCGGTGCCAGCCGCAGAAGTGGTCCGGATTCGGCCCTGCTGGCGAAAATTGTTGGCCTCAAGATCGACGCGGTCTGCGACGGTGTTGGATGGAAGCGGCGGCGCGTTCCTGGGCGCCTGCTTCGGCACGGGTGTCGTTCCATTTCCAGCTCCGCCGCCGGGTTTCTTGGAACCGGGCGAAGATCCCGAATCCTGCTGGTCGCCGCTATCCTTCGAATTTTCAGATTTGGCGCCCTGTCCTGGAGAGTTGCCGGCTTGCTGGGAAGAGCCCGCGGCAGATGGTTGCCCACCCGACTCACCGGGAGAACTGGAAGGCTGGCCCGACATGTTCTTCATCAGATTCTTCAGGGCCTGCAGGACAGAATTCGAAGCCGATTGTTGATCGCTCGATTGCTGCTCACCGGCTCCGTTTTGGTTCCCGTTTTCGCTCGGAGAGGATTGATTGGCGTCCGCGGATTGCTGGTTTTGCGGAGAATCAGCCGCCTGGCTGGCGTCCTGCCCCTGCCCTTGCGCGCCCGCATCGCCCGCCTGAGGGTCGCCCGCTTCTCCGGGCTCGCCCGTATCGCCTGCTTGCGAATCCTCGTCCCAATCGCCATCAGGAGCCATCCCGTCTTTATTCCCCTGGGAAGGATCGTCTCCGTTCTTAGCGTCGGGCAAACCCGGAACGGTTTCAGCATCAGCCGCCGCCTGCTGCACCTCAGGTTCACGGTTTACAAGAGCGAGCAGGTCCTTTTTAACCACGCCGACCAGGGGGGCAAAAACCGCTTTTTCCATGCGGGAACTGGACGCGCGCTGTACCAACGCCATGATGGGCGGGTTGTAATGGATCCGATAAGCCAAAAGCGCGAAGGCAATCAGAGCCAGCGCGAGCGTGCGGCTGGCAAACGCAGGCATCTGAATCGGAAACAGAGCTCTCGGATCCACTTGCGGCAGCCGGCTCAGAGCATCGCGCCGTTGCCGCATCGTCATCGGATCACTCCGAGCGCTATCGGAAGCTCCGAAATATAGCGCGGTCGAAAGCCTATCTTGTAGTCCGGAAGCAGCATCCAACTCGCACGCCACGATGTAAGCAGAAGGCCTGTTCAACCACGCCCGAAAACCAGTGCCGAGGACTCCGGCCAGAAGAAGGAGTAAAGCGCCGAGCACGATCCCGGTCAGCCGTCGGCTGATCGCCGCGCCCAAAATCAATCCGACCAGGATCCAACTCACCCATACCATCCATCCCCCCAAAACCGTATTGGTGAGCACCCTCCGGCTGGTAACTCGAATGACATCGAGCAGAGCGTCCAACTCCTGCGAGTAGTTCACAGGCTCGCGGGAACGCTCGAAAGCACGGTCCTTCTCGCCTCGTGGACTTCCAAAACCAAAAGTCGCCTTCCAGCGGCTTCCAGCGGCAAACGCTCCTTTGTGGCCCGTGTTGGCTGGTATGGTTGGCATTGCTCCTAGCTGCGGTTCAAACTTTCAACTGGCCATCTAATGCCTCAGTGTACTCCAAGGCGCATACTTTTCAATCCAAGTCTGCCGCAAGAACCAGCCGCAACCTGCTGAATCTGAACGATAGAAGAAACAAATTCCTCCGCAGCGCCCAACATCCCGGCTCGGGAGCAACCCTAAGTATCACGAAGTTGACTGCCCCGTCTACTGCTCTCATCCCCAGACCGCGAATCGTCCTCCAATCGCGTCCTACTCATTTCGATTCCATCCACTCGGGCGACGTTGCCATGAATCCCACCGCCCAGTTTGGCCCCCCCCCCGGCCGGTGCTGGCCCCGCCTGTGCTCGCGGAGGAGTGCAAACCTGCTCGAGCCGGGCCTTGTATACCTTTTAGTATATAAAATGGGATAGAACGAAACGGACCATCGCACGCGGATGGAAGCGGCAAGAGGCCGCGCAGATCAAACTAACGAGGAGGTAACCACAACCCCGCCACGATTTCCGTCGCCGGGCAAGACAAGACATCCCCTGTCCTGAAACGGTTAGTGTCTCACTTTGAGACGCCTGGATTCGCCAAATTAATCGACTTGCTTCTTATTGTAAGCAAGGTAGTACTAATGCTCTCATTTCGAATCGGCTGCGTTAGCCTGGTGCGTTTAAAACTTGCTAGCGCAGCTGATCGGCGGTCCAAATTCTGACTCGGGCTCATTCTTTGGAACAAATCCCCTAAAATCAGTTGATTCGGGTCTGAGAAACCTTTAATGTGCTTCCCATTATTGGCAGTTTCGCGCGGATTTTATTCTAGAGGAACCGTCCATGGGGTTCATTCATGCGTCCTGGCGATCAGCTTAAAGAACTTCGCAATCGTTTGGGCGTCACTACACGGGAAGTAGAGGAGTTCAGTCGAACCATTGCCGAGGACCGGCACAACGAAGAGTTCTATATCTCCAATGCCTGGTTGACACAGCTTGAGAACAAGAATTCAATACCCAGCATTTACAAGCTTTACAGTCTGAGCGTTATCTACCGCACCACGTTTACAGAACTCCTAGTCGTTTTTGGCATTGATTTGGATGCGAGCGCACGCTATCAGCTAGCACTGCCGCTGCAGAACACCCACTTGGCTTCTCTAGAATCCCCTGATCCCCGCAAGACAGTCACCTTTCCGGTGCGCTTCGATAAGAGCTTCAGCCTCGAGAAAACCAGCCTGATTTCAAGAATGGTGGAGGTCTGGGGTGAAGTCCCTGTGGCGCTCATACAGAGGCTCGATGTTCGGCACTGTCAGTATGGGTACGTAGGCGTTCAGGACTATTCGATGTACCCTCTTCTGCGCCCGGGGTCTTTCGTGCAGATTGAGGCCAGGCCGAGCCGGTCCGATGCCGCTGAATGGCGCTCAGAATTCGACCGGCCGATCTTCTTTGTGGAATTACGGGACGGATACGCGTGTTCCTGGTGCGAAGTGCGAGGATCGCAGATCACCCTGATTCCCCATCCATTGTCGGGATGCACGATCCGGCAGTTCGCCTATCCCTCGGAGGCGGAAATCATCGGGCAGGTGACGGGGGTTGCCATGCGTCTGGTGCCACCGTCGGAAGACTATGCAGACGCGCCTCCAAAATTGCCAAAGCGATCTTGAAGTTTGAAAAAAGGAAATCCGCGGTAAGCCCGTCGGTGTCTACTGGAACCGCCACTCGATAAGGCTCGAGTTTCTTCCAAGCAGCAACGAAATCCGAGGGATTCGTGCTGGTCGACGCAATATAAGCATCCATCTGCAGCACCAATTCTTCCAGCGAAGAGGCCACGAGCGCTCGAAAAGCTTCCCGGTGACAATCCGCCAGCGCCTCGCAAACAACCTCCTGCGGAAAGCGGGACGCGAGGCCCTCGTGGTAGTAAAAACCGGTGTTGTAGTCGCGAGTGGAGGCCAGATAAATCAGACGGTCGAGTGGTCGGTCTATCGTCGATAGAGTGCGTCGGCGCAGGTCGTCGGCAGCCTCCAACACATCCATTCGTTTGACAACCTGTGTCATTGCCTGATCACCGCACGCTTAGTTTGTGCATGGAATCGCCGTCAAGTGTCTCGACCGGCGTGGGCTTCAGGAAACTCATGGACTTCTCCGATATCTCGCACACCCTCGAAGCTGCCGCCGCCGCCCGTCTCACCATCTGCGGGGCAGCATACGGGCCGCGAAGATACAGTGCGATTTGCAGCCATCGGCAAACGCACAGCAGGGTGAGAAACTCAAAAGCGAGCCGCGTCTCGGTTCGCACGCTCAGGGTGGAATAGAACCGTGCCGATTTCAGATGAAACTGCCGCAGGCTCAGGATCTGCTGTCGAACCTGTGCCACCCAGAGAAGCGCAATCTGCCGCCTCTCTTTCAGAAACACCTCGCGGAGACAGCTCGCATCACCACCGGCCACGTATTCATAGTCGCCTGTGGAAAAAATCCGCTTCGCGATTTCCGGCGGCAGCAGCCCCGACTGCAAGACTGTCAGCGCCTGGCGAGCTTTGAGAACATCCTCCGCGCTGCCTTCCACTCGGGAACCGCGGCGTGCAAACAGGTACAGCGAAAGAAGGAACCCCGCGCCCAGGATCAAGAATAAAATCAGTTGAATCACAGCCGCCCCACCCTTCCCAAGTGATCGCGCATCTCGCCGATAAGCCCGCGCGTAGCTGAGGCCAATGACTCGTAGCCCGCCGTCGGTCGACCCGCCGGGCCAGCCAAGCCTACCGGAGCGTAGTTCCAAAGCGCGCGTAACCAGAAGATTAGCGCCAGGAGATAGAAAAACGGCTGAACGATGACCCATGTGGCGTTGAACGGAGACCCAATGTAGGCCATAAACTCCAGCGTGATCACACTGGCTCCCAGCCATATCCCGTAGCCAAGGATAATTCCCGTAATGTTCTTCCCAACCTCCAGGCTGTAGTAACCGATGACCGCGATTGTTCCGAAAAGAAACAGAGTCTGCACCGCTAAAAAGTCTCTCTCCAATATGGCCTTTTGCGAGCGTGCATCCATGGCTCGCGATGCCGTGGACGGGTGAAGCGTAGCAAAGCAAAGAATCAGGCCAACGATAATGAGCCCCGCAATTTGTACAAAGCGGTCGACACCGGGATAGCGGGAAAGCACATGCCTGAAGATTTCAAGGGTAATGCTATACCCAAGGACGATGTTTAGAAGCTCAGCTCTTCCAGCCCACACTGGGTAAGCGGACGCGTTTATGACGTGCACCACGAAGAGAACTACGTCTGCACCGAGAACACTTGCGATATAGACAAAGAAAAACGGAAATTTCCCTAACGTCCGATTCCTGGCGGCTCGCAGGAGAATCAAGGATTCAACAAGAATGCCAGCCCACCAGATGGGTAGTATCAACATGGTATATAGTCAACTGGCTTGACAGCACGGCATTCTAACACAGAAAGGATGGAGAAAGCGCTGCTTTTCCCCATCCCTACGCAACAGCCAGCGCTGTGTTTAGGCTACCGTCGCGCTCGGATTTGCCGGTGGATGCGTCCCTTGCGCTACTGTCACGCTCGGATTCGCCGGTGGATGCGTCCCTTGCGCCACTGTCACGCTCGGATTCGCCGGTGGATGCGTCCCTTGCGCTACTGTCACGCTCGGATTCGCCGGTGGATGCGTCCCTTGCGCTACTGTCACGCTCGGATTCGCCGGTGGATGCGTCCCTTGCGCCACTGTCACGCTCGGATTCGCCGGTGGATGCGTCCCTTGCGCTACTGTCACGCTCGGATTCGCCGGTGGATGCGTCCCTTGCGCTACTGTCACGCTCGGATTCGCCGGTGGATGCGTCCCTTGCGCTACTGTCACGCTCGGATTCGCCGGTGGATGCGTCCCTTGCGCTACTGTCACGCTCGGATTCGCCGGTGGATGCGTCCCTTGCGCTACTGTCACGCTCGGATTTGCCGGTGGATGCGTCCCTTGCGCTACTGTCACGCTCGGATTCGCCGGTGGATGCGTCCCTTGCGCTACTGTCACGCTCGGATTTGCCGGTGGATGCGTCCCTTGCGCTACTGCCGCAGAGTAGCCGCTTGAATAACTAACACCAGAAGTACTTTTTGTTGAACAGATCGATAGCGCCAGGAGCGCAATCGCAACAGTCAAAATTGGCCTCTTCGTTGTCATGCTCGTCTCCTAAGGGTGGTTTGCTAAGGCAGAACTCACGGCGGGCTGAAATTAGAAGGCATGCGCGGCGGTCGGCCCAGCCATTTTTCCTGCTCACGCTACCAAGCACACAGGCTGCCATCGACTGTTAAGACCAAGCAGAAAATGGGTTTAGCTATTCGTTGTGAATCGTGATCGATCGCTCATTCCCAATCATTTGTCGAGCGGGCCATTTAGAAGAAATCGCTTCGTGGCACTCGTCTGGGAAGCGGTGGCTGGAAGGGATAACCAATTTGAAACTACGCTTAATCTACGTCTATGGCTAAATGCTGCTCTACGGTGTTCAATGTAGCTCGAGGGCTAAGCTTCGAGCCATGTCCGAGACCACTCTAGTTCCCTCTCTGGCCGATCCGAAAGTTAAGACGCAGGTGTTGGTCCGGGAAAACCTGCGCAAGCTCGACAGCCGCCAGTGGTGGCTCTGGACGTCGACGGTGCTCGTCCTGGTCTTGCTCACCGTCGCTGTTGCGTCGTTTGCCTTCCCCGCCCTCCTCAACAAGGACGAATCGGGCTATTCCTTCTACCTGAACCAGGCCGTGCGCGCGCTAGTCGGGATCGTGCTGCTATTCAGCGTGTATCTTGTCTATCAGCAAACGCTGATCATGCGAATGCGAAACCAGATCGCCGATCAGATTTCGTCGCTGGCGAAAGTGGAAAGTCTCACCAACGAAGTCTACAAGCTCGCCGCCCTCGACCAGTTAACAGGTCTCTACAATCGCCGATCTGGCGAACAACGGCTTGCCGAAGAGATCAATCGCGCGCTCCGCTATGACCGTCCGCTGACGCTGCTGCTGCTCGATCTCGACGGTTTGAAGCAGATCAACGATCAGTTCGGGCATCCTGCCGGAGATTTGGCGCTCAAGACCAGCGCCGAACGCCTCCAGCGGGCGATCCGGGGTTCCGACCAAGCCGTACGTCTAGGCGGAGATGAGTTCATGGTTATTCTTCCGGAATGCAAGTCAGAGGAGGTAAGGCACGTTCTCGGGCGCCTCGAAGATCTGGAAATAAGGTATAACGACCAAAAAATTCCCTGCCGCTTCTCCCGCGGCTGGACAGATTTCAAGCCCGGCGAGACCGCGCAGGAGCTTTTGAGCCGCGCCGACGACGCCCTTTACGCCGACAAGCGTTCCGGCAAACGCTCTGACAATTCGTTGCATCCCGCCGCACCCTCCGTCGTGCAAGCGGCCCAGCGTTCTTAGGCGGAGACAAGGGCCCCTCAAGATGCCTTGGGATTGCATCAACGTGGGGCTTGCTCTTGTCGGAAGCCGCCCCCGGCTCTGCCCAATCGGCAGGAACAAATCCAATTCGGTGTTCCCGCGGCAAGCCGTTTCGGCTCAGTAAGGTATGGTGGGGGTCTGATTTGTGTCCTATCGGTAAGCAGTCACTAAAATATACTCTTGCGCGTTTTCGCGGGTGACTCGTAAGATACGCCCTGTTGTCAAGGATGGTACGGTGCCCAAAGAAAAGCCGAAAGTAAACATTGGGGAAGTGATCCGATCCTACCGTAGCGATCGCGGCCTTTCGCAAGGCGATATTGAACGCCGCACCGGCCTTCTGCGCTGCTATCTATCGCGCGTCGAAAACGGCCATACCGTCCCTTCACTGGAGACCCTCGCCAAGATCGCCGAGGCCATGGAAATCAACCTCGCGGACTTCTTCCCCGGCACGGACACAGCCCAGGATCGCGAAACCCGCAAAATGCTGGGTGAGCTTTCCGAAGAGGAAATCCGGTTTCTAGCCGAAATCAAGCGCTATTCGACCACGCTCTCTGATGACGACAAAAAACTCGTCCTGGCCATGATCCGCAAAATGGCCACAATCATTCCGCCCCCGCGCAATGGCAAGCCCGCACCCTCGCCCGCGTCTCGCCGCGCGGAATACTAGGCCCTTTGAGCATCCAGACGAACGACCCTCCAACCACATCGTGTGGCTCAGTGGTTTGGGGGCCTTAGCTTCCCGCAGTAGCCCCGGAACCAACCTGCCCTTCATCGGCCGAAGGACCATAGAGCCCGGGAACCGGAATGCCCAGCAAGCGATAGTAAACGAGCAATTGCGCCCGATGATGGATCAGATGGTTCATCACCATGCCGCGTATGCACGCCACTCTCGGCATCTTAAACACAGGCTTGCCGCCCCCCAGCAGCGTCCACTCCTTGATGATCTCCTGATCGCTCACCCCGGCCAGCGCCTCTCGAGTTTCGGTCACGTTTTTGTCAAACTCCGCGAGCAATTGTTGCCTGTTCTCGATTTTTGGCATCTGCATGCCGGGACCATCGACCGGCGCGTAATCGAAATTTTCGGTGTTGATTGTCATCGCCGCCCATCCCGGCATCGTCGCAATGTGACCGGCGAGCCAGCCAACCGAGCCCGATTTGTCGTGCGGTTTCCAGTTCCACTTATCATCCGGAATACGCTCAAGCGTCTTGCGCGTGTTTTCCATTTCATGGTCAAACTCGCCAAGCATCATCTGTCCGATGGTCATGATCTAGTTCCTCCTTGCAGGCCAATCCCGCACGAAGATAAGGCCACCGCGGCACCGTGTCAATCACCGTAGGCGAGCCGGCTCACTGGTCAGCTGTGTTGCAGCACTGTAAGCATTTCGTGCCGTGCCCTTTTCGACTATATTTCTTCGGATCTACCCACTCGCCGGCCGCTTGCGACTCGGCACCTGCGAGGTCCTAAGGCACGGTCCAAAGCACCTTCCGGTCCTTATTGAAGAGGGTGATCGAGCCAGCAGAGGTCTTCTTGGTTTGCCCGCCCTTGGTGGTCTGCACGCCGTTCCCGATGTTCGCCGAAAAACCGTCCTGATCGGTTACTTGCAGGCTCGCTCCGTCCGGTGCCACCCCAAGATGGGCCTGTATGTCGGGCCGCTCGCCAGTCAACGTCAACTGCGAGCCGGCGCCTTCGAGCACGCTCATCGAGAGGCCGGCGTGGTGCTGCGGATCAGAGAGCAGCACAAACGGGCCGCCTGGTGCCGCGTCGTTCAGCGAAACCGTCACCAGCGCCGAACCGCTCTGATCGCGCAATTTGAGGCTCGGCCCGGTGCCCCCCATCGCAAGCTCCGCGCGCACATGCCCGGCCTGATCCTTGAGCACGAAACTCTCCGCCTCAATATTCTTCGGCAGCACAACCGCCGGCGGAGCAGTCCCAGCTGCAGACGTTCGTGGGCTCTTGTGTTGGGTCTGCCCCATCAATCCCACCGACGCGATGGCCAGCACGCAAACCACGGCGCCGCGCTTTAGCGCCCGGTTCTGTGACTCCAGCCGTTCGATGCGGGATAGCATTTCCTGGTGCTCTCTCATGTAACCTCCGCAACAATGCCAATCTTTCCAGGCAGCGCGCCGGCGGCGCTTCTAAAACTCAGTCCGGAAACAGTCCCAAGACGGCAAGTTCTCAACGCCACGGCCGCACCGAAGTAGCCATCCGTTCATCATCGCACGCCTGGTCTGCTACCAACCTCAAATAAAAAAACGTTGGCGTTTGCGCCCGAGATTGCATCGCAAGAGCTTCCGATGTAGGTTTATCAGCTAGGTGAAGCTGCTACGCGAGTCAGTGGCGCAACTAGCCTGGCACGCGGTTAGGTGGCACAGGAATTCTGGTCTGTGCGCATTTTCAACTCCTCCTCGCAGTTTTGCTTTTTCGTTCGGGTTCAGCGTAACGAGGTGGATACATGAAGCGTCGTGACTTCCTCCAAAGCGCAGGCCTTATTTCTGCAAGCGTCGCTTTCCCGGGGATAGCAAGCTATCTCCCAAAGGCCGCCGAATCGGATGGCTGGCGGACATTCGACGTGACTACCCGCGTCGAAGTGCTGAAATCCTCGGGACCAACGCGCGTTTGGCTGCCCACTGCGCTTACCAGCGATACACCGTTCCAGCGAACGCAGGGCAACAAATTCAAGGCCCCTGCCGGGACCGCGAGGTTGGTCGAAAACCAGACCAGCTCCCTCGGAATCGTCGCCGCGCAGTTCCCAGCCGGAGCGCCACCGGTGCTCACACTTACCAGCCGCGTAGCGACTAGGAACTGGGCCGCCGACCTTTCCGCTCCAGCCAAAGCCCCGAAAGCAAACCGCGCCGAGCTGCAATATTTTCTGCGCTCGACGAAGCTGCTGCCTACCGACGGCATCGTCAAGACGAAGTCGGACGAAATCACCAGCGGCGCAAAAACCGACCTCGACAAAGCTCGCGCCATTTACGAATGGATCTGCGACAACACCTTTCGCGATCCCCAGACCCGCGGCTGCGGCGTTGGCGATATCCGTTTCATGCTGGAATCGCGCGATCTGGGCGGCAAGTGCGCCGATCTCAACGCGCTCTACGTCGGACTCGCCCGGGCGGGCGGCCTTCCCGCGCGCGATGCCTACGGTATCCGTATTGCCAAGTCCGAACTTGGATACAAAAGCCTCGGCACTTCGTCCGAGAACATAACCAAAGCGCAGCACTGCCGCGCCGAAGTGCACCTGGAAGCCTATGGGTGGGTTCCGGTCGATCCCGCCGACGTGCGAAAAGTGGTTCTCGAAGAGCCACCCGGCAATCGGGTGTTGGACGACGATATGGTCAAGCGCGCCCGTTCCCGGCTGTTCGGTTCCTGGGAAATGAACTGGATAGCCTACAACTTTGCGCATGACGTGCCCCTGCCGGGCTCAAGCGGTGCGCCCGTGGCCTTCTTGATGTACCCCCAAGCCGAAACGTCCGAAGGCCGCCTCGACTGTCTTGACCCCGATCATTTCAAGTACGAGATCACCTCGCACGAAGTCACAGCGGTTTGAAGAACGCCCCGCAAAAGACTGTAAAGTGCCAAGACACCCTTTAGAGCAGTTGCCACGCATGTAAACCTCCATCGCCGATTGGCCACTAGCACAGCTACGCACCGATTCGCTACAATGGATGAAAATGATAGCCAAACGGCATGAGACGGTAGGCGTCAAGGTAGGCAAGGTCCAGGTAGGCGGTGGCGCGCCGGTGGTCGTCCAGTCGATGACCAACACCGACACCGCAGACGCTGCTTCGACCACGCAACAGTGTCTGGAACTCGCGCAAGCAGGCTCGGAGCTGGTCCGCATCACCGTAAACATTCCGGAAGCTGCCGCAGCCGTGCCCGAAATCAAGAAGCGCTTGCTCGATCAGGGCTGTGATGTTCCGATCATCGGAGATTTTCATTACAACGGCCACGTGCTGCTGACGAAGTATCCCGATTGCGCGCGCGATCTCGACAAATACCGCATCAACCCCGGCAACGTAGGCCACGGGCAGCGACGCGACGAGCAATTTGCCACCATCTGTAAGATTGCCCGGGACAACCATAAGCCGGTGCGCATCGGCGTAAACGGTGGCTCGCTCAATCAAGAGCTGGTGATGCGCAAGATGCAGGAGAACACCGACAAGGACCTGGGAAAAACTTCGGAAGACATCATTAACGAGTGCATGGTCATCTCCGCCCTTGAATCAACCGAATTGGCCCTTGAATGCGGTCTGCGCCAGGACCAAATCATTATTTCCTGCAAAGTCTCGCGTCCGCGCGACCTGGTCGACATCTATCGCGACCTGGCCCGCAAAACCGACCTGCCTCTGCACCTCGGCCTAACCGAAGCGGGAATGGGCGCCAAGGGACTGGTTTGGTCCGCCGCCTCGATGGGGATTCTCCTCGGTGAAGGCATCGGCGACACGGTCCGCGTCTCCCTGACCCCGCGCCCCGGAGGCGACCGTCGCGATGAAGTCTACGCCGCCTGCGAACTGCTTCAGTCGCTCGGCCTGCGAACCTTCGCGCCGAGCGTAACGGCTTGCCCGGGCTGCGGACGCACCACCAGCACCACTTTTCAGGAACTCGCGGAAAGCATCCAGGGCTACCTCCGCGACCAAATGCCGGAATGGAAACGCCACTACGAAGGAGTCGAAGAGCTAAAGCTCGCGGTGATGGGCTGCATCGTCAACGGCCCGGGCGAATCCAAGGCGGCCAACATTGGCATCAGCCTTCCCGGCACCGGCGAGTCACCGCGCTGCCCCGTCTACATCGACGGCCAGAAATTCACCACGCTGGAAGGCAGCTACGACCAGCTTTCCGTCGCGTTTCAGAACCTGGTAAACGACTATATCTCCACGAAATATCCGAAGCGCGAAACGCCTTTGCCCGCAAGCGGACCGTCGAACGCGGCAAGAAAATCCGTCGCTCCCGCCCTTCGCGTCCTCGCTTAGCACGAGCGAACTTTCTGTCACCGGTTATCATTTCAGAAGGTCGAATCTGATATAGACTCACCAGAGATCAACCACAGGGGAGGGCGCAACCCCTCTCCAGCCGGCATGTCTGAAACCTCGCAACTCGCCGAAAGACCACCAGACCAGGCAGCCAACCAAACCTCCCCTGCGCACCAGGACGTTCGCGGATGGCAACGCGGCTTCTGGAGCCTGATCGTCACCCAGTTCCAGACCGGTTTCAATGACAACGCTATAAAATTCCTGGTGATTTACATCATCCTGGGGATGAACCTGCCCGAAAAACAGCGTGATTTTCTCATCCCCGTCGTCGGGGCCATGTTCGCGCTTCCCTTCGTCTTTTTCTCGATGGCCGGCGGTTACCTCGCCGACCGTTACAGCAAGCGTAGCGTCACCGTCGCCACAAAAATCTTCGAATTCGCCATCGGCGCCTTCTTCATCGCTGCACTGCTGATGCGAAGTATTCCCGTCGAATGCGCCGCTGTCTTCTTGATCAGCACCGAGGGCGCCCTGTTCGGCCCCTCCAAGTATGGCCTGCTCCCCGAACTTCTGCCGCAGCGCCGCCTCTCCTGGGGCAACGGGATCATCGAACTGGGCACATTCGCCGCCGGGATTAGCGCCACCATGGCCGCCGGGATTCTCGCCGAACGCTACCACGGACGCGAGGCCATCCCGGGCTTGCTCCTCGTGGCCTTCACCGGCATCGGATTTGCAACCAGCTTCGGCATCACGCATGTCCCCGCCGCCGATCCGCAGCGCAAGTTCCGCTGGAACCCTCTCGGTGACTTCGGCTCGCAGGTGCGCATCATTCGCTCCGACAAAGTTCTCTCCTGGGCTGTCCTCGGCAACACCTATCTCTGGTTTCTCGCCGCGCTGTTGCAATTCACCATTGCCATCTACGGTCACGACATCCTGCACGCCGACGAAACCCACATCAGCTACCTTCAAGCCGCCGTGGGCATCGGAATCGGCGTTGGAAGTTTTGCCGCAGGCTATCTGTCCGGAGGAAAAATTGAATACGGTTTGATTCCGCTCGGCGCCGTCGGTATGACACTGTTCGGCGCCCTGCTCTACAGCCCTCATCACAGCATACGATCGGCTGCCGCGAACCTCGCCCTGCTCGGCTTCTTTGGTGGCTTTTTCGCCGTCCCGCTCAACGCGCTCATCCAGCATCGCCCCCGCCCCGAACACAAAGGGGGCGTAATTGCCGCCGCAAACCTTCTCTCCTTCGTAGGCGTATTTGCCGCAGCCGGGGCCTATTACGTCTTCTCGAGCGGATTGCGGCAAACCGCCGCCGGAGTTTTCCTCGACGGCGCCATCCTCACCCTGATCACCACAGCCTATTCGATCTACCTACTACCCGATTCGCTCGTACGCCTGGTCCTGTGGATGGCCACGCATTCGGTCTACCGCATCCGCGTCGAAGGCCGCGAAAACATCCCCGAAACGGGCGGCACGCTGTTCGTGGCCAACCATATGTCCTTTGTTGACGCACTTCTACTCATCGCCTCGACCGACCGCCCCATCCGCTTCCTGATCTTCAAAGGCATCTACGATCTGCCTTTTGTAAAACCCTTCGCGAAACTGGTGCGCGCAATTCCCATCTCCTCCGAGCAGCGCCCGCGCGACATGATCAAATCCCTGCGCCAGGCAAGCCAAGCCATCCGTGGCGGCGAAGTTGTCTGCATTTTCGCCGAGGGCCAGATCACGCGCATCGGCCAGTTGCTCCCCTTCCGCCGCGGCATGGAACGCATTATCAAGGGCATCGACGCGCCCATCGTCCCGGTCAACCTCGACGGCGTCTGGGGCAGCATCTTCAGCTTCGCGCGCGGCCGCTTCCTTTGGAAGGTGCCCCGCGCGCTTCCCTACCCGGTAACCATCAGCTTCGGCAAGCCCATGCCAGCTACCTCCTCTCCATTCGAAGTCCGTGAAGCCGTGCAAGCCTTGCAGACCGAAGCCTATCGCCACCACAAAAGCCGCATGCGCACGCTACATCGCGGACTGATCCGCACCGCGCACCGCTCGCCCTTCCGCTTTGCCATGGGAGACAAGCGACGTCCGCGCATGAAATGGGGCGGCGTATTGCTCAGCTCAATTTTTCTGGCGCGCCGCCTGCGCCGCATCTGGGCAGGACAGGAAATGGTCGGCATCCTTCTCCCACCCTCGATCCCCGGCGCCTTGGTGAATTACGCCGCAATGCTCGCGGGCAAAGTTCCCGTCAACCTCAACTACACGCTCTCCGACGAGGCCCTCGCTTCCTGCGCTGCGCAGTGCAAGCTTGAAACCATCATCACCACCCAGGCGCTACTCGATCGCATCCGGCTCAAAATCCCCGGCAAAACGATCCTGCTCGAACAGGCCGCCGCCAAGCCAAGCCTCGCCGAGAAAATCGTCGCCCTTCTTCTGTGGTTCTCACCTGGCTCGTGGATCGAGCGCTCGCTCACGCAGCTTGGCCACAAATCACTCGATGACCTCGCCACCATCATCTTCTCGAGCGGCAGCACGGGCGAACCCAAAGGCGTGATGCTCACACACTATAACGTTGCCTCAAACATCGAACAGGTCGGCCAAACCTTCATGTTCGACAACAAGGATTGCCTGCTCGGCATCCTGCCCTTTTTCCATTCATTCGGATTCACGGTAACGCTCTGGCTCCCCGCGGAGCTGGGAGTGAGCGTAGTCTTCCATCCCAGTCCGCTCGACCTCACTGCCATCGGTGAGCTTGTACGCGACTACCGCGTCAGCTTTCTGCTCGCCACGCCTACCTTCCTGCAGGCCTACATCCGCCGCGTCTCGCCCGAAGATTTCGGCAGCCTGCGCACGGTAATTGTGGGCGCGGAAAAGTTACCCGAGCGCGTAGCGCTCGCTTTTGAAGACCGCTTCGGCATCCGCCCGCTAGAGGGCTACGGCGCCACCGAATGCTCCCCCATCGTCGCCGTCAACACCCGTGATTTTCGCGGCGCCGGCTTCCGCCAAGTGGGCGCGAAGCGCGGACGCCTCGGCCACCCCCTCCCCGGCATCAGCGTGCGCATCGTCGATCCAGACACGGGCGCGCCCCTGCCCGTTGGCACGCCGGGCCTGCTCCTTGTCCGCGGCCCCAACATCATGAAGGGCTACCTCAACCAGCCCGAAAAAAGCGCCGAAGTCCTGCGAGAAGGCTGGTACCTCACCGGCGATATTGCCTCGCAGGACCAAGACGGCTTCCTCACCATCACCGACCGCCTCAGCCGCTTCAGCAAGATCGGCGGCGAAATGGTCCCGCACATCAAGGTCGAAGAGCACCTCCATGACCTGGCCGGCGCAAACGAGCAGTGTTTCGCCGTAACCGGCGTTCCCGACGCCCAAAAGGGCGAACGCCTGGTGGTGCTCCACACACTCTCGCTTGGAGAAGTAAAAGCCACGTTGGAAAAGCTCCCGGAAATCGGTCTCCCGAATCTTTGGATTCCCCGCCCCAATCAATTCTTCCACGTCGACGAACTCCCCTACCTGGGCACTGGCAAGCTTGACCTCCGCCAGATTCCGCGCCTTGGCCCTCGACTTTTCGCTGTCCGAGCACGAATAATAGCCGCCGAAGCCCTCTGCCAAGCCGTTCGCCCGCCATTTTCGACATTTCAAATCCTTCCCATTGCCCTCATCGCGCGCTGCCCCTACAATCGAACCATCTGGAGAACGTACGGCATGAAGATGCGCAATCACAGCTCGCGGACTTGGCGGTCGGTAAGAAACGCTAGCCTTCGATTGCGGCCGTACCGGATTCAGTTCCACGCGGTAATCAACTCTTTCTAATTCCCGCAGTCGCCGCAGCCGTCTAACGAAGCATCTCCAGTCACCTATTCATCCATTGGCCAGCGAATGGTTCCGCTGGCCGAACCAACCGCCATCAACGGCATTTGGGAAAGGAGAAACGCAATGAGCGTGCACGTTAAAAACGGCACCCCGCTGCACGGCCAGTCGCTCTGCGAAACCTGCACGAACGCTCATATCGAACGCGGTTATCAGGAAATGGAAGCGCTCCTAGTGTGTCAGGCTACCTACCCCGAGCACCGCGTCGCGTTCCGGGTCCGTGAATGTTCCAGCTACACCGAGAAGCAGAAGCAGACTCTGTGGCAGATGCAGAAGATCGCGTGGATCCTGGATGAGCGCGCCGGCCGCAAGGTCGGATTCGTGCCGGCAGCCGAGTTGGAAAAACAAACCGATGAAATCGAAATCATCCTGAACAAGAAAACCGAGCCGTACGTTCCCGGCTGAACAGATGGATTCACTGGCTCAAAGTTCCGCGGCAATTCAAACGGACTGCCGGTGTTAATCCGGTAGGGGGCGCGCCGCGCGACGCAGTCGATGCTAGCCAGTCGCGCGGTGCGTATACCTGCGTAGTGGCTCAGAACAATCCGAGCTTCACGTGCAGAAATTTCTTGGGATTCTTCTCGAAATCGTTGAAGAATAACCGCATATCACCGGTAAGCCCGGTGAGGTTGTCGTAAAACGCGGGGTCGGCGAAGAATTTTCCAACCGTTCCTTGGTTGGAATTGAGCTTCGCGGTCGCGTCGCGCACGTTGGCCGAAGCGTCGCGCACGTTCGCATACAGCGCATCATCGTGCACCAGCTTGCCGAGCGTGCCCTGGCCCTGATTGACTCCATCAAGCAGTGTATTGCCCTTGTCTATCAGCCCTTGGGCGCTGTTGTAGACGGCCGGATCATAAACGAGTTTGCCCATGGTTCCCGTCTGATCCTGCACCGCGGCGAGAACATTGTTGAGGTGATCGACCGCCACGCTGGTCTTGTTGTAGAACTCATCCGAGGCCACCAGCTTGCCCAGCGTGCCCTGGCCCCGTTGGATTGAGCTCACCACCGTGTCGAGCTTCCCCGCCGTGGAGTTCAGATGGTTGTAGAGTGCAGGGTCATTCATCAACTTCCCGAGCGTGCCATTTCCCTTGTGGACGTCGGCCACGATCCCGCGCAAGTCGTCAGAAAGCGCTCCCAGGTTCTGCATGAGGTCCGCGCCGCGCTCGACCATCTGCTTCATGGCCGCTTCTTCCTTGCCCGGAACCACGCCGTTTGCCGCTATGACCTCTCCCGTCAAACCGCGCGAGATCGTGACGTAGCGGTTGCCCAGCAGCCCTTCGGTGATCAGGCTTGCGGTCGAATCGGTGCGAATCTCCTTTTGGTACTTCTTATCGATGCGCAGCACCAGGGTGATGTTGTGCGCCGAATCTTGCGGCTGCGGCGTCAGCCCGATCGATTGCACGTTGCCGATGGCCACGCCATCCAGACGCACAGGCGCTCCGGTTTCCAAGCCTTCTACCTCCGGTAGATAGGTCAGCAAGCGGTACTTCGGCCCCAGGAACCCGGCTCCGGTTACATAGAAAATCGCGACCGCCAGGATCGCCAAGCCTGCGAGCACGAAAATTCCCACCCGCAGCTCCGTCCACGTCAATTGCTTCCGTTGCGCCATGGGCTTCCCCCTTAGTGGTTCTAAACCAGATTCTATTCAGCAGAAGCGAGAAACTGTTTCAAATAATTGTCCGAAGCGTGCAAAAGATCCGTGGTATCGCCTTCGAAATACACTTGCCCGTCGCGCAACACCAGAATCTTCGTCAGTGGGATAGCTTCTCCTTTAGCCTCGGCGCTCGGTTCATTGGCACCATTCCCGCTGAACCGCACCACCCGTCCCAGCCGCGGATCGAGCCGGAAGTTCGCCAACCCGAAGGCGTCCTGCACGCGGTGCGTGGCCAGCAGCGAGGTCACGCCCTGCAAATCGCGCCCCCGCAGGATGAGCATGATGATTGTTTGCGACGTCACCGGATCAAGTCCCGCGGTCGGTGAATCGTAGAACACGATTGGCGGCCGGTCGACGAGCGCTCGCGCAATCGACACGCGCCGCCGCATTCCCCCCGAAAGCTCCGCCGGGTACTTTTCTACCGCGTCCTGCAGCTCGACGAAACGCAAGGCCTCGCGCACGCGCAGTTCGATTTCTTCTTCGGGGACATTTTCTTCGCGCAAGCGGAAGGCGACGTTCTCGGCAACGGTCATCGAATCAAACAACGCTCCTTCCTGAAAAACAAATCCGACGTTTCGCCGGAAATCCAGCAACTCCGGCTCCGGCATCTCTCCAATATCGTGTCCCATCACCCAGATACGTCCCGAGTCCGGCCGCAGCAGCCCGGTCGCCAGCTTCATGATGAGGGTTTTCCCGGAGCCGCTTTCACCCAACAAAACCTTCGTTTCGCCAGGCCACACCTCGAAGGAAACTCCGCGGAGGATATCGGCTTCATCGAAACCAATATGTACGTCTTTGAAGGCGATCAGAGGCTCGCCCGGGACAATCTTGAGCGTCTGAGGCGGCGACGCCGGGCGCGGGAGGCGGGTCATAGTTGAATTATAGAGGGGATTGAGCCGTTTCCTCAGCAGCTTTGCAGATCCGAGGTTTAATGTAGCACCGCGATCTTCGGTCTTCAGCCGGCGTCTTGCGGCGCACTCGGATGCCCCCGTCGCAGGGCCAAAGAACCCACTCATAACACCGCGCAAAGGGTGTCCGGAAACTTCCCCTCACCCCGGTACACCGTTTTCTAACCTTTTTTTCTGAAGCCCACGCGGGAAAGCCTAGCCCGTCTTTCCAAAAACGAACAGCAACAGCTTGGCAAGGAAGAAATCGACCACCAGCACCAGCACCGAAGAAATGACCACCGCCGAAGTCGTCGCGCGCCCGACGCCTTGGGTTCCACCCTTCACCCGGAGTCCTTGAAAACAGGCAATCGTTGAAATGATGAAGCCGAACGCCACGGGCTTGGCAAAACCTTGGACCAGATCGCCAAATTCCAGCGCGTCCACGGCGCGCGTCCAAAACTGAACGGCTCCCAGCCGCAGGGTGAAGTAAGCGACGATGAAACCGCCAATCAGCCCGACGAAGTCCGCCACCGCGACCAGCAGCGGCAGCATCAACACCATGGCCACCACGCGCGGCGTCATCAACTTCCGGATCGGATCGGTCCCGAGCGCGCGCATCGCGTCCACCTGCTCGGTCACCACCATCGACCCCAGCTCTGACGCAATGCCCGAAGCGTTGCGTCCGGCCACCAGCAGCGCCGTAATCGCCGGGCCGAGCTCGCGAACCAGCGCCAGCGACACCGCGTCGCCTGTCAATGCCGTTTCCCCGAAGCGCTGGAATTGCGTGGAGGTCTGCAAAACCATTACTCCGCCGATGAAAGCGGAGGCGATCATGACGATCGGCAGAGACCCGACTCCAATCGAATCCATCTGTTCAAGCGTATCGGTCCAATATTGTGGAGGAGTGAACAGATTGGCGACTGACTGCCATGCCAGCAGCGAATAGTCCTGTGCTGCGAAGACTTGTCTTTTGATTGTTTCCCCGAGAACCGACGGGATCGATTGAACTTCGGTCGCTTCGGGCATCGTGTGAGAGCCGGGTCCCAGCCCCGGCCTTCTTTGTGAAGCGTATCGTCGGCTTCGCGGCTCGTCAAGCGATCATCACCGGACGAGCAGTATCGAGATAAGCGGCCCAGGTTGTCGGATTCATTCCTGGACCGCGCCGTGGAAAATTGCGCGGGGTGAAAAGCACCTTTCGAGCCGACGGTTCGGTCAAAACCTTTGCCCGTCCGGTCTTGGGGAGCTCAGGACGCCCACGATTGTCCTGTGCAGTTCCTCGGGACTGGAGGTTTTCGAGAGGTAGCCATCGGCGCCTAGGTGTTCAGCCAGGACGGCCAGGTGCGCTGATTCGCTTAAGGAACAAAGAATAATCTTGGTGGCCGGTGAGAGTTGGCGCACTTGCCGGACTGCGTCCTGCCCAGACATGTCCGGGAGGTTTAGGTCGAGCATGGCCACCTGCGGCCGCAGGGCCAGGACCTTATCCAAGGCTTGCTGACCATTTTCAGCTTCGGAGATCTCCCAGGAGGGATTTTGTTGGAGAAGAACTGCCTTCAGCATGCCCCGGACCATCTGGCTGTCATCGGCCAAGAGGATCCGGGTTGCAGCCAGCTTATGTTTGCCGCTGCGATTCGCAGAAGATGTCATGAGGTCGTTTGAGCGACTCCGGGCAGTTTGTCGGGCTGGGAATCGCGAGAGCTAAGCTCCCCTGATTTCGGCCCATCGTGGCCTTTGGTTCGCTCGCGCCAGTAACAGAAACGCGCTGCTGACAAAGCGCCTAGGCCGCGCTGGTTTTCTGCTTCGTTTCAGGTTTCGGGAAAGTCTCCACGCGGGCCAAAATCGAATGACTCGCACCGCTGAACAGGAAGTACTGTCCGGGCTTTTCCGCTGCAATCTGTTCCATCCGCTCACGTGCCTTTGACAATCCTTCGACGGCTTCAACCCACAAGGCATCTTTGTCGGACGCTCCCGAGAAAATATCGAAAGTCGGCTCTTTCATTTGGTCACCCATGGTTCAGGTAGCGCTGTCGTCGGGGTATTTTCCTTGCCTCTCATTCTGATACTCCTCTTGGGAGGCGCTTGTTCGCTTAGGTTTTTCCGCTTGTTTTGTTCTTCCACGATTTCCCTGACAGCCTGCAAAGGAACTTGTTCGAAATGTCTTTTCAGTCTGGCCACTAGGTCCACCCTTCCTTTCTGTCTGATCAAAACCGTAGCAGACGGCGAGTCCTACGGGTTATATCTTTAAAAATCCGCTCTCTCGGTTAATCCGCGCAATGCCCCTCCTTTAAGAGAACCTCAAGGTTTCGTGCCGCTACGAATTGCGACTGCGATTGCGATTACCCGGCTGCGGCGAGGTGCTTGACGTATTCTATACGCGCTGATACGATTACCATACGTTAGTTTATTGTTGCTATTACGCGAGGAATTCTTATGGCCACTGCTAGGCTCAAAATCGCTGCGAGGCATTTCGAAACGGTTGTTCAAGCCGATATTCCGCAGGGCCGGAACGGCAAGCACAGGGAGATTGTGACGTCGATTCTCGCAGATCTCGATCGCTTGAAAGACGGCACCGCTCTCAAGATACCTCTGGCTGACCTTGCGTCTACCAAAGAAAAGGTTCGGTCGGCGCTGAACCGGGCGACTCGGAAAGCGGGACGCAAAGTGGCCACTGCTGCAGACGCCTCTTTCCTCTACGTATGGAACACAAAAGATTAGCTGCAACGGCAAGCCGCCCTTTTCCAACCGGGCTCTCACACCGGCCTTCTGCTGGCGGAGCCCTTCGGAAGCCAGATTGTTAGACGCTGCTCCGCGATAGCCTGACACACGGAATTCGTCCGCCAGGTTGACCCACCGGGAGAAAACCCGGCGCAGGCGAAAACGCCTCGCCAAACTCGATTCCCATGCCGCCAGCGCGAAATGGGCTCAGGTCGGGCGATTTTACGGGCTGATTCGCCACCGGTAGCCAGTCAAAGTCCGTGCAACTCTCTGAAGACAAAGAAAAGTCGCTCTCGCTGCTCGGCGTCGAAACTGGCCCTTTTGCTCAATTGCCTTTTTCCCTCGCCAGCTTTACGCGACGCCAAGGCTCCGGTAGAATCACTCGTTTGCCCTTGAACGCGAGGCCCCATCTATCATGCTGCGATTTGTAACGGCCGGGGAGTCCCACGGCCAGGCGCTGGTTACATGGATCTCGGGACTGCCTGCTGGCGTTCCGGTCGATCTTGACTTTGTGGGCCGCGAGCTGCACCGCCGCCAACTGGGATTTGGCCGAGGCGGCCGCCAGCGCATTGAGAAGGACCAAGCCGACATCCTCGCCGGCGTGCGCCACGGCCAGACCATCGGTGCGCCAATCGCCATGCGCATCGAGAATCGCGACTGGAAAAATTGGGAAAATGCCCTCCCGGTCGAGGATAGCGAAGGCGCCCAAGATGCGCGGCGCCGCCTTACCGCACCGCGACCCGGGCACGCCGATCTTCCCGGCTCGCAAAAATTCAATTTTCATGATGCCCGCTATGTGCTCGAGCGCGCGTCCGCCCGCGAGACAGCTGCTCGGGTCGCCGCGGGGGCTCTGGCCAAGTCGTTTCTCCGCGAGTTTGCCATTGGGGTGCTCAGCCATAGCATTGCCGTCGGCCATGTCCGCCTCGAACGCCAAGCCACTTGGGAGGAAATCGTCACCGTCTGCGAAAATCTCGAATCTCCACTGCGCTGTGTAGATCCCGACACCGAAGCGAGGATGAAAGCGGAAGTCGATCACGTGCTGCGAGCGGGCGATTCGGTCGGCGGGATTTTCGAGGTCGTTGCGCGCGGACTACCCCCGGGACTCGGCACCCACGTTCAGTGGGACGAAAAACTCGACGCGCGTCTGGCACGCGCCATCATGTCCATTCAGGCCGTCAAGGCCGTCGAAATTGGAACCGGAGTCACAAACGCCGGCAGTTACGGTTCGGAAGTACAGGACGAAATCCGATATGATGAGTCCCGCAAACGCTTCGACCGCTCCTCAAACCGGGCCGGGGGACTGGAAGGCGGCATCACCAATGGCCAAGACGTTATCGTGCGCGGGTATTTGAAGCCGATCTCCACGCTGCGCCGTGCGTTGCTCACGGCGGACATGAACACGAAGGCAGCCGTGAAAGCGGCCTACGAGCGCTCCGATGTGTGCGTCGTTCCCGCAGGCGGCGTCGTGGGTGAAGCCATGGTGGCGTTGGAGTTGGCCGGCGCGTTTCTTGAAAAATTCGGCGGCGATTCGCTGGGCGAAACACGCCGCAACTTCGACGGCTACCAGAACCAACTGGATAATTTCTAATACAGGCAGAGACTCTGACCAAGATGATCCATCCGATCGTGAAATATGGCGACCCGGTGCTGGAAACGCCGACCAAGCCGGTCGAGAACTTCGACGAGGAATTGCAAAAGCTCGTCGACGACATGTTTGAATCGATGTACGCGGCGCAAGGTGTCGGGCTGGCCGCGCCGCAAATCGGCACCAGCCTTCGCGTCGCGGTCATCGACGTCAGCAACGGAAAAAATCCCGAAGCCAAAATCGTTTGCGCCAATCCGGAGATTATTCATGCCGAAGGCGAGCAGCGCGAAGAGGAAGGCTGCCTTTCGGTCCCCGGCTTTCGCGGACACGTGGCCCGCCCGCTCTACGTCACCGTCCGGGCCTACGACGTCACCGGTAAGGAGTTCGAAATGCGCGGCGAAGGGTTGCTCGCCCGTGCCTTCTGCCACGAAATCGACCACCTCAAGGGAGTGCTGTTTCTTTCCCATCTCAGCATGCTCAAGCGTGATCTGATCAAGCGCAAGATTCGCAAATTGAAAAAAGCCGGCGAGTGGTAGCCCGCCGTGCCGTTGCGTATCGTTTTTTGCGGCACCCCCGCTTTCGCTCTGCCCAGCCTGCGCCTTCTAATCATCCAGCCCGACTTTGAAATCGCCGGGGTCGTCACGCAGCCCGACCGTCCTAGCGGCCGCGGCCAGGCAACTTCAATTTCTCCGGTGAAGGCGCTCGCTCTTGAATCCGAAATTCCAATTTACCAGCCTGAAAAAATTAAGGCCGAGGAAGCGCAGCGCTACTTCCAACAGATCGCCGCGGACGTTGTCGTAATCATTGCCTACGGTCAAATCATTCCCACGGCGCTGATCGCAATTCCCCGCCTCGGCTGGATCAACCTACATGGTTCCCTGCTGCCGAAATATCGTGGCGCCGCCCCCATCCATTGGGCCATCATCAACGGCGAAACGCGCACCGGCCTGACCACCATGCAGATCGACGCGGGTCTCGACACCGGGCCAACGCTGCTGCAGTACGAAACCGAAATCGGCTCCGAAGAGACGGCGCCCCAGCTGGCAGCACGGCTCGCAGAAGCGGGGGCCCCTCTGGTCGTCGAAACCCTTCGCAAATTGAACGCTGGCGAAATCCGCCCGGTGCCCCAAGACCATCGGCAAAAAACTTTGGCTCCGCCGTTGAAAAAAGAGCACGGCCGGGTCGACTGGTCGCTCCCGGCACAGCAAATCTACAACCGTATTCGCGGATTGCAGCCCTGGCCCGGCGCATTTACAGCGTTCCGGGGGAAGGGTTGCCATATCTGGGGCAAACCTGCAGCAGAAGCGATCCGCGGCGAACCGGGAACACTCTCTCTAATCGCCAATGAACTGCTGGTGGCCTGCGGAGAAGGCAGTGCACTTGCGCTGGCATTTTTGCAACTCGAGGGGCGCAAGAAAATCACCGCGCGAGAATTTGCAAACGGCGCCCGGCTCGCCCGCGGCGAAAAGTTCGGTGATTAGCGCTGCCAGAAGGATTGCCCTTGAGACGCTGCGCCGCGTCGCGGTGGAAGGCGCCTACGCTAGCGACGTGCTCCATGCCGAGCTCGGGGCCCACCTAAAACCGGAAGACGCCGCGCTGGCAACCGAATTGACCATGGGCGTGCTGCGCTGGCAGGGTCTTCTTGATTTTCTTCTCGAGCGCCTCTTGAAAAAACCGCTAACGCGACTCGATCTGCCCGTCGCCCTGGCGCTGCGAATCGGCCTATATCAACTTCGATTCCTGCACCGAATTCCGGCCCGCGCCGCAGTGAACGAATCCGTGGAACTGGTCAAGCAGGCCCGGAAAGCCTCGGCAGCGGCACTGCTAAACGCCGTTCTTCGCCGAGCGGCGAACGAAGCCCACCAATCCGCCGAGAGCCTTCTTCCTTCGGGGCTACCGGTTGCGGAGCGGCTCACGATCCTGCATTCGCATCCGCAATGGATGGTCGAGCGATGGCTTGCACGGTTCGGCGAAGCACGGACGGTCGCTCTGCTCCAAGCCAACAACCGTCCGCCGCGTTTATGCCTCGCGGTGCACGAGCCGCAGCGCCGCGATGAGATCGCGCGCGAATTGAAAAGCGATGGATTTCACGTCGAGAATGGTCAACTGCTGGCGGCAGCGTTTTCCGTCAGCGGCGGCAGCATCGCGAGAAGCAAAGCTTTTCACAGCGGGCAAATCTCGGTTCAAGACGAAGCCTCGCAGGCGATTCCCATCCTACTGGACGTCCCTGCGGGCGACCGCGTGCTCGATTTATGCGCCGCTCCGGGCGGGAAAACCGCGCAGCTCGCCCATGCAGCCGGCCAAACCGGACGCGTCGTGGCCACCGATTTCCATGCTCACCGGGTGCGCGCCATGCGCCAGCAGTTCGAGCGGCTCGGCGTCTACAACGTGCTACTTGCCGAACTCGATGCAGCCACAGCCTTGCCATTCGGCGTAGAGTTCAATCGCATTCTAGTCGACGCGCCCTGCTCCGGAACGGGAACCCTCTCGCGTCACCCCGAAATTCGCTGGCGCCTGCAGCCGGAACGGATGCCAGAATTCCACCGTCTACAAGCTGCGATTCTTCGGAGCGCGATCGCCAATCTGGCCCCGGGAGGCAAACTCGTTTACTCCACCTGTTCACTTGAGCGCGAAGAAAACGAAGACGTGGTTGAGCAAGCACTGGCACAAAGTTCTTCGCCGCGGCGCGTCTCAGCGAGCGAAACGATGCAGATCCTGCAGCCCCGGCTGGCTGCGGGGATAACCGCGAGCGATTTGCTAGACGAGTTAGGGCAGTTTCACACATTCCCGGGCGAACAGAAGACAGACGGCTTTTTTGCGGCTATCCTAGAGAAGCATTGAACTCGCCCATAGCAGCCGGATGGTTGCTTCCATAAAGGGAACGTGGACACATGTCGCTGAAAGAGCGCCTCCAGTGGGTCTTGCGAATGGCGTTGCTGCTGTTCATTCTGGCTTCGGTCGCCTTCCTGAGCGCACTTACCGCCATGCGCTATGCGGTGCAAGGCCGCGAAGTCGAGCTTCCCGATCTCGTGGGCAAGCCCGCCGGCGAAGCGCAACAGATGCTGCAAACGCGTCGCATCGGCATGAAAGTCGAGGACCGAATCTACAGCCCGCTTCCGGTAGACCGGGTCGTGCGGCAAAGCCCCCCGCCCAATTCGACCGTGAAGACCGGCCAGTTCGCGCACGTGGTGCTCAGCCTGGGGCCGCGGAAGGAAACCGTACCGGAACTCACCGACCGCAGCTTGCGCGCGGCGAGAATCGAACTCCTGCAAAGCGCAATGCAGGTCGGCGAGATATCCACCGCCTATTTGCCAGGTCTGCAGGAGGACTCCGTCCTCGTGCAGGATCCCGCCCCGGGAACGACCGACGTCACCAGCCCCCACGTTAACTTCCTGGTATCCATGGGCTCGCGCCCTGCGGCCTATGTGATGCCCGACCTTGTCGGTCTGCCTTGGAACGAAGCCATCTCCAAGCTCAATAGCGCCGGATTGAAAATCGGCAAAATCTCCAACTCACCGGCCCTGGGGACGACAAGCAACTCGGTAATCGCGCAGACGCCCCCGCGCGGCCATCGCGTCGATACCAATACCATGATCGAGGTGCAGATCGCTCAGTAGTGCAACAGCACATCGACAGCAGAATTGAGCTTCCCCCATCGGCAAATCCCGTGTGCTAATATCGCCCTAGGTCCGATGAGCTACGCGCGCATCGAAATCGCACCCTCTATCCTCGCCTCCAATTTCTCAAGGTTGGGCGAAGAGATCCGCGCGGTCGAGGAAGGCGGAGCCGACCTAATCCACGTGGATGTGATGGACGGGCATTTCGTACCGAACATCTCCATTGGCATACCGGTAGTGGCATCGTTACGCAAGGCAACCCAATTACCCCTCGACGTGCATCTGATGATCGAACATCCCGAGCAGTACATCGCTGAGTTCGTGCGGGCGGGCGCCAATCGGGTTCTCGTGCATCAGGAAGCGACGGTTCATCTGGACAGGGCGTTAGCGATGATCCGCGAGGCGGGGGCCGAAGCAGGAGCGGCGATCAATCCGGCAACGCCGGTAGCCCTGCTGACCGAAGTCCTCGACAAGGTTGATACGGTGCTGGTAATGTCGGTGAATCCCGGCTTCGGCGGGCAGAAATTCATCCCCAACGCATTTGAGAAAATTCGGCAGCTAAATCAGTGGCGCTCGCGCTATAATGCAGCCTTCCGGATTGAAGTCGATGGGGGAGTTGACCTAGAAAACGCTGGCCAATTGGCGCAGGCTGGAGCCAATACGTTTGTTGCCGGAACATCCATCTTCCACACCCCCAACCCTGTGGAAGCAACTCGCCAGATGCGCAGCCTGGCGAACAATGCCATAAGTCAGAGAGTCTGACAGCGAGCGGCATGCCAAAAACTCTTTCCCAAAACGTGGTGATCGCGACCCTGGGCCTTTCACTGAGCGCTTTCGCGTGTGGCACCTACGGCCAGACCAACCCCGCACAGACCGGATCATCGCAACCCGCTCCGCCTCCAAAAGCGGCCGCCAAGCAGACCGACCAGACACCGAAGGCCTCCTCATCGAAGCCTCCCGCGAAGGCTAAGGCCGTTCCAAGCACGGAGGGTTCCACCGAGCCCGACAAAGTACTCTATGAACGCGCCCTGGCGGATATCAAGAAGAGCCACTTCATCGAAGGCCGCCTCACCTATCAAACGCTGATCAACACCTATCCCGACAGCGAATATCTGGCCAAGGCAAAACTGGGAGTTGCCGATTCCTACTTCAAGGAAGGCGGCACCTCAAACATCACCCAGGCCGTGCAGGAGTACAAAGACTTCATCACATTTTTCCCGTTCCTCGATGAAGCAGCGTACGCGCAGATGCAAGTTGCCATGGCGCATTACCGAATGATGGAAAAGGCCGATCGCGACAAGACCCAAGCCGAAAACGCCGAAGACGAATTCCAGACTTTTTTGGTCAAGTACCCGCAGAACCAGCTGGTGCCAAAGGCCGAGCAAAGCTTGCGTGAGGTACAGGAGATTCTGGCCGACAGCCAATTTCGCGTGGCCCGCTTTTACTATCTGAAAATGAACTATGCCGCGTCAGCAGCGAGATTGATCGATCTCAGCCAGCGCTACCCGCTCTACAGCCAGAGTGACGAGGCTTTGTGGATGCTCGGGGACGTCTACGGGCGCGCCAAGCAGGCTTCCAAGAACGAAGACGACAAGAATCATTGGGCGGACCTGGCGGCTGAGTGCTACAAGCAAATCGTCAAGAACTACCCTTTGTCGCATTGGGCGGCCGGCGCCAAGTCTCAATTGCAGGCCATGGGCATGCCCGTTCCGGCGTCTGATCCGAACGCGGAAGCGCAGATGCGCAAGGACCAAATGTACGCCAAGCAGCACCATCAATTCGCGGCCGTTCGCTTGCCAATGGGAATGATGAGGTCCTCACCCGATGTTTCCATGTCCGCGCACAGCGGACAGCCCAACCTGAACCCGCCCGATGACGCGATATCGGCAACGGAAATTTTGAAGCCTGGTGCCGCCGGCCCCTCTTTCGGTCTGGCCATGCGGCCCACGGCGAGCACGACCGATGCCGCGCCGGAGCCAGGAGCGCCCGTCGAAGCCGTACCCGTGCAAGCCGAATCCTCGAGCGCGTCCGGGAACAATCTGGGCGTGCAGATCATAGAGTCTCCCGGCGCTACCTCCGCAGCGCCAGCCGACACCTCACAGGGTCAGCCCGCGCCCTCCTCAACTCCCACCATCAACCTGGAACCTTCAGGAACAGGAGCATCGGACACCTCGAGCGCAGCGGCACCGAACAACGCATCCCCTGCAGCTGCAGCATCCCAATCCGGTATGCCTGACCCCAGTGCCACCGAAACGACCCGGCCAGCCGACGGTGGAACGATTGCTCCGGTGCCGCAAGAAAAGACTGACAAAGCTGACTCGAAATCCGAGTCAACTAGCAAGAAAAAGAAGGGGATAAAGAAAGTCATTCCTTTCTAATCTACTGTTTACCCACTGCTAACAACTCCAGCACTCCGGTACCTTGGCTCCGTTGACGCTGCCGCTACAGGATGTTTAGCTATCTTGAAGGCAAAAGCTATGCCATGTTGGGGGCCGTGTCGAGTTGTCCGGTTGTGCTCCTAGGGGTTGACGGTGCTAAGAGTTCTCGTTGCAGACGATAATACCAATATCCAGAAAATGGTCGCCTTGGCCTTTCAGGACCGCGGCATCGAGGTAACGTCGGTCGGCAATGGGGAAGCCGCCATCCGCCGTCTTCCAGACCTGAATCCGGACCTGATCTTGGCGGACATTTTCATGCCGGTCCGCAACGGATACGAACTCTGCGAATGGGTCAAGAAAGACACGAAGTATTGCCACATCCCGGTGATCTTACTGGTTGGTGCGTTTGATCCGCTCGATGAAAAAGAGGCCCGCCGGGTGGGCGCCGATGGCATCCTGAAAAAACCTTTCATTCCTCCCGACCCGCTGATCGCGATGGTCACCTCCGTACTCGAGAAGAACCCCAAGATCGCAGAGGAAATTGCCAAAGCCAAGGAAGCTCCCGCGCCACCTCCGCCCGCAACACCGCTGCCTGCGGCCACAGCCGCGAAAATCGAGGTAAAGCCAATTCCTGAATTCGCGGAGCCGAGCGTCGATGACGCATCGCTTGCGTACGGATTTGGAAGCGGGCGCCGCGGGCCGGAGGAAGAAGAAGATAGCGAAGAATCGGCTGCCGCCCGCGCACCGATTTCTGAATCCGAAAAAGAGCCGGAAGAAGAATTCGACGGAGCCTCGACTACAAATGACTGGCGCCGCTCCGCCATGGAGTTTCAGATTCCCGAAGATGACGCCCGGAGACCGGCATTTTCCCATGACGCCGACCTGGAATCGGCCTTCCCTGCCGAACAACAAGTGTCCTCGCAGCAGGTTCCCATCGCGGAGCAAACTGAGCGCGCAAGCATGGAAGGCCCGATTGTAGAGACGGCGTCTGCTGGGCCAGTTCGGCAGGAAACTCCCGCACCGGAAGCGGAGGCCGTGGCAGTTGCCTCGGCCGAGAATCCGGTAGAGGAGATTTCCCCGCCGCCCATTGCCGCATCCGCGAATGGGCCGGCGGCCGCCGTGGAACAGAGCTCGCCTGTTCGAGTAAGCGACAGCGCTGCAAGCGAAGAGCCTGCCCCTGAAATCCAAGACGTCCCCGCCGTGAAAGCACCAGGCGAACCGGAGCCGAGTTTCGCGTCCCGAGGGTCCCACTGGATGGAATCTGATGGCGTCCTCATCGGAGGGCCCGAAGGGAGATTGGCTTTCCTTGATCACTGCTGCGCCCGTCAAACCGGAGACGGCAACTGCAGAGGCGTCGACGAGCACAGCGACGGAGCGAAAGGTTGAAGAATCGTGCCCTCGGGAAGAGCAGATTGAAACCTCTGCGCCCGCGGTCAAGGAATCCGGCTCGCCCGTAGTGCAGCAGACGGCCCCAGGGAAGGATTCAGCACAAGTCGGAGAAGAAGAATCGTTTTTCGCTGACGAACCCGAGACGAACGCCGTCCTGGCTTCGACCATGCCAATCGCTGATGAGCCGGCAGATGAGCTCGATTCTTGGTTGGATGATGCTCCAGCGGTACAGGAGAATGACGATACTGGCAAGTTTGAAGCAACTGTTGCCGAGCCGGTCGCCGTCGCTCCCGTAAAACCGTGTTGGGAGATGGTTGCGGAAGATTCCGACGAGACCCGCTTGGCAACCGATCCCGCACTCATCGAACCGCTCGGCGTGCATGTCACTGCTGAACCCCTGCTGATCGACGAGTCCCCCAAAGAACCTGCGCGCTATGGGTCGAGCCAACAGGAAATTGCGCCAGTCTACTCATTTTTATCCAAGGTGGCAGAACGCCCCGCTCCCGAACCAGCGGCAGTCCTGGAACATTCTGCGGGGGCGGTGGTTTCCGAAGCGAGACCGGCTTCGTTCGAAGTGCCCGACAGCGGCCTGGCATTTTCTTCCTCGGAACTCGAGGAACGGACACCAAATTGTGCGCCTCCCGACCGCGAAGCTCTGGCCGAAATTCCCTTCCTAAATCCGCCCGCAAGCGTCGCGAAGCCTGTGCCAGAAAAGACGGGAGCAAACGGCTTGCCGGCTGGATCGCTGGCAGTCGATGCCATGGTTCAGAAGATCCTCGAAAAGCTCGAGCCGCAGCTCCACGAGATCCTGTCGCAACACCTCCTGAAGCCACTGATCGCGGACCTCGTTCAAGACGAGATCGAGAAGAAAAACCGCTAAACGCTCCTTTGAAATGCCGGCCTCTCCGCAGTTGCCGGCGACGCCGTATTCCCTGGCGTAGGTCATGAATTGACGCCTCGCGCGTTCGCCGCTTATATTGGTTGTTACACCTCATTCCACAATTCACGAACATAGGTCCTGGCATGCCAACGGAAATACCCAAGGCTTACGAGCCACAGGAAATTGAGGAGCGCTGGGCGAAGGCCTGGTTCAACGAACAGTTGTTCCGCGCTGAAAATTCCTCCGACGGCCCTGTTTTTTCGATCGCCCTGCCCCCGCCAAACATCACCGGGTCCATCCACATCGGGCACATGCTCGAGCATACGCAGATCGATATGCTGGTCCGCTGGCATCGGATGCGCGGGAACCGCACGCTGTGGCTGCCCGGGATGGATCATGCGGGAATCGGAGCCCAGTTTGTCGTCGAGCGCCAGTTGGCAAAACAGAAGATCAGGCGGCAGGACCTCGGACGCGAAGAATTCGAACGGCGGGTTTGGCGTTGGAAGGAGGAAAGCGGCGGCCTGATCAAGGAGCAAATGATCCGGTTGGGCGCTTCCTGCGATTGGACGCGAGAGAAATTCACGCTCGAGCCGGCTCTCTACCGCGCGGTCATCGAGGCGTTTTTGCGCCTGTACCGTGAAGGACTCATCTACCGCGGGCGTTACATGGTCAACTGGTGTCCGCGCTGCCAAACCGCGCTGAGCGATTTGGAGGTGGTGCACATCGAGCGCCCAGGGCGGCTATGGCACCTGCGGTACCCGCTCTCTGGCGCGGCGGCTGGAGATCCAAACTACCTGGTGGTGGCGACGACGCGCCCCGAAACGATGCTCGGCGACACCGCCGTAGCCGTGCATCCGGAAGACGAACGCTATGGGCACCTGGTTGGCAAAAGCGTAATGCTCCCGCTGATGGACCGCGAAATCCCCATCATTGCGGACACCTATGTCGACCGGGAATTCGGCACTGGCGTCGTGAAAATCACTCCGGCGCACGATCCCAACGACTTTGAAGTTGGCAAGCGCCACAACCTGCGGGAGATCGAGGTGCTGACCGACGATGCGCACATGAACTCGGAAGCCGGTAAGTATGCCGGCCTCGATCGATTCGTCGCGCGCGCGCATATCCTCGAGGATCTTGACCAACTCGGTCTTCTCGAAAAGATCGAGGACATCACGCACGCCGTGGGAGTTTGTGACCGCTGTAAAGCGGAGGTCGAACCCCGGATATCCATGCAGTGGTTCTGTAAGATGCCGCCGCTGGCGGAGCCCGGAAAACGCGCCGTGCTGGAGGGATTAATCGAGGTTGTCCCCGACAATCAGCGGACAATTTTGCTGAACTGGCTCGAGAACATTCGCGATTGGTGCATTTCGCGGCAACTCTGGTGGGGGCATCGCATCCCGATCTGGCATTGCCTCGATTGCAAGCAGATGGTGCCGGCCATCGATTCGCGCGTCGAGATTGTCGATGGTCACGCGCAAGCCGCCGGCGTGCCTACAAAGTGCCCGAAGTGCGGCGGCTCAAAGCTCAAGCAAGACACCGATGTGCTGGACACCTGGTTCAGCTCGGGTCTCTGGCCCTTTTCGACGCTGGGCTGGCCTGACGACACCGAGGATCTTCGCGCGTTCTATCCCACCAGCCTGCTGATTAGCGGGTACGACATCCTGTTCTTCTGGGATGCGCGGATGATCATGATGGGCCTGCACCTCACCGGGGGCGCCAGCCTCGCGCAACGAGTTCCCTTCCGGCGGCTCTATCTGCATTCGCTCGTGCGCACTTCGGAAGGCGCGAAGATGTCCAAGACGAAAGGAACGGGCGTCGATCCCCTCGAACTGACTCAGAAATTCGGCACCGATGCGCTGCGTTACATGCTGGCCAGCATGGCTGCCCCAGGGACGGATATCATCCTTAGCGAAGACCGCATCCTGGGCGCGCGCGCGTTCGCAAACAAAATCTGGAACGCAGCGCGGTTTCTGTTCGTGAATTTGGAAAAGATCGAGCCGCTGGGGATTTCCATCGAGGAATTGGCGGCGCCCGAAATCCGCGCGAAGGCGCCCTACGCGGTTCCTGGGGAAGGAGCGCTCGCCCATCGTTGGATCTTCTCGCGCCTCTCGGCAATCTCCGCGCAGGTAAATGACGCGCTCGAGAGTTTCCGTTTTCACGAAGCCGCGCAGTTGATCTATCACTTCTTCTGGGGCGATTTCTGCGATTGGTACATCGAGTGGGTGAAGCCACAGCTCAGCGCCGCGGATCGCGACGTTGCCGTGCCCGCCTGGCGCAACATATTTGCCGCGCTCGAAGCGGCGCTTCGCTTGCTGCACCCGGTGATGCCCTTCCTCACCGAAGAGCTATGGCACCGGCTGCCGCAGCAGGCCGGAGCCAAATCGATTGCGCTGCAGTCATTCCCTGCGCCGCAGGGCAATTGGAGCGATGCGCCGGCAGAGCGAGACATGCTCTACCTGCAAGGAGGCATCGTTTCGGCACGAAATCAGCGGGCAGACCTGAAAGTCAATCAGAAGGAGAAGGTGGCGGCCGAAGCCCTGGTTGTCGACGAGCAGGAACGCACTCTGGTCTCCGAAAATAGGGAGACGGTCATGCGGCTCGCCTCCCTCTCCGAACTAAAGTTCGCTTCGCGCGCTGGTTCCACCGCCGGCACTGCTGTCGCCTTGACCGCTGATCTAGACATACGAATTATCTATGAGGCGAAAGTTGATCGCAGCGCCGAAATCGCGCGGCTCAAGAAGGAGATCGAGCGCTTAGCAAAAGACGTCGAATCGAAGCAGAAACGCCTCGCCGATGACACCTTCCGCAGCAAGGCTCCCGCCGAAATCGTAAAAAATCTCGAATCAACCCTCGCAGAGCGCCAAGCCGAGCTTCAGAAGCTTCAGGAGCGACTCAAACAACTCGGGTGATTTCGCGGGCGAGCAATCCTTTCCACCGGGGATTCCTGTCGTCGATGCTGCTGGCTTGCGCCGCAAGCCGGCCATATTCCCATATTCATTGGGTCAGAATCACGGAACCTCCCATCGGGTCCCACTGTTGCGGAATAGGGTGCAGGTGCTTCCTGGGTGCGTTGCTGTGGCATGCAGGGCCGGCGGCTTCGGGGTAGCTTCGCCATGCCAGTCGGCCATCCGCCCTGAGTGCCTATCAAAACTTTGCCAGCACGGCCGCCAACAGTTCCTGGTTTGTGAAAGAGTGCGGCAACATGTTGGGAGGTATCGCCGTTATTTTGATCGCGGCTTGTTCGGCGCGCTACCCTCGGGTATTCTGCGTGACTCACCATGCCAAAGCAAAACGCCGCGGATCTGCCGGGCACGACCGATCGCCGCATCGATGCGCTGCTGGCGCTGCTCGCAGAAAATTCGACGATTGTGATCAGCGGCGCCAAGATCGCCGAGGAAATCGGAGTAACGCGGCAGCACGTTTGGCGATGGATCGAAAAGCTGAGACTCTCGGGGTGCGCGTGAAGGGCCATCCGCTCACCGGTTATCACATCGAGCGCGTGCCGGACATTCTGGTTCCAGAGATGCTCAGCCATCGTCTGTATGGCACGCCTTTCGCACGCCGGATTTACCATTTCTTCAAAATCGGTTCGACGAATACCGTCGCGATGCATCTGGCCGAACGAGGCGAGCCGCACGGCACGATTGTGCTTGCCGAAGAGCAGACCCGCGGCAGAGGACGAGCGGGCCGCTTCTGGTTATCCGAAAAATCAGCCGGAATTTACTGCAGCATTTTGCTGCGGCCGCCGATTCCGCCTGCGCACGCGCCTCTGCTCACCCTGCTGGCGGGGCTCGCCGCGCGTGATGCGGCGGCCGAAGACCTCGACAGCGCTCCAGACATTCGCTGGCCGAACGACCTTCTTGTAGGCGGCCGGAAATTCGGAGGTATCTTGACAGAAATGCACGCCGAGCCCGATCGCGTGCACTATGCGGTGGTGGGGATCGGCATCAATGTAAACCAATCGAAAATGTCGCCCCAACTCGCCGGCATTGCCACCTCCATCAAAATCGAAACCAAGAAGAATCATTCGCGCTTCGAGCTGCTCATCCGCTTGCTCCGCCACTTCGACCGCTACTACAATCAATTTCTCTCCGACGGCCCTCAGCCGATCCTGCGGCGGTTCGCGGAGGTTTCCAGTTATTTTCGGGGGAAGCGCGTGCGTATCACCACCTCCGCGGAAATTTTTACAGGAACGACCGCGGGGCTCGAACCCAGCGGGGTTTTACGTGTCGCAAGGGATGACGGACGTCGCACCGAGCTTGTACTTTCGGGCGATGTGGCGGAGGCCGAATAATGCTGTTGACCCTCGATGTGGGCAACACCAATACGGTTCTGGGCGTGTTTCGCAGCAAGGAGCTCGTTGCCCACTGGCGGCTGACGACCGCCCGCGACCAGACCGTCGACGAGTACGGCATTCTGACGCGCGACCTGTTTACGCTCGCGGAACTTAAGCCCAGCGAAATCCACGGCATCATCATCAGCTCGGTCGTACCGCCTCTTAATCGCACGCTGGCGGAAATGGCACGGCGCTATTTCGGCCAAGAAACGCTGTTTGTCGAACCGGGCGTGAAGACAGGAATGGCCGTGCTGGTCGATAATCCTCTCGAAGTGGGCGCCGACCGCATCGTCAACGGAGTCGCCGCATTCGAGAAATATGGCGGCCCGTGTATCGTCGTCGATTTTGGAACGGCGACGACCTTCGATGTGATCTCGGCGCGCGGCGAATATCTGGGTGGCGCGATCGCGCCCGGCCTGGGCATTTCTTCAGAGGCTCTTTTCTCGCGTGCCGCCAGACTTCCGCGCGTCGAAATCAAGGACCCGGGCAAGGTGATCGGCACAAACACTGTCGCTCATATGCAGTCGGGGTTGTACTACGGCACCGTGGATATGATCGACGGCGTGCTATCACGGATGAAAAAAGAATTGGGCACTCCGGCAACGACAATCGCAACGGGAGGCTTCGCCACGCTGCTTGCCGGCGGTTCAAAACATATCGAGCACACCGATGAGCATCTGACGCTCGAAGGCCTGCGCATCATCTGGGAGCGAAATCATCCGAGTTCTACCGAGCGCGCACCCGCGCCCAACCAGCCAGCGGCCTCAAGGAACCGCCCGAAGGCCTGAGAAGATCCCGCTTCTCGCGGCAGGGGCCTGTCCGAGGCTAGATTGCGCCCGACCAGCCCGAGATTTTCCGCATGCTAAAATCTCGAGCGTGGAGCCGAACATAAACTTTGTCGCCGAGAATATAAAACGCCTACACGAGCGTATTGCGCGGGCAGCCGAACGCTCGGGGCGCAATCTCAACGAAATTGCGATCGTGGCGGTTTCCAAAACATTTCCAACCGAATCCATCCAGGCGGCGTACGCAGCGGGCCTGCGGCAGTTCGGCGAGAATCGCCTGCAGGAGTTTGAATCAAAGCGGTCCAAGCTGGCTTATCTGCAAGCGAAGTGGCACTTCATCGGCCACCTGCAAAGCAATAAAGCTCGCCTGTCTGCGCAGCTCTTTGACCGCATCGATTCGGTCGATAGCGTCGCGCTCGCGGGCAAGCTCAACGCCGCTGCCGCCGGGGCAAACAAACGGCTGCCGGTCCTGCTGGAACTGCGTTTGGGCAACGAGCCGATGAAAACGGGAATCGTAGAAGGCGACTTGCCCGGCCTAGCTGAACAAGTGATGGAACTCCCCAATTTGGAACTACTCGGACTGTTGACCATTCCGCCGTATTTTGATGATGCCGAGCAGGCTCGCCCGTACTTCAGGAAACTGCGCGAGCTTCGCGACAGTTTGAGCCGTACTCTTGGCAACCCCCTGCCGGTACTCTCGATGGGCATGACTCACGACTTCGAGGTAGCCATCGAGGAAGGTGCGACGGAGCTGCGCATAGGCACGGCAATCTTCGGATCCCGACAGGAGGCCGACTAAGTTCGTCTAATTCGGGAGCGGCTTGCCCTTGGTCTCCATGCCGAACGGCAGCAACAAAAGTCCAATTAGAAAGGCAATCGCCGTAAACGAAACGGGAATCCCAATCGTATGGAAATGAGATACCCCCGCGCCGACCAGGAATGTGAAGCCCGCGCCAACGAAGCGGCCAACCGAAGTACTGAACGCAAATGCGCTCCCGCGAATCTCGGTGGGGTACTGTTCGGGAACCCACAACGTATACATCGCAAAGTTCGCGCCGCCAATTCCCAGCAGGAACACGACGACAAAGAACCATTCCAGGGCATGTTCCCGTAGATAGAAGGCAGGTCCAAAGCCAATGGCAATCGAAACCATCATGCAGAAAAAAAAGATGGCCATCGCTTTGAGCCTGCCCAGACTCTCCGCCAGCGGAGGCAGGAAAAGGCACCCAATGATCGTCCCGACGCCCAGCAACATCGTTGCGTAGGAGGCATATTGGGCGGCGAGCCCTCCAGAGAGGCCTTCCCGGCCCGCGATTTCAACCACGGCCGCGGGGATGTATACCGACCCCGCCCAGAGCCCAATGATAGAGACCAGGACGTAAATCGAGTTCAGGATCGTACGCCGGCGATATTCAGGAGAAAACAGAGCCTCCAGGGGCCGCAAAATAGACCACTTGCGAACCTCATCCACGTGCGCCTGCCAGCGTTCCGGTTCGCGAACGCCATACAGAATCAGCCCGACCAGAATCGCCGGGCTGCCTCCCACCGCAAACATGGCCCGCCAGCCATACTTCTCGCCAATGAAATGATTGAAAATACCCGCCAAAAAAAATCCAAAGTAGTAGCCGGTGTGCATCAAGCCCGCGCCCATTTTGCGACGCTCCTCGGGCCATACCTCCGCAACCAACGTCCCTCCCATGGCCCATTCCCCGCCGATGCCAATCCCCGCCAGAAACCGGTAGATTGCCAATTGCCAAACATTCGTGGCAATCGCCGCGAGAAACGTGAAAATCGAAAAGCACAGAATCGTTAGCACGAGCGTGCGCACGCGGCCGAACTTATCGGCTACCGGCCCCCACAGGATGGCGCAGCCCCATCCGATCAGGAAGAGCGCGAACAGCAATCCTCCATAGAAACCGACATTGCCGGCCGTCGCTGGAATACCCGACCTGGGCAGGAGTTCGCGCAAAGCCGGCACCAGCACCAGCGAATAGATGAACGAATCCATCCCATCGAGGGTCCATCCACCCCACGACGCCCAGAAACCTCGTATCTGATTTGCAGTGAGCCGGACTTTACTTGTCGGTGGCAAAGGGGAAAATTGTAGAGGAAGAAACGAATTTCTGCTCAACTTTTTTGGGGAAATCTTTGCCAATCCCGGCGGGGATGTTCTGCGTTGATACGGTGAATCTCAAGCGCCTGGCCATCGACATACATGAATGCGGCGGGGTTTCAACATTCTCGGTGCGGGTAACACCGGAACGCGATGGAAGGCGAGTACCGGTCCGTCTTAAAAGTGCGTCTGCGGGCACCTCCTGTCAATGACAAGACCAGCGACGCGCTGCGCACGCTGCTAGCGGAGCGTTTGAAGGTGCACCTGTCGGCTGTTAGAATCATCGCCGGGGAAAAGAGCCGGAATTAGCGCATCTCCATCGCGGGCGTAACGGTCTTGCAGATCACGGCGCTAATTCGGCTGCGAGCCACTAACGCAGCCAGTAGGGATTCTGAATGCCTGACATTCGAGCCATCCAATCCGAACTAAGGGCCCACAAGCTCGACGGATGGCTTTTCTATGACCATCACCACCGCGATCCGATTGCGAGCCGCGTATTAGGCCTCGACGCAAATGGCCTGGCGACTCGCCGCTGGTTTTACTTCGTTCCCTCGCGGGGCGAGCCCAGAAAGTTGGTACATCGAATCGAGGCCGGCATGCTCGATTCTCTGGATGGGAAAAAATATCTGTACGCCGGTTGGGAAGAACTGCACAAGATGCTTCCGAAGCTGCTCTCCGGTAGCAAACGCGTCGCGATGCAATATTCGCCGGAAAACAATATTCCCTATATCGGCTTGGTGGACGCTGGCACTGTCGAACTCATCCGCAAACTCCATAAAAAAGTCGTCAGCTCGGCCGACCTGGTGCAGAGATTCGAAGCCAGCTGGTCGCCCGAGCAGCTGAAATCACATCTCGAAGCGGGACGGATTGTCGATCGCGTTCGCCAGGGCGCGTTCGAACAAGCCTCCGCCAGCGTGACCGACGGAAAGCCGCTCACCGAATTTGAATTGCAGCAATGGATGCTCGACCGCTTCCGCGCAAACGGCCTAACGACCGCCGAACCGCCCATCGCGGCCGTGCAGCCCAACAACGGCAACCCGCATTACGAACCGAAACCAACTGGATCACGCCCGATTCGCGCGGGGGATTTGTTGCTGCTCGACATTTGGGCAAAATCCGCACGGCCTGCCAGCGTGTATTACGACATCACATGGGTTGGCTATCTGGGTGCCCGGGTACCCGACTCCTACGCGAAGATTTTCGACATCGTGCGGCAAGGACGCGATCGGGCGATCGATTTCGTCAAGACCTCGGTTGCCAAAGGCCGCTCCATTCACGGCTGGGAAGTGGACCGCATCGCGAGAGAAACGATTCGCAAAGCAGGTTATGCGAAGTATTTCGTGCATCGCACCGGACACAGCATCGGACAAGAAGTCCACGGCAACGGCGCAAACATGGACGGTCTTGAGACGCGTGATAACCGCAGAATTGTTCCGCACACCTGCTTTTCCATCGAGCCCGGAATCTATCTGCCCGAGTTCGGCGTGCGCAGCGAAATCAACCTGTACGTGGATGAAAAGGAAGCGCGCGTGACTGGCGCGATCCAAGAACAAATTCTTCCCCTGCTGGCCTAACCAATCGTGACTGAGACCTATGCGAACCAAGAGGGCATGCCGGCACGGACGGGACGGCATTTTGTTGCTCCTCTGATCGTGGTCGCCGCTTGGCTCCTGCCGGGCATGGGACACTTGCTTCTACGCCGATGGGGACGCGCTTTGATGATCTTCTTGGTCGTTGGCGGACTGGCCTGGATCGGTTTCCTGACCCGCGGACAGGTTTTCCCTCCCTACTCGGACGACCCTTTCGGCACGCTCGGGTTTCTTGCCGACGCCTGTTCGGGAGTATTTTTCGTACTCGCCCACCTGGTTGAGAAAGCCGGGCCGGACGTCTCGCGCGCGGCGGGAGATTATGGCACACGTTTTGTGGCCGCTGCCGGCATCGTCAATGTGCTGGCGATGCTGGACGCCTACGGTATCGTCGCTGGGCGGAGAAACTGAGTGGCGAACGGCGGCTTGCACCTCAGCCATTTCGCCACCATGCTAGTCTTCGCTCTACTTGTTTCGATTGCCTTGGGATGTTTCACACAACGGACGACGCGAGGAAGAGTCAGATATGCTGCTTGGTCGTTTGCGCTTTTTATCGGCGTCGCTCTCGCAATCGCCTGGCTGATGTATCCTTTTTCCCGATAGCCGTCATCTCGAGATCTCCCCGGGAAGCGGCACGAAGAGTTCCTCTGCAGCCAGCGTCTTGGCAATGAAGTGTTGTTCGACCATGTATTGCAACAACGCTTCCAACGTTGGCCGATTCGGTTCAATGCCATAGGGCCAGGGATCACCACCAAAGACATCGTCGATTTCATCGACATCCGCAAACTGCCACGGCAGCATGTAGCATTGCGAACCGGAAAAGCGCATGCGGGCAAGCGCCCAGTTTTTTGAATCCACAAATGCCCTATACAGATTTTCGGCAATCCAGGGATTTTTCTCGTAAACCTCACGGCGGATGGCAACCAGATGCATAATCGGAAAGATCCCGGTTTGGCTGTAAAACTCCTTTTCTACCTGGCGATAGTTAGGGAACAGCCGCGCCACGTCGGGATGCCGGCCCAGCGTTTCGGGCGCCCGCGAGCCAATGAGGACGGCGATCTCGCCGCGAGCGAGAAGCTCGCCCAATGAGTGAGCGCTTTCGTTCCTCTCGATGTTCACGGGCTTGAGCAACGGCACCACGTTCGGGTTACCGTGATTCCCCGATTTCTCAACTGCTCCCTGTACCCAGCGAACGGCCTGCAGATCTACGCCGTATTGATGCGTCAGGTGCCCGCGAATCCAGATCGCCGCCGTTTGCGTGTAGAGAGGGACGCCGATGCGCTTGCCTTCCAAATCCTTTGGCGAGCCGATCCCAGCCCGCTTGTTGATGAAGATAAAGCCGTGGCGGAACACCCGCGATGGAAACACGGGAAGCGCCACAAACGGGCAGTCCCCCCGGCCGGTCATGCTGATGAATTCCGAACTCGACAGCTCCGAAAGATCAAACTCGCGCCTCCCCACCATGCGGTCGAAAATCTCTCGCGGCGCGTCGATCGGAATATACTTCAGGTCGATGTCTTCAATCGTTACGTCGCCCGTGCGCAGCGCTTCTGTCCGATCGTAGCGCCCACAAGCAAAGGTCAAACTCAATCGATCCATCGATGACCCTTCCTACACGTTTGCACGAGTGCATGCTTGCGTGTGGAGACGAGACAAGAACGGTGGGACAGCCGCAAGCTGGAGAATAAGAGATAGAAGAAACGCTCTGGCAGCGAGGCTGATGCAGTCGCATCCGCTCGTCGCACGAAGTTAGACCGCCCAGTCTAGATCAGATCCTCGCTCCGGATTGGCAGACGCCGGATGCGTTTGCCAGTCGCCGCAAATATCGCGTTGCAAACCGCCGGGGCAAGGCAAGGCACGCCGGGCTCGCCCACACCGGTCGCCGCCTCCTCGCTGGGCACAATGAACACTTCAACAACCGGCATCTCATTGATCCGCAACATCGGATAGGTATCGAAATTCGCCTGTTCCACACGCCCGCGGTCGATCGTGATCTGGTCCTTCATCGCAGTGAGGCCATACACGATTCCGCTTTGCATCTGAGCGGCGATGGTGTCGGGGTTGACGACGCGCCCACAATCGAGCGCGCAAATCACGCGATGTACTTGGTAGCTGCCGTCGTTTTGGTTCACCGATACCTCAACTACTTCGGAGACGTAGCTCTTGAACGCGGAAATCACCGCAATTCCCCTATAACGCCCCTTGGGGGGCGGCGTTCCCCACCCCGCCTTCTGCGCCGCCAATTCGAGAACGGCTTTGTAGCGTGGAGCATTCAAGAGCAGGGCGCGACGGAACTCGTAAGGATCCTTCTTTGCGGCGGCGGCGACTTCGTCCATGAAGCTCTCCACGAAGAAACCGTTCTGCGAATCACCAACCGACCGCCAGAACCCTACCGGGATGCCTGTCTCGGTGAGCTGATAGTCCACAAAAATATTGGGAATGGAGTACGGAATGTCCGCTGATCCTTCAACGCTCGTTCCATCAAGATTGTTCTTTACCCTGCCCGGGAACGCCCGGTTGAAAATCGAAGGGCATGCGATGCGGTTGGTCCACGCCACGGGGTTTCCGCTGGCATCGAGCGCAGCTGAAAACCGGGAATAGGAAGCCGGTCGGTAGACATCGTGCTGCATATCTTCCTCGCGCGTCCACGTGACTTTCACCGGCGCGCCTAGTTTCTTCGAAAGTTCCACGGCGTCAATCACGAAATCGGTTTCGCCGCGGCGTCCAAATCCGCCACCCAGATATGTGGTATGGATAAAAACGGACTGAGGTTTCAGGCCCGCCACTCTCGCAGCATCGTCTTGCGAAGCCGTTTGCGACTGCGTCGGCGCCCACACGTCGCAACGATCCGCCTGCACGTGCGCCGTGCAGTTCATCGGTTCCATGGTGGCATGCGCCAGGAAGGGCGCCTGGTAGACGGCGTCGATTTTGGTCGCCGCTGTGCCAAGAGCGGATGAAGCGTCTCCTTCTTTTCGGGCTACCGCCGCGCCCGGCTGGTCCGCGCGCTCTGCGAAGAGTGTCCAAATCCCGTCGGAGGAAACAGTGGCGTTCGGTCCTTCGTTCCATTTAATGTCGAGCACTTTGCGCCCCTGCAGCGCCGACCAGGTATTGTCCGCCACGACCGCCACGCCAGATGAAATTTGGACCACATCCTTGACGCCGCGAACACTCTTAGCCTTGGTGGCATCAAAGCTAGCCACTTTACCGCCGAACACAGGGCAACGCACCACCGTAGCGTAAAGCATCTCCGGCCGCCGTATGTCGATTCCAAATTCGGCGCTCCCGTTTACTTTGTCGGCGGTATCGAGCCGCTTGATCGGCTTGCCAACGATTCGAAAATCCTTGGGATTCTTGAGCGGCACGTCGGTTGGCACCGGAATCTTCGCTGCGGCTTCCGCAAGGCTCCCGTAGCTAGCCGTGCGCTTCGTGGGCGTGTGAATCACGACGCTGTTCTCGGCGCGGCATTGCGATTTGTCGACGCCCCACTTCTGCGCGGCGGCCGCAATCAGCATTTCGCGTGCGGTTGCGCCCGCTTTAAGCATCGGCCCCCAGGAGGAACGAATGCTCGAGCTGCCGCCGGTCCCCTGCGATCCAAACGCAGAGTTGTAATAAACCTTCTCCGCCGGAGCAAACTCGGCCCGCACCTTGTTCCAATCGCACTCAAGCTCCTCGGCCGCGAGCATCGATAAAGAAGTCATGATCCCCTGGCCCATTTCCGACTTGTCGATCATGATCGTGACCGCATCGTCGGTGCCAACATGAATCCACGCATTTAGAGCAGCGGGCGCGGCGTCGGATGGCGCCGCTGCCAACGCTTCAAAGCGTCCTGGCAGATAAAACCCCACCACCAAACCCGTAGCACCTGCCAGCCCGGTCTTCAAAAAACCACGCCGATCCAAATTCGTCGCTAGGCTCATTCCGCACCTCCCGCAACCGCATTGCGGCCGTGGGGCGCCGATAGCAATTGTGCGCCATGTTCGGTCGCGGCCGGTTTGTGGTTCGCAGCGCTTTGCAGTTGCGCCGCGCGATGAATGGCCTGGCGAATTCGCTGGTAGGTTCCACAGCGGCAAACGTTGCCCGTCATTGCTTCGTCGATTTGCGCATCAGTCGGTTGCGGATGCTTGGCCAGCAGTCCCGAAGCGGACATGAGCTGCCCCGACTGGCAATACCCGCACTGCGGGACGTCAAGTTCAATCCAGGCCCGCTGCAGCGGATGGCTTCGGTCTGCCGACAGCCCTTCAATGGTCGTGATTCTCTTCCCGGCCACAGTAGATATGGGAGTAACGCAGGAGCGGATCGGCTCGCCGTTGATATGCACGGTGCAGGCCCCGCAGAGGGCCATGCCGCAACCGAATTTCGTGCCGGTCATCCCGAGCGTGTCCCGCAACACCCAAAGCAGTGGCATGCTCGGATCAACATCTACCTTCTGCGGCCGTCCGTTCACATTAAGTTCAATGGGCATTTTTACCTCCTGGCACATCCGGGGGCCCTATCTTACTACGGTTCGGCGAAAATCGCCCCAATTCGGTGTTAACCGGAACGCTACGGCAGCCAGCGTCGCCCTGTCAAGAATATCCGAACAGAATATCCGATCGACACCGAAACATCTGCTCTCTTCTGGGACCTAGCCCCCTGCACCCACCTCGGGCCTCGTGATAGAATCCCAACTGATCACGGTAGGGCGTCGACTACAACAACGATTCGCCGAGGTAGCTCAGCTGGTAGAGCAGACGATTCGTAATCGTCAGGTCGCCGGTTCAATTCCGGCCCTCGGCTCCATCTATCCCGTTTCGTTGTCATGGTTTAGCTTTTCTCACTGCAGGCGTTCTGCGGGATTCGTTGCATACGCGTTGCATAATTCGCTTTCAAAGTGGGCCGCCAGGGTGTCAAGAGCGCGGACGGTTGGTGCTCCCGCTGTCTTGATGTAGGTGTCGGTTGTTTCCTTCATCGTGCCGTGTCTGAGAATCGATTGAATGGTTTTGTCATCGATTCTCGCGAAGTGTAGTTCGTTGCGAGCTCGCGCCTGAACGCGTGCCGGTCTTGCCACTGTATTATTAATAAATTAGTTATAGATACTATAAATAAGCGAGTAAACCTAACGGCGGTCAATCCTTGCGCGGGAAATGCCGGCGGATGAACTTATCAACCCGATCGCTGGTCGCCTAATTTCCCTCCTTGGCGAAAACGCGCGTCCGATACATCGCTAGCGTTAATCAGGTATGTGGATACGGATTCCCTAGCACAATGATTTATACTTTGAGACCCCGGCGTTCTGGACTTTGCAACTCGCCGCCGGAGCCAGAAAGTAGCTGGCTAGAACGAAGCCCTTCTGTAGTCGAGGATGGAGTAACGCATGAAAAATCTCTTCGAAGCGGAGAGAGTGAAAGAAGTGAAGGAGCGGCTGGCACAGCTGAGTTCGGATAGCGATCGGCTGTGGGGCAAGATGAACCTGCCGCAGGTGCTGGCACATTGCTCTCTGGCGATGGAGTGGGCGGTAGGAGATAGGATTCCACCGCGGATGTTTTTGGGGAGGATTATTGGGCGAATGGTGAAGCCGATGGCGCTTGGGAACGACGCACCGATGCGCCGGAATTCGCCCACGGCGAAGGATCTTGTGGTGCAGGATGAACGGGACCTGGACAGAGAACGGGAGCGGTTGTGCAGATTGATTGATCGCTTCGCTACGGCCGGTCCGAAGGGGTGCACCACGCATCCGCACAGCTTTTTCGGGCGGCTAACGCCGGAGGAGTGGGCCACACTGACGTACAAGCATCTGGACCACCATCTGCGGCAATTTGGAGTTTAGTCAGGCGGTAACTCCTGTGGAGTTCTATAAGAGAAGTTAAGAAAAAACACTTCACCTGTGGCCGGAGTTTTTCTTGCCGTCCAGCCCGCCCCATTGAGCAGGATTGTTCTCGGCTTCCGTTCCGCGAGCTCGTGACGCTACGAGCGATCGTGTAGCGATTATGGGTTTCTCTATCAGCGGTTTTCGTCGTTTCTTTGCGACGAAGCCAGTCCGTTTCTGAGACCAACAAGCAGCACACAGTTGTCAGGTGCCAACCATGCTTCTATTTGGGACTCGTGGCCCATAGCTTTTTCGGGTTGTCCGAGGGGGACTAGGGTCGGATGTGAGACTAAGCTTGCCCGAGGCATGCAAAACCTAACTACACAGCTGAGACTCGCCCTCGAACCCGAATGTCTCAAGAACCCGACGACCACCACCGGGAGAGTCCGGAGATGGGACGGATTCCGGAGACACTCAAGCTGTTTGTGGTTTCAGATGTTTGGCGTCGAAGCTCAAACCTTTCTTCCAGATAATCAATGCGATGGCTGCAATCTTCCGCGCCAGAGTCAGACGCGCCATCTCCGGACGGATGCCCTTGCTCAGCAAAGCTGTATAGAACTCCTGAAATGGACCCGGGTTGCTCGAGGCCACGACGGCCGCGCCCTTAAACAGATTCTTCAGGTCGTGATTGCAATTTCGGTTAAGTCCGCAAATGGAGATCTGTTTCTTCGTACGTCGCAGCTGACCGTCGACACTCCGGTGATCGGCGCCGCTGTGCGTCTCAACGCCAAACCTTGAAGGCGAGCAGAGAAATTCGCACCTTCGCTGTTGAGGTCGTGCCGGTGCTCACAGAATCTGTTGTGTGGGAGTTTGTTGCATATGAAAGCGTTACGGGTTAAAGAAAAATAATTGATGGCGCGGCGTACGGCAGAGTTTCAGGTTAGCGGTGCCACATCAATCTGATCCCCAACCTTCTCGATTTGCTTCCATTTCCGATAGACGTTGGCAACCGCGAGAGTCCAGAAGGGCACCAAATTGACTCCCGGCACAAGTTCTGCAAGCAATGAGGGCATGAACTCCCAGTGCCAGCCGACCAGGCGAGTCAGCGTCACTGCCACAATGACATCCAGGACGTCATCTAGTGGCGATATTGCGCCCTCTGCAAATAAGGGGAAGCCGATAATCTGCACCGCATCGGCCGCAACTGCTACCCAGATCGCTGTACGAAACCGCGAGCGCTCCGAGTTCAGGGAAAAATCAATCATATAACCGTCCCCAGGTCAGCGTGGACAGCTTAGCAGAAATCCGGCCGCGCCCTGGCAAACCGCAGTTAATGACCGTTCTCAGAATGCATGGCCGGCGTAATGGAATATTACCAATTCAGGTAATTTTCATCTTTCTTAACTAACGTTCATCGGTAAGATCACTCCAACCCGGAGCGGCACCTTTCCACCGCCGCACGCCAAAGTACAGCGGGTGCTGGAAGGCCAAAACACGGATAGCAACTGAATAAAGAGAAATTAACCCGACGAGTGAAAGGAAATTTTGGCGAGGACAGAGGAGGCATTTATGAAACGATGGTCGTCTGCGCTCGGATCTATTCTCCTGGGCGTTTTGGCGGTTTGGACTGTGTCTGCCCAAACTGATTCACGGACAGCCGGATCACACGAACCTTCCAATCAAGGCCCGAACCACGGCGTCCGCTCCTTGCCGCTCCCCGACAACAACTTAGGCGATGTTTCCATGGATTACATCGCTTATGACCCAGGTACCAATTCTGTGTGGGTCCCGGAGGAAACACCGGGGCCGTCGATGTGGTCGATGCCGTCACCGGAAAGGTGCGGCAGATTCCCGGCTTTCCTACCTCGGAGGTGGAAATTCGTGGCGCCAAGCGTGTGTTCGGTCCTACGGCGGTTAGCATCGGGGAAGACGTTGTATACATCGGCAACCGCGGAGACTCGACCGTCTGCGCCGTCGACTCTCGCTCCTTGGCGCGCGGCGCCTGCGGCCACCTCGACTCGGTACCCGATGGCGTTGCCTACGTCGCGCCGACGAAGGAAGTCTGGGTGACTACGCCTCGAGACAAGTCCATCCGCGTACTGGACTCCAAGACGCTGGAGCAAAAGGCGAAGCTTACCTTCGAGGGCAACCCGGAGGGTTATGCCGTTGACGCTAAAAGAGCCCGATTCTATACCAATATGGAAGACAAGGACCTCACCCTGGCCATTGACTTAAAGACCCAGAAGACAGTGGCAACCTGGAACCCATCGTGCGGCAAAGAAGGTCCTCACGGTTTGGCGCTGGACGCGCAGACCGGCCACTTGTTCGTCGCCTGCAGCACGCTCGCGGAGGTACTCGATGCTGGGCGAGACGGCGCTATTCTTTCGATGGTTGATACCGGCGATGGTGTCGATGACATTAATTACGCGTCTGCCACGCACCTTCTCTATGTAGGTGCGGCTCGCGCCGGGAAACTCACCATCGCCCACGCTGACGATAACGGTCGTCTTGCCGTCGTTGCGCAGGTGCCCACCCAAGAAGGCGCTCGCAACGGTGTAGTAACCAAAAACGGAACTGTCTACCTGGCACACGCGGGGTTTACAAAACTGAGCGCGCTAGTCATTGTTTCACCGGGCGGGAAGTAAGTTTCGGCTGGCCTCACATTGCGAACAATGCTGAGGGTTACGTGGTTTTGACAGCAGATGGCCGTCACGACTGCGCTGGTACAACGTCATAGCTGCGAATCGCCCGGATTTTCTGGGAACGAGGCACGGCGTGAAAGCGTCATATCTGTGCGGCCGCAACGATCGCAACACGCCGACAAGATGGTCGAGGGTGACATAGTGAAAACAAAGGCTCTGCCGTTGATCTTTGCCGTCGCCGCTTCCCTGCTGTTTTCCCGGCCAGCGTTCGCGCACCACTCGATGTCGATGTACGACCGCAGCCACGACACCACGTTTAGAGCTACCATCGTCCAGTTCGATTGGGCCAATCCGCACGCACAAATCACCTTCACCGCCGCCGACGAGCACGGCAACGTAGTGAAATGGTTGGCTGAGGGTCCTGGCCCGAACCGGCTGGCCAATCATGGCTGGACCAAGGACTCGCTGAAGGCGGGCGATCAAGTCACGATTGTTGGCAACTGCAACAAGAACGGCTCGGCGACGATGCGCTTTGAGAAAGTGGTCCTGGCGAATGGCCAGCAACTCGAGGCCCGCCCGCGGTTCTTCTAACGCGCAGTTGCGATCCGACCTGCACTTACACAGAACCTCTTGCGGCGGATGAACTTGCAGTTTGCAACCGTAAGCAGGAGCCCCTCAAAGAACCATATGCAATTCCGCCTGCCGAAGTTGAGACGGAATTACACCGCTCGAAACTTTTCCAGGATCAGTTCTCTGGCTTTCAATTGCAGCATAGGAGGACAGCTGGACAAAAGAAGGGCATCTTGGGTAGGTCTATCGTTCGCAAAAAGCCATCTGGAGTGCGCTGTGCTGTTACTTGGAAACGATATCGGGCGGCGGAGGCATATTGCGATTCTTAAGCCACTCCATACTGATGCTCTGGTTTGGCTTGGTACGACGGAGCTCGTCTAGATCGGGCATGAAAATCAGCACACCGGCTTGCGGTGTCATGCGGGTGTAACCGTATACCAATTGGTCTTGATAATTAGCAAGATCGAGATCAAACCACGCATCATTCGAAATATCGATCATCATGAGATCGACGTGACGCATCGTGAGCTTTCCGAAATCGATCGTGCCGTCGCTTAGCTGCAGGAAATTGCGCCATTGTTTGACGGTGGTGACAGCATTTTGACCATCTCCGTAAATCTCTTCGAGATCCGGGTTGACGATGCGCACGCTGGTTAACTGACCGTGGATATGGGGTGGCGGAAGAATCTGCTGGGTATCAAGAATCACGTCGTTTTGGGACACCTCAACCCCACGTACACCCTTGGGATTAAAAAGGTCGGAGACAGCAATGTGGAGAGCGCCCAGAAGACCTTTCAAGGGAATTTTCAAAACGTCCAGCTTGGTGACGTGTATCTGGATTCGATTATCGGGGCCCGCGGCGATTGTGCCGATCAACTCGATCGGCAGGGAAATGATCTTGTGCAGAGTTCCGTGCAGTATGATCTGATCTCCGTCGCCCGAAAGAGTTATGTTCTTCAGCGGTGAGTTCGAAGCGCTTGTATTGAGGAAATTGCTGATGTCCCCTATGTTGGCGTGAATTATCCCCGTATCGATATCAAGTAAAAAAGACTCTGGATCATCGAACGAGGGATTAAGGTTACGGCGAGTACGGACGATGTGACCGCGGAGCCAGGGAATGTAGACGCGGAAGTTCGGGCCTTTTCGCAGCAGCAAATTGTGCGCGGATACGTTCGTGAGACCAGACTCGGCGGAGAGACCTTTCGTAGCAGCGGTGGCCGATACTTCCGGGGTTGCCGCAGATGATAGGGTAGCAATTGACGCGGAAGGTGCGTTGGGGGGTTTGTGGGGCTCACGATTCGCGATTAGCAGGCCTCCCAAAATGACGAGGACTGAACCGCAGATCACGAGTCGGGCACGCATAATAGAAAGCATGGTAGCAGACGAAAGAGCACTTCCTACAAGCTACATCCCCCCCGGCTTGGGAGACCGCTTCTACAAACACTTAGAGTTCGAGGACTTGAAGCAAAGATCTCTGCTGAACGAAGAGCATGGGTAAGGCGAAGCTTGAACACCTGGCAAGGAACTACCTCTTGAACGTTCACCCCATATCTAGCGAGGCTTCGCCCCAGACCAACGAGATGTATTTCGGTTGCGGCTACACAGAGCAGATGATTTGTGGTAGTGGCTCCCGGCCGAGTTGCGAGCCGGCAATGCCAACTCCGTTCATTGGACCGCAAAGCGGTAGTTGGTCTCGAAGGGCCGGTGGCAACCGGAGCCGAACATGAGTCTACCGACGGAGCGAAGCGGAGATCCTGAGGGAGCATGTGACGCTGGAGATCGAAGGCCTTGACCGCGTGTAGCTGAACGTCCCCAGCCCGCAGCTGCAACGGCAAGGCGGGGCAGCCAGTTTCTTCCGATTTCATCGCGGACACCGGTTTGCCTCGAGCGCGCGGATGGATCTGTTCAGCGACGTGGAAAAAATCGAATATTTCGCCTTCCTTTGGGGCACTGCGGCGATGGGAATAAAGCTATTTGCCCCTCAACGGCTGTAGACCAATAGCGTAAACGTGCTCGGAATTGGCACTGGCCGCGGCCGCGGGTTGTCGGCTGTAGGCGCCGGTGGCGGGTTGAAATCCGCAGTAACCGTATACACGTTGTGATTGGCAGTATCCAAGGCCATGGTACGCGCGCCGCGCTGCGTGGAGATCGTTTGCACGACCGTGTACTTGTCCGGCGTGTCTTCGTGCGCCACGGTAATGGTTCCATCGCCGCAGGATGCGAACGCGAAACCCGTGCCCGGATCGAAGGCATCTGCGTCAACACCCTGCCCAATGGGTACGCTCGCGACGACTTTTCCGGCATAATCCAGCACCAGCATCTGCTGACTATGGCAGCCGACGAAGAGGCGCTTATGCGCCGAATCGATTGCCATTCCGGTTGGTTCCTCGCACTGCGGCAATGGCCAAGTGTTGAGAATCTTGAGTTCCTTCGAATCAAACTCGACTAACTGCGACTTGTCTTCAATATTCACCCAAACATGCCCGGCGCCATCGGCCTGAGCAGCTTCGGGCTTGCCACCGAGAGGAACCGTTCCCGCCACCTCGCCCGTTTTTGCGTCCACCGCCGAGGCGTCTTTGCTGCGGGCGTTGAACGTAAAGACGCGCTTCGATCCGGAATCGTAAAGATAGCCATCTGGTCCGTCAGCTCCTGGCAGCTTCACCTCGCTGATCGTCGCCAGCGTTTTCAGATCGAAAATGGTTACCGAGTTTGAGCGTCCGTTGCTGCTAAATCCGCGCCCGAACTCTGGCACGATCGCCGCGCCGTGAGTTCCCTGCACATCCGGAATATCTCCGGCCAGCTTGCCTTCCGGATCGACAACCATAATGTGCGTGCCACGGGAGATGAATACGCGGTGCGTGGCAGGATCGGCGGACAAATAATCCCAGCCCCCTTCGCCACCGAGCGTTACCTTCTTAGCCAAATGATAGTTTGAGTCCTGCGCCACCGCGGCGGCCAAAGTCAAAAGCACCGCCCCGCAAACGACCAACAGAGTGGCCCACGTCGTTCTTAACATGCGCTTCCTCCCGATCCATATATGATATGCGATATGTAGATTCAGGCCTTCGATGGGTTTGTCTTGTAGCAAGTGTAGCTAGGGAAGTCAACCACAGGAGTAACAACCATTTACGCGGGGCAATATCTGCGAGAGGCAATGTTTATCCCGGCCAGCCCCACAGTTCGGCGGAATATTCGCAGGCATTTTGGACGCCTAAGTCGTAGCTGCGCTTGCAAAGCTTTCGCTCCGAAACCTTCATCCAAAACCCTGCCTTTTAAGACGGTGCACATCCCTATCGATGGCGCATGCTCCGATCATCCTCGCCTGAATTGAGGGACGGGGTTTACGACGGAACGTGGTTAGCTTAGTCTACCATCCGGTGAACCTTCTCCCAAGGAGTTGGCGTTCCGTATGCGGCCCCTAGATTGGATCGTGCTCGCCGGTTGCTTGGCGCTCGTCGTTGGCTATGGCACCTGGCGCGGCCGTGGATCCAATACCGTTAAGAAGTACATGCTGGCGGGCAACACGATGCCCTGGTACGCGATTGCCTTTTCCATCATGGCGACGCAGGCCAGCGCCATCACGTTTATTTCCACAACCGGTCAGTCCTACGTCGATGGCATGCGCTTCGTGCAGTTCTATTTCGGGCTGCCCCTGGCGATGATCATCCTTTCGGTAACGCTGGTGCCGCTATTCCACCGCGCCAAGGTCTATACCGCGTATGAATACCTCGAACAGCGCTTCGACTCAAAAACGCGGGCCCTGGCGAGCGTGATTTTTCTCATCGAACGCGGACTGGCGATCGGCATTTCTCTCTACGCGCTGGCCATCGTGCTCAGCCTCATTCTCCATTGGCCTGACCGAATCACGATTTGATCGTCGGCGCGCTGGCACTGTTGTATACGACCTTAGGCGGCGTTGTCGCGGTCACCTGGACCGAGTTTCCCAGATGATCGTGATGACGTTCGGATTATTCGCCGCCTTGGGAACAGCGCTTTGGCTCCTTCCTCAGGGCGTAAGTCCTCTTGGCGCCGTGAAGGTGGCCGCGGCGGCCGGCAAACTCCACATCTTTGTGCCACAGTTCAGCTGGAGCGATCGCTACAACATCTGGAGTGGAATCCTGGGCGGTATGTTTCTGGCGTTAGCCTATTTCGGCTGCGATCAGAGCCAAGTCCAGCGCTATCTGACAGGCAAGTCGCTGAAAGACAGCCGCATCAGCCTGCTCTTCAACGGCGCTGCGAAAATACCGCTGCAAATGTTCATCCTGTTCATTGGCGCAATCGTTTTTTCTTTCTACAATTTCGAAAAGCCACCGGTCGTTTTCGATCAGATTTCTTTGCATCAGATCGAAGCAAGCCCGAATTATCAGCAAGTCATCGAGCGCTACAACCTTGCCTTCGACCAGCGTCGAACCGCCGCGTTGCGATTGGCGCAGTCAAATCCCGGAAACCTTGACCCGCCTGCAGCGGTCACGCAGCAATATCAGCAGGCCGAGAAAGAATTTGATGCCGCCAGAGACGACGCGATTGCCGTCGCGAAGAAGGCCAGCGGCGGAGAATTCAACGATACCAACTACATCTTCCTCACATTTGTTACCCGCTATCTGCCTGCCGGCATCGTTGGACTGATTATTGCGACCATCATGGGAGCGGCTATGGCAAGCGTCTCCTCGGAAATCAACTCCCTTGCCACGGTCACCGTGATCGACATCTACAAGCGGCATTTCCGCCAGCACGCGCCCGATCGCCATTACCTCTGGGCG
>CAVQZU010000030.1:0-19152 GCA_963718485.1 uncultured Acidobacteriota bacterium
TCTCCGTCTGGAGCACACCCCGCGCCTCGACTAAGTTCCAGCCGTAGGGCTTGAAAAACGCAGGCCCTTCGAGGGGGCCAAATTGGAACGCAGCTCCGGCCCGTTGGAGTGCCGCTCCGGCGGTGCGACGCATCGTATCGAGCACGCCGGGTGAGGCAAGCTCTAGAATCCAGCTCTCGACACCGCCGTGAGCAGCGAGATCGGTTGCCAGCACGGCGACCTCTTCGGTTGCGAGATAGACAAGAACGCCTTCTGTCAGAACCAAGAATTTTCGGCTGCTGTCGAGAAGCCTTGCCAGGGCGGAGCGCCGCGCCGGCAGGTCCAACAGGTCCAGGCCGATTCTTTCGAGCACACAGGAAGAAGTCTTGCCTGCCAAGGAGGTTTCCTTGTAGGCCAGAATTTCGGGCGCGTCCAACTCGAACCAGCGAAGCGACGGCGGCAGCGTCATGCGGTAAGGACGCGTATCAAGCCCGGCTCCGAGATTGACCACAGCATCGACGCCACGCGCGATCTCTCTCTCGATCAACTGATCGAACAGAAACGTGCGGGTGACCCACGAGATGCTGTGGGATTGTTGGGAGAGCGCCCCGGCAATTTCGAAACCACGTGGGCCGGCGAGAAGTCCGGCGAGGGGATCACGAAAAAGAGCATCGGGCCGTTCGCTTTCGCGAGCGCGAAAGGCGGCAGCCCACAGGGCGGTATCGGAAATCTGGCGGACGAGCGGAGGAGCCGAGCCCATACCGTAGCTTAGGCGCTGAGGTTCACGCCGGAACTGCTGGATTGGCCGGAGCCGCCCAGAACGGTGGAGCTATTAAAGGCACTTAATTCTGTCTGCAGACTCGAATAGGCTTGTTGCGCGCTGCTGAGGCTCCCGGACTGCAAAGCCTGCCCCAGTTGTGTCAAAGCCTGCTGCGTCTGGGTCGTGGCGCTGCTGGTGGCGCCGTGCGAATGATGGCGGTAGTCGCGATGGTTTGCTTGCTGCAAGTTCTGCTGCAGCGTCGCATAGTCGGACTCTGCGGCACTGAGATTGCCCGATTGCAGGTCCTGCGCGATTTGGTTGAAAGATTGTGAAACCAGTCCGGTCGAGCTTGCAGTTGCCGGATTGGAGGAAGCGCTGGGCTGAAGCGCGGCAAGGTCTGCCTGTGCCTGGGCAGTGTTGCCGGCCTGCAAGTCCTTTCCCAACTGCTGGAAATTTTGCTTGAAACTCTGGAAGCTGCTCTGAGTGGTGCGCGAGAGCAGTGATTCCAGCACGCCGGTGCCAAACATTCCTATGGCGGACATAACGAGCTCCCTTAGTTTTCGCGATGCGTGCGAATCCCAAACCAGGATGGGGGTGTCGCAGCCAACTCCAACAGCACGTCGATTGCCGTGCGCGGAATTGCCAAGCCCCATCAGTGACGTGTTTCCGGTGCTGAGCAGACAGCATTTATTTCGATGCTAGCACCCTGCCGCCATGGTGGCCGCCGGCGCTAGACACTGGGGCTAGGCAAAAGATAGGGGCTAGCGCGCGGTATGCGGCAAGCCTTGCCGGGTGGCCAGGTGGGCCTGCTCACTCTGGCAGGCTTCGCAGCTATTTGATGCCGCGTTTGTGGGCGATCGTCGGGAACGAAGTTGGCAGTGAGGTGAAAGGCGCCGGGATAGGAATGATTCAGATTGGCCGGGCTGCGGTCGGCCCTCAGTTCGTCTTCTTGATAAACTCGAACCGCCCGGGCGGCATCGAAGTTCGTTATTGAGTTTTTCCATGTGCCGGGTGACCTCGTCGTGCGTTAGAAGCCCTTTAGATTTCAAGACTTCAAATAAAGCCTCGGATAAGAGCAAGGAATACGCCGCGAGTTTTTCGTATTCGAAGCTGCCATCTGCTGATTTCTGTCCGGACATCCCGACAGCCTCCAGAAAGTTTGGGGAGCCTTGCCCGCTGCGCCCAGAAGGTCCCTGCTTATATTTGCAAGCACGATTGTGACCATCGGGCCCGAGCAGGATCAACCGAAGCAACGGCCACTCGGGTAACCCTCTCGGGCGGCACACGGCCCGGCAATCTTCCCTGTGATCACGCCTGCAATCGCGATTACGGATCAGAAGAACTGCGTAGTTTGAAGAAAATCTGGTAGCGCTAACGGGAATCGAACCCGATTTCAGCCTTGAAAGGGCCGCGTGCTAACCGTTGCACCATAGCGCCAGGGGAAGAATCAATACAGGACGCAAGCGAGTTTAGCACAGGGGGCGCGCTCAAGCGGGAGCTTCCACGAGTTCGATCAGAACCTTTCTGCCGCTCGGCGCCGGTACCAGAAAGAAGTTTACGCGCGTGCCGTTGGCTCCGGCTCGCGTGTTTGGGAAAACCGGTGTGAGGCCGAAACGGGTTTGCAAGAGTTGCGTGGCTTGGTCGACATCCCTGGTCAGCAATTCGATCTGCTGTATACTTTCGCCAAACTTCTGAAGATAGCGCGCGATCGCTCCAGCGCCTTCGGGGTCGCCGGTGGTGAGGATGTCGAGACGGACTCGGTTGGGGAAATCGAGTTCAAATTCCCGAGCATCCTGATCGGGCGGCACCTCGGCCAGGGGGAGATCCGCAAACCCTTCGTATCCGGTCGAAGTTGTCAGGGCCTACGGCGACGCCAACCGTCACCTCTGGAAATTGCCAGGGGCCCATCACGAAGTGAGAGGCGAGTGTTTGGTCCTGCAGCCACCGGCCTGCCGCCGATCGCGCCAGGTCCAGACCGCGCCGGAAGATTTCAGCGGCGGCTTTCACGCGCAGCGATGAGGACGGGTCTGCCAAAGACCGGATAAGCGAACTGAATTCGTTGTCGGAATTACCAGGCACCGTGAGTCACGGGCGATTCGGGCCACCGCAAGGGGCAAATTACAATTGCAAAGCGATCAAGGCGAAGACGCCAGGGCATTTACATTGGAAAGGGCGACATGCGCTGGCTCTCCGGCGCGCACCGACAAAGACACGTCCCACCGTAAGCGCGCATCACCGACATTGGCCGCCACATCCAGAGTGCTCAGCCAGTAATTCCCCGGAGGGATGCCGCGCAGGGAGCCCTCGCCATCCAGGTTCGTTTGCGCGCGGGCCACAAGATATTTCGACTGCGCGAGTTCGAGCACGCGGCGATGAATCTCGGGCGCGCGCTTTGCGTCGAGGGCGCTCCATTTCGCGTTGGGATCAATGCCTGCCAGCTCCAGATCGATGCCGTCGATGCTTTCGGGCGCCTGCTCGATATAGTGGCGCACGGCCTCGGTGTATTCGGCTTTGAGCCTTTCATACTTCGCGGGATCTTTTATGCGATCCCCCGGTTTGTACTTTGGTTTGGGAAAGTTGACCGTCTGATCGCCGGAGTTCCTCTGGATATAAGCATCGTAGAATTCGGGCACAGCCATGATATCGTCCGGTTTCAGCTTATGGATGAAATCCTCGCCGGAGAGCTGGACCCATTGTTTCTTTTTCATCCAGGCTTTCAATTCCTTCGAAACTTCGAGCTGCTCGATGAATGCATCCTTATCGGGTTTCGGATAGGTTTCCTGCACTTCCTTGTTGATGTCTTGAAAGCTTTTGCTTAAAAGGAAAAACGGGAAACCCCGCACCGGTTCTTCGACGCCGCCTGAAGGTGTGAGGCGTGCGATGAATTCAATGGAGCCGGTCTGCGTTTGCGAAAGTAGCGCCGGAACCGAGGTTACCAAACTCAAGAAAACAAGAACGATGGGCCGAACGGCTTTCTTCATGCTGGCAATCCTAGCAGAAGGTGATCGGGCCTCTGCCCCTGAAAGCCATCTGGAAGCCAGATGGTTAACAGTCTGGGGAGGCCTTGTTCGCGGGGCGAAGGCCCGGACCAAAATACCTTTGGCAAGACCCGGGAGTTGCAGTCCGCGATTGCGACGGCGAACCAATCAGTAGAGATGGAACGTTACTTCGATGCTCTGCCGGACCGAGGCGGGTTTGCCGTCAGGACCCAGGGCGGGCCGGAAGCGCCAGGTGCGCACGGCTTCCACCGCCTTTTCATCCAGGCCGAGACCCAGTCCTTTTGCTACGCGAATCTCGGTGGCGCGCCCGTCGGCGGTGATCACCGCCACCAGCAAAACCGTTCCTTGATATTTGGCCTTCACAGCTTCATCGGAAAATTGAGGCTGCGGGCAATACAAGCAGGCAGGGCTGCCATAGCCGCCCGTACCTGCGTTCGGATAGCCGCCACCGGTGTTGTATCCGTAGCCCGGGCCGAGACCGTTGCCCTGCCCGTTGCCAATTCCGTTGCCGCTTCCGGCGCCGAGCGAGTCGCCCTCGAGCACCTTGGAGAGCGGATCGCCCCAGTTCTGCGCGGTGATGTTGGGGACCTTGAGATCGGGGTTGCCAACCAGCGTCGGGGTCATTGGCAGCTTTGGATTTTCGGGCGGCTTCACCAGCGGCTTCGAAAATTGTGTCCAGTCAAATTTAGGCGCCTGCCCGCGAACGGCCGGTGTCAGATTCCGCTGGCCGCCACCGCCGCCTGCTTTCTTCGCGGCAGGAGCAAGTTTTGGAAGATACGGCGAGATGGTGGTGACGTCGTATCTCGAATTCGCCTTGGTGGTGCCGGGTGACATCAGCTCGGGTAACAGCGGCACGATGATCAGCACCAGAACCAGCACATGAAAAGCAACCGAAAGCGCTTGCACGCGTGTGAACTGGGTGTTCTTCGACCAGATTTCCTTGACCGCGACCGGCTTGCTTGTGACGTTTAGCGGCGGAAGCTTCGGAGGAGAAATCATGTCCCGCAGGTTCTGCCAGAGGCTGGTGCTCTGATTCCAATTGACGAGCAGACTCGAGTTGACCGCGCCTCGCGGAGCGGGCCGGAAAAATTCTTTGAAGTTGTCCCCGATGCTTGCGCCAAAACCGGTCATTGAGAAAACAGGCGCGCGATCGCCGCGAACTTTGACGGGGCGCTCGGTGAGAAAATCCTTGAGATTCGAAGCGAGGCTCTTGAGGTTTGATTCTTGCGAGGGAGACTTGAAGCGGCCCAGCTGCAGGGTTGGGTCAGGCGCAGCGGTTATCGGACGACCCGCGTCGTCAAGTCTCGCGCTGATCTCAGACATGTGTTACGTGTCTCCCGCGGCGTTCAATTCTCAAGATCGTTAGACGCACTGCCGCAGAAAAGGATGTCTAGCCCCGGGCGGCTGACACGCTTCCAAATTCATTGTAACATACCATGAGTAAAGCAAGCGCTCGCCAGCCAAGCCGCAGAGCATAGAGAAGCGATTCGTGGAATGCAATAGCCAGCGGGCCGCCATTTACGCTGATTTCTGGCCGTTTGGAGCGATAGAAAGGGCTTTTCTGCCTCGAAATGGACCTGAAAAACACGCTGAATCTGCCAAAAACCGACTTTCCCATGAAGGCAAAGCTGCCCGAGCGCGAGCCGCAGCAGTTGGCCGCGTGGGAAGAAGGGGGGCTCTACCGCCGCATTCTCGATTCGCGCGCCCAAGCGCCGCTATTCGTGCTGCACGACGGGCCTCCCTATCCCACCGGCGAAATTCATTTAGGAACCGGGCTCAACAAAGTTCTGAAGGACATGATCGTAAAGTCCAAGACCATGGCCGGTTTCCGTTCACCCTATATTCCCGGTTGGGATTGCCACGGACTGCCGATTGAGACCAAGGTCGAGAAGGAGCTCGGCGGGAAAACGACCAAGGTCAGCGCCGCTGAATTTCGCCGGATGTGCCGCGCGTATGCGGGACGTTATGTGGAAGCGCACAAGCGCGATTTCAAGCGGCTGGGTGTTTTCGGCCAGTGGGACAAGCCGTACCTGACGATGGATCCGGAACACGAAGCGACCATCGCCGGAGCCTTCATCGATTTCCTTGAGAAAGGGTATGTATACCGCGGGCTGAAGCCGGTGTATTGGTGCATTTATGATCGCACCGCTCTGGCCGAAGCCGAGGTCGAATACCAAGAGCACAGCAGTCCTTCGATCTGGGTGAAATTCCCGGCGGCCGAAGGCGCTACGGCATCCAAGCTTGGCGCGGAGGTGAGCGCGCTGATCTGGACGACCACTCCCTGGACGCTTCCCGCCAATCGTGCGCTGGCGTTTCATCCGGACTTCGAGTATGTGATTGCCGACACCTCCGCCGGCAAGCTTTTGCTGGCCCAGGATCGCGTCAGCGGCTTCGCCGATGAATTGAAAATTGCAGTGCGTGGCACGCAGGGAGGGTGGAAGGGCAGGGAACTGGAGGGCGCCGAATTTCAGCATCCCTTTCTGGATATGCGCGTGCCCGGCGTACTGGCCGATTATGTGACCCTCGATCAGGGGAGCGGGATCGTCCACACCGCTCCGGGACATGGCGCAGACGACTTTCGCACCGGGCAAAAGTATGGCCTGGAAGCTTACGCGCCGCAGGATGACGAAGGCCGCTTCGTCGAAGGGCTCCCGGAATACAAAGGCAAAACGGTATTCGAGGCCAATCCCCTGGTAATCGAGCTGCTCAAGACGCGCGGCATGCTGGTCGGCGAGCGGAAACTCTCGCACAGCTATCCACACTGCTGGCGCTGCCACAATCCCGTGATTTTCCGCGCGACCGAGCAGTGGTTCATCGGGCTCGATCACGACGACCTGCGCAAAAAGGCCCTCGCGGAAATCGCCAAGGTGAAATGGAAGCCGGAGTGGGGAGAAGCGCGCATTCACGACATGGTGGCGGAGCGTCCCGACTGGTGCATCTCGCGACAGCGCTTCTGGGGCGTGCCGCTGATTATTTTCTATTGCGATGCCTGTGGAAAACAACTCGCCGATTTTCAGGCGTTGCGGCAGGTGCTGCCATTTTTCGCGCGCGAAGGCGCCGACGCCTGGTACACGCATTCGGGCGAAGAACTTCTACCAGCGGGAATCAAGTGTTCGTGCGGAGCGGCGCGGTGGCGCAAGGAAAGCGATGTACTCGACGTCTGGTTCGACTCGGGCTCGACTCACCTGGCGGTGCTAAGCGAAAAAGACGGCACCTGGCCGGCCGATATATATCTGGAGGGCCCGGACCAGTATCGCGGCTGGTTCCATAGCTCGCTTCTGGTGGCGGTGGGAATTCGCGGGCGCGCGCCGTACCGCCAGGTGGTGACCCACGGCTGGACGCTCGATGACAAGGGCGCGCCCATGTCGAAATCGCTCGGCAACGCCATGTACCCCAACGAAATTTGCAAGAAGTGGGGTGCCGACCTGCTGCGCCTTTGGGTCGCCTCGCAAGACTACACCGCGGACATGCGCATGTCCGAAGCGATGATGACGCAGCTGGCTGATGCATATCGCAAAATTCGAAATACCTTCCGCTTCGGGCTCTCGAATCTTTTTGACTTCGATCCGGCGCGCGACGCTGTCGCCGAGGCCGAGCTTTGGCAGCTGGACGCCTGGATGCTGCATCGCACCGGCGCGCTCATCCGGCAATGCCGCGAGTGGTACGACAAGTTTGAATTTCACCGCGCCTATCACGCCATCCACGATTTCTGCACCGTCGACCTGAGCGCGTTCTATTTCGACGTGCTGAAAGACCGGCTCTATACCTCCGCGCCCAAGAATCTGGGCCGGCGTCGGCGCAAACTGCTATCTCCCGAATCACGAGCGCCCTCGTGCGTCTGATCGCTCCGACGCTGGTGTTCACCGCCGAAGAGGTCTGGAAGTATCTGCCGCGTGCCGCTTCCGATCCGGAAAGCGTGCATCTGGCCTGTTTCCCGCCAGCCGAAGAGCTAGAGAAATTGTTCGACGAAAAGCGCTCCGCGAACTGGGAGCGTTTGCTCGCAGTGCGCGTGGAAGTGTTAAAGGCACTCGAGCAGGCACGAGCCGCTAAGGACATTTCCGGCGCTCTCGAAGCTCGCGTTACCCTGACTGCCAACGGAAGCCTCAGGCGGCTGCTCGCCGAATACCACCGTGACCTGCCTTCTTTGTTCATCGTTTCTCAGGTGGAGTTGGCAAACCAGGACGGCGCAGTTGCCACGTCGGCTTCTGCCGACGCAGACCTGCACGTGAAGATCGAGCGAGCACGGGGGGGGAAATGCCAGCGGTGCTGGAATTACTCGACGCACGTGGGTGAAAGTGCCGAGTATCCCACGGTCTGTGAGCGCTGTCTTGCGGCCCTGGCGGAAATTGGCCGGAACGGCGCTTCAGGAAATGCGGGGTCCTGATGGGAGGCAGCGCGCGTCCGGGCTGGCACGGGCTCGTGTTCCTCGCCTTTGCGGTGCTGGCATTGGATCAGGCCACGAAGTATGCTGTCGAACGATATACCACGGTTGGTTCGTCCCGTGTTCTGATCCCCGGACTGTTGAACTTAGTGCACACCACCAATCCCGGCGTGGCCTTTGGGCTGCTGGCTGACTCGCCCACGGCGTGGCTTGCTCCGGTGCTGATTGTTTTCTCCCTTTCCGTGATCGGGCTGCTGGCGTGGCTTCTCGTCAGCGGGCGTGGCGGCGGATGGCTCGGGCAGGGGGGCCTGGCGCTGATCCTGGGAGGTGCCGCGGGAAATGTTCTCGACCGCCTAATGCGTCACAGAGTTACCGACTTCATCGATTTTTACCTGGGAAGCTACCATTGGTACACCTTTAATATCGCCGATTCGGCGATCGTTCTTGGCGCCGCGCTCGTGTTACTGGAACTTTTCCGGGAGTGGCGGCATCATCCCACCCAGGAGCGGGCCTAGGCGCTTTATTTTTATGCACCCGGTTCTGCTACAACTCGGTGACATTACCGTTTACACCTACGGCGTTGTGGTTGCCACCGGCGCGATTCTGGGGCTGCTGTTTGCTCGACGGCAAGCCTCGCGAGCCGGACTTCCTCCACGACGAATATGGAACCTCGGCGTTTACATGATTTTCGGCGCGCTGATCGTTTCGAAGCTTTGGCTGATTTTCAGCGAGTGGAAATATTTTGCGGCGAATCCCTCGGACATTTTTAGCCTGGCGATGTTTCAATCCGCGGGAACCTTCTATGGCGGCCTGCTCGGGGCGATCCTGACAATTTTTCTATATACGCGCTTCCACAAGTTACCGCTCTTGCCGGTGCTGGATATTTCCGCGGCCGCCCTTCCCTTGACCCACGGGATCGGACGTTTGGGCTGCTTCGCCGCAGGATGTTGCTTCGGCAAGCCGACCGGGCTTCCCTGGGGCGTGACCTTCAGCGACGACCTAGCCGCGCAATTATCGGGTACTCCGCTCCATACGGCGCTGCACCCGACGCAACTCTACGAGGCCGCAGCGGAGTTCTTGAATTTTCTCTTGCTTGCATGGCTGGGGGCCAGGCTGCGGTTCGCCGGACAGATTCTTGGCACCTACTTCATCCTGTACGGCACCGAGCGCGGCGTCATCGAGTTTTTCCGGGGTGACCCAGGGCGCACCATGATGTTTCACGATACAGTCTCGCTGATGCAAGTTGTTAGCGCCGCTCTGGTGCTCGCCGGATTGGTGCTCTGGTGGCGCGGCCTTCGAGGCCCAGGGAAACTTGCTCCGGCATCGCCAATTTCTGCCGACCCCCGGTGCTCCCTGACGACGAGATAGCCATCCTCGAGCTTTCCGCTGCCAAGCCTACGAGCGCGTTTGATGCCCAGTGGGGCAAAGGAGTGTTCGCGCCCGATAGGTTCGTAGCAATCGTCTAGGACACGCTTTAGATCGCTTGGTTGTTGGTGAAGACGGCTCTTGGCATTCTCGTGGCTGGCGTTTGTCCCCGTCGCTTGCTTTCAAAGTGTGGTACTTTTCTCCTGCCGCGCGCCTGCCCTGTGAAAACATCCTCTCAGCGAATCAAGCTTATCGTGCCACAGGAACTATCGGGCCAGCGACTGGATCGCTTTCTGGTGTCCCGTCTGACCGATTTGAGCCGAACTCGCATTCAATCTCTCATGGAGGAGGGGTTCATACAGGTCTCCGGCGCGGCCATGAAACCTTCCTATCGCGTGGAAACAGGCGATAACGTCACCGTTGAGATCCCCCGTTTGGAGGCCGCAGGAGTTCAAGCCGAACCCATTGCCCTCGACGTTCTCTGTGAGGACGAGCATTTGGCGGTCATCAACAAGCCGGCGGGAATGATCATTCACCCAGGTGCCGGCGCCGACAGCGGCACCATGGTCGCAGCCTTGCTGAACCGCTTCGGCGGAATCGAGGGACTGTCCACGGTGGGAGGGCCCTTGCGGCCCGGGATCGTTCACCGCCTGGACAAAGGAACCTCCGGCGCGGTCGTGATCGCGCGAACCGATGCCGCCCACAGAAAACTGGTGGAAGCCTTTCAGCAACGGACCGTTCAAAAGACCTACATCGCCCTGCTTCATGGAAGATTGAGAGCAGACACCGGCACGATCGATCTGCCGGTGTCGCGCGATCTGAGGCGACGTTCTCGCATGACCGCACGCCGCCGGGAAGGACGCGAAGCGCGTACCGACTGGCGAGTGCTGTTGCGCCTCGATGGGTTCACCTTCGTCGAAGCCGCCCTGCATACCGGAAGGACACACCAGATCCGCGTGCATTTCTCCGCGCTGGGCTGCCCTGTCGTGGGCGATACCCTTTATGGGGCGCCGCGGCAAGAGCGAATCGGGACAGAACTGTTGCCAGCGCTCGATCGGAATTTTCTTCACGCCGCGCGCCTGGCCTTCGGCCATCCGGCGACAGGCAAGCAGCTGGAAATGCGAGCTCCGCTGCCGCCCGAACTGGTGGAGTATGCCAGGGCCCTGGCCCGTGCGACGCAGGCAAACGGGGATATAATTGACGCTAGCCTCCAAGAGTTCCTATAATCGCTGCAATGAAAGTCGTACCTTCGGTGCTAGCGTTCATTTTGTGGTGTTCGGCCCCGGCGGTCATCGGCTGGGCGCAGGAATCGGCGCCACAGAGTCCGCCGTCGCAGGCTTCTGACAATTCAAAAGTTTCGCCGAATCAGAATCAGCTTCCTCCGATTAGCGTCACCTCTGGGCTGGTTCATCTGGTTGTTACCGTCACCGATCACCGGCGCGCCTTCATCACCGATTTGGATCAAAGCGACTTCAAGGTCCTGGAGAATGGAAATCCCCAGGACATCCGGTTCTTCGGACGAGAAACGGACCTGCCGCTTCGCATCGGTTTGCTTCTGGACACCTCGAACAGTATCCGCCCGCGGCTCAGTTTCGAACAGGAAGCGGCGATTGACTTCCTCAACCGGGTGATCCGGCGCAACCGAGACCAGGCGTTTCTGATGACCTTCGACAATGAGCCGGAAGTGGTGCAGGGGTTTACCGGCGATCTCGCCCTGCTGACCGATGCCATCCACAATCAACGCGCGGGCGGGGGCACGGCACTTCACGACGCCATTTATCGAGCGTCTGAAATGTTATCGAATCCGCCGCTGCCCCCCGGCCCGGACCCCGAAGTGCGTCGCGTAATGGTGGTAATCAGCGACGGGGATGACAATTTAAGCGACCACGCCTTGAGCGACGCGATCGAGTCGGCAATCCATGCGGAAACGGCGATCTACGCCATCAGCACGAACACCGATTGGCTGGCGATCGATGATGCGTCCAAGCCCAGCAAATACCACCTCGCCGAGGGCGACAAGATGTTGCAAATGTTCGCCGATCAAACGGGCGGACGCTGCTTTTTTCCGTACCGTATTGACGACCTCGCGCAATCGTTCCTCGACATTGGAAATGAATTGCGCAGCCAATATTACATCGCCTACGCGCCTACGATTCCGCTGTCTAAGGGACAATACCGCAAAATCGATATTCAGACCGATCGCAAAGGGGCAGTCGTGCGAACGCGCAAAGGTTATTACGCGGTGTCCGCGGCTGCCGCTGTTGCTCCCGTCACGAAGTAGTCCGGAAGTCTTGCCCACCAGAACAGCAACCAGCTATCTCACGGGAGCGTAGTATCCTCTGCGCGCCAGGACTTTGGTGTCCGGTCGCGCGATGTCGACTTTTACCTTGCGAAAGGTCCCGTCGCGTTTGGTGTTTGTGGGATAGTAGCCCAGCACGAATTGCGAGCGAAGTTCTTCGGAGATGAGGGCGAAGGCGCCTTCGAGATTTTTTTCGCTCTTGATTTCGACTTCGCGGCCCCCCGTCTCATCCGCCATTTTCCGGGCCACGCTCGAACCGCCATAGGACATTCCCATGCTGAAGTAAAAAGGCTCATCCGATAGGCGAAGGAAGTGAATCACGGCGTCCGAGCGCTGAGCGGCCTCGATGGCCTCATTCAAACTGAGCTTGCTGCCGGTATCCTCGGCGTCAGACAAGACCACCACGGCTTTCCGGCCGGCCTCGGTGGCGAGCTCATCGTGGCACGCGAGGTAAACGGCGTCATATAGATTGGTGCCCCCGGCATTTCCCTGCGGAACTGTGCCCGGCGTTACCACGCCCCCCGCGGAGACGGCGCTGATACGCGCGCGGTGAATGCCTCGTTCGAGCACCTCGGGATCCTGCGTGAAATCAGCGAGCAGGTTCACATCGAAGTCAAAACTGATCACCAGGGCTTCGTCTTTTTCGCGCATAACCGTTTTCACGAAGCGTGACGCGGCATCCTGCTCCGCTCCCAGGATGTTCTGCATGCTCCCGCTTGTGTCAATCAGGATGGCCAGCGTAATCGGGAGGTTCATATCCTTGGAAAAGTAGGCAATCTTCTGTTCCACACCGTCCTCGTAGACCTTGAAGTCGTCCTGTTTTAGATCGGTGATCAATCCATTCTTCTTATCGCGCGCGGTGACGAAGACGTTCACGAGGTTCGTCTGAACTTTCAGCGTCTGCGAGGACTCGGGAACTTGTTGATCGTTTTGAGGCGAATCCCCTACCGATATCCGCGGCTCTCGGGAGGATGGCTGCGATGCGCGGGCAGCGCCCGGCATTAAGCCGGCCACCGCGGGAAAGCCCGCCAGGATCAGAGTCAGAATGCTGGCCGCCAGGCTGGTCAGGCGCATTGTATAATCCTCCTTGAGGGTTTCGGGTGATACGATGCAGCGTAGCTCCCACCGGATGTTCGCTCGCTCTCACAGGAGAGGAAACGCGAACCAAGCTCGACGCAGTTCAGAAGCGAGGAGCGGAACACTTACCATGGTGCAAAAAATTGTGGCGCTGGTCATCATTTCGCTTCTCCGTACGCCCCTGCCTGCGGCTGCTCAGTTACCGCAGGGACAACCGGCTCCTCCCACGGCGCCGACCGTACCGCCTGCCGCTCCACAGAATCAGGGCGGCGGCATCCGCGTGGTAACCACCCGCGTGATCGTGCCGGTGACGGTTAAGGATCGCGAGGGCCGTCTGGTGGGCGACCTCGGCAAGGGTGAATTTCGGGTCCTGGTAGATGGAATGGAGCAAAAGATACTCACCTTCACGGCCGATCCTTCTCCCCTTTCCGCAGTCATTCTAGTTGACAACGACCTCGCCCAGAAGCAGGCCGAAGAAGTTCAGAAGAGCCTGACCACAATTTCGGCCGGCTTTGGGCCCAGCGACGAAGCGGCCTTGGTGACCTACAGCGAGTACCCCACCACCGTCCAGGAATTTTCTTCCAACAATGACGACCTCTTCACGCGTCTCAAGCGTTTGCAAATTGGCTCGCATTCCTCGAGCGCGGCGACGGGCCCAACTTCGATGCCCGGTCCGGTCATCAACGGTAATGTGAATCCGGCGAATGCCCCTGCCACCGGACTTGGTATTCCTCTTCACGGATCGGAGCGCTATCAGACCTTCACCGCGCTTGATGACGCGCTTTATTCGTCGGCCGACATGTTCCAAGACAGTCAGAAGAATCGCCGCAAGATTATCTTCCTTATTTCCGACGGTAGCAATTCCCGACAGAACCGGCACACCTTCAATGAAACCGCTCGCGAACTGTTGCGAAAGGACGTTTCGGTATATTCGATCTCGGTTAGCCACACCATTCCTGCTCCCGTCGGAAAGTCCCTGCTCGAGCGCGGGCTCGCCGAGTTGCAGAAATATGCAACCGATACTGGCGGAGATACCTTTTACGCAGCGAAGCAGCCGGACCTCGAGCGGCTATATTCCGACGTAACCGAAGAAGCCCGCAATCAATATACGCTGGCCTTTGAGCCCAACGGAGTGGACAAGAGTCACGATTTCCATCCGATTGAAGTGCGTGTGCGACGCCCGGGGCTGAACGTTTTGACACGCCAGGGTTACTACGACAGCGGTCTTGGTCGTTGATCGACAGAGTGTTTCGAGAGATGAATGCACGCAAAAGTTTTTCTGCTTGACTTCATTCGCCGTGGCCTTTATAGATGGACGAAGCGATTCGAACGCGGAAGTTTTATGCGCGCTCTCGCAGGGAGAAGTTCCAAGGTAGTTCTTGCGCGGAACCAATCCAGGCTTCGAGCTTAAGAAGCCTTGAAACCTAAAACGGGGCCGCCGGTTTTCTCGGCAGCCCCGTTTTTTTTGTGTTTCCTCAGGAACTGGCAGGCGAGCTTGCGGAGACCGGTATGTTGATAAGCTGCTCGTGCGCGGGACAGAGCGGTTTGAAATCGCAATAACCACACGAAAAACCAGGCTTGGCAGAGAACTCTTGCGCTCGAATCTGATCGGCGATCGTCGCAATCTTCTGCTTCGTTGCGGCTAGTGCTTTGGCGTCGCGCGAGGTGGCGATTGCTTCGTTGGTGGTGAGGTTGTAAAAAACGAGTCGGCTGGGAGTAATGTCGAGCACTTCTTCCGCGGCTAAAGCATAGATGCTGAGCTGAAGGTCTTCGGCAGCCTTTTTTTCGTCGCGCGGTCTTCCGGTTTTGTAGTCGACGATCTCGATTCCGCCGTTGGCAATCCGATTCACCTGATCCATCCGTCCGGTGACCATCACCTCGTGTTCGAGAGGCAGCTCGAAACGCTTTTCCTGGTGGACAACGTCAGCCGGGGAGGCTGAGTAGGTTTTGTAGAAAGCTTCGAGTTGTTCGCGTCCGGCGCGGCGGTATTGCTGTTCGTGATAATCGTCGGTGAAGCCGGCCGCAGACCACTCGCGCTCGTAAATCGCAACTGCTTCCTCGAATGGCAGGCGGCCGCTCCTGCGGATCTCGCCCACGAGTTCCTTGATCGCGGTGTGCATCACGTTTCCAAAGGTGGTCTGTGCGTGCGGGCCGCCACGAATTCCCCACAATTGCTGGAACATGTATTTCATCGCACAACGCTCGTAGGTGTCGATGGCGGAGGCGCTCAACTGCAAAGGCTCCGGTCGCGGCGGATGAAACGACTTCGCCCATAGCGCCACACGCGAGTAGGCCTTGGCGTTTTCGCGATCCGGGCCGAAAAGCTGCGATGGGTCAGCCGAATCGGGCGCCGGACCGGCGATTTCACGCGACGGGGGGATGTGCACCACGGGCGTACTCTGCAGGGTGTCGAATTTCTGGATCCGGGCGTTCATCAGAAAATCGTCGAGAAACGGCGAAGGCTTTTTGCGCTTGTTTATGACCGTCGAGAGAGTCAAGGTCTGGCGGGCGCGCGTAAGCGCGACGTAGAAGAGGCGCCGCTCTTCCTGGATCTGAAAATCTCCTTGGGGTTTCTCTTCCTTCATCAGCTCGGCAGGGAATTCGAAAACTGGCTTGCGCGACCCGGACGGGAAATCCCCCTTGGTCAGCCGCAAGATGAAGACGTAGGGGAACTCAAGCCCTTTGGCCGAATGCACGGTCATCAGCTGGACGGCGTCATCGGCGATCTCTTCGTCGAGGCAAATTTCGCCGTCAAGTTCATCGAAGAAATTCAAGTACTCGATGAAATCACGCAGTTGTTTCTGCTCACTCTTGCGCTCCCACTCTTTTACAAAGCGGACCAATCGTTCAAGATACTGCCGGTCGGCTTCCGAAGGAAGCGGGGCGAGTTCGAGGCTCTCGATCAGCTCGTCGAGTAATTCGGTTGCCGTTTTTCGTTTTGCGCTATGACGCAGGCCTTCGATCATCTGACGCAATTCTGTGAGGCGCGTCCCTGGAAGCCAGGCTTGCGGCTCACTCCCACCCGCCAACTGTTCCTGGTCTTGACCCAAGGTGCTCTCGATCTCCTCCCAAATGGGCCGGCGGTGATTTTTGTCGGCGCGTTCGACCAGGCGCACCAGGTCGCGAGGCGCGAGCTTCCAATGGGGTGCCGCCAGCACCCGGGCGCAGGCCACATTGTCTGAGGGCGTGGCGATCAGCCGCAGATACGCGAGCAGGTCTCGGACAAGAGTGCTTGAGAGAATCGAAAACTTGCGGATGACGAACGGAATTCGTTTGCGCCGCAAAGCGTCTAGGAGCTGATTTCTGTGCGTGTGCTTGCGGTAGAGCACGGCGACATTGCGCCAGGCCGCTCCCGCTTCGTGGAGCCGTTCTATTTCCGAAGCCACCCAGTAGGCTTCCTGTTCGGGGTTCCCGAATTCTGTGACGCGCACCGGTTCGCCCTCGCGGTTATCGGTTCGCAGGGGTTTGAACGGGAGCAGCGGCGGCTGCTCGTTGTTGCTGATGACTGCGTCGGCCACTTTGAGAATGCGTTTGGTTGAGCGATAATTCTGGGCCAGTGAAACGATGTGCCGGCCATTTCCCGCTGCCGAGAACTGCGCCGCGGCCCCGCAGAAGCGCTTCAAAAACATCGTAAAGCTTCCGTAGGAGGCGCCGCGGAAGCGGTAAATGGCCTGGTTGTGATCGCCCACGGCCATGATATTCCGGCGGCGGCCGGCTAGTAGCCACAGCAACTCGAGCTGCGTGATGTTGGTGTCCTGAAATTCGTCCACCAGAATGTAGCGGTATTGCTCGCGCATGTGATCGAGCAGGGTTTCGTCGTTTCGCAAAGCTTCCACGGCCTGCAGTAGCTGCGCGCCGAAGGTATGGAGATTTCGCTCGCCAAGGAGCTGCTCGCTGACGCGATAAACGCGCGCTAATTCCTCCTGCCGAGCGACTTCCTGTTCCGCAATCCGGCAAGCGTCGGACTCGAGTGAACCTCTGCGGGCTTCGTATTTCCTGCGCAAGGAGTCGACGTAGTGCTGATAATCGTCGGGTGTGACCAACTCATCCTGGCAGCGCGAAAAAAAAGTCACGAAGTCGCGTAGAAATTCCGCCGGTTCGGCCAAGCGCCAGAAGTGGACCAGCCCCAGAGCGGCGATGTTCCGCCGCAGGAGGATCCGGTGATCGATATCGTCCAGCGGTTGAATGTCCGGATTCACCGTGCGCAGAATCTTTTCCAGGCAAAAAGAATGAAAGGTGCCGAGCCAGACGCCTTCGGCTCGCTCCCCGACGGCTCTCACCACGCGATGCTTCATTTCCGCAGCGGATTTGTCGGTGAAGGTGAGACCCAGTATATTTTCCCCGATAAGGCCGGATCGGACTCAAGCAAATTCCCGATACGCTCGGTGATGACCCGGGTCTTGCCTGTCCCGGCGCCCGCGACCACGAGCAACGGGCCGTCCCGATGCTCGACAGCGGCCCGCTGCTCCTTGTTGAGTCCAGATTCCCGGGTATTGGAAACCATCGCCATAGAATGGCATTCTAGCAGAATTCATGGCCGGGCGAAGCTAAGGCGAAGACGACTGGGCTCAGGAAGAGGACTCAGAAGTCAAGTGGAGCGGAGATAAAAACGATGGTAGCAACGACGGCAGCGAAACGGATGCAGCCCTATCACGCGGGCCATGTTGTCAAGCAGTCCGCGTCGGCGCGAACGATCGATGATTTCACCCTTGCAATGAGGGCAGGGTCTCTCGAAGCTTCGTGCGACGGCATTCATAAAAAGACCGGGCTTTTAAGTGGTGTCGAACCCGTCGATGAAGCGGGTTTCGGGGTAGGAGGGGGCGTTGCGAATTTTCCCTTGACGGCCACAAGAACCTACACAGCACCTGAACTTGAGCGTCATCGTTGAAATGCTACAGGGACCTTGACGCTCGATTGGGTCTGAGTAATAAGGCCGCCAGAGCTCGAATATTACTCTCGGCGCGGAAATGATATATGTTTCTCTCTGCCATGACAACGGTTTGGGTGATGCCAGACCCGGCGCCGGTGGGCAATTCCCAAACGGTGGATTTGGCATCGGTCCGGCAAAAATCTCGAAGGCCAGAAATTTCCGGGAGTAGACCGTGACGGCAAGCGAAGAAAAGAAGACAGCGCTGGTTGTGAGCGCGCATTCAGCCGATTTCGTCTGGCGAGCGGGAGGGGCCATGGCGCTGTACGCAGACCGTGGCTGGGAAGTTACCGTGGTGTGCCTTTGGTTCGGAGAGCGGGGCGAATCATCCAAACTGTGGCGAGAGCCAGGCATGACCATTGACAAAGTGAAGGTTGCGAGAAGAGAAGAAGCCCTTCGAGCGGCAGAGATTCTCGGTGCGCAAACGGTCTTTCTCGATCTTGGCGACTACCCGCTGCGAATCGGAGACCACGCTCTCGACGAGCTCGTGAACATCTATCGAAAGATTCAACCGCAGTTCCTGCTCACGCATTCCCTCCACGATCCCTACAATTTCGATCATCCCTTGGCCTCGCATTTCGCGCAGAGGCCCGCGTCGTGGCTCAGGCGCACGGTCACGATCCAGGGAACAATATCCTCGGCGCGCCGCCCGTCTTCCTGTTCGAGCCGCACCAGCCCGAACACTGTGGCGGACCCTGGCCCTGCTCGGCCCGCCCCCGGCCGCGGTCACCGGCGTGCTCCTGGTGCTGGCCGGGCTGACCGCCGTGCTCGGCATCGCCCACGCTGCCGTGCAGACCAGGCCTCCAGCGCGTGATCGCCTACTCCAGCGTGGAGAACTCCGGGCTCATCCTGGCCGGCGTTCGGCGTCGCCCTCGTCGGCGCGGCCACCCGCGATCAGGACCTGCTGGCCGTCGGGCTGCTGGCGGCCACGCTCCAGGTCGTCGCCCACACCTTGGCCAAGTCGCTGCTGTTCACCGCCAGCGCCCCGATGACCGCCCCCGGCGGCTCCGACGACCTGGATGACCTGCGCGGGATGGCCCGGCGCCGGCCTTCTGAGCGCCACCGGCCTGGCCATCGGCAGCCTGACCCTGGCCGGCCTCCCGCCGACCGCCGGGTTCGTCTCGGAGTGGTTCCTGCTGGAGGCGCTCATGCAGCAGTTCCGCGTGCCCGGCCTCGGCGACCGGCTGGTGCTCGCGGTCACCGGCGCGGCGGTGGCGCTCACGGCCGGGTTCGCCGGGGTGACCTTCGTCCGGCTCGTCGGCCTGGTCGTACTCGGCCGGCCCCGGCGGCGGTCACGGCGACTACGGCCGGGCCTGCCGGGCCGCGCTGTTCCTGCAGCAACGCAACTGAACGCATACGACAGAG
>CAVQZU010000031.1:0-30548 GCA_963718485.1 uncultured Acidobacteriota bacterium
TTCTTCTTCAGTACCAGGAAAGCGCTGACCATCCCTCGCAGCACCAGCACAGATCCCGCAATTCCCCAGCAGAAGGTTCGCATCCCCCAGCGGCAACAGCGGAATCCCCAGCACAAAAAGCCCCACCAGCACCAGGGAACCGGCCCGCAGATGCATCTGCACACGGCTAGTCTCGGGCTCGCGCCGCATCCAGGCCCGAACTCCCCAGTAAATGAAAAGCACTCCTAGAAACACGAGCGCGGCGGGCCGCGCCGGCAGTCCCACGCGGCGGGTCAACGCGAGCAGAATCAGCAGCGCCCCCAGAAGCAGCAGTATGAATTCATTCAGTAGCCGGAACAGGTTCGCAGACGTAGCCGCCGGACTTGTTTCGCGGGATGATATGGCCACATTCATCTCCCAAGGACGGTTGCCTCACAGGCTCAAATCTCCCACAGACGTGATGGCACGGCCTTGCTGGAATGTTACAATGACTTTCCTTTTAGGGCCGCATCGATGTGGAGCCGCGGTCATCCAATCGTGTGGGAGAAATCAGTGCACAAGGTCATCATCATCGGGAGCGGGTGTGCAGGGCTTACGGCGGCGATCTATACCGCCAGAGCGGACCTAAAACCACTGGTGCTCGATGGTTACGAGCCCGGCGGTCAACTGGCTCTGACCACGATGGTCGAAAATTTCCCGGGCTTCACCGATGGGATTTTGGGACCGGATTTCATCGAGCGCACGCGAAAACAGGCCCAGCGCTTCGGCACCGAGTTCCGCTCGGGGGCGGTGACGTCGGTCGATCTGAGCCAGCGCCCCTTCCAGGTGACCGCCGGAAAAGAGACCTACGACAGCGAAGCGCTGATTGTCGCTGCGGGAGCGTCGGCACGCATGTTGGGCATCGAGTCGGAGAAGCTTTTGCTGGGCTACGGAGTTTCCACCTGCGCGACCTGCGACGGCTACTTCTTCCGCGACCGCGAAATACTCGTCATCGGCGGCGGTGACACTGCGATGGAGGAAGCAACCTTTCTGACCAAGTTCGCCAAGCGTGTCACGATCGTGCATCGCCGAAATGAATTTCGGGCCACCAGGATCATGCTCGACCGGGCCCGCACCAATGAAAAAATCAGGTTCCTGACGCCCTACATTGTCGAGGAAGTCCACAACGTTGGGAATAAGGCGGTCGAGTCGGTCCTGCTTCGCAACCTAGACACGCACCAGACTACGAAGGTGGAAGCCGAAGGCGTCTTCGTCGCAATCGGCCATGACCCGAACACCAAGGTGTTCTGTGGAAAGCTCGCCATGGACGAAAGCGGTTACATCATCACCCATGACGGACCAAAAACCAGTGTCGAAGGCGTGTTCGCGGCGGGCGACGCACAAGATCATCGCTACCGCCAGGCCATCACCGCGGCCGGTTCCGGGTGCCTCGCCGCCATGGACGCGGAGAAGTTCCTCTCCGAGCATAAGGGCTAAAATTCATCACCGTCGCGGATCCGACAGCGCTCACCCGCTCATCCCACCGACGATTGAGAATCGCATTTCGGCGCGGTACTATAGGCCTACCTGGCCACCTCAGCATCTAAACACAGATCGAAACCGAAGGGGCACAATTATGCGCACACCTCTGATCGCCTGCTGGATAGCCGTCGCTGGTCTCCCGCTGATCCTTGGCGGGTGCACGAAAACAGGCAACTCCAACTCCACCTCAGCTCCCCCTGCAACGCAAGGCGGCCCCAATACCGCAAATGCACCAAATGGAAGTGCGGCCGCACCTGCTGACTCTGGTTCCAATCCAGCCGCCCCGGCTTCCAACGCCGCAAGCACTGCGCCTCCGGCGCCCGAGACGCCATCTGCCATCCGGGTGCCCGCCGGCACCGTCCATGACCGTAACCATCGACCAATCCATCAGCACGAAAGACAACAATGCCGGCGATCGCTTTCTCGCTTCGCTCGCGGAGCCCGTTACCGTAGACGGCCGCACGGTGCTGCCGGCCGGGACCAAAGCTTCGGGAACGATAACCCAGGCCGTTTCTGCCGGGCGCGTGAAGGGCGGAGCCGCGCTGGCGCTCACTCTTGATTCCATGACTTTGCGCGGAAAGAAATATTCAGTGGAAACAAATTCCTTTGAAGAAGCGGGCAAGGGGCGCGGAAAACGGACCGCCATCGGAGCCGGCGGCGGAGCTGCCTTTGGCGCCATCATCGGCGCTCTCGCGGGAGGCGGAAAAGGCGCGGCGATTGGGGCCGTCGCTGGCGGCGGCGCAGGCACGGCCGGAACGGCGTTCACCGGCAAGCGTGATTTTACGATCCCGTCGGAGACACGCCTTCACTTCAAGCTGGTGAAGTCACTGAGAGTCTTGCCCTAGTCGCACCCCAAATAGCCACAGGTTAGCCCGGGGCTTGGTTCGTCGGCTTTGTCTGCGTTCTAGGCTTTGCCACTGGCGGCGTAGGCTTCGCCGATAGATTCACCCGGCCGCAGCGCGTGAATTTCTAGTCCCGCGATGTCCTTGGTGAGTTCGCGAAGCTGGTCGGGATTCCCGCCAGTGCCGGGAAGGTTCCAAAGTGCATCGGGATCACGTGCTTTACGCCGAGCAACCGGATGGCGTGCGCCGCTTCCCTCGGACCCATGGTGTAGAAATCGCCGATCGGCAGTAGAGCCACTTCGGGAGAATAGAGCTCGCTGATGATCTTCATGTCACCGAAAACGGCGGTGTCGCCGGAGTGATAGATATGGAGTCCCCCCGGCAACCGAATGAGGTACCCGGAAGCTTCGCCGCCGTAAACGATCTTGTCGCCATCGGTAATGCCGCAGGAGTGGATGGCGTTCACCATCGTCACCTCAATCTCGCCCACCTTCAGCGTGCCGCCCTTGTTCATGCCGATGGTGTTTGGCACACCTTTCGATTCCAGCCAAACCGCTGTCTCGTAAATCGCCACGACCTGCGGCTTGTGCTTCTTGCCGAGTTCCACGGCGTCCGCAATATGGTCGAAGTGCCCGTGGGTGATGAGCATGACGTCGACTTGATCGACCCGTTTGTGCGATTCCGGACAAGCTGGATTCCCTTGAATCCAGGGATCGACGATGATCACTTTCCCGCTCGGCGTGGTAATCCGGAAGGCCGAATGCCCGAGCCAGGTCAGCGTGTTTCCCCTTGTCTGCAGCATGATGATTCCTCCTGTGGATTAAACTAGGATATTCGCCGATCAATTGCCCATCAACTGCGGTCGATTCTCCTGCTTGCTCGAAGCAGGCTTGCTCAAGATCGCATGGATCGCCTGCTCGAAGGTCGCGCGCGTCTGCTCGGCGGTGAAACTCTGCGCGATCTGCCCATCGCGGCTGTAGAAAATCGTTTCCGGCATGCTGCCTTGCCAGTTGGGATTCACGCCGCGATAAAATCCGTCCACGTCAATTTGCGGATCCTGCCGATAATTGGGAAAGGTCGGCCGAAATTCGGCAAGGAAATGGCGGACCAGATTCATATCGGCATTGTCGTCGAGGCTAACCCCAAACACAGCGAGCCCCTTGGGGGCATAGTCCTTGGTGAGCCGCACCAACGTAGGAAACTCGTCCCGGCAAGGCTCGCACCAGGTCGCCCAGAACGTAACTAGAAGCGGCTTTCCACGATGTTTCGCGAGGATTCTGTTGTACCCCCCAGATCGATAAGCTGCGATCGGCGATCGCCGCGGCGCCAGCCCTGGCACCTTCCTTGTTTGCTGAGTTCTGCGCTTGAACTGCAGTGCGGGTTGCAAATGCCAGCAGCCCGACCAGCAGAAAAGCACCTATAGAGAAGCGCATGAAAACCTCCAGGGCTGGAAAGTCCGGCTGTCATTCTATAGGTTCGCTAGCACAGCCGGCAACTGCCGTTCCGTACCGCCCGGCTACCGGCGGCGTCATCCAGGCTTTTTTGCCTTTGCCTTGTACTACCTACAGAGCGCAGTAACGAGGGATCTGTCATAGGTTGGAGCCGAAATTTATGGTATACAAAATAGTTTCGGCGCAATACGATAGAGTTGCCAATCAAACTTCCATAAGGCCTTTCTACGAGGAGATTGTTAGATGGCATACGTCATTGCCGAACCATGCATCGGAACCAAGGACACCGCCTGTGTCGACGTGTGCCCAGTGGATTGTATCCATCCGCGCAAGGATGAGCCCAATTACGAAACCGAGAAGCAGCTCTACATTAATCCGGACGAATGTATCGATTGCGGCGCCTGCGTTCCGGTATGCCCGGTGACCGCCATTTTCGCACTGGAAGATCTTCCGGAGAAGTGGGCCAGCTTCACGCCTGTCAATGCGGATTGGTACAAGAGCAAGAAGTAGCTGGTTGCGGGCATTGGCAATGTAGCGGTGGTCGTTACCGCGGCACTCTTTTTTTCCCGTCTTGTTCGTCTCAGGCACCCAAACCTTGCCCTCGCACATCAGACCCGTGTCGCGGCTCTATTCCTTCAGGGAGCAACCATGGTCTCTCACTGGCGTCTCTTGTTCGTGGTCACGATCCTGGCTCTGGCGACCGCGGTTGTCGTCGCTCAGGAACCGGCCAACCGCGGCCCGCAGGTAATCGGAATGAAGGCCGCGAACTTACGAATTTATGCCCTCTTCGGTGCATGTCCGCGTCGGCGACACCGTGCAGCTCATGATAGCCGCGACCGACAAAGAGCACGGGGTTCGCATCAAACCGGTCCCGCAAGGCTCGCCTGCTGGCACCGCCCCGGGCATCGAAATCACCTCCCAAACCGATTGCGTGAAGTTCAAGAAGAATGAAACCGGCAGCGTTGAATTCATCGCCCGCACAGCGGGTACGTCCAGTTCGAATGTTGTAAACTCTGTGGCTTCGGTCACGGCAAAATGAAGGGCGAAATCATCGTCGATCCCTAAGAAAGACCCGGCCGTTATTTCTCCCCGAGGTTCACGACCAATCTTGAATTTCCGCGTCGCGGGTTAGGTCCATTCCCGCTAGACTCTTGCTTTCACTCAGCGTTCAGGATGTTTGACCGCGGAGACCTGGATGTCTCGATGGAAATAAAACGGGGGCTTCCCGGCGTAAAGCTGGGAATTGTGGAAGCCGACGGCGTGCGTGTTGTGCTCATCGACGAAGGGCTGGCGCGGGCCATGGATGAGATTTGCGAACGAAAGCGCCGCGAATTCACCGTGGAAACTCTTCCCAGAAGCCGCGCCAGTCCGCGCGGTCCGAAGCATGCTCGCCAATGGGACATCGATCCCTCCAAATACCGCCCTTCCTCGGAAGCCCTCTTGCGCCGCGTGGTGCAAGGAAAGGGATTGTACCGGGTCTCGAACGTAGTCGACATTATCAACATTGGTTCGATTGAAACGGCGTGGCCCTACGGACTCTACGATCGTTCCAAGATTGCGCCGCCGATCGTCTTTCGGCACGGTCTGCCGGGCGAAAGCTATGAGGGCATCGGCAAACGCACCTGGCACCTCGAAGCAAGGCCCGTGCTCGCCGATCCCCAAGGCCCTTTCGGCGCGCCCATCAGCGACTCCACGCGCAGCATGATTACCGAATCCGCTCGCGACATCCTGACGGTGATTTTTGCCCCGGAAAGTGCCAGCGACGATGCGGTCCATGCGGCAATGCAAAGCCTGTGCGAGCGGCTGCTAAAATTTGCCGGAGCCGGCGCAACGCGTGTGCACATTGGCCGATAACCATCGTTGGTTCCTCTAGGCAGTCAGGTTATTCTGTAGCTGCAGTGAGGATCCCGTGGCAAAATTCCAGCTCGCCCTGCTGATCCACGCGCATCAACCGGTCGGAAACTTTGAAAATGTGTTCGAGGGGTCCTACGAGTCCTGCTATTTGCCCTTCCTGGAAGTTCTCGAACGCCATCCCACGATTCGCATCGGGCTACACTTTTCCGGCCCGCTGCTGGAATGGATCGAGCGTGCTCACGCCGGCTACTTCGATCGTCTTCGCGCCTTATGCCGGACGGGCCAGCTCGAAATGATCGGCGGCGGATTCTATGAGCCCATTCTGATCGCCATCCCGCCTCAGGACCGCATCGAGCAGTTGAAGCGGCTCGCCGATTACGTCGAAAAACATTTCGAAGCCCGCCCGCGTGGCGCATGGCTCACCGAGCGCGTGTGGGAACCTCAGATTCCTTCCTCTCTCGCACCGGGCGGAGTGGAATACACTCTGGTCGACGACAATCATTTTCTGGCCGCCGGATTCGAGCCCGAGCAACTCTACGGTTACCACACCGCGGAAGATCTGTGTCACAGCGTGAAGCTGCTCCCAGGGCTGAAGACGCTCCGCTACCTGATTCCCTTCCGTGATGTGAGTGAGACCACGAATTTTCTGTGGGACGCATCTCGCGCCCATCCGGATGGTATTGCCGCCATGGGCGACGATCTCGAGAAATTCGGAGTCTGGCCCGGCACGCACACCCACTGCTATAAAAATGGCTGGCTCGAAAATTTCTTCCGCGCGCTCGAGGCCTGCGAGGAGTGGCTGGAGGTTTCAACTCCCGGCAAGGCCGTCGCTGCGCACGCGCCACTTGGTCGCGCCGATCTGCCCGCAGCCTCCTACACCGAAATGATGGAATGGGTTCTGCCCACTGCCGCACGAAAGCAATATCACGCCCTTCTCGAAGAATTTTCCAGCCGCCCCGAAGCGGCGCCCTTTCTTCGCGGCGGGGTGTGGCGCAGCTTCTTCGCGAAGTATTACGAATCCAACCTCATGCACAAGAAGATGCTGCGCGTTTCGGAAAAGGTAAAACGGCTGGCGCACCATGAGCCGTGCGATAAGACCTTCGCTCGCGCACGCGCCCAAGCGGGAACCCTTCTACTGAGCGGCCAGTGCAATGACGCGTATTGGCACGGGGTCTTTGGCGGCCTCTACTCGCCGCACCTCCGCACCGCGGTCTGGCGCCCCCTGGTGCAGGCGGAAACAATTGCCGACCGTTTGCAGCACCAGAATCCGCATTACGCGCAGGTCGACACCTTCGATTTCGACGTCGATGGCCGCGAGGAGATTTATTTCACGTCCGACAAATATGCCGCGGTGGTGTCTCCTGACGACGGCGGCACCATCTGTGCCCTGGATTTTCGCCCTTCCGGCGCAACCTTAATTAACTCCCTCAAGCGCAGGCCGGAGGCCTATCACAGCGCGGTAAAAGATCTCGCCGGGCATCATCCGCTGAGCCTCGATTCGATCGACGAACAAAGACGCACCAAAGAAGAAGGCCTGGACCGCTGGCTGAAATATGACCGCTGGCGCCGCCATTGCTTCCGCCTGCTGCTTTTCGGACAGGGCAAGCGCTACGAGGATTGTGCCGCAGTGAGCCTGGACGAGGACGCCGCGCTCGCCGGTGGGTATTATCGTGCAGCCGATGTTTCCGCCACTCGAGTAACGCTCGTTTCGACATCCAGCACCGATTGGCCGGCGCGAAAGATTCTCTCGTTCTCCTCGACAGACCAAGGCTTCGATATCAATTGCGACATGACCCTGGGAAGAAACGCGCCCGGCACAGCATCGGTTTGCGTTGCCCTCGAGGTCATTATCAATTTTCTCGCGCCTTCCGCTCCAGACCGCTATTTCGAGCGGCAGGGCCAGCGCTTCCCGTTGCGCTGGGGCTCCTGCGTGCCGGCCGCCGATTTGCGCGTGGTCGATGAATGGCAGCGCGTCGCGGTGAACTTCGAAGCGCCGCGCGCCCGCGATTTCTGGATCGCGCCGATCGAAACGGTCTCCGAATCCGAAGACGGCTTCGAGCGAATCTACCAGGGCTCGCAAATTCTCGCCGTCTGGCCAATCGAATTGGCCGCCGGCGCGGAATGGACCGGAACAATGTCGCTTCAGGTGAGCCGATTGCCGGGCTCACTCTGAGCCATGCGCCCTAGCCCCAGATCGACTGGGCCCCCGGGTAACACTCTTGCACACGATGCAAGGATGACCCTAGTATCATTGTCGCAGAGCACTTTGGCGAAAGGGCCTGCCCCCCACGGTCGGAGTCCAAGAGCCCGGGCGTGGCAGCACGCAGGCTTTTATGGATCGCGGCCTCGGCGACATAAGAGTCCAGTGCGGGCCCCCTCGCGCAGTTCTCGCGCCGGCTGGGTGGCTGCCTTGTTAGCTGCGGCCGCCTTCGGTGGCAAGCTGGTCGATTTTCGGCGACCTGCGTCCGGTGCGAGCGACGCTTCAGTGCTTTTGCGAAGCGACAGGACGCCAATACACGGAGGAGCGAATGGCTGTTTCGAAGGAACTGTTGGAAATTTTGGTCTGCCCGCTGTGCAAAACACCCGTGAAACTTACGCCTGACGAGAAGGGATTGAAGTGCCACACCTGCCGCCGGGTCTATCCCATCCGCGGCGAAATCCCCGTTATGCTCGTCGACGAAGCGCGCATCGAAGCGGAGTAATTGAATCTGAGTGAACCATCGCTGTTGCTTCCCAACCTCCCGCGAGACGCGGAAATTCTCGTTGTGCGCCTGCGGTCGCTCGGCGATATCGTTCTTGAAACCCCCGCGATTGCTGCTTTGCACGATTGGCGACCCGATTTACGGATATTTGCATTGATCGAGGAACGATTTGTGGCAGCGCTCGAAGGAAATCCTTCTCTGGCCGGCATGGTTTTCTCGCGCGGCTTCGCCGAAACCACGGCGGCGCTTCGGCAGCGCCGATTGCCGATCCTATTCAACCAGCACGGCGGCCCCCGAAGTGCTCTCCTCACCGCGGCCTCCGGTGCAAAGGTTCGCGTGGGCTGGAAGGGTTTTCAGTACTCCTTCGTTTACAATGTGCAAGTACCTGACGCTTCCGAATTCTATGGAACTCCCATCGTGCACACCGTCGAACACCGCCTCTCGCAGTTTTATTGGACCGGTCTGCCCCGCGGCCCGATTCCCCAGGCGCGAATTTTTCCGCAGCCGGAGGCTGCCCAGCGCACCCGCGAGATGCTCGCACATGGCGGAGTCGATGCAGCGGGCGGCACGCCGTATGCGGTCCTGCAGCCGGAGGCCCGCCTGGACACGATGCGCTGGCCGCCCGAGAAATTTGTGGAAATCGCCCGTTGGCTGCGCGAAAAACACGGGATCCTGAGTATCCTGAACATTGCCAGCGATGGCCCGGCCGCAGCCGAAATCCGAGGCACCATCGAAAAGTTTGCGGTCGTTCCGCCGCCGTTCGGTCTGCCAGAACTGATTGCCCTGATTTCCGGCGCGAGCCTTTTCATCGGCAACGATTCGGGGCCCGTCCACATCGCCGCGGCTCTTGGAACGCCCAGCGTCGTGATTTACGGCCCGACGAATCCTGCACAGTGGCACCCGTGGCAAACCCAACATCGCGCGGTAACCACTGGCGCCGAATTTCGCGCCATTCGCGGCGATAAGTCGATCGCCCTGAAAGAGCCTCGACCCGTCGCATCCATCGCGGTTGACGAAGTTCGCGCCGCTTGCCAGGAGCTAATCACCTGCGGCGCGTTCGCCAGCGGCGAGCAGGTCTCGGATGCGGTCCAGACCGGTTGAGCACGCATGAGAAAGCCTAAATGGCAAAGATGCCCGGGCAATCCAACCCCACCAACGATTGGCTGAGCGAAATCCGCCGCGACTGGGATTCCCGCGCCCGCGAAAATGCGCGCGCCTATATCAATTGGCCGGACATCGCCAACGAAGAAGGTGCCTTCTTCGTTTCCGGTCGATGCGACTACGAACGATACGCAAAACCATTCCTGAAAAAGATGGACTTCGATCCCCGCGACAAAGTGGCGCTTGAAATCGGCTGCGGCATCGGCCGCATCGCCCGCTGGATGGCCGCCGACTTCCGTGAATATATCGGCGTCGACGTTTCCCCTGAAATGATCCGTAAGGCCGCCTCCTACCATCTTCCGAACGCCGCGTTTCGCGCCGTTTCGGGCGCTGACTTGCGCGGCATTCCCACCGGCAGCGTCGATTTCGTCCTATCCTTCGCGGTATTTCAGCACATCCCGCAGCAGGCAGCGATTTTCAACTATTTTGCCGAAACCGCGCGTGTGCTGCGCCACGGCGGATTTTTCCGCCTGCATATGAAGGGGCTGTGGTCCGCCACCCTGGGCCGCCTGGCGTTGGAAGCGGGCTTCTCAAACAATGCGCGCCTCGTGAAAGCGCACCTCACGCGCGTTCCCTTTGTGCGCCTGCGTTACCTCGATACCTGGCAAGGCTGTTCAATCCGCCCCGCCGAAGCCACGGAAAAATGCGAATCGCTGGGACTGGAGGTTCTCGATGTGGAAGACAAATGGACGACGATGATGTGGGTCGGCGGCCGCAAGAGATGATGGCTCGCCTTAGGCTTTAGAAAGGCGGAAAGCTGATCGATTCGTCGTTGAACTGCACCCACAGCGTCACTTCTTTGGTCTTGTTCTGCTTGGCCAGATCATCATCTTCCGGGAATGGCTGGTAGGGGCTCAAACGGACTTTGATTTCCACTCCCGACCCGCCGCGCAAATGATCGGTTTTCACTACCCGGAAGCTTTTAATCGGACCGTAGTAGCCCGTGGGGCCCCAGTCGTCCTGAAAATCCTTGAACGAGTAGGACTGCGAAGGCTTCCAAATCTGATACGCCTGCTGCATGTCTCCGGCGATGATGGCGTTCATAAAATGCAGGATCGTGACCCGTTCCTTGTGGTAGCGCAGCACCCACCACAGTCCCGCCGCCACGAAAACCACCACGACGATCGCCAGGATCACCCGCCGCCGCGTCTTCGCGTGCGGATTCTCCTTCACTTCGTCGAAAAGTCCCACCATCGCTCCTTTAGCGCTACAGCTGGCGCTTGAACAGCGCGATGCTTCCCAGAATCATCGCCAGCGCGAAGCAGCTTAAAACTATCACGTCCTTGTAAATCCCTTCAATGCCGGTGCTCTTGATGGTCAGATTGCGCAGAGCGTGCACGGTATAGGTGAACGGGTCAATGAGGGAAAGCCAGCGCAGCCAGGGCGGAAAGCCTTCCACGGGTGAAATCGCCCCCGAAGGAAAAAACAGCAGGGTATTGAGCACTCCAAAAATTGCTCGGGGCACGAGTGGATCGTCCACGCGCACCATGGCCAGAAACATGAAACTGATCATCGCAATCGAGGCCACCAGCACCACGAGAGTCAGATAGAGCAGCCGCACGGGATCCCACAGCCTTGGTATTCCCACCAGCAAACCACCGATGATCGTCAGCGCCATCCCGGCCAGCACTCCCTTGAAAGCACCCGCCCCGATCAGTCCCAGCACCAGCTCCGTTTTGTGAATGGGCGTTAGCAGGTAGCCCTCGTGTAACCCGCGGGACTTGTCGTCGATGAAGGTGATTCCGCCTCCGATCATGGCCACAATGAAAATGGCCATCGCCGTCGAGCCTGCCAGCAGATATTTGGCATATTCGATATAGGGATAAACCTCGACCACGCTCAGTTGCACTTGCGACTCAAGCCGCGGCTGCACCGAAGGCGCGTTCATATCGGAGACCATCTGCTGGATGCGCTCGAGCAGCGCGCTGGCCATCACCTGGTCGGTGTTGTCTTCTGTGAAGGCAATGCGCGGCCGGTCGTGCTGGTAGAAACGCCGCGAGAAATCCTGCGGCACTTCGATGACGCCCTGGACGAACCCGGCGCGCAGATCGTCAACCGCGCGGGAAGGCGAATGGTAATCGACTACCCGAAACGTCTGCGGCCCCGCCGCGATCCCGGCGAACATCTCGCGCACCTTGCGCGATTCCACCGAATGGTCTCCATCGACGAAAGCCATGTTCGCGCCCTTGATCTTCCCGCCGAAGGCGTAGCCTAGAACGATCAGCTGCACCAGCGGAAATACCATCGACGCCATCATCAGCGCCGGGCTGCGGAAGAATTTCCGCAGGTCACGTTCGATGAGCGCCCAGATGCGATAAAACTTCATTTTGCTTGTTCCTTGTGTTCACAATTGCGCACAGCCCTAGCGATACAAGTGGCTGATGTCATAGCCCGCTCCCTGCGCCGCGTTGTCCCGCAATTCCGTGCCGGTGTAGTGAAGAAAAACGTCGTCGAGCGTCGTGCTTTGCACCGTAACTCTCTTCACCGTGACTTTCCGGCTCCGCGCCAAGTCGATAAGCCCCGCCAGAGTCGCGGGCCCGTTATGCGAGCTGATGTGCACCACGCCATCCCGCTGCGTTGCTGCTGCGGCATCCGCCAGCCTGCTCAACTGCTCGAGCCAGTCTGCCGGCGCGCCTTGAAATTCAGCCTCCACCACGTCGGTGCCTGGAATGCTGTCCTTGAGCCGCGTCGGGGTATCGAGCACCGCGAGCTTTCCGTGATCGACGATGGCGATGCGCTCGCAAAGCTTGTCGGCTTCATCCATGTAATGCGTGGTAATCAGAATGGTCAGCTCGGATTTATCTCGCAGGCCTCGAATCAGCTCCCAGACGTTGCTTCGGGAAACCGGATCGAGACCCGTCGTCGGCTCGTCGAGAAACAGAATTTGCGGAGAGTGCACCAGGCCACGCGCGATTTCCAGACGGCGCCGCATGCCGCCGGAAAATGTCCGCACTAGCGCGTCGCGGAACTTCAGCAAGTCGACCGATTCCAGAAGCTGCTTGATCAGCGGTTCGCGCTTGTTGGCGGGAACGCCGTAGAGCTTCGCGTGAATCAGCATGTTCTCCCGCGCAGTCAGTTCGGGATCGGAGGTAAAAGCCTGCGGAATCACGCCGAGCACGTGCCGAACGGCGTCCGCTTCGCGGATGATGTCGTGCCCGCCAATGCGGGCCGTTCCCGAAGTCGGTGGGGTAAGCGTCGTCATCATACGGATCAGCGTCGTCTTCCCCGCGCCGTTTGGCCCCAGCAGCCCGAAAATTTCATTTTCGGCCACCGAAAAGCTGATGTCGTTTACCGCGACCAGGTCGCCAAATTTTTTAACGAGATGGTCGACTTCGATTGCGTTCATGGCGTCCGTGATTGACTGGCCCTAAAGCCGCGCGAACCAGTTCTTTCTTTTCTCGGTAGGCTGGGGCAGAAGCACCGTCCCGGTCATGCCGGTGAACAGTCGGCGATCCGTGTTCGGCAGTGAAACTTTGATCGCGAAGGTCTTGATGTCGCGCTTGGTCCGGCTCACGTCGCGCTGCGTGGCGTAATCGTTTTCCACACCCTTGAAAAACACTCCGCCCTCGCGAATGTCTCCCGAGGGCAGCCTCACGCGCATGATCTGCCCCAATTGAATCGAATCAATATAACTCTCCTCGACCTCGGCTCGCGCCCACAGGTGATCCATATCCACGAGCACCACGATCGGCGAGCCTTGCGATACCACTTCGCCTTGCTTGGCCACTCGCACCGACACCACGCCAGCGATCGGCGCGTAGATTTTCGCGTAGCCGAGCTGCGCCGCGACTTGCGCTTCCGCCGCGCGGGCCTGTTGAAGCTGCGCGAGCGTCGTGGATATTTCGCTTTGCCGGACATCGACTTGCTTCCGGTTGGCCTGCGCCACGTTCAGCGCCGCGGCTTCCGCGTTGGCCGACTCTTCGAGCGCTGCCACATTGGCTTGGGACATTTTTACGGCCGCTTCGGCGTGATCGCGATCCTGGGCCGAGACCTCGCCCTTGTCGAAGAGCCTTTGAATCCGCGAGAGGTCATCCTTGTCTCGCGCCAGCGCCACGCGCGCCTGGTCGATTTGCGCGCCGCTCGAGGTGACACGCGCCCTCGCCTGTTCGATCGACGCCCCCGTCTGGTCGTTCACCCAGGAATAGTTGTGGTTGGCTTCGTTGACCTGGTTCTCCAGGCTGGTCACATTCGCCTGGGCAGCCCCGAGATTCGCTTCCAGTTCCTTCGGATCGAGCTCGGCGATCAAATCGCCTTTCTTCACTTCGGCCCCTTCGTCTACTTTGAGTTCGACGATGCGCCCGGTAATTTGTGGGCTTACGATCACTTCGTTGCCGTCGATTATGCCGGTCAGCGGAATATCGTTGCCGCGCGGCGTAGTAAGCACATACACCGCCAGCGCGATCAGGAAAAGCACTCCAATCACCACCACGAATTTCCGGCCGGTCATCGCTGCTCCGCTCCTTTGCCGTCGATACCATGTTCGAGAAAATCAAGCAGTGCCCGCTTTCGCGCTTCCATCGACTTCGGTGCCAGCAGATCGCGCCCCACGATTTCGCTCAGGATAGGCGCCGCTGCGAAATAAGAGGTTGTCATCCCTAGGATGCTCAACGCCGTGTGGTCGGGATCGACGGCACGGAATTCCCCGGCAGCAATTCCGTCCTGAATGGTCCGAACCAGCTGCCGGTGGAACGGCCGCAGATACTTGCGCACAATCCATCCAAAATTCCGGCTCGCCGCCATCGCTTCCCGCTGCACCAGCCGCGGGTAATTCGGATGCGTCGCCAGAAAATCGAAATAGCCGAGCACAAACGCCTCCAGGCGTTTGCGCGGCGAAGGCTCCTTGGATGGTAGGGCGGTCGAGCGATTGAGAAGCTGCCGGAAAAGATTTTCGAGCACCGCGCGGTGGAGCCGCTGCTTGTCGCCGAAATAGTAGTACAGCATGGCCTTGTTCGCGTGCGCCGCCGCGGCGATCTCATCGGTACGCGCCCCGGCCATTCCCTCCGCCGCAAAATGTTTCTCCGCCGCGGCCAGGATTCGCCGCGCCGTTGCCGGGTTCTCGATTTTTCTGCGCCCGCGAGCCATGGTCTATTATTCAGATTCCCACGCGCTTCATGTGCACTTCGGGGTACCGCAGCCCCGCGGCCACGCCGCGCGGAGCCAGCTCGTCGATTTTTGCCAGATCCGCCGGAGTGAGTCGAACCTCCCGCGCGCCCAAGTCTTCATCCAGATATTTCCGGCGCTTCGTACCGGGAATGGGCACCACATCTTCGCCTTGTGCCAGAACCCAGGCGATGGCAAGTTGTGCTGGCGTGCAGCCTTTTTCAGCGGCGAGCTTTTCCACGCGTTCCACAAGCTTCAGATTCTTGTCGAAGTTTTCGCCCTGAAACCGCGGCGAAATCCGCCGAAAATCATTTTCGCCAAATTCGTTCCGCTTGATCTGGCCCGTGAGCATGCCGCGCCCGAGTGGGCTGTAGGGGACAAAACCGATCCCGAGCTCCCGGCAAACGGAGAGAATTTCCTCCTCTGGATCGCGCGTCCACAAGGAATATTCGTTCTGCAGGGCGCTGATAGGATGAACGGCATGAGCGCGGCGGATGGTTTTCGCTCCCGCCTCGGACATCCCGAGATAGCGTACCTTGCCCTGCTCGACCAGCCGCGCCATCGCGCCGATGGTGTCCTCAATCGGCACGCTCGGGTCCACGCGATGCTGGTAATAAAGATCAATCGCCGGAATGCGCAGCCGCCGCAGGCTGGCCTCGCAGGCCTGCTGCACATACTCCGGCCGCCCGTTCACAGTCATCGAACCATCGGGATGCCGCACATTGCCGAACTTCGTAGCCAGCACGATTTCGTTGCGCCGCTTGGCAACGGCGCGCCCCACAAGCTCCTCGTTCGCCCCCACGCCGTACATATCCGCCGTGTCAAGAAAGGTCACGCCGCGGTCAATGGCATGGTGAATCGTGGCCGTCGACTCCGCATCGTCCGGCGCGCCATAGGACTGCGACATGCCCATGCAGCCCAGCCCCATCGCCGAAACAACCAGTGAACTTTTCCCCAGCCGCCGGTATTCCATTCCCCCTCCTCGATAAACGATTGGCGTGTATTCTTCAACTAACCAGTTAGTTTAGTGGCATGGCAACCGCCCTGTCAAGCAAGCGTCGCCCTCCTTCGGTCCAGCGCTTGCTAACGCCGGCGCCGGTGCGCTCGGCTTCCGCATTGATGCGTGCACTTAACACACCGGCAGTCTTTAACCCGCGCGCTGGGAGCAGAAAGGTTCATAAACGAGAGGGCCTCCGCGACCGGCCACGGCCGGGTCTGTCTGCACAGGATTCGACAGAAGCGCGCGTGTTTCCCGAGAAACTCTAGTTCTGAGCTGAAAAAATCTCCCGCTGCGGGCGGCGACGGCCTACTCAGGCATCCAGCGCGCCGCCCGCCCCGGCAGGCAGCTCAATCGAATATTTCGTACGCGCTTTTTCGCGGTGCAGCTCCAGCGCCAGCTCGATCAGCCGATCGATCAGCTTTGCATATGGCAGCCCCGACGCTTCCCACAGCTTCGGATACATGCTGATCGCCGTAAAACCCGGAATCGTGTTCAGTTCGTTCACGAAAATCTTGTTGCCGGGCCGCTCAAAAAAGAAATCGCAGCGCGCCAGCCCCGCGCCATCAATACAGCGAAACGCCCGCACCGCCAAGTTCTGAAAGGTAATCACTTGCTTTTTCGTGAGTGGCGCCGGAATGACAAGCCGTGTACCCTCCTCGAGATACTTCGCCTGATAATCGTAATATTCGCGGTGCGGCACGATTTCTCCCGGAATCGACGCGCGCACATCATCGTTGCCCAGCACCGATACTTCAATCTCCCGGGCTTTTACAGCCCGTTCCACCACGATCTTCAGTCCAAATTCTGCGGCCAGATCCATCGCCGCCGGCAATTCATGCGCAGCCTTCACACGCGACATTCCTACTGACGACCCCAGCGTCGCCGGCTTCACAAACAGCGGAAACCGAAACTTCTTCTTGATCTGCTTCAGCACCACCTCGCCTTCCTGCTCCCAATCCGACCGTCGGATCGCCAGAAACGGAACAATCGGCAGTCCCGCCTGTTCAAACAGCCGCTTCTGCACATCCTTATCCATGCCCACAGCCGAGGCCAACACGCCCGCGCCCACATACGGCACCCCGGCCAGCTCGAGCAGCCCCTGCACGGTGCCATCTTCGCCGAACGTCCCGTGCAGAACGGGAAACACCACGTCCACCGTAATACTTGGATGTCCGGCGCCTTGCGCGATCGGCAGCAGCGCTCCCGCTGTCGGATCGGGCGGAAGCAACACGCGTTCTCCCGATTTCAACACGTCGGGAAGCATCTGGTGCGCCCGGGTGCCGGCGAGCCAGCGCCCGTCTTTCGATATCCCGATCGGCAGCGCTTCATATTTTTCTGGGTCGAGGGCGCGGATCACCGACGCCGCCGAGGCGAGAGAAACTTCGTGTTCGCCGGAACGCCCGCCAAACAGCACGCCGATCCGCAACCGCTTGTTCGATCTCATTCTCCCCCCAACCCTTCACGATTCGTCAGACGCGCGCTTCGTCACAAGATTTTCTTCCCCAGCCCCGAAAGAACCAGCTCGACCGCAAGCGTGGCGGTTGTGTTATGCAAGTCGATCACCGGATTGATCTCGACCAGCTCGAGGGAAATCATCGACTTGCTATCGGCGATCATTTCGAACGCCAGGTGTGCCTCGCGGTACGTAACCCCGCCCCGCACCGGCGTCCCCACGCCCGGCGCATCGGAGGGATCGACAAAATCCATGTCCAGACTGACCGCAACTCCCACCGTGTCGTCACCGGCAAACCGCAGCGCCTCCGCCATCACTTCGCGCATTCCGCGTTCGTCGATTTCCCTCATGGTGAAAACATGAACGCCGGATTCCTTCACCAACCGCCGCTCTTTCGAATCCAGCTCGCGAATGCCGACCAGCACAATGTTGCGCGGCTCGACCATCGGCTTGACGCTCGCGATCCCGGTCAGCTCTCCCGGCCCATAGCCCATGATCGACGCCAGGGGCATACCGTGAACGTTGCCCGATGGCGACGACTCCGGGGTATTCATGTCCCCATGCGCGTCGAGCCAGATCAATCCAATGCGTTTGGACTTCTCGCCAAAATGCTCCGCTGCTCCCGCCGCCGTGCCCACGGCGATGGAATGATCGCCGCCCAGCACCAGGGGAAACAGATCCTCGTCGAGCGTTTGGCGCACCATCTGCGCCAGCCCCTTGCAGGTCTCCGAAATTTCGCCCAGGTACTTGGCGTTCTTATCGCCATAATGCTGCTCTTCTGGCTGCGGCACCGCCACGTTGCCGATATCGTCGACCTGCCGCCCCAGGTGTTTCAGCCGGGCCTGCAGCCCCGCCACGCGAACCGCGGATGGTCCCATGTCGACGCCCCGGCGGCTCGCGCCCAAGTCCATGGGCACGCCGATGATGCGGATTTTCTCGGCCATTTGTGTGTTCTTTTCGCAACCCCAGGCGGCAAGGAACGCTTTAAGGATAGACGCGGTAAAGCATCCGTGGGAAGGGGATCACTTCGCGGATGTGCTCGGTTCCGCAAATCCAGGCCACCGTGCGCTCCAGCCCCAGGCCGAATCCGGCGTGCGGAACGCTGCCGTACCGGCGCAAATCGAGATACCACTGAAATTCGCGTTCCGGAAGATTGCTCTCCCGGATGCGCGCAAGCAGCGCGTCGTAATTTGCCTCGCGCTCGCTTCCTCCGATGATTTCCCCGCAGCCTTCGGGTGCGATCACATCGAAGTTCAGCACCAGCTCCGGCCGCGCCGCATCCCGCGCCATATAAAAAGGCTTCATCGAGCTGGGATAGTGATGAATGATCACCGGCTTCTCGAACTGCCGCGAAAGAATCGTTTCCTCGTCTCCGCCGAAGTCGTCGCCCCACTTGGTGGGATTGCCGTCCCGCTGCAGCACGTCGATCGCTTCGTCGTAGGTTATCCGGGGAAAAGGCGGGGTGATTTTCTCAAGCGTTCTCAGGTCGCGCTGCAGCGTGGCGAGCTCGGGCGCGCGATGATTCACCGCCGACTGCACAACCGCGCTCACCAGCCCCTGGCCCAGCTGGATCATATCCTCGAGGTGCGCGTAAGCAGCCTCCGGCTCCAGCATCCAAAACTCGGTAAGATGCCGCCGCGTTTTCGATTTTTCTGCGCGAAACGTGGGGCCAAACGTGTACACCTTCCCGAGCGCAGCGGCCGTCGCTTCCACGTAGAGTTGTCCCGATTGCGTGAGATAGGCCTTCTGTTCATCGATGTAATTCACTTCGAACAGCGTCGACGTGCCCTCGCAGGCCGCGGGCGTGAAAATCGGTGCGTCGGTCAGCGTGTAGCCCTGGCCGTCCAGGTAATTGCGTGCCGCCCGTTCGACCTCAGCCCGAATGCGCAGGATGGCCGCTTGCCGTGGCGTGCGTATCCACAGATGCCGCTGGTCGAGCAGGAAATCCACGCCGTGTTCCTTCAGCTGGATGGGATAAGGCTCCGATTGGGAAACGCGCTGCACAACCTCGACGCCGCTCACGTGAATCTCATAGCCGCCCGGTGCACGCGGTTCGGCTTGAATCTTTCCAGTGACCATCACACTGGACTCTTGCGTCAACCCTTTCAATGCGCCGAACGCTTCAGGATTTCCCTGCAGCGAAACCACTCCCTGCAGCAAGCCGGTCCCGTCGCGAAAAATCGGAAACAGCAGCTTGCCCGATTCGCGTAGGTTGTAGAGCCAGCCGCGAATCCTGACGCTGCCACCGGAGTGTTCTCCAGCTTGCTCAATGGCGATAGTGGGTGTGCTCTCGGAACTCATGTATTAAGCCGATTGCGCCCGGCGGCCCTCGGAATGCTCCTCCAGCTTGTCGAAGGCCTCGCGAATTTCGTCCAGCGACGGCTTCCCGGTGGGCTGTTCCTTCAACTCGAGCACCAGATCAGGAGCCTGCGGCAGCCCTGCCAGCGCTCCCAGAGCCGCGTCCCAGTCGATCGAGCCTTCAAAAGGCAGCAGATGCTCGTCCTTTTCGCCGTGATTGTCGTGAATGTGCGTGGTTACGATGCGCTCGGCCATGGCCCCGAAGCTTTTCTCCACGCCCTGCTCCATATGCGCGTGCCCGATATCGAAGCAAAGCTTCAAATCGCGCAGATGAGTTTCCTTGATCAGCTGGCACAGCGACTCGGGAGATCCAATCTCGCTGGGCGTATTTTCAAGGGCAATGGTCACACCTCGTTCTTTCGCGAAAATGGAAAGATGCTCGAGGGAATTGAACGCCGCATCCAGCTTCCGGGCATCCATCGTTTCGTGGCTGTGCCCCAGATGCTGCACCAGAAAGTGAAAAGGAATCCGCTCGGCTACTTCGAGCGCGCGCTTCACTTCATCCACCGCATCGACGCGACGAATCCGCTCGGGATCACAGATCGAAATTGGCACGCCGCTCTCGCGTCCCGGCGCCAGGTCTCGCTCGGTAGGTGCGTGCAGCGAATGAAGCTGCAGCCGACGATCCTGAAGGGCATGGGCGAACTCGCGCACTGTCGCGGATGAGCGATAGCCAAAATGTCCCGGCGCGCAAAACACCTCGATGCTCTGAATCCCGGCCCCGGCAATTTCCGCCAGCACCGCCGGGGTAAGCGCCTGCTTGATGTATCTGTAGCTGGAAAGAACGCGTTGCATCTGGGCCCTCGACGAGAATGAACATGGTCAACGGAAATCGCCCAGCCGTCAATAGCGCCACATGAAATCAGGAAAATCATCCGCGCGGCCGGCAGATTCCGCATTGGGCTCAGCGGCAATTTGTAACACCGGCGTCTTGCCGGCGCACTTGACTTGGTTGGCTTTCAGCCCGGGCGAACACACCCTGGTCCAGAAACCTGATCTTCTTGTCGGCCTTCGCCGCCCGCGAAGAGAGTCGTTTTAGCCATCGCGCCGGTAATGTGGCAATATCTCAAGTCGCAAAAGCACCTCGGAGGAACCATGAACCTGAAGAACGCAAGGACACTCATTACAGGCGGCAGCAGCGGCATCGGACGCGCCATAGCCCAAACCCTCGCCGCCAGCGGCGCGCGCGTGGCCATCACCGGCCGTGACGAAAAGCGCCTGGCCGAAGCCGCCCGCCAACTCGGCGCGCATCCAATTCACGCGGATGTTTCCATCGAATCCGACGTCGTGCGCACCTATCGCGAGCTGCTGGAAAAATTCGGCGATCTCGACGTTCTCGTGAACAATGCCGGCGTGGGCATCTTCAAGAACCTCGTCGATTTCGACCGCAAGGAATTCGAAGCGGTGTTCGCCACCAACGTCACCGGCGCGATGCTCATGGCTCGCGAAGCCGCCAGGCACTTCGTGAAAAAGCAGCGCGGCAACATCGTCAACATCTCCTCCACCGCCGGCCTGCGCGGCGCCGCCAACGGCACGGCCTACTACGCCAGCAAATTCGCCCTCCGCGGCATGACGGAATGCTGGCGCTCCGAGCTGCGCCAATACAACATCCGCGTGATTCTGGTAAATCCGAGTGAAGTGCTGACGAATTTCTTCCAAACGGCGGGCTTGTCTCAAAATATCAACGACACGAAATTGCGAGGCGAGGAAATCGCCTACGCCGTAAAGACAGCGCTCGAGATGGACGATCGCGGCTTCATTCCCGAGCTCTCGGTCTTCGCCACCAACCCGAAGGATTAAAACCTCGCCGCTGTTCCAGCAAGCGCCCAGCTGCGGAATGGGAGCCTGGGGCGGTTCCTGGCGGGAAGGCAGCGGCAAGATCGCTTAGAGCCTCCCAGGACACCTCCCCGAGCGCCATCATCGCCACTCTCGGCCCTGCCCGGAGGACCGCCCAGGGCAGACTACGGCCGGCGGGGAATCAAAGGGCCTGACAGCCAAAGCCTGCGGACTGGGCACCCCGGGCCTGTCACTCGATCGAACCCGAACGCGCTAGGCCTTTAGATGTTCATTCATATAGGCTATCGAATCCTTGATCACCTGCGCCTGAATCGGGTCCGGCACATAAACTCCCAGCTGGTTGCGCCGCACAAAAATAAATCCATGCTGGTCGTGATCGTAGGAAGTCCATACGACTTCTTTATTCGCTTCCTTCAGTAACTCGTAATTCAGCCGGAACACCGCCTGGTTATGGTCCCTGTCGCGCCCCTGCACCCGAATCGGCGTCTGGATCGCGTTGATCCGTTCCATCGCCACCGCCATATCGATTTGCCCTCGCAGTCTTTCCACCGCCTCTTTCTGCATGTCCGGCGTGTTCACTTTGAACGTTTCCGGCACCGACGGTGCATTCGGATCACGCGGCATCGGCCGCCGCGCCAGAAAATCGATCGAAGCGGGCTCGCTCGCAATCCCCGCCCGCAATCCGTGATACTCCGAGGTGATCTTCATCAGCATTTCCCCGCCGTGGCTTAATCCCACATAGCCCACGCGCTCGGGATCGGCATACGGCAGCGTCTTCACCCACTTGATAATCGAGATCGCGTCGTCGTACTCTAGCGGTGCGCGGCTGAAAATCTGCCGCCCTTCCCGCATTCCTTCTTTGAGCGCCGCCCCGTAAACCGGGTCTTTGCCGACTTCGGCGCGATACCGCATCCAGGCCACCGCGTAACCAGCCTTCAGAAACTGCTCGAGCGTCCAGCTCCCGTACTGCGTCCACTCGCGAATCCACTGCGCACCCATCCCGCCATTCATATGCGCAAACACCACAAACGGAAACGGCCCGTTCCCCGCCGGCTTACGCACTCCCACCGGGGCGTACATCCCATCCACCGTCTCCACGTAACTCAGCTCGAGCGGGATACTTGACCCCATCACCGGTTCGGTCACCACGGTGATCGGATTTTTCACCGCCTTCGGCACAAAAATATGCTCCGGATCAATACTCGCGTTCTTCGCCGGTTCCTGCGCCGCCCGGCCTTCGGCCGAAACGGCCTCCGCGAATGAATTTCTCCCCCGTTCCGTATGTCCCCAGGCCGGAAGCAGCGCCCCCGCCAGCGAAGCCGCAGCGCCCACCGAGGCGCCGTTTAGCAACTCCCTGCGCGACAGCACCGCATCCCATCCGAGACTCGAAAATGTGCTCTTCATTTCTCCCCCAAGACACGCGTTGCGGGCGGGATTCTAGCATGCTTAGAGTCCTTTGGTAGGAAACACACGAAGCAGAAAATTCCTGAGGCAGCGAGCCTGCTTCCACCTGGATGGCCCCGAAACCCGTTATAGCCTCCCACATGGCCATCCAGACAAGGATGGTTTCTACGCTCGGTAGAGTTGCGACTTAGGCGTGCGGCCTCTCACTTCCTTCCTTTCCCCGACGCGGTATAATGGCCGAATGCCAATTGAGCAAAATAGACAGCGGATACGCAGCACCACTGTGCTCTGCGTCCGCAAGGACAACAAAGTTGTACTCGCCGCCGATGGCCAGGTCACCATGGGCGAGGGCGTCATCAAGCACAACGCGAAGAAAACTCGGCGCCTCTACAACGACAAAATCCTAGCCGGATTCGCCGGCAGCACCGCCGACGCGCTCTCGCTGTTCGGCCGTTTCGAAAACAAGCTGCAGGAGTATCACGGCAACCTGCCCCGCGCCGCCGTCGAACTGGCGAAGGAATGGCGCACCGACCGTTCCCTTCGCCACCTCGAAGCCCTGTTGATCGTCGCCGACGCCAAAAGCACCTTTCTGCTTTCCGGCAATGGGGATGTCATCGAGCCCGATGACGGCATTACCGCCATCGGCTCCGGTGGGCCCTACGCACTCGCATCCGCGCGAGCGCTTCTGAAAAACACCAAGCTGAGCGCCAAGGAAATCGCGCAGGAATCCATGCGCATCGCCAGCGAAATCTGTATATTCACCAACGCCAATTTCAGCATCGAAGAGCTATGAGCGAAAAAGAGAAGGATAAAGATATGGTGATCTATTTGTCGGGCGACCAGCCTCCGGCTGAAGCCGAGCCGATCCCTTCATTCGACGAACTCACGCCGCGCGAAATCGTCGTCGAGCTCGACAAATACATCGTCGGCCAGAACGCCGCGAAAAAAGCCGTGGCCATCGCGCTGCGCAATCGCGTGCGCCGCCAGAAGCTTCAGCCCGAGCTGGCCGAAGAAATTCTGCCGAAAAATATCCTGATGATCGGCCCCACCGGCGTGGGCAAAACCGAAATCGCTCGGCGCCTGGCGCGCCTGGCAGGCTGCCCTTCGTGAAGGTCGAAGCCTCGAAATACACCGAAGTCGGCTACGTCGGCCGCGACGTCGAATCCATGGTCCGCGACCTCGTCGAAACTTCGATCGACATGGTGCGCGAGGAAAAGCTCGACGAGGTCGCCGAGCGCGCCGAACAATCCGCCGAGGAGCGCCTGCTCGATTTGCTTCTCCCCTCCTCTCCTCTGCCCGCCGAAAGCGCGCCGGGCGCCGAAGCGCAGCGTCGCGAGCAGGCCGTGCGCACCCGCGACAAGCTCCGCGCTCAGCTTCGCGAAGGCAAGCTCGATCAGCGCCTGGTCGAAGTCGAGGTCCGCGAACGCTCCATGCCCTCCTTCGAAATCGTCACCAATCAGGGCGTCGAGGAAATGGACATCAACGTAAAGGACATGCTCTCGGGCATGTTCGGCCAGCAGAAAAAGAAGCGCAAAATGACGGTCTCGGAAGCCTTCGACTACCTCATTCAAGAAGAAGAAAATCGCCTCATCGATATGGACCAGGTCACGCGCATCGCCGTCGACCGCGTCGAGCAGATGGGTATTCTCTTCATCGACGAAGTCGACAAAATCGCCGGCCGCGAAAGCGGCCACGGCCCCGACGTATCGCGCGAAGGCGTCCAGCGCGACATTCTCCCCATCGTCGAAGGCACCACGGTAAACACCCGCTATGGCATGGTCCGCACCGACCACATTCTTTTCATCGCCGCGGGGGCCTTCCACACTACCAAGCCCTCGGATCTCATTCCCGAGCTGCAGGGCCGCTTCCCGATCCGCGTCGAACTCAGCTCGCTCTCCGAGGCCGATTTCATCCGCATCCTCACCGAGCCCAAAAATGCGCTCATCAAGCAATACATCGCGCTGCTCGATACCGAATCGCTAAAGCTCTCCTTCAGCGATGACGCCATCGCCAGCATCGCCCGCTTCGCCGCCATGGTCAACGAGCAAACCGAAAACATCGGCGCGCGCCGCCTGCACACCATTCTCGAAAAGGTCCTCGAAGAAATTTCCTTCGAGGCCCCCGAACTGAAAAAGAAAACCGTGAAGGTCGACGCCGCCTACGTGCAAAAACAGCTCGCCAACATCGTGAAGGACCAGGATCTGAGCCGCTACATCCTCTAGAAAACGCGCATGGACAACTTCCAAGGGGAACCAGCGCCCCGGATCCCGCGAATTCTCGAGCGACTGTCTCTGCTTCATTTCCCTTGCGCCGTTTTTACCTGCGCTGCCGTTCTGATCGGCTGCGCTTCTCCCGGCGAGCCGGTCGAGCGCAAGCCGCCGGTTCCCCTGGCCGTATCCGACCTCGCGGCCGAGCAAGTCGGCAACAGCGCGGCTCTGACCTTCACCCTTCCTACCGAAACTGCCGACCGCAAATCGCTTGATCAATCTCCCGGCATCGAAATTTTCCGCGACTTTGCGCCCGCTCCCGCAACCGCCGCACCAGCCGCAGCTGCGAAAAATTCAGCTCCGGTGCCGACGAGGCCTCTGGTTACCATTCCGCCCGCGATGGTCAGCAACTACACCGCGCAGGGCCGCTTCCGCTACCTTGACGCTCTTCAGCCCGAAGATTTTTCGCAGCATCCGAACAGCGTCGCGCTCTACGCCGTGCGCACGCGCCTCTCGGAAAAAAAGGAATCGCTCCCTTCAAATGTTGCAGCCTTGCGCCTGGATCCGCTTCCTGATCCGATCGAGGACTTGAGGGCCGAAGTCACCCACTCCGGCATCCAGCTCGCCTGGACGCCTCCGGCAAAGACCCCCGTCGGTCCGGCTCCAGCCATCGTCTCGTACCGAATCTACCGAGCCGAGTCGCCCTCGACTGCCTCGACCCAAGCTCGAGCCTCGCAACCCGCTCCTGAGCTCATCAAGATGGCCGAAGCGCAATTGCCCGCTTACCTCGATGCCCAAGTCCAGTTTGGCAACGCCTATACCTATTCTGTCCGCAGCGTCGTGCAGCTTGCCGGACAAGAAATCGAATCCGCGGATTCAAATCGCCTCACGATTCTTGCGCGCGACATGTTTCCTCCGGCCGCCCCGCAGGGCCTGGTCGTAGTGTTCGTCCCGGTGCCGGCCGGCCAGCACGCCCACCTCGAGCTCTCCTGGGCCATCAGCCCTGAAACCGATCTGGCTGGCTACAACGTCTATCGAAGCGAGCAGGCGGGAGTTCAGGGCACACGTCTCAACAACGATTTGTTGCCTACGCCTGCGTTTCAGGATATGAATACCGTGCCTGGCCCCACGTATTTCTACAGCGTCACCGCCGTCGACCGCTCTGGCAACGAGAGCCTCGCCAGCGCCGCCGTTTCCGGTACTATGCCGGCGGAAAGCCAGCCAACCCCGTAGTTGGAATAGGAATGAAAAAAATGATCGACAAGATTCCCCGTTTTTCGCCGCTCGAACCGGGCGAAGCCACCAATCCCATCGAAACCGCCGCGCGCGCGCTTGCGGATGTGCGACCCTCAAGGCCCGCTCTTTGGATGGGCGTCTATCTCGGCGCGTTTCTGAACCTGGTCATGATCGCCACGCTTGTCGCCGCCAATCGCTTCCCGAAGCTCGAACCCTACGCGCTTGAGCGCAACGCCGCTTCCTACGGCCTGTTCGTGATCTTGCTGCTGATTCCGCTCGTCTGGTACATCACGCGCCCAGCCCAGATGTTCGCCGCCGGAATTATCGGCTGGGTATTGTTCGTCGCGGGATACGACATCGCCGGCTTCTACTTCCGCAATTTATTCGAAGTGCTGCGCACCCCGCTCGAAGCCCTGATCGAGGGCGGAGTGCTCTACGGTGTCGCAGCCGTGTTATCTTGGGTCGTGGGAATGATTTTTCACGCCAGGAGGCATACCATTGCGCCGGGTCGCCGTTCGGCGCATCATGCGGTTCACTATCGACAATGAAACTCTGCCGCGTTCAACCTCTCGAGTTTTCGATTAAAGATGTAGGCCGTTCGGGCAATGAAGTGCACGCCCAAACGTTCGATGGCATTGTTGAGAACGGTTCCGTCTTGGAAATCCGAGGCGGTTTCTTCGGCCCCCGCGAGCGCACCGGGCGCAAATGGGCTGCCGACCAGGTGAAGTTCCTGCCGCCGGTGGTCCCGTCGAAAATCGTGGGCGTCGGCCGGAATTATCACGAGCACGTCAAGGAATTCAACAATCCGGTTCCGAAAGAGCCGGTCATCTTTCTCAAGCCGCCCTCCTCGATCCTCGCTCCGGAAGACCCGATCGTGCTGCCGGTGATTTCGCAGCGAGTCGAATATGAAGGCGAAATCGGGATCGTGATCGGCAAGCGCTGCTACCACCTAAGCCCAGGCGAAGACGTAAAACCCTATATTCTTGGCTACACCGCGCTCAACGACGTGACCGCCCGCGACCTCCAGCGTGCCGACCTGCAGTGGATCCGCGGGAAAGGCTTCGACACCTTCTGCCCCTTCGGCCCCGTGGTTGAAACCGATCACCCGTCTGCTGAAACCAAAGTTGAAACGCGCGTCAACGGCGAAACCAAGCAGTCCGCCCCCATCGGCGAAATGATTTTCCCCATCGACTTCCTGCTCTACTGGATCACCCAGGTCATGACCCTTGAGCCCGGCGACGTAATCGCCACCGGCACCCCGGGCGGTGTAGGTCCGATCGTCCCCGGCGACCTAGTCGAGGTCAGCGTCAGCAACATCGCCACGCTGCGCAATCCGGTAGCGGCGTCGCAACTCTAGCCCGCGCCCAAGCTGCGGCATGGTGGTAGCTGAACATCATTTCTCGCTGGAAGCAGGGCGCGTCCCGGACTGGCGCACGGGATGGCCCGGGGGCTTCCGGCGCTCGAACTTCGTCGCCAGCTGCGCCCTGAATCGCCATTCAACGTCGTCCCGCGACCTTCTTCCCCCGCGCGATTTTCACCAGGACTCGCGAGTAGGCCGCGATCGTCTCCGGCACAGCCTCGCTGTACACGAATTGCCCTTCACGTTTGCACGTAATCAGTCCCGCCTCGCTAAGAATTCTCAGATGGTGCGAAACCGTTGCCGGGGTCACGCCCCGCAGGCAAACGATCTCGCCGCAGTTCATATGCTCGCTCGCCGCAATGGCCTCAAAGATCTTCAGCCTCGTCTCGTCGGCCAGCGCCTTCGATATTTTCTTGATCTCTGCGTGGTCCATTGCTGCTCTCCCACCCCGAGCGGAGTCCTCGCCGGCCCTCTAACTGAATCTATGGACGCTCCGGCAAATAGGCTCGTCCGAAGTCCACCACGTGGCCCTTAGCCAAGCACACCCGGGATTACTTGCGCCGGGCCGATGCGATTGCCCAAGCGGCATCCAAGGCGAAGCCGCTCGGTTCGAGTTCGTGCCGCCGGATGCCAAACGCATTCTCGATCTGGGCACCGCTGAGGAAAGGCTTCTGGCGCCGCTGAAGTCAGGGCGCGCCCGGGCCTTTGCCGGTTTCGAGTTTCGCGATCCAGCACCTCCCGCACCGCCGACAGCGCCTGCTCTATCGGGAGACCTTCGGGATTCTCGCTCCCGGCGGGGTGTTCCGGCAATCTCAAGCCCCTCCCACGAACCCATTACACGCCAGATTTCTGCGGGCCATCGACTGCGCACGGCAAGACCGGTCGAAACAAGCAGCTCGAGCTGGAAACACAGCCCACGTGGCCCGGCGCGATTGGCTTTGCTCGGATGGTCATGGGAAACGGCGTGAATTGGCATGGTGCGCGGGCAGGAAGCCGTTGCAGGAAGAACATCGCCAGAATCGAAAGTGATTCTCGATTCCATCCAAATTCAGACCGCGACTGCTCGCTCCCGCCGGTTGCCAGCCTGGCGATAATCTCCCATAATCGTAGGTCGATGTTAAATCGCCTGATGCGTGTTGTGATCCTCCTGTTTTGGCTCGAACTCGGACTGGTGTTGATCCTGGTACCCTGGTTGGAACTTTGGGAGACCAACTATTTCCTCTATCAATATCCGCTTCTGGGGATGTTCGTGAAAAATCCCTTCCTGCGGGGCGCCGTTTCCGGGCTCGGATTCATGAACGTGCTTTTGTCCATCGGCGCCTTTCGCCGCAGCTCGACCCGTGCCGCCTCAATCGTTCCGACCCGCACCTGAAGTTCGGCACCGGAGTCTCCATGACGTCCCTACATCTACCGGAACGCGGCCCGCAGCCGGCGATCTTCTATGTGACCGATCGTCACAGGATCCCGAGCAGCAGCCCGACCGATATCCTGGCTAAAATCCGCAATGCCGTCATTGCCGGCGTCGATTTTGTGCAAGTCCGCGAGAAGGACTTGGCAACGCGCGAGCTGGCCAACCTCACGCGCCAGGTTCTTCATATCATCAAGCAAAGTGATGCTTCGGCGCGCGTCATCGTAAACGACCGCCTCGATGTGGCTCTTGCGGTGGACGCCGCCGGCGTGCATCTTGGTCGGGAATCGCTGCCCGCCGATGAAGCGGTCAATTGGTGCCGCGGCGAAAATGCGCCGCCGGGCTTCTTGATTGGCGTTTCCTGCCACAGCGTCGAACAGGCTCTCGCGGCGGAGAAGGCCGGCGCCAGTTACGTTTTCTTTGGACCGGTCTTTGACACACCCTCCAAACGTTCGTTCGGACCTCCGCAAAGCCTTTCGCTATTGGAAGACGTAGGTCGCGCTGCGAAAATTCCGGTGATTGCCATCGGTGGCGTAAACGAATTGACTGCGGCGGATTGCATCCGTTCCGGAGCCGCGGGAATTGCCGCCATCCGCATGTTTCAGGAAACAGAAGATAAGGATTCGCTGCTGGCGCAGCTTGCGGAAATCCACCGAATCCCGCTGGTTTGAGCACCGCGCTAGGCGCTCAGCCAGCGTCCCACTGGCTGCAGACGCTCGACGTGATCACAAATCACCTTGAAAACGGCCGTAATGGGTATGGCCAGGATCAGACCCATCGCACCCCACAGCCATCCCCAAAAGAGCAAGGACACCGTGAGAGCCAGCGCGTTCAATCGCACGCGCCATCCCACCAGCGCCGGGATCAGCAAATTCGCCGTCACAATGTGAAAAAGCGTCAGCATCGTGAAGATGCCCAGGTACGGCGTCAGGGTGTGATATTGCTTGAGCCCGATGAACAGCGGTGGAATCCAGGACATCACCGCGCCCAGGTATGGCACCAGATTGCATAGACCCGACACGAGACCCGTGAGGAATGGAAAATCCAGTCCCAGGGCCATAAAAAACAGCCAGCTGGCAATCACCAGAATGAGACCCACCAGCGCCGTGCCCATTAGATAGCTCCGCAGCACCTGCGTGACGTCGGCGAGCGCATCCTTGACCTCGGTGCGCTCCGCCGCCGGAAACAATTGCATCGTGGCGTGCCACACCTGCCGCTTCGCCGCCAGCATGAAAAACACCAGGAACGGCATGAAGGTCGCAGCGAACAAAAAAGCATACAAGGAACTCAGCCTCCCCACCAGCGCGGTTCGCACCGGATGAGGATCGCTGACCGTCAACAGGCGCGGGCCGGGCGTTCCCGGCTCGATTTCTGATACGCGCGCCTCGAGCCTCTCCAAGCGGCCTTCGAAATCCACCGACACCGCCCGCAGCGGCGCACGGTACTTCGGCCAGTCGCGGCTGAATTGGTCCACCCGCTGCATGAGCGACCATCCCAGAAACGCCAGCATCGACAGCGTAAACAGGACCATCAGCAACGATCCCAGCGCCCGCGGTATGCGCATTTTTTCCATCCAGGTGACTACCGGATCGAGAAAATACGCCAGCAGCACGGCCATCAGCAGCGTGACCAGTATGCTGGAAGCAAAATAGCAAAATGCCACCACGATACCCGCCGCAATAATGCGGGCACTTACGGAACTGGCGGTAACGACC